>NZ_QTXO01000001.1:0-638146 GCF_003461685.1 Clostridium sp. AF12-41 | reverse complement strand
TGAAAAAACTCTCGTTTTTTCACACGCCCTTTTTATTTCGAAATAAAGTGGCTATGATTTCTTATATTTTGCCTCATAATCCCGCAGGCTTACAAGCGCTTCTTTCGACATCGGAATCAGCGCGATCAGGTTGAAGACGGTCATCAGACCGACACCGACATCACCGAGATCCCAGACAAAGGTGTAGGCGGTCAGTCCGCCGACAAACATCATGATCAGGGCGAGAATCTTGTACGCCGTCTGGGCGGCCCAGGTGTCTCCGAAGAGGTAGCTCACATTGGAGCGGGCGTAGAAGAGGATGCCGATGAAGGTAGTGAAACTGAACAGCCACAGGATTACGGCTATGAAAATGACGCCTAATTCCCCGAAATGCCAGCTCATTGCCGCCTGCAGCAGATCCATGCCCTCCAGACCGGAGATTTTATCAGCCGGGACCAGCAGCATGATCATGGCTGTACAGGTGCAGAGAAGCGTGTCGATGAAAACGCCCATCGCCTGCATCAGTCCGACTTTGGCAGGATGGGAGGTTTCTGCCGTCGCTGCCGCACACGGGGCGGAACCGCTTCCTGCTTCATTGGAGAAAAGTCCCCGTTTGACACCGTTCATCAATACGGCGCCGAAGCCGCCTGCGATTGCCTGGCGCAGACCGAGTGCTTCCTCAAAAACGCGGGCAAAAACGCCTGGAAGCTGGCGGAAGTTCACGATAATTAAAAACAGGGTCAGGATAATGTAAATGCCTGCCATGATCGGAACCAGCAGATCCAGAGCCCTGACGGAGGCATTTTTCCGAAGAACGATGACTGCCGCAAGGAGAACTAAAAACAAGCATGAGTAGATCGGCGGGATGCCGAATGCATTCTTAAAAGAAGAGGTCACGGAATTACTGATGACCTGGCTGATACCGCACCAGCAGATCAGACCGGAGAGCGCAAACAGTACGGAGAGAAGATTTTTCTTCGAAACCGGCGTGCCCTGTTTCTGGCGTTTGCTGTTGATCCAGTCGTGAATGTAGTAAGCAGGACCGCCGCGGTAACCGCCGTAGAGCGGATCCGGCTGTTTGTGAAGCTGGGCTAAGGTCGCCTCGATGAAAGCGGTTGCCGAACCGAGCAGCGCGGTTACCCACATCCAGAACAACGCACCGGCGCCTCCGGCGGAGAGAGCGGCAACGATACCGACAAGATTTCCCATACCGACGCGGGTCGCAGTTGACACGATCAGTGCCTGGAGTGCGGAGAGAGAGCCACCTTTGTGTCCGGTTTCGGCCTTTTCCAGCAGCGCGCGCAGCATATCCGGAAGCATTCGGATCTGCAGGAACCGCGTCCGGATAGTACAGAAGATACCGGTCGGGACGAGCAGAAGAACCAGAAGCGGCAGGTTGATGGTTGTTCCGCCAGGAAGCGGCAGATGAATCCAGTCACCCCAGAGGAAATAGTAGGTTTTTTCGATTAAATTGATAATTGTATTCATGTTTTCACCCCAAAATTTTATATAGTAAAGGTGCGCCCGCAGGTGCTTGACGATTGATTGAAAGATAGTTATAATGAGTGGCAGGGAGTTTTCAGACTCTCAGTATCATAAGGAAAAGGAGAATTCATATGCAGTACGCAATTGCACATTTAGATCCGAATGAGGACAATCCTTCCATGGAAGAGAATCCATGCATTAATGTTGATTTTGAAAACGAAGAGGAATCATGTCTGGAAGCTGCAACCATGATGATGGATGAAGGCTACAAGATGGTAACTCCATTTTTCATTGAGGATGGCGGCAAAGCGGGCACATACTCCTGGGAGTATGTCAATGCCCATCTGGTTGTCCGTACCAAATAATGTTTCACGTTGTTGTTTAAAACTGTATTGTTTTAAAGTGTGTGAGACTTAAAATGCCGGAAAGAGAAGATCTTTCCGGTTTTTTATATTTACATGTTAGCTGTCCTTGCACGTTTATAATAACTATTTCTTGAATATGTAATTAAATCTACTTATTTATATTCCGTATTGTACCGCACAGTTGAGGAAAGTGCAAGGGGAAAATGAGGGATTGTTACTGGAATTTTAAATAAAGATAAATAGTAATAAGTTGAAAGTCGGGTGTAAATCTCCTATAATGGACAGAAGAATCTTCAGGCAGAAAATGGCATACAGGGAGGCAGATGGAGACGGAAAAGAAACAGACAGATGAAAAAAAGGAACTTCGAACCGGATTTACGACCGGAACCTGCGCGGCGGCGTGTACGCGGGCGGCGGTGTTGTTTCTCTGCACAGGGGAAGCACCTGCGGCGGCAGAGACAGTGACACCTTCCGGCGTCCGGGCGATTCTGCCGATTGTCCGGGCAGAGCGGGAGGAAGATAGCGCAGTATGCGGTGTACAGAAGGACTCCGGTGACGATCCGGATGTGACGAATGGGACATTGGTTTGTGCACGGGCCGTTCTGGCTTGTCATGATAGCATAACTGAAAGCGGTTACACAGACCCGGCGTATCCGGGAATTGAGGTAACCGGCGGCGAGGGCATCGGCATGGTGACGCGGGACGGTCTTTCGTGTCCAGTGGGGCATTACGCGATCAACCCGGTACCGCGGACGGCTATTTTCCGGGAGGCGGCTCTGGCACGCCGGGAGGCGGGCATGCCGGAGTTACCTTTGCGGATTGAGATTTCTATCCCTTCCGGGCGGGAGCTGGCGGAGAAAACGTTTAACCCGCATCTGGGGATCATCGGTGGTATCTCGGTGCTTGGAACAACTGGGATTGTGAACCCGATGAGTGAGGCGGCATTGGTTGAGACGATCCGGCTGGATATCCGGGTGCACGCCCAGGAGGATGTTTCGCTGCTGGCAGTGGCGCCAGGCAATTATGGAGAACGATTTTTAAAAGAAGAAACCGGGCTTTCGATGGAAAATTTCATCAAGTGCAGTAATTTTATCGGGACCAGCTTTAAAATGCTTTCACAGGAAGGAATTCACCAGGCGCTTTTGGCAGGGCATGTTGGAAAACTGGTCAAAGTGGCAGGTGGTGTGATGAATACACATTCCCGGTATGGTGACAGACGGATGGAGATTTTGTCTGCATGCGCGCGAACCGTTGGATTTCCGGAGGCAGATGCCCTGCTGCCGATGAATACGACTGAGGAAGCGGCAGATTTCCTATATGAACATGGATATCTGAAACAGGTCATGGAGCAGGTGGCGAATCAGGTCAAAGCGGTATTGGAAGAAGAGAGCGGCGTTCAGACGGAGGTAATGCTATTTTCAAGCAATTATGGACTGATGGCGCGGACAGCTGGGGCGGATGCGTATGTGCGGGAGCTGCTGGAGATGGAGAGAGGCATGGAAGTAATGATAGATAGAAGAATCATAAATTACGAAAAGTTGAGATTCGAATATTAAATAAAAAAGGAGAAATCACATATATGGTATATTTCGTCGGAGCAGGTTCGGGAGCGCCAGATTTAATCACAGTGCGGGGAGCACGCCTTTTGAATCAGGCAGACCAGATTATTTACGCAGGTTCTCTGGTCAATCCAGAGCTTTTGGATTATAAAAAAGAATCAGCCGTTGTCTATGACAGTGCGAAAATGACGCTGGAAGAAGTGGTCGAAAAGATCCAAGAAGCGGAATCGACGGGTAAGATGACGGTGCGGCTTCACACGGGCGACCCCTGCGTGTATGGTGCGATCCGGGAACAGATGGACGAGCTGGACAAGTTAAATATCTCTTATAAGGTATGCCCGGGCGTCAGCTCTTTCTGCGGCGCGGCATCTGCATTGAATTTGGAATATACCTTGCCGGGCGTTTCGCAGAGCGTGATTATCACCCGGATGGCGGGGCGGACGCCGGTGCCGGAGAGGGAGAGCATCGCGTCGTTTGCAGCGCATCATGCGACTATGGTTATATTTTTAAGCACGGGAATGCTGAAGAAGCTTTCGGAAGAGCTGATAAAGGGCGGATATGAGGCGGACACGCCGGCGGCGATCGTGTACAAAGCGACCTGGCCGGATGAAAAGCGGGTTGTCTGCACGGTTGCCACGCTTGCAGAGGCGGCAGAGCGGGAAAATATCAAAAAAACAGCTCTGATTATCGTCGGGGATGTGACTGCCCAGGCGGGATACGAGCGTTCACGTTTATATGCGCCAGAATTCACAACTGAATTCCGTCAGGGGACGGATGGTTTTGTATATGAGTAATAGAAAGGGATTGTTATAAATGGAGCAGTTGAAACTTCGGGTCAGGAACGGTATCTGCATTTGCTTTACTGCACAGGGAAAAGAGACGGCGACGCGCCTGCTGGAGAAATTAAGCCAGCAGATGGAAGAGGCGTTTGACTTTTTAGATTATACAGGATCCGAACATTCGAAACCGCTGAAACAGGTGGTCAAGGAAGCATTTCAGGAGAAGGAAGCAATTTTGTTTGTCGGGGCGGCGGGGATTGCAGTCCGTTTGATTGCGCCGTGGGTGCAGGATAAGCTGAAAGATCCGGCGGTGCTGGTGATCGATGAGCAGGGACGTTATGCGATCCCGATTTTGTCTGGACATGTGGGCGGATGCAATGAACTGGCAGAGGCAGCGGCGCAGATTCTGGGGGCAGAACCGGTAATTACGACGGCAACGGATCTGCGGCAGGCATTTGCAGTTGATGTATTTGCAGCGGAAAATGAGCTGGTGATTAGTGATCGGGAACTGGCGAAACAAATCTCCGCGGCGGAGCTGCGCGGTGAAAAAATTGGCTTTTTCAGTGATTATCCAGTAGATGGAATCGTTCCGGCAGAGATTACTCCGGGCGTATGGCAGAAGGAAAACATCTATGTGACGCTGAAACAGGGCGGATGCCCGAAAAATGCCCCAGCGTCTCTGGTGCGCCGGGATATGGTGATTGGGCTGCAGGAGAAGAAGGAACAGCGGGATGCAGTCAAAGCAGCGGCGGTAGTGGCAGTGGAAACCGGCGATTCGGCGAAGGTGGCTGAGATAGATATGTCTGTCGGAAAATCCGATATAGGATCGCCTGGGCAGAAAAGTGAGCAGAAGAAAGAGCAAAGTTATGAGTCGGAAAATGAATCAGGTACGCCGGAACTTCTGCGCCTGTATCCGCGAACGGTTGTTCTTGGAATGGGATGCCGCCGGGATTCGTCCCTGAATGCTGTCCGGGAGATGGCAAGAGTGGCACTTTCTCGGGCGATGATTGATAAAAGTGCGGTGCGGGCGATTGCAACGGTAGATCGGAAGAAAAATGAGATGGCATTTCTGGCGCTTGCGAAGGAGTGGGATGTGGAACTGTGGAGTTTTACCCCGGAAGAGCTGGAAAGTGCCGGTACGAAGTTTGCAGAATCGCCGTTTGTGCGGAAGACAGTAGGGGTAGGAAATGTTTGTGAGCGTGCAGCCGTCATGGGGGTGCGCCGGATTTACCGGGAACGGGAGATGGATGAGAAAAATCTGCCTGCGATTGATCTGAGAGTACAGAAAATGGCGTTTAACGGTGTGACGGCAGCAGTAGCGGTTCCGGCATCGGAGCAAGTAAGGAGGCAGCAGTGGAAGAAAAAAAATTATACGTGATCGGAATTGGACCGGGGGCGAGAGAACAGATGACGGTCCGGGCAGACCGCATTTTGCGGGAAAGCCAGGTGATCATCGGTTATACGGTATACGTGGACCTGGTAAAAGAATTTTATCCACAGGCGGAATTTCTGACAACGCCGATGCGCCAGGAAAAGGAACGCTGTGAGATGGCATTAAAAGCGGCGCAGGATGGTCGGAAAACAGCAATGATCTGCAGTGGGGACAGCGGCGTCTATGGCATGGCGGGGCTGGTGCTGCAGATGGCAGAGGCGTACCCGGATGTGAACGTGGAAGTAATTCCAGGAGTGACGGCAGCGCTGGGAGGCGGAGCCATTCTCGGTGCACCGTTGGGACATGATTTTGCGGTGATCAGCCTGAGTGACCTTCTGACGCCGATGGAAGTGATCGAAAAAAGGCTGCGTGCAGCGGCGGAAGCGGATTTTATTATCTGCCTCTACAATCCATCCAGCCGGAAACGCCACGATTATCTGGAGCGTGCCTGCCGGATTCTTTTAGAGTATAAAAGTGGTGAGACTGCCTGCGGATATGTACAGAATATTGGCCGCGAGGGCGAGGCGGTGCACCTGCTGACACTGGCAGAACTGGAAAAGACGCCGGTGGATATGTTTACGACCGTATTTATTGGAAATAAGGAAACGCAGATGTTAAATGGATGTCTGGTGACACCGAGGGGATACCGCGATGTGTAAAATATGGATATTTGGAGGAACGACAGAAGGGCGCCTGCTGGCGGAATATTGTAGCCGGGAAAAGATTGAGGCGTGGGTCAGCGTGGCTTCGGAGTATGGAGAGGAGCTTTTGCAGGAGGAGCTGATGGAATCTGGGAATGCAGGGAATCCAGATTTGAACCACAATACTTGCCTTGCAAAGAAAAACTTGAAAACGGTTCAGGCATCCTCAGTGATAAAAGTCTTACGTGGACGGATGGATCGTTACCAGATGGAAGAATTTATCCGAAACCAGGGGATTCATCTTGTGATCGATGCAACACATCCGCATGCCAGACTTGTTTCAGAAGAAATCCAGGAAGCGTGCGGACGGACCGGTGTCCGCTTGGAACGGTGCCTGCGCGCAGAGGGCGAACAAAACAAAGCACGTGATTGGGTCGAGGTTGATTCCATTCAGGAGGCAGTGTCATTTCTTTCTTCTGTTTCCGGCGTGATTTTTGCCACAACCGGCAGTAAAGAACTGGAAGCCCTGTGCCAGATACCAGATTATCAAAAACGGGTGTATGCGAGAGTGCTTCCAACTTCGAATGTTTTGAAGAAATGTGAAAAATTGGGGATAACTGGCAGCCATCTGATTGCGATGCAGGGACCTTTTTCCACCGAAATGAATACGCTATTTCTCCGACAGACAAAAGCGGAGTGGCTATTGACGAAAGATTCCGGGCGTGCGGGCGGATTTCAGGAAAAGGTGGAAGCGGCGCGTGAAAATGGAACCAGAGTGGTTGTGATCCGCAGACCGGAGGAGGATGGTATTTCGCTGGAAGAGGCAATGGAGGTGCTGAAGAAGGCGGATGAGGGGAATGTTGGAGAGTTAAAAACACATTTGATTCTGGCGGGAATTGGCATGGGACAGCCGTCCCAGATGACAGGGGAAGTCCTTCGGGCAATTCGAGAGAGTGACGCCTTGATTGGCGCGGGGCGTATGCTGGAATCCGCGGAGAGAGCGCTGCAGAATGATTTGCTGATTAGCAAGGAAGGAAAAGCTGAAAACAGACAGGAATCAGCGGCTGCGGTGGAAAAAGAAACGAAGTGCTATAAAGCATATCTTCCTGACGATGTGATACAGATTGTATCGAAGCACCCGGAATGGAAGCAGGCGGTCATCCTGTATTCGGGTGATACCGGCTTTTTCAGCGGGGCATCCAGGATGGCAGAGCGGCTGCGGGAAGCTGGTTATCCATTTACCGTCTATCCGGGTACATCCTGTGTCAGTTATCTGGCGGCACGCCTGGGGACGCACTGGGAAGATGCGGCGATTTATTCCGCACATGGAAGAGAATTGTCTGTCGATCGGGTGATGAAACGTCTGTGTGATCCAGAAGAACCGGCTAAGCGTGCGTTTATCCTCATGGGCGGCAAAAATGGAGCTGGACAGTTTTGTGAACGTCTGACACAGGCGGGATATGGAAATGTACAGGTGACGGTTGGTGAAAACTTATCGTACCCGGAAGAGCAGATCCGGAGCGGAACCGCGGAAGAAATGAAAAAATTGGAATTTGCGGATTTGAGCTTGATGCTGCTGGAAGTCACGGATGAAATAAAGCGTGGGCAGAACGAAGAGGAAAAGATTACAGATGGTAACAATACAGAAACAAAAAATGTAGAGAAGTTGATATATGAACAGAAAATGGTGTCAGAAAAAATGCCATCCGATGTTCGAGTAACAGAATCATATAAAAATGATGCAGATAAACTTTTGCCACATGAGGCTTCTGTCAGAGCATGTCCACGCATCATGCTTGCCGCCCCCAAAAGCGGCAGTGGAAAAACTCTTTTGACCTGCGGACTGCTTGAAATCCTTCGCCGCCGCGGTCTGAATCCGATCGCGTGCAAATGTGGACCGGACTATATCGATCCAATGTTTCACCGCTATGTGCTCGGCATTCCCGGGCGAAATCTCGATAGCTTTTTTCTGCCGGCGGAAGGCGTGCGGAAGGTTTTGATGGATGCAGTGCGGGAAGAACAGGCGGGAATCGCAGTTTTAGAGGGTGTCATGGGCTATTATGACGGCTTGGGCGGAACAGAAACGTCCGCCAGCAGCTGGGAGATTGCAGAGATCACAGACACGCCGGCGATTCTGGTGCTGGACTGTAAGGGCGCATCGTTGTCGGCGGCAGCAATGGCATCTGGATTTTTACATTTCCGGAAAAAAAGCCATATTGCCGGAGTGATTTTGAACCGGGTTTCTTCGATGTATTATGAGCGGCTGGCAGCAGCCGTGGAAGAGGCGTCGGGGCTTCCGGTGCTTGGTTATCTGCCGGAATCCGAGGAATACCGCATGGAAAGCCGCCATCTGGGACTTTTTCTGCCGGGCGAGATCGATCGTCTGCGCGAGCGGATCGGGCGATTGGCAGATCAGATGGAAAAGTCGATCGCGGTGGAGCGGGTGCTGGAAGTGGCAGGGATGCTTCCATTGAGGATAGAAAACAAAGAGAAAGAAAAAGTAGAAAACGAATCAATGGAGGCGGAAAGTATAGCGAAATTCCCAGCATGTCAAGAGCAAAAAGTCACCTCGCGTGTCCGCATCGGTGTTGCCCGTGACGAGGCATTCTGCTTCTACTATCAGGAAAATTTCCGCCTTCTGGAACAGATGGGGGCGGAGCTGGTTTATTTCAGTCCACTGAGGGATAAAAAAATCCCGGACAGAGTGGATGGGCTTTTATTTGGCGGTGGTTATCCGGAGAATTATGCACGGGAGCTGGCAAAGAACGCGGCGATGCGTGAGAGTATCCGGCGGTCGATTGCGGCGGGAATGCCGTTTCTGGCGGAATGTGGTGGATTTTTATATTTACACCGTACTCTTGAAGGAAGCGATGGAAAACACTGGGAAATGGCTGGCGTTTATCCATTTGACGCTTACCGGACGAACCGCCTGCGCCGGTTTGGCTATGTGCGTCTGCTGACCTCATCTGGTCAGGAAATTCACGGGCATGAGTTCCATTACTGGGAGAGCGAAGATCCAGGCACCAACTGGGAGGCAGTCAAACCGACCGGAAACCGAAGCTGGCGCTGCATCCATGAAAAGGGAGGACAGATTGGCGGATTTCCGCATCTCTATTATGCATCCTGTCCAGATTTTTTGCGAAAATGGCTGGATGTATGTGCCAAAGGGAGTCAGAAAAAATATATC
Source organism: Clostridium sp. AF12-41 (assembly GCF_003461685.1). Lineage (NCBI taxonomy): Bacteria > Bacillati > Bacillota > Clostridia > Eubacteriales > Clostridiaceae > Clostridium > Clostridium sp. AF12-41. The sequence continues at coordinate 628,719 of NZ_QTXO01000001.1, read as the reverse complement.
AATTGAGTGAATTTATATGAGAATCTAGAAAATGGGGAGTAGCAAATGCGAGATGAATGGTTTATCCGGGGCAAGGTCCCGATGACGAAGAGTGAGGTGCGGACCGTGTCATTGTCCAAGCTGGAATTGTATGAGGACTGTGAGTTCTGGGACATTGGCGCGGGAACGGGTTCTGTCAGTGTGGAAGCGGCGGTAAGCTGTCCGGGGATTCATGTGTGTGCGTTTGAATATAAGGAAGAGGCGGTTGAACTGATCCGGGCAAATTGTGAGAAAGCCAGAACAGAGGCGGTCACGATCGTGCCGGGAAAGGCGCCGGAGACATTTGCACAGGTAAGTGTTCACCGACCGGATCGGGCATTTATCGGGGGAACAACCGGACAGATGCGCGAGATTCTGGATGAATTGTTCCGCTTGAACCCAGATATCCGGATTGTGATCAACCTGATTGCGCTGGAGTCTCTGACAGTGCTTATGAGTTACCTGAAAGAGCGCGGGATAGAGGCGGAGATTCTGTCCATGCAGATTGCAAAAGCGGAGAAGATTGGTTCCAGTCATTTGATGAAAGGGCAGAATCCGATCTATATCATATCACTGGGAGGAAATGAAGCGTGAAGAAAATGATTCAGCCAGAGGCATTAAAAGTGGGCGCGAATCGTATAAGCGCAAACGATGCAAGGAGTGTAAAATTAGATTTTGCACCAATGGAGGGAATCACGGGATACGTATTCCGGCAGGCGCATGCAGTCATTTATGGGGGCGTTGACCGGTATTACAGTCCGTTCATTGCACCAGGTTCCAGTCATAAGCTGACATCCAGGGAGAGGAACGATATTCTTCCAGAGCATAATCAGGGATTATGCCTGATCCCGCAGATTCTGACGCATTCGGCGGAAGATTTTCTGTGGGTTTGCGAGGAACTGGCGGAGTATGGATATAGGACGGTTAATCTGAACCTGGGCTGTCCGTCGGGAACGGTGGTTACGAAGAAAAAGGGCGCGGGATTTTTAGCCGAGCCGGAAGATTTGAGCTTGTTTCTGGAGGAAGTCTGCAATGGATTGGAAAAAATCCACGCGTCGGATGGAAAGCCGGTGCGTTTGTCGATCAAAACCCGGATCGGCATGAAAGAAGCGTCTGAATTTCCACGCCTGCTTGCTATCTATAATCACTATCCGCTGGAAGAACTGATTGTACACCCGAGAGTGCGCGAGGACTATTATAAGGGGAAAATACGGATGGAGTCATTTGCGTATGCGCTGGAGCAGAGCTGCTGCCCGGTCAGCTATAATGGAAATCTTTTTTCGGCGGCGGATGCGTCTGCGCTCATGGAAGAAATTGTAGGACAAGATGAATCGTCTGACAAAGGCGAAATGCAGAAAAAAACGAAATTAGCCGCACTGATGTTTGGGCGCGGTGCGGTTGCGAGCCCGTGGATTTTTGGAGAGGTGCGGAATCTGCCATCCTCGACTCATCTCCAATCCTTCCAGCAATTCCACGATCGCCTCCTGACCGGTTATGCAGAAATCATGTCCGGCGACCGGAATACTTTGTTTAAAATGAAGGAACTCTGGTACTATTTCCAGTGCCATTTTCCGGGATGTGAAAAAGAATTGAAGAAGATTAAGAAGGCACAGAAGCTGTCTGACTACCGGGCTGCTGTTCAGGCGATGTTTGCGAGCGGGCGGTTTGTGGAAGGCGGCTTTCGCAACCCGGCACCATAGGAGTGATACCGGGCTGTCCTGTAACCATCCTCTCATTCAGGCAGTACAGTGTTGCGAATATCAAATTTTACACAGATTTTACATTTCCTGCTGGTTATTTTTACATTTATTTGATATAGTGAAGACATACTATGTGTAAAGATCAAAAGATGATGGGAGAATATGTATGTCTATTAGTACTTTGGGAACACTCTTTCAGTTCATTGGAGGACTGGGAATGTTCCTGTATGGAATGGAGTCGATGGCGGATGGTCTGCAGAAGTTTGCGGGCAACCGTTTACAACGTGTGCTTGAGATCCTGACTTCGAACCGCTTGCTGGGCGTGCTGGTGGGCGCGGGCGTTACCGCGATCATCCAGAGTAGTTCCGCGACGACGGTTATGGTCGTTGGTTTCGTAAATGCCGGAATTATCAATCTTCTGCAGGCGACCGGCATCATCATGGGTGCCAACATTGGTACGACTGTGACGAGCTGGATTGTGTCGATGAGTGAGTGGGGCGAGGTGTTAAAGCCAGAGTTCTTTGCACCGGTTCTCTTCGGTATCGGCGCATTCATCACGATGTTTGCGAAGAGCCACAAGAAAAAAGAGGGTGCCGAAGTCCTGATCGGTTTTGCACTCCTGTTTATCGGTCTTTCTTTCATGTCCGGTTCGATTGAGCCGTACCGGGATGCGCCGATCTTCTCCGAGTCCTTCCGGGTACTGGGACAGAATCCACTTTTAGGTATTTTAGTCGGTCTGGCAGTTACCGCAATCATCCAGAGTAGTTCCGCGTCCGTCGGTATTTTACAGATGCTGGCGATCAACGGCATGGTAAACTGGCAGTCAGCAGTCTTTATTACATTGGGACAGAACATCGGTACCTGTGCGACCGCGCTGTTATCCTGTATCGGTACGACCCGTACGGCAAAGCGTGCGGCGGTCATTCACCTTCTGTTCAATGTGACGGGTGCAGTTGTATTTGGCGTCGCTTTATACATCGTGTTTATGATGAATCCGGAGCTTGCGATGACGCGTGCGGACAGTGTGGGAATTTCGATTTTCCATACGATATTTAACGTTGTCAACACCTGCATTATGTTCCCGTTTGCTGGTTTCCTGGTAAAGGCATCGGATGTGATTGTTCCGAAGCCGAAGGAGACAGAGAAAGAGTGGTCGGCAAACAGTGTCGAGACCGAGATGATCCGTCACTTAGACGACCGTATCCTCGAAACTCCGTCCTTTGCGATTGAGACGGCGTGCAACGAGGTTGTCAACATGGGCAAGGTAGCGGTTGCCAACTTAAAAATAGCGACAGCAGCCTTAGTAGATGCAGATGATAATTTCTGTGAACAGGTATTTGAAAATGAAGAGACGATCGACCGCATGGAGAAAATGCTGACCGAATATCTCTTAAAGATCAACAACCTCTCCTTGAATGATGAACAGCATCTTCTCGTTAAGAATATGTATTATACAATCGGTGATCTTGAACGTGTCGGTGACCACTGTGAAAACTTAGCAGAGCTTGCCAAGAAACGGATTGAGAATGTGAATATTGATTTCTCGGATCTGGCGCTGAAAGAGCTGCGGACGATTGCAGATGCAACGCTTAAATCGGTCGAGGCGTCCGTGGAGGCGCGTCAGGCGCATGACATGCAGAAAGTACGTCAGACTGCCCGCTGGGAGGAAGAGGTTGACAATATGGAAGAGGAGATGCGCGAGAGCCATATGAACCGTCTTTCCAATGGAGAATGCAAGATTGAGGGCGGTGTTATCTTCCTGGATGCACTGGCAAATTATGAGAGAATCGCGGATCATGCCAAGAATGTAGCTGGCTACGTAAAGGAAGAGATGCAGTAATGAAATATCGGATATATGTGATTGAGGATGATGAAAATATCCGGAATCTGATCTGCGTGGCACTGGAAAACTTTGGTTACTGCGCCAGCGGATTTGAGACGGCAGAGGAAGCGCTTGACAACCTCTCGGCCCTGCTCCGGAGAGGCAGGGAGGCGCAGCGGGAGTATCCGGCGATGTTTGTATTCGACTGGATGCTGCCGGGGATGGACGGCATGGCGGCGATCCGCAAGATCCGGGAGATGCCGGATTTTTCCGCAGCCCCGGTCCTGATGCTGACGGCAAAGGATCGTGAGATGGATATTGTACAGGGACTTGACAACGGTGCTGACGACTACATGACGAAACCGTTTGGTATTCTGGAGCTTTCGGCGCGCGTCAGAAACCTTTTAAAGCGGGTGGAACCTGCAAAAGAGGAGGTTTCCAGCCTGACGATCGGTGAAGTCAGCATCAACCGGGAGACGCGAGAGGTGATTGCCTGCGGCGACCGGACGGAGCTGACGCTCAAAGAATTTGAACTTTTAACATATCTCATGGAACATATCAACCGGGTGGTGACGCGCGACGAGCTTCTCGATCATATCTGGGGCTATGACTATGATGGGGAGACGAGAACGCTGGACATGCACATCAAGACACTCCGGCAGAAGCTGCATGATGCCGGAGCCCAGATCAAGACAGTGCGCGGCGTGGGCTATCGGTTTTTAAAGGAAAAAGAAGCGGGAAAGTGATGAAACGATGCGAAAAGCGATTTTGACGAAATTTATTCATCTGTTATTCCTGGCGCTGGTTCTGAATACATTTATCGCTCTGGTGGTTACCAGCAGTGTATTGCTCAAACGGTCAAGGGAGGACATGCATTTTGCATTGGAATCCGTTGACCGTATGTTGGATTATACGGGGAATGTGGAAGAACAGCTGATGGATTTGAGCGACCTTACGAACGACAATAATAGCCGTTATACGCTGATCCGGATGGATGGCACGGTGGTGGCTGATACGGAAGTAGCGCAGGTGAATCAGATGGAAAATCATCTGGAGCGCAAGGAAGTGAAGGATGCGCTGGCGACGGGCTATGGATATTCGGTGCGCCGTTCCGGAACGTTAGGAATGCAGATGGCGTACGCGGCGATCCGTTCATCGGACGGCAAATACATACTGCGCCTTTCTGCCTGTTCAACCGGTTTGGGTGAATATATCCTGATGTTGATTCCGGCCGCTTTTTTGAGCTTTGGAATAGCTTTTTTTGCATCGGCAATGGAGGCGGAACGGTTTTCCCAGTCCATCACGCGTCCTTTGCAGGAAATTTCCAGCGAAATGGTGCGGATGGATGACGACTACACGCGTTTTCAGTTTGAAAAATGCCCGTATGAGGAGATCAATGTCATCGCGGACACGACGACGCGGATGTCCCGGAATATGAAGAAATATCTGGAGCGCATTGAGAAAGAAAAACAGATCCGGCAGGAGTTTTTCAGCAATGCATCGCATGAGCTGAAAACACCGATCACTTCGATCCGCGGTTATGTCGAGCTTTTGGAAAGCGGCATGGCACAGGATCCGGACACGGCACATGATTTTCTGGGACGCATAAAAAAAGAGGCAATGCGGATGACGAACCTGGTGGATGATATTTTGATGATCTCCCGTCTGGAATCGCGCGGTGCGAAAGCAGATATTGTGACAATCCGCACGGTGGAACTGCTGGAGGACAGCCTGTCTTCGATTGCCGCGCAGGCGGCGTCGCGCGGCATCACAGTCCATAAAGAGTGCGAGAATTTCACAATTCGTGCCGATCTGCGCCAGATGCAGGAGCTGTTTAACAATCTGTTGACAAACGCGGTCAAGTATAACAACGAGGGCGGCGAAATCTGGGTGCAGGTCAAGCACTGGGGCGCGGATATGATACTGACGGTCCGCGACACTGGCGTCGGCATCCCGGCGGAGAGCCAGAGCCGTATTTTTGAGCGGTTTTACCGGGTGGATAAAGGGCGCAGCCGCAAACAGGGCGGCACCGGGCTTGGTCTTTCGATCGTCAAGCATATCGTGAATTTTTATCATGGAAGCGTGAAGGTAGAGTCGGAAGTCGGAAAAGGTTCAACGTTTACGGTGAAACTGCAGATCGCGGAAGCAAAATAAAAAAGAGTCAACCTAAATTCCCTATAAAATAGCGGAATTTTAGGTTGACTCTTTTTGGAGTTTGTAGTATGATTGCTTTAAAGCGTAACAGTTCAGCTCTTTAAAGCGAAAAATAAATCATGGTTTGAAGCATAAGAGGAAAATCTGTTACATACGTTGAAAAGGTTCAGGAGGATGATATTATGAGAAAGACAAAGAAATTAGCAGCCCTGATGCTGGCTGGCGCAATGGCGGCATCCCTGGCAGCCTGCGGAGGACAGACAGCAAGTACGGACACGACAGCAGCGGAGTCCGCAGACGGAGAAGAAAGCAAAGAGGCAGAGCAGACAGCAGACGGCGAGACCTATAAGATTGGCGTATTACAGCTGACCCAGCATGTGGCACTGGATAAGACCAATGAGGGCTTCGTGGCAGCGCTGGACGATGCAGGCATCAAATATGAGATCGACCAGCAGAATGCAGCTGGCGAGCAGTCTGCATGCCAGACGATCGCAGAGAAACTGGTCAACGATAAAGATGATTTGATTTTTGCAATCGCAACCCCGGCAGCACAGGCAGTTGCAGGTGTGACGGATTCGATTCCGATTCTTGTAAGCGCCGTTACCGATCCGGCGGCTTCCGGTCTGGTAGAGAGCAACGAGGTTCCGGGCGGCAACGTATCGGGTACTTCTGATCTGACTCCGGTTAAAGAGCAGATTGATCTGATGCAGCAGATTATTCCAGATGTAAAAAAGGTCGGGCTTCTGTATTGCAGCGCGGAGGCAAACTCCGTTCTTCAGATTGACATGGCGAAAGAAGCACTTGATACAGCTGGTATTGAGTATGAAGATTACACCGTTTCCAATTCCAATGAGATTCCTACCGTTGTAGAATCTATGGTTGGCAATGTAGACTGTGTATACACACCAACCGACAACATGATCGCAGCTGGTATGGCAACCGTAACGATGGTAACAAATGAGAATAAACTTCCGGTTATCTGCGGCGAGAAAGGCATGGTAGATGCAGGCGGTCTTGCTACTTACGGTATTGATTACTACCAGTTAGGCTACATGACCGGTGAGCAGGCCGTTAAAATCCTGACTGAGGGCGCCGATATTTCTAAGATGCCGATCGGTTATCTGGACGCTTCCAAGTGCGAGCTGAGTGTCAATGAAGAGACAGCGCAGACGCTGGGAATCGATGTATCTGGACTTGAGAAATAAAGAGTACCAGAAAGACCTAAACTTCAAATGAGATGGACTGTCAGATCAGAAGCATAAAATAAATATGCCGATCTGGCAGTCTTTACAGTTAATCAGATGAAGAAAATACGAAACACGGGGAGGTAAAAGTTTGAGCGGTTTATTAGTATCCCTGCAGGGCGCGGTCGCACAGGGCGTTCTTTGGGGAATCATGGTATTGGGAGTTTACATTACATTCCGCCTGATGAATATCGCGGATATGACGGTAGACGGAAGTTTCGCGCTGGGTGCCTGCGTTTGTGCAGTCCTGGTAGTCAACAAAGGAGTAAATCCGGTGCTGGCACTTTTAGTTGCAGTGGCAGCCGGTGTCGTGGCTGGTGCGGTAACGGGTATTCTTCATACTGTATTTGAGATACCAGCGATTCTGGCAGGAATTCTGACCCAGATTTCCCTCTGGTCGATCAACCTCCGGATCATGGGAGGAAAGAGCAATCTGCCGCTTCTGAAAGTCAAGACACTTATCAGTGGTCTGGCTACTTCCTTCGGGATGACTCAGGCACAGGCATCGATGATCGTTGGAATTGTGCTGGCGGTGGCGGCTATTCTGTTTCTTTATTGGTTCTTCGGAACCGAGATCGGAAGTGCGATGCGTGCAACCGGTAACAACGAGGATATGGTGCGTGCGCTGGGCGTGGACACTCGTATGGCGAAGCTTTTATCCCTGATGGTTAGCAACGGCCTGGTCGCTCTCTCCGGCGCACTCGTCTGCCAGAGCCAGAAATATGGTGATGTTGGAAGTGGTACGGGTGCGATCGTCATTGGTCTGGCGGCGATCGTCATCGGCGAAGTCCTGATGGGACGATTGACCTCTTTTTATTGGAAACTGACCTCCGTGGTTGTCGGTTCGGTCATTTACTTTGTGATCCGTGCGGTTGTACTCCGCATGGGTATGGATGCAAACGACATGAAGCTGCTCTCTGCTGTCATTGTAGCACTGGCACTCTGTATTCCGGTAGCACTCGCTAAATATCGGCTGAGAAAAGATTATTCAGAAGGGGGCGAGGAGTAATGCTGACGATAACAAATGTAAAGAAAACTTTTAATAAAGGAACTGTTAATGAGAAAAAAGCCTTAAACGGTATCAACTTACACCTGGCACCGGGCGATTTCGTGACGATCATCGGCGGAAACGGTGCTGGAAAATCCACCATGTTAAATATGATCGCAGGCGTATATCCGATCGATTCTGGTAAAATCGAGATCGACGGTGTAAACATATCTAGGGAGCCAGAATACAAACGCGCTAAATATATCGGCAGAGTCTTCCAGGATCCGATGCGCGGCACCGCCGCCAATATGGAGATACAGGAAAACCTTGCCATGGCACTGCGCCGCGGCAAATCCAGAGGACTCGGCTGGGGCATCAAAAAGAATGAAAAGGACTTCTACCGTGAGGCATTGGCACAGCTCGATCTGGGGCTTCAGACCCGTATGACCAGCAAAGTGGGTTTACTCTCCGGCGGACAGCGCCAGGCGCTCACCCTTCTGATGGCAACTCTCCAGAAGCCAAAGCTCCTTCTCTTAGACGAACACACCGCCGCCCTCGATCCTAAAACAGCCCGCAAAGTCCTCGATCTTACCGAAAAGATCGTAGACGAACAAAATCTGACCGCGCTTATGGTTACCCATAACATGAAAGATGCGATTCAGATCGGCAACCGTCTGATTATGATGCACGAAGGTCGGATTATCTACGATGTAGCAGGGGAAGAGAAGAAGAATCTGCAGGTAGAAGACCTGTTAGAGAGATTTGAAAAGGTAAGCGGAGAAGAATTTGCGAATGATCGTATGATGCTTGCCAAATAAGCAGGGGTTATAAGATTTGAAGGGTTTTATCTCAGTCGAGAAGACTCCCACCTCTTCAGGTGGTGAGTAATAGCAAATTTGTCTCAGTGGGAGTCCATTCTCCGACTGAGATAAACGCTCCGCGAGGATGCGCAGTGATTCTGATAGGAATATGTCAGCTTCGCTGACCAGAATCACGCGCCAAGTCTCACGGACGTTCGACTTGAATAAAATCAATAACCGATAACAGACAAAAAGTATACGGAATGAAAAGTGGGTCAACAAATTAAAAACCACGACTATAAGTGAGAAAGAATGCCCTCCGGCGGCGCGAGCGGTCGGAGGGCATTCTCCTCTCCCATATTTCCAACTAATTCCCCCTTTCACGACTTAACCGTTTATATACAACTTAACACTTCTGTAATAATTCATTCATAGAAAATTCATTTTTTCCTCCACATCCTTCCTTGGCAATTCCCTACGAATATGATAAAATAAAAATTACGTTTAAGATATTAAGTCATAATTTCAAGAAAAATCAGGAGCGATCCATATGTTAGAAGAAGAAAACAAAAAAGAAACGCAGGAGTCAGAACAGGTGCCAGCGGCGGAGCGGATTCAAGAGCCGGAAGCAGTTCAGAGTCAGGAATCAGAACCAGCTCAGGATCAGACACCAAATCCGGTCCGGGAATCCGCGGGACATTCGCGCAGGCGCCAGGGCGAAGATAAGAGTCAGAATCTGCGCTTCGGAGTGATAGCAGCAGGGGTGGTGATTGCTCTTGCAGTTGCAGCATTTGCAGGCAAGTCCCTGCTCAGCCGTCAGGCGGGAGCCGGAACTGCAAAGAATGGGGCGGCGACAGCATCAGAGCTTTCGAAGGACGAGGCATCCGAAGAGTCCAGAGCGGAGGAGATCAAAGAGAAAGAAGCAGTGGTAGCTTCCTATAAAAATTTGGGTATCGTGCAGGTGTCCGGTTATCTGAATATGCGTGAGACGGCGAGCACGGATGGCAACATCATCGGCAAGCTGATGGGCGACAGTGCGTGTGAGATCGTGGATGATTCAGCCGAAGGCTGGTATCAGGTCGAATCTGGCGGTATTTCCGGTTATATCAGCTCAGAGTTTGTTCTGACCGGGGATGAGGCGAAGAAAAAAGCGTTGGAACTGGTTGAAAAGCGTGCGCTCATCACGGCAGATTCCCTGAACATCCGAAAAGAGCCGAACACGGAGTCAGAGGTTGTCGGTCAGGCATTAAAAAATGAGCGCTATGTGGTCGAGAGTGAGCCGGAGAATGGCTGGATTCAGATTTCGAGCGGTTATATTTCCACGGATTATGCAGAGATCAAATACGCACTCAATGAGGCGCGGAAGCTGGATATGCGTGCGATGGTGCTGAATTTATACAAAAATCTAGGTATTTCCAGTGTGGATAATTACTTGAATGTGCGCGATCAGCCAAGTGAGGATGGCAATATCATCGGTAAGATGACGAGCAAGTCTGCCGGAGAGATTCTGGAGACGAGCGAGGACGGCGGCTGGTATAAGATCCAGTCGGGTCCCGTCACTGGATATGTGAAGGCGGAGTATATCCTGACAGGAGATGCGGCGAAGCAGGAGGCGATGGAGGTTGCAGAACTGATGGCGATCGTTTCAACCGACCGCCTGAATGCCCGCACGGAGCCGAGCACGGATGCGCCGATCTGGACGCAGATCTCTAACAATGAGCGTTACGACGTTATAAGCCAGCAGGATGGCTGGGTCGAGATTGCGCTCGATACGACGAGTGCGTATGTGGCGACTGATTTCGTAGATGTGCGTTATGCATTGCCGGAGGCGATCCCATTTACCCCATTAAAAGAAAAGGAATCCTTGCGGACCCAGATTGTCAACTATGCGCTTCAGTTTGTCGGAAACCGTTATGTCTGGGGCGGTAATGACCCGCATTCGGGTGTGGACTGTTCTGGTTTTACAAAGTATGTATACAGCCATGTGGCGGGCGTGTCCCTGCCGCGGGTGTCCCGGGAACAGGCGCGGACGGGTACGAAGATTGATTCTTCGAAGATGCGTCCGGGCGATCTGATTTTCTATACGAATCGCAAGGGAACGGTCAACCATGTGGCGATGTACATTGGCAATGGTCAGATCGTCCATGCGGCGAGCCGGAGAAGCGGCATCAAGATTTCTACCTGGAATTACCGGAATCCGTACCGGATTGTCAATATGCTGGGAGACTGATAGGGAGAGGATAAGATGGAAGAGCAAAAGACAGAAGATTATAAAGAACGCCTGCAGAAAGCACGTCAGAGACGAAATGGCAAAGATCCGATGCACTGGTTCATGATCGGGGGCTGTGCCGTCATTGTGGTGCTGGCTCTGGTTATCATCGTGAAGCTGGCACAGGGCGGCACGTTCGGAGGTTCTGGAAACGCCCGGGTGGCATCGGCATCCGAGGCAGAGGCGCAGGAAACCGTGATCGGAGAGACGCTGCCGGAGGATGAGGAACAGGCAAAAGAGGACGAAGAAAAGAAAAATGTAGTCGAGTCCTACCAGAATCTGGGTATTGTGGATGTATCTGGTTATCTTAATATGCGTGAGAGCGCCAGTACAACCTCCGATGTCATTGGCAAACTGATGGGCGGCAGTGCGTGCGAGATTCTGGACGATTCCCAGGAAGGCTGGTATCAGATATCTTCCGGCGGTCTGGAGGGCTACATCAGTTCAGAATTTGTACAGACCGGCGAGGCGGCAAAAACAGAGGCATTTGAGCTGGTCAAGAAGATGGCGGTCATCACGACTGACAAGCTGAATATCCGGAGTGAGCCGAGTGAGGACGCGCAGGTGCTGGAACAGGCGCTGAAAAATGAGCGTTATTCCATTGTCAGCGAGCAGGACGGCTGGATCCAGATCAGCGGGGGCTATATTTCAGCGGATTATGTGGATGTGCGCTATGCGTTAAATGAAGCGCGTAAGCTGGATCTGCGGACGATGGTTCTCAATATGTATGACAATCTGGGTATTTCCAATGTCAATAACTACTTAAATATCCGCGTGGAGCCGAAGGAGGATGCGAAGATCATCGGTAAGATGACGAGCAAGTCCGGTGGTGAGATTCTGGAAACGACCGAGGATGGCGGCTGGTATAAGATCAAGTCCGGTCCGGTTACTGGCTATGTTAAATCCGAATTTATTCTGACTGGAGATGCGGCGAAGCAGGAGGCACTGCAGGTTGCACAGCTGATGGCGATCGTATCAACTGACCGTCTGAATGCCCGTACGGAGCCGAACACGGACGCGCCGATCTGGACGCAGATTTCCAACAGCGAGCGGTATTCGGTTATGAGCCAGCAGGATGGCTGGGTGCAGATTGCACTGGATGAGACGAGTGCCTATGTAGCGACTGAATTTGTCGATGTCCGGTATGCGTTAAATGAGGCGATCGAGTTTACACCGGTTGAGGAGACCCCGGAGCCTGAGACCAAGGCGGCGAGCAGCAAGGGAGGCTCTGGAAGCAAGAGCAGCAGTAACGGTGGTTCTGGCAGCCAGAAAGCATCTTCAAGCGGCTCCTCCAAGCGTGCGCAGATCGCAAACTACGCGACTCAGTTCCTTGGGAATCCGTATGTATGGGGCGGTACCAGCTTGACAAATGGTACGGATTGTTCTGGATTTACGATGTCGGTTATGGCACACTTCGGCGTCGGCCTGCCGCATCATTCGGGTTCCCAGGCGGGAGCAGGAAGAAGTATCAGTTCTTCCCAGATGCGTCCGGGTGATCTGATCTTCTACACAAACAGCGGTGGAACGATCAACCATGTAGCACTCTATATCGGCGGCGGGCGCGTGTGCCATGCATCGAATGCAAGGGATGGTATCAAGATTTCCACCTGGAATTACCGTACCCCGGCGAAGATCGTCAATGTACTGGGCGATTAATTCCATGGAAAGTCAATAAAAAATATTTGAAAGAGAGCAGGGAGAAAAGGCAGCTTTTCCCAGCTCTCTTTTTCTGTTTCATAGGAAATTGTGTCCTATGAAATAAAAAACGCATCGCGGGGATGCGCACTCGCGCGAAGCAGAAACATGTCGCAAGTGACCGCGCGAGACGCCCGAATGTGCCAAGGCACATCCTTGTTTGTATAAAAAGCGGTTTCAGTGAATAAAGATAATAGGAAGACAGAATACTAAGAATGAATTAGGCAGTTGAGAAAAAACATTGAATCCGCGTGTAAGATGGAAAGAGCGCAGAAAAGAGGAAAATATGATTCGGGCAAATCGTGAAAACAGGGAATGGGAAAATGAAGCGTGGGACAAGCAGGCAGATAAAGTGGGAGAAAGTCGGGAACAGGCGCAGGAGGATCCGATTCAGAAGCGTGAAAATGGACAGACGGATATTACGGGAAAGAATGGCAATCACATTGAATTAATCTCGATCATCGGAGAGATAGAGGGACATGAAAATTTGTCCGGCAATACGAAAACGACGAAATATGAGCATATTCTGCCTAAGCTGGCGGAGATCGAGGAGAGCGGTGAGACGGAGGGAGTTTTAGTCCTGATTAACACGGTGGGCGGCGATGTAAGCTGTGGACTGGCACTGGCGGAGATGATTGCTTCGCTCAGCAAACCGACCGTTTCACTGGTCATCGGAGACAGCCATTCGATCGGTGTGCCGCTCGCAGTGGCGGTCGATCACTCTTTTATTGTCCCGACCGGGACGATGATGGTACATCCGGTACGGATGACGGGGATGGTGATCGGTGCCGTGCAGACGTATGATTATTTTGAAATGATTCAGGATCGTATTTTAAGCTTTGTGTCCGGACACAGTCAGATCTCCTATGAGCGCCTCCGGAGCCTGATGCTCAATACGGAGATGATGACAAAAGATCTGGGAACGGTCCTGGTTGGCGGGGAGGCGGTCCAGGAGGGACTGATCGATGAATGCGGCGGGATCCGGGAAGCGCTTGCATGGCTGAACCGGGCGATCGATGGGAAGAAACAGGAAATAGATGCACACGACCGGATGACGAACACGGATTTTAGTGAAAATCTGAAAAGAAAGTAGAACATACGTGCGAAAATTTTAGGAAAGCGTTGCTTTTTTCCCTGAATTTGGGTATACTGAATGAGATAATAAGAATGTAAAATGAGAAAAGCAGTCTGCGGGAGGCTGTATTTTGTGAAACAGGAGGAACCGCAGATACATGGGAAATGTTGGAGGCATGAGACAGGTGGCAGATACAAGCAGGAAAAGACAGAGTACAGAGCGTGCCGGGGAGACAGCTGGGACAGAGAAAAAAGCCGGGCGATCCAGAAAGTCCCCTGCGGCGAAGAAAGCGGAGGAGACGCTGAACGAGAAAAAGAGTAGGGGGAAGAAGAAAGCTTCGTCCGGAAAAGGTACCGAGAAGGGAACAGGAAGCCGAAGCCGCGCCAGCCAGGCGCCGGAGCCGGTGGAGAAAAGTGGTACAGGGGCATTTATGGGAACGGAAGTGGCGATTATTGTATCATTTGCAATATCGGTACTTTTGTTTTTGAGCAATTTCGGGCTTTGCGGCTTTGTCGGAAGTTTTCTGCGATCGACTCTGCTTGGCGTATTCGGCGTGATGGGGTATCTGGTGCCATTCCTTTTATTTATGGGAACTTGTTTTTATCTTTCAAACCGAGGCAACCAGAAAGCCGTAGCCAAGTTGGTGGCGGTTGGCGAGGTGCTTCTGGCATTTTGCGGACTTTCCCAGCTTCTTATGGGAGGCGGTCAGCATCTGGACTGGAATCTGGGCGATTATTACGCGCAGGCAGGCGGAGGCGGTTTTATCGGTGGCATTCTGATGTTGCTGTTGTGCGGAACAGTGGGAACGATCGGAGCAGTTCTGATTCTGCTGGTGCTTTTGGCACTCGGTGCTGTGTGCATTACGGAGCGTTCCCTGGTAAACTTCGTTAAACAGGGCAGCGGAAGGGCATATGAGTATGCGAAAGAAGATATGAGCCGCCGCCGTGAGATACATGAGGAGAAAAAGGAAGAAAAACGCCGTCTGCGGGAGGAGCAGCGGGTCCGTGGCGTTGATCTCGAGGGTGCCAAGCTGACCGAGCTGCCAGTGATGCGGAATTTCTCGGAAGGAGTCCCGGAGGGAACCGTGCTGGGACCGGAGGATGCACCGGAGGAATTTCGTGAGATGCATGGAAGGCAGGAAAACTTGCAGGATGAGGCCGCGGCTTATGATGATTGGACCGATGTTCCGGCAGAGGGAAAAAATCTGGCACAGGATTCCGGACAGGGAGTAGAGAAGGAGAATCCGGCAGATGTATTTCGCGGGCAGATATTCCACGGTGGCGGAGCGGTAGAACCAGAACCGATGGAGTATGAAGAAGAGCCGGTGGAATCGGAGCAGGATACATATGCATACGCTGGTTCAGAATCCCAGTTTCAGGAAGAATCGGAGCGCGAGACGGCGCGGGCAGTAAAGGAGACAGAATTTGCAGAGGAGCCTGCAGAGACAGAGGACAGTGCGAGCGACCAGCTTCTGAAACGCCTGTATGTACGCCGTGATACCCGGACGATGGAAGAATTTGCCGGCGGCGAGAGTCAGAAAGGTCCAGGCTATTATCCGGTAGAGACACGGGAGAGACCGGCTGCGGAGGCGGCGTCCGGTTTGACCGCAGAGGAGGTTCATACAGATTTAGGGCATCAGGATGTCTTTGAGCCATCGGAAAACGAGTGGGAAACCGTTTCGATGGGGAATGAGGATGAATGGAACGAACCTATATCTGGGGAAACGGATTCCGAACCAATCGATGGCTATTATAAGACGCTGGAATCAGAGCGGGGCGAGACAAAGGGCAGTTTCTTTGTCCCGGAGGATTCCAAAACGGTCGTGACCGCATCCGGAAAGGTGATCGAGACAGATACAGAGGCGATACAGAAAAAACTGGAGCAGAAACGGGAAGAACGAAAAGCACTTCCAGTTGAGGAACTGACGGTTCCAGAGCAGATCGAGCGCAAGGAAGAGGAAGAAAAGAAGATCCAGAAAGAATACATATTCCCGCCATTGACACTTTTAAAACGCGGCACGGGACAGACCGATTTCTCGGATCAGGAGTACCGGGAGACAGCGATCAAGCTGCAGCAGACGCTCCAGAACTTCGGCGTGGGCGTGACGGTTACAAACATCAGCTGTGGACCGACGGTTACCCGCTATGAGCTTCACCCGGAGCAGGGTGTCAAGGTCAGCAAGATTGTAGCGCTGGCGGATGATATCAAGTTAAATCTGGCAGCGGCGGACATCCGTATCGAGGCACCGATTCCTGGCAAGGCGGCGGTCGGTATCGAGGTTCCGAACAAGGAGAACCATGTGGTTCTGCTGCGCGATCTGCTGGAGTCAGAGGCATTTAAGAAATATCCGTCCCGGCTGGCATTCGCGGTCGGAAAAGATATCGCAGGTCAGACGGTTGTCAGCGACATTGCGAAGATGCCGCATCTTCTGATCGCGGGTGCGACCGGATCGGGTAAATCAGTCTGCATCAATACGCTGATCATGAGTGTGATTTATAAAGCGAAGCCGAGCGAGGTCAAGCTCATCATGATCGACCCCAAGGTGGTTGAGTTAAGTGTATACAACGGTATTCCGCATCTTCTGATTCCGGTTGTGACCGACCCGAAAAAGGCGTCCGGCGCCCTCAACTGGGCGGTGGCAGAGATGACCGACCGTTACCAGAAGTTTGCAAAATACGGCGTGCGCGATCTTAAGGGTTTCAATGCCAAGGTTGAGTCGATCGCGGATATCGACGATCCGAAGAAACCGGAGAAACTGCCGCAGATCATCATTATCGTGGATGAGCTTGCCGATCTGATGATGGTAGCGCCGGGCGAAGTAGAAGATTCGATCTGTCGTCTGGCCCAGCTGGCGCGTGCAGCGGGCATTCATCTGGTGATTGCGACGCAGCGACCATCGGTCAATGTCATCACCGGTGTGATCAAGGCAAATATTCCGTCGAGAATTGCTTTTTCCGTCTCTTCCGGAGTGGATTCCCGTACCATTATTGATATGAATGGCGCGGAGAAACTGCTCGGAAAGGGCGATATGCTGTTCTATCCGTCGGGCTATCAGAAACCGCAGCGTGTACAGGGCGCGTTTGTGTCCGACAATGAGGTTTCGGATGTGGTCGGATTTTTGAAACAGGAGGGGCTGACCGCAGAGTACAGCGCCGAGGTTGAGTCCAAGATCCGTTCGACGGCGATGGATGCGGGCTTTGGCGGCGGTGAGCGCGATGCCTATTTTGCACAGGCAGGTAAATTTATTATTGAGAAAGACAAAGCATCCATCGGCATGCTGCAGCGTATGTTTAAGATTGGCTTCAACCGTGCCGCGCGTATCATGGATCAGCTTGCAGATGCAGGCGTGGTCGGTGAGGAAGAAGGCACGAAGCCGCGTAAGGTGCTGATGAGCATGGAGCAGTTTGAAAACATGATGGAAGAAGGATATTAAAAAGCGAAATCATTATAAAATATCAAAATCAGGAGGTATCCTATGAAGCTTAAAAGCTGGCTGAAAGAATTGCCGTATACATTATTGCAGGGCAGCCTGGAGACGGAGGTTGACGAGGTGGTCTACGATTCAAGAAAGGCGGCGCCGGGGACGGTGTTTGTGTGTATGCGCGGGGCAAACGTCGATTCGCATACCTTTATCCCGGATGTGGTTGAAAAGGGCGCGCCGGTTCTGGTGGTCGAGCATCCGGTTGAGGCGCCTGAGAACGTGACGGTCATTCAAGTGGAGAATGGACGGAACGCGCTATCGCTTCTTTCGGCGGCACGTTTTGATTATCCGGCGCGGAAGATGACGGCGATCGGTGTGACCGGCACGAAGGGAAAGACGACTACCACTTATATGATCAAGGCGATTCTGGAGGCAGCCGGACAGAAGACGGGTCTCATCGGAACGAACGGCGCTGTGATCGGTGAGAATCATTATCCGACCAAAAATACGACGCCAGAATCCTACATTTTGCAAGAATATTTTGCAAAAATGGTGGAAGCGGGCTGCCGTTACATCGTGATGGAGGTTTCTTCCCAAAGCTACCTGATGCACCGGGTAGATGGACTTTTCTTTGATTATGGAATTTTCCTGAATATTTCCAATGATCATATTGGCCCGAATGAACATGCAAGTTTTGAAGAATATCTTTACTACAAAAAGCAGCTTTTGAAAAACTGCCGGACAGCGCTCGTCAACCGCGATGATCCGTACTTTGATGCGATCGTAGAAGGGGCGACAGCAGAGATCCTGACCTTTTCATTGGAACAGGCGGCTGATTTTACAGCGGATGACATTCACTATGTACGCGAACATGATTTCGTGGGCGTCGAATTTCAGACGCATGGACGATATGAGAGCGATCTGCGTGTCGGCATTCCGGGCAAATTTAACGTGGACAATGCGCTGGCGGCAGCGGGCGTGTGCAGCTTCTTTGATCTGCCGAAGGAGAAAGTCTGCCATGCGCTGGAACATATCCAGGTCGATGGACGGATGGAGATTGTATATAAATCAGCAAAGTGCACCGTGATCGTTGACTACGCCCACAATGCGGTCAGCATGGAAAGTCTTCTTCTGACGCTGCGCGACTACAAGCCGAAGCGTCTCGTCTGCGTCTTCGGATGCGGCGGCAACCGGGCGCGCGATCGCCGGTACTCGATGGGAGAGATTGGCGGAAAGCTGGCAGATCTGTCGATCATCACGGCGGATAATTCCCGCTTTGAGAAAGTGGAAGATATTCTGGCAGATATCAAGGTCGGACTTGCAAAAACCGATGGCAAATACGTTGAAATCCCGGATCGCCGCGAAGCGATTGAGTACAGCTTGTCCCATGCGGAAGATGGCGATATCATCGCGATCATCGGAAAAGGGCATGAGGATTATCAGGAGATCGAGGGCGTGCGCTATCATTTCCTTGACCGGGAAGTAGTGCAGGAGACGGTGAAGAAGCTGCATATGTAATCAATTTGGAGGCAAAATATGGACCATATTACAGTCAGACATATCGTGGAAGCAGTGTCGGGAACACTGCTCTGCGGAGATGCAGATACGGAGTTAAAACACATCAGCATTGATTCCCGGAGTATGCGCGGGGCGGATCTGTTTGTTCCGCTGATCGGGGAGAAATCAGACGCGCATCGTTTCCTGGTTCAGGCGATGGACAATGGGGCGGCAGCCGCACTGACTTCGGAGCATGAGGCGGCACCGGAGGGCTTTCACGGCGCGCTGATCCAGGTGAAAGATACGAAACTGGCATTGCAGACGATCGGGCGCTGCCTGCGGGCACGTCTTTCTATCCCGTTAGTTGGTATCACCGGCAGCGTGGGAAAGACGACGACGCGCGAAATGGTGGCGGCGGCGCTTTCAGCGAAATATAAGACATTCAAGACACCGGCAAACCACAACAGCCAGATCGGTGTGCCACTCACGATCTCGGAGATTTCTGAGAATGATGAAATCGGCGTGCTGGAACTGGGAATGAGTGAGCCGGGCGAGATGGCGGTGATCGCGGAGATTGCGGCGGTGGATTCGGCAGTCATGACGAATATCGGTGTGACGCATATTGAGAATCTGGGCTCCCGCGAGAATATCTTAAAAGAAAAGCTGCATATCCAGGACGGTATGAAGGCAGGCGGAATCCTGTTTGTAAATGGAGATAATGATATGCTTTCCACCGTGCATGCAAAAGCAGGCTGCCATACCGTCCGTTATGGACTTGGAGCAGATAACGACTACCGCGCCGAGGATCTTTCATATCCGGATGGATTTCCGTCCTTTACGATGGTACACGGCGAGGTGCGCGTCCCGGTGAAGCTGACTGTTATGGGCGAGCACAATGTCATGAATGCGCTGGCTGCCCTGGCGGTTGCGGATGCCTACGGTGTGCCGCTTGCCGATGCAGCGGAAAAGCTGCTTGAATTTGGCGGGTTCAAGAACCGTCAGCAGATTTATCATAAAAATGGTTATACGATCGTGGACGATACCTACAATGCAAGCCCGGATTCGATGAAAGCGGCGATAGGTGTGCTTTCTTCCCTGCCGGCAGGACGCAGAATTGCGGTTCTGGCGGATATGAAGGAACTGGGAGAGAATACGATTCAGTTCCACCGTGAAGTTGGTGCGTTTCTGGCGGAAAAACCGGTCGATATCCTGGTTGTATATGGCGAACTGGCGCAGGCGATCGCCGAGGGAGCAAAGAAAGTCAAACCGGATCTGCATGTCGTTTCGTTTGAAGAGGACGAAAAAGAAGATATGCTTGACTGGCTGGATGCACAGATCGGTGAGGGAGATGCAGTCCTGTTTAAGGGTTCCAACAGTATGAAGCTGGGGGAGACGGCAGCGAGGTTTATCTCAGTCGAGAAGACTCCCACCTCTTCAGGTGGTAAGTAATAGCAAGTTTGTCTCAGTAGGAGTCCATTCTCCGACTGAGATAAACGCTCCGCGAGGATGCGCAGTGATTCTGTAAAGAATATGTCAGCTTCGCTGACCAGAATCACGCGCCAAATCTCACGGACGTTCGACTTGAATTAGAAATAGAAAGAGAAGGAATCATGGCGTATCAATACGCGGATATTATTATAGATATATCCCATGAGAAGGTGGATCGCCCGTTTCAGTACCGGATTCCGGCGCATCTGGCGGAGGAGATTACGGCGGGAACGTGCGTGACGGTACCGTTTGGAAAGGGTAATTCACTTCGGACTGGATATGTGGTGGGAATGGGAAATACGGCGGAGTATGACCCATCCCGCATCAAGGAGATAGCTGGGATCGCACCGGGCAGTATGTCGGTGCAATCTCAGCTTATCCGTCTGGCGTGGTGGATGCGGGAACGTTATGGCGCGACGATGAACCAGACGCTCAAAACCGTACTTCCCGTCAAGGAAAAGATAAAACCGCGCGAGAAAAAGACGCTGCATTGTCTTTTAAACCAGGAAGAGCTGGAAGCGGCAATCCTGGCGGCACAGAAGCGGCATTATAAGGCGCGGGTGCGGCTCCTTGAGGCATTCCGGGACAATCTGGATATTCCGATGGAATTTGCCCGACGGGAGCTTGACCTGACCCTGGCGACGATCCGCCCGATGGAGGAACAGGGACAGCTTTCAGTGAAAGTTTCCCGTGAGGAACGCGGGTTAAACCATGCAAAACTGCCGCGTCCAGCCGGACAGACCGTGCATCTCAATGAAGAGCAGCAGGCGGCGGTTGACCGTTTCTGTGAGGATTATGAGACGGGGAAACGTGAAACGTATCTGATTCACGGCGTTACGGGAAGTGGAAAGACCGAAGTCTACATGGAGCTGATGGCGCGTGTCCTGCGGGATGGAAAGCAGGTGATTCTGCTGATCCCGGAAATTTCGCTGACATATCAGACGGTGATGCGGTTTTACCGGCGATTTGGCGATCAGATCGCGATTCTGAATTCCCGTCTCTCTGCGGGAGAACGCTATGATCAGTGGGAACGGGCGGCGCGGGGCGAGGTTTCCGTGATGATCGGACCGCGGTCGGCGCTGTTTGCCCCATTTTCCAATCTGGGACTGATTCTGATCGACGAGGAACATGAGGGCGCCTATAAGAGCGAGACGATGCCGCGCTATCATGCAAGGGAAGTAGCGGCGGAGCGCGCCCGGCTTTCCGGGGCTTCGCTGGTCTTGGGCTCAGCGACTCCTTCTCTGGAATCGTATCTGCGGGCGCAGAATGGCGAATATGTGCTTCTGCCCCTGCATCACCGGGCAGTGGCGGGAAGTATCCTGCCGAAGGTACAGATCGCTGATATGCGTGCGGAGATGCAGGTAGGCAATAAATCGGTGTTCAGCCGGACGTTGGATGCAATGTTGACAGAGAGACTCGCACGTGGCGAGCAGGCGATGCTTTTTATGAACCGGCGCGGCTATTCCAATTTTGTTTCCTGTCGTTCCTGCGGAAAGGCGGTGACCTGTCCGCATTGTGATGTTTCCCTGACACTACACGGGAAGAACCGTCTGGTCTGTCATTACTGCGGCTATACGATTCCGCTGATGAAGCAGTGTCCGTCCTGCGGATCACCGTATATTGCCGGGTTTGGGGCCGGAACGCAGAAGATGGAAGAATTTACGAAAATTCGGTTTCCGGATGCGAGGATCCTGCGGATGGATGCGGATACAACGGCAAAAAAAGGCGGACATGAAGCGATTCTGGAGGCATTTGCAAATCGTGAGGCAGATATCCTGATCGGCACGCAGATGATTGTAAAAGGGCATGATTTTCCGGGAGTGACGCTGGTCGGAATCCTGGCGGCGGATCTTTCCTTAAATACGCCGGATTACCGCAGCGCGGAGCGGACGTTCCAGCTTCTGACGCAGGCGGCTGGCAGAGCGGGACGCGCCGGGAAGCCCGGCGATGTGGTCATCCAGACGTACCGGCCGGAACACTATGCCGTGCAGGCGGCAGCGGCGCAGAATTATGAGCTGTTTTACAGCCATGAGATCAATTACCGGAGGCTGCTTCATTATCCCCCGGTCTGCCAGATGGCTGCGGTTTATTTTGCCTGCGGCGATGAGGCGGTGCTGGATGAATGTGCGGAAATGGCGGCGCGGCGGCTGCGCGAAAGTGCCGAGTGTATCGGTCCGGTTCCGGCACCGGTATACAAAGTTAATGACATCTACAGAAAAATTTTATATATAAAGTGTGAAAAATGTGCTATACTGGATCAAATCAGGGGTCAGATTGAAACCCTGGCTGCCGCAGATACAAAATGGCAGGCGGTCCAGATTCAATACGATATATCATAGAGAGGAAGAGTGTATAAAATGGCAATCCGGTCAATTAGAACTATTGGCGATGAGGTACTGAAAAAAGAGTGTAAGGCAGTGACGGAGGTAACCGATCACACACTTGAACTGATAGAGGATATGTTTGACACGATGTATTCAGCCGGCGGCGTAGGTCTGGCAGCACCGCAGGTCGGTATCCGCAAACAGATCGTAGTAATCGACGTGGAGGACGGCAACCAGTATGTCCTGATCAATCCGGTCATCGAGGAAATGTCCGGCAGCCAGACTGGTCAGGAAGGCTGCTTAAGCGTTCCGGGCAAGGCTGGTCTGGTAACCCGTCCGAGCCATGTAAAGGTACGCGCGCTGAACGAAAAAATGGAAGAGTTTGTCCTGGAAGCAGATGATTTCCTGGCACGTGCGATCTGCCATGAGTGCGATCATCTGCACGGACATCTGTATGTGGAGTTGGTAGAAGGTCCGTTAGAGGATGTAGCGGCAGAGGAAGAATAAAGCACATTGGCAGAATGAGAGAGAAACAAGAGTGGGGTGACAGGCAGATATGAAGATCGTATTTATGGGAACACCGGATTTTGCGGTTCCGACACTGGAAGCGCTCTATCAGAGCCGGCATGAAGTAGCGGCGGTGGTGACACAGCCAGATAAGCCGAAGGGACGCGGCAAGGCGATGGCAATGCCGCCTGTCAAGGAAAAAGCGCTGGAATATGGGCTTCCGGTTTATCAGCCGGTGCGCGTCCGCAAGGATGAGGCATTTTTTGAGGAATTGACGAAGATTCAGCCGGACGTGATCGTCGTGATTGCATTTGGCCAGATTCTGCCGGAGCGGATTCTGAACCTGCCGAAATACGGCTGTATCAACATCCATGCGTCGCTTCTGCCAAAATACCGTGGGGCAGCCCCGATCCAGTGGGCGGTCATCAATGGCGATGAGGTCAGCGGTGTGACGACGATGCAGATGGATGTCGGTCTGGACACCGGAGATATCCTGGATACCGTGGAAGTACGCCTGGATCCGAAAGAGACAGGCGGCAGCCTGTTTGACCGCTTGAGCCTTGCGGGAGGAAAGCTGATTCTCTCCACACTTGAGAAAGCGGAGGCAGGAATCCTGCATCCGGTTAAACAAGATGAGGCAGAGGCAACCCATGTGACAATGCTCGATAAGTCGATGGGGCAGATCGACTGGTCGATGGATGCGGCAGTGATTGAGCGCCTGATCCGCGGCTTAAATCCATGGCCGAGCGCTTATACAAAATTTGAAGGAAAAACCCTGAAAATCTGGTCGGCGGATGTCGAGGAAGATGCGGCGGGAAGACCGTCACCGGAGACATTCGGACAGGTGGTACGTGTCGGTAAAGATGCATTCTCTGTCCAGACCGGCAAAGGGCTTCTCACGATCCGGGAACTTCAGCTGGAAGGCAAGAAGCGGATGGATACGGCGGCATTTTTACGCGGATATCCGGTGGAAACGGGAGTAAAGCTCGGATAAAATGAATGCTTCAGCAGGAACTGAACTGCTACAGGCAGCCAGGCGTTTGAAAGGAGTTGGAGTGATATGTACGGATACGGATATTACAGTATGTTTGATCCGACGATGATTCTGGTATTAATTGGTGTATTTCTGTCATTAGGGGCATCTGCGAAGGTAAAAAGCACCTACGCGCGGTTTTCAAGAGTCCGGAGCATGACCGGCATGACGGGAGCCGAGGCGGCGAGACAGCTTTTAAATTCACAGGGCATCTATGATGTCCAGATCCGCCAGGTGGCAGGCAGTCTGACCGACCACTATGATCCGCGGACCAAGACTGTGAATTTATCTGAGAGTGTATATGGTTCTACTTCGGTCGCGGCGATCGGTGTTGCGGCGCATGAGTGCGGACATGCGATGCAGGATGCATCTGAGTATGTTCCGCTGCGCCTGCGCGGTTCAATGGTGCCGGTGGTCAACATCGGCGCACAGCTTTCCTGGCCTATGATCCTGATTGGTGTCCTGATCGGCGGCATGGGATCTCCGATCGTTTCACTTGGAATTCTTTTATTTTCCTTGTCGGTGCTGTTCCAGCTGGTGACGCTTCCGGTTGAGTTCAATGCATCCGCGCGTGCGGTACGTCTGCTTGATTCAACAGGGATTCTTCGCGGGGAAGAAGTTGGATATACCAAACAGGTGCTTGGTGCGGCGGCACTGACGTATGTGGCAGCGGCGGCTGGTTCGATTTTACAGCTTCTGCGTCTGATTATATTATTTGGAGGACGACGCGATGACTGATGGAACTGCGCTGCGTGAAATAGCGGTCGAAATTTTGACCGAGATTCTGGAAAAGGGACAGTATACACATCTGGCCCTTTTTCAGGCTCTTTCTAAATATCAGTATCTGGAAAAATCAGACCGCTCGTTTTTAAAACGGATTGTGGACGGGACGGTGGAGTATAAAATCCAGATTGATTATATTATCAACGCATATTCCAAAACAAAAGTTCATAAGATGAAACCGTTTATCCGCACACTTCTGCGGATGAGCGTGTACCAGATTTATTATATGGACCGTGTACCGGATTCGGCGGCGTGCAATGAGGCGGTGCGCCTTGCGAAAAAACGCGGATTTTCCGGACTTTCCGGCTTTGTAAATGGTGTGTTGCGTTCTGTGGTGCGTGGAAAAGGCAAACTGACCTTCCCGGATGATTCAGTGCGGTATTCAATGCCGGACTGGATTTTATCTCTCTGGGAGGAAAACTATGGGGCAGAGACGACGCACAGGATGGCACAGGCTGGTCTGGAGAAACGTCCGTTTATGGTGCGGTTTGCCGAGAGCCGTGCAGGGAAAGAAGAGATTCTTGCCTCCCTGTCCGCCCAGGGCGTGACGGCAGAGGAGACAGCGACGGGAAGCGGCGTTTACCGTCTGACGGGAGTGGACTATCCAGAGAGTCTGGATGCGTTCCGCGAAGGACTAATCCGGATTCAGGACCTGAGTTCGTCGCTGGCAGGTGATGCGGCGGGTATTAAAGAGGGTGATTTTGTACTCGATGTCTGTGGGGCACCGGGTGGAAAAGGGCTTCATGCGGCGGATCTGCTGCACGGAACTGGACAGGTTGAGATCCGGGATGTGAGTGATTACAAGGTATCTTTGATCAAGGAGAATATTGCCCGCAGCGGCTGTACAAACGTCTCTGCCTGCGCCTGGAATGCGTGTGAATTCGATGCTTCGATGGAGCAGAAAGCGGATGTGGTCATTGCCGATCTGCCGTGTTCAGGACTTGGCATTATCGGACGCAAGCCGGATATCAAATACAACGCTTCAATGGACGGAATCCGGGATCTGGCTGCATTGCAGCGGCAGATGCTGTCGGTGGTCTGGCAGTACGTGAAGCCGGGTGGAGTGCTGGTTTACAGCACCTGCACGGTCAACCGTCTGGAAAATGATGAAAACCGGGCATGGTTTTTAAACGAATATCCATTTGAGCCGGTTGATATCAGTGGTCGTCTGGGGATTGATTTTCAGGAAGACAGCCTGAAAGAGGGATACATCCAGCTCTATCCGAGCGTTCATCCGTGTGATGGATTTTTCATCTCTGTGATGAAAAGAAAAGGATAACTGGACGGAACAGCGTATGAATACAGGAAAGACTCCGAGAGTGCATATAGGAGAGAGGGAGGCAGTCCGATATGGAAAAGCAGGATATAAAATCAATGACGCAGGAGGAACTGCGTGCCTTTTTGGTGAGTCTGGGTGAAAAACCATTCCGGACCGCCCAGATCTATCAGTGGATGCATGAAAAACTGGCATCTTCCTTTGACGATATGACAAACCTTTCCAAGGTACTCCGGCAGAAGCTGCAGGACGCGTGCGAGTATGTATCGCTGGAAAAGGTACGGGTGCAGATTTCGCAGATCGATGGAACCCGCAAGTACCTGTTCCGCCTCGCGGACGGCAATGTCATCGAGAGTGTCCTGATGCGTTATAAGCATGGAAATTCCGTTTGTATTTCCTCGCAGGTGGGGTGTCGGATGGGCTGCCGTTTCTGTGCTTCGACCCTGGACGGCCTGGAACGGAACCTGCGCCCGTCGGAGATGCTGGACCAGATTTATCAGATTCAGCGCGATACAGGCGAACGCGTTTCCAACGTGGTTGTGATGGGATCGGGTGAACCGCTGGACAATTACGATAACCTGATCCGCTTTATCCATCTTTTGACGGAGGAAGGCGGACTGCATATCAGTCAGCGGAATGTGACGGTTTCCACCTGTGGGCTGGTTCCGAAGATCCGGGAGCTGGCAGATCAGGGACTGACCATCACGCTGGCACTTTCTCTGCATGCGCCGAATGACGAGGTGCGGAAGAGCCTGATGCCGATCGCGCGTACATATGCGTTAAAGGATGTATTGGCGGCCTGTCATTACTATTTTGAAAAAACGGGACGCCGCATGACGTTTGAGTACAGCCTGGTGCAGGGAGTCAACGACAATCTGGACGAGGCGCGCGAGCTGGCGGCGCTGATTCAGGATCAGCACGGGCATGTGAATCTGATTCCGGTCAATCCGATCAAGGAGCGCTCTTATGTACAGTCGGGACGGAAAGCGATCGAAGCATTTAAGGGATGCCTGGAATCTAAGGGAATCAATGTGACAATCCGGCGCGAGATGGGGCGCGACATAGACGGTGCCTGCGGACAGCTCCGGAAGAGCTATATGGATAAAGAGCAGGAGAAAGAAGGTGCGGCGGTCAAATGAAAGCATACGCACTGACGGATATCGGAAAAACGCGTAAGGTCAATCAGGACGCCCAGTTTGCCAGCACGGAGCCGGTGGGAGGACTCTCCAACCTGTTTGTCGTGGCGGACGGAATGGGCGGTCATCAGGCGGGAGATTTCGCTTCGCGCTATCTGATCGAGCATATGCCGGAATATATCAAAGAGAGTGGTGAGAATGAGCCGGTCGCGGCGCTTCGAAAGGGGATCGAGGCAGTCAATCAGGAACTTTATTCCCTTTCCTGTGAGCGCGAGGAGCTTGCCGGCATGGGAACAACGCTGGTAGCGGCTTCAATTCAGGGAAATACACTCTACGTGGCAAACGTGGGGGACAGCCGTCTCTACCGGATTGAGCGCTCCGGCATTCATCAGATTACCCGGGATCATTCCTACGTGGAGGCGATGGTCTCGCTGGGACAGATGAGCCGCGGCAGCCGGGAATATGAGACGAAGAAAAATATCATTACCCGCGCAGTCGGGATCGGTGGGCATGTGGAGCCGGATTTCTTTGAGGTTTCACTGAACCCGGGCGATTACATACTGCTGTGTTCGGACGGGTTAACCAATATGGTGGATAATTCAGCAATTTACCGGATGGTGCTTCTGCCGGGAACCCTGGACACCAAGGCAAGGGCGCTCACGGCGCTCGCAAACCAGAACGGCGGGAAAGATAATATCGCGGTCATATTGATTGACCCGCAGATCAAGGAGGTGAGAGAATCATGATGCTGAAACCGGGAACTTATCTGCAGGATCGCTATGAGATCCTCTCACTGATTGGTACGGGCGGCATGTCAGAGGTGTATCAGGCAAAATGCCACACTCTGAACCGTCTGGTGGCGATCAAGGTTTTAAAGGATGAGTACAGCCAGGATGCGAATTTCGTCAGCAAATTCAAGATGGAGGCGCAGGCGGCGGCAGGGCTTTCCCATCCCAATATTGTGAGTGTTTATGACGTTGTGGATGAGGGCAGTCTTCATTATATCGTCATGGAACTCATCGAGGGAATCACGCTGAAAAGCTATATTCTCAAGAAAGGTCATCTGGGCGTCAAAGAAACGATTGGAATTGCCATCCAGGTAGCGCAGGGGCTGGCAGCGGCACATGACCAGCATATTGTGCACCGGGACATCAAACCGCAGAATATGATTATCTCGCGTGACGGCAAGGTGAAGGTGGCGGATTTCGGTATTGCCAGAGCTGTATCGTCCCAGACGATCGGGGTCAATGCGGTCGGTTCCGTGCATTATATCTCGCCGGAGCAGGCAAAAGGAAATTATAGCGACGGACGAAGCGATCTGTATTCACTGGGAATCACGATGTATGAGATGCTAACAGGAAAACTTCCGTTTGACGGGGATACCCCGGTTTCAGTGGCACTGGCACATCTGGAAGAACCGGTGCAGCCGCCGAGCCGCATCAACCCGGAGGTGTCGGCAAGCCTGGACCGCATTATTTTAAAATGTACCCAGAAAAAGCCGGAACGCCGTTACCAGAATGCGTATGAGCTGATCGCGGATCTGCGCCATGCGCTGGTGGATCCAAACGATGATTTTCTGAAAAAAGAACCGGAATTTGATGAAAATTCCCCGACAGTCGTACGCGGGGCAGAGGAACTGAACCGCCAGATGGAGGCACAGAGAAATCGAAATCTGGAACAAACGATGGAACATCCGGCAGTGAGTGAAAAGACCGGACCGGTTCCGACAGAAAATGAACGTGGTGAGGTAGTCTGGAAAGAGCCGGAACAGCCGGAGAAAGAGATAGAAGGTTGGCAGGAAGAAGAGAGGGATGTCTATGAGGAAGAAACCTCAAGGCGCCCAGACCGTAGACGGAAGGGACACCGTATAGAAGAAGACAGCGAGGATGTCAATCCGCAGATGGAGCGCCTGCTTACGATGATTGGAATCGGTGCAGCCGTATTGATTGTGGTGGTTGTGATTGTCATTGCTGCGAAGTTGACAGGCATCTTTAATCTGGGATCTGGTAGTCAGAAGCATCCGAAGACGACCGTTGAAGCTTCTTCGGAGGCGTCTGAGAGCAAGAGTCTGGAATCAACGGAGTGCAGGGTTCCGCCGCTGGACGGCATGACGGAGGATGAGGCGAAGACAGCATTGGAAAAGCAGTCGTTGAAAATCCGTTATGAATATGCAAAGTCGGAAACCTCTGAAAAGGGGAAGGTCATTGGTCAGAGTATTGCCAGCGGCACGGTTGTCTCGAAACAGACGGATGTTATCGTCACGATCGGAGAAGGCAATGAGGCAATAGATTTGACGAAACTTGGACTGGAAGAGATGTCCGGCGAGGATGCAGAGACGCTTCTGGCAGAAGAAAATAAACTGACCGTAGTAGTGCAGAAAGAGAGCAGCGATACGGTTGCCTCCGGTATAGTGATCCGGTACAGCCCGTCCAGCGTGGATCCAGGCGGCACGGTGACGCTGTATGTCAGCACAGGTCCGGACGTACCGACGGTACCGATGCCGAGGATTACAGGGCTTTCAGAGGAAAATGCAAAAGTTGTTCTGGAAGCGGTCGGATTAGGGCTTGGCGAGCGCAAGGAAGCGAAGAGTTCAGAAGTGGCAAAGGGCAAGATCATCAGTCAGGATGTCCTGGAGAAAACAGATACACCGGAGGGAAGTGCCATTGGCTATACAGTCAGTCTGGGAAAAGGAACCCGCTATGTGGCGGCGATCAACGATGAATTCCAGATGAGTGAACTGTTTGGACCAAGTTCCGGAGATACGCATATCCGCGTCAGTATTGTGATGAAGCAGACGATTGCCGGCAATACTGTGACTAAGACGGTCATGGAACCGAGGGAGATCGGCGGCGATATCACGCTTCCGATTCATTATAATATCGAGGGAGCGGACGGTGTGCAGACAGGCGAGCTGCAGATCCTCGATCTGACGAACGATCGGGTTCTAAAAACGTATCAGCTTGAATTTGTGGAAGTTTCAGATAATTAATAAGAGGTAGTTGTAAGGTACAGGTATGCAGGGAAAGATAATTAAAGGGATCGGCGGTTTCTATTATGTACACGACGGTATTGGAAAGGTATATGAATGCCGTGCAAAGGGAATTTTCCGAAATCGCGGCATCAAGCCGCTGGTAGGCGATGACGTGGAGATCAGTGTTCTCGATGAGGAGAAGGCGACAGGCAATCTCGATGAGATCCTTCCTCGTAAAAACCGTCTGATCCGCCCGGCGGTTTCAAATGTTGATCAGGCGGTGGTGGTTTTTGCCATCACCGATCCGATGCCAAATTTAAACCTTCTCGACCGCTTCCTCGTCATGATGGAACGGCAGGAAGTTCCGGTCAGCATCTGTTTCAACAAGATCGATCTGGTCGATGCAGCCGAGCAGGAGAAGCTGCGTGCGATCTATGAACCGGCGGGCTATCCGGTGCATTTTATCAGCACCTACGAAAAATCAGGGCTGGAGGAGTTTCATCGGTTGATCATTGGGAAAACAACGGTCTTAGCAGGACCTTCGGGTGTCGGAAAATCGTCGATCACGAACTTTATCCAGCCGGAGGCACAGATGGAAACGGGCGGTATCAGTGAGAAGATCCGCCGGGGCAAACATACGACGCGCCATTCAGAACTGTTTTTCGTGGAAGAGAGCACCTATATGATGGATACGCCGGGATTCAGTTCTCTCTATATCGAGGATTTGGAGCCGGAGGCGCTCAAGGACTTTTTCCCGGAATTTGAGCCATATGAGGATGAATGCCGTTTCTTGGGCTGTGTCCACATTGGCGAGCGCGAGTGCGGAGTTAAGACGGCGGTGCAGGAGCATAAGATCGGGCAGAGCCGGTATGACAATTACCGTTTGATGTATCAGGAATTAAAAGAGAAAAAGAAATACGGCAGAAGCAGCCGTTGAGGATATTATACAAAAAATGGGAGGAAAGAACCATGATTATATTATCACCTTCGATTCTGGGGGCAGATTTTACAAAGCTGGGAGAGCAGGTCGCTGAGGTGGATAAGGCAGGCGCACAGTACATCCATCTGGATGTGATGGATGGCGCGTTTGTGCCGAGTATCTCCTTTGGAATGCCGGTAATTAAGAGCCTGCGCCCGGTGACGGATCGTGTGTTTGACGTACACATGATGGTGGAAGAACCGGGACGTTATGTAGAGGATATCAAAAAAGCGGGGGCGGATCTGATCTGTGTGCATCAGGAAGCCTGTCTTCATCTGGACCGCACGATCGCGCAGATCCGTGAGGCAGGGCTGCAAACAGGTGTAGCGTTAAATCCGGCGACCCCGGTCGAGACACTGGATGTTATTTTGCCGGAGGTGGACATGGTTCTTCTGATGACGGTCAACCCGGGATTTGGCGGTCAGAAATTTATTCCATATACGGTAGAAAAAATCAAGAAGCTGCGCGCAATGTGCAGCGAGAGGGGACTTTCCACCCGCATTGAGGTGGACGGCGGAATCACGCCGGACAATGTGCGGACGGTTTTGGAGGCAGGAGCCGATGTGATCGTGGCGGGAAGCGCCGTATTTAAGGGGAACCCGGCTGGGAATGTAAAAACATTTTTAAATATTTTTCAGGAATTTGAACAGGGATGATGAAGATGAAGCGTTGTTTGATTGTGACAGGCGGAACGATTGATATTGCGTTTGCGAAAGATTTTCTCTCACAGCGCTCGTATGACTATGTAATTGCGGCAGATGCGGGGCTGGAGGTTCTGCGCCCGCTGCATATTTCTCCGAATGCGGTGGTCGGCGATCTGGACACGGTGGATAAAAAGGTTCTGGAAGAATATCAGAACCAGCCGGACATCGAATTTGAGATCCATAAACCGGAGAAGGATGAGACGGATACGGAGCTGGCGCTTTTGACGGCGGCGCGCCAGGGCTGTGAGGCAGTTGATATCCTGGGGGCGCTGGGCGGCCGTATGGATCACGCCATCGGCAATATCCAGCTGATGTATCAGTTTTTCTGCCAGGGAATGGAAGTGAATATTTATGATGCCCGCAACCGCCTGTATCTTCTGGGCGGGCATAAGGTATTTCACCGGGAAGAGGTGTATGGAAAATACATTTCGTTCCTGCCGATGACCGAGACTGTCGAGGGACTGACGCTGCGGGGATTTAAATACCCGCTCCAGCGGCGGACGATCGGGCTGGGGACGAGTCTCTGCATCAGCAATGAACTCAAACGGGAAGAGGGCATTCTGGAGCTGGAGAGAGGCGTCCTTTTGTGCGTGGAGGCACATGATTAATTCGGATAAAAAAGTGGCAAGTTAAAACTGACCTGTTTAAAATGATAAAAACTGTATGTTTTTCAGGGGACAAGATTGTGCTATGATGAGTCCAATAACAAGGGAGGATGAAACATCATGGCAAACAAATCAAATCAGGCTTACAAGATCGCGATGGTCGGTCTGCTGGCAGCTCTCTCCTATGTCGTATTTACATACGGACAGGTGAAGATCACACTTCCGGGCGGCGATGCAACTTCCATTCATCTGGGAAATGCAGTCTGTGTCATCGGGGCACTCTTAGTCGGCGGCTTTTACGGCGGTTTGGGAGGTGCTATCGGCATGACGATAGGTGACCTTCTCGATCCGGTTTATATTGTATATGCACCGAAGACATTTATCTGCAAACTCTGCATCGGACTGATCGCCGGATTCGTAGCACATCGTCTGGGCAAGATTGACCGGAGCACCGATAAGAACCACATCCTTGGTTTTACGATTGCAGCAGCGGTGGCAGGTCTTTTATTCAACGTCATTGCAGATCCGCTGATCGGATATTATTATAAACTCTGGATCATTGGTAAACCGGCGGCAGAGCTCACACTTGCATGGAATATCGCAGCGACTTCGATCAATGCGGTGACATCTACGATTGCGTCTGTTGTTATATATATGGCAGTTCGTCCGGCACTCCGCAAGGCAGGTTTTCTGGATGCATTGTCTGTAGAAGCGAGAGCATAAGGCAATTTATCTCAGTCGAGAAGAATTAAAATGAAATACATACAGGAGACTGTGGTTGGGCAGAATGGGAAAAACATCTGGCCGGGCGCAGTCTCCTTGTTGCGTCATTGGAGTGTGCGGCTTATAAAACACAAATGCATAGATACACGCTTGTAGAAACCAGAATCATGCCGCAGGCAGTCGTATCTGCCGCGAGAATATGTTAGATTATAAAGTTGCTTAAAATGATGTTGGGGTCAAAAGACGTTTTGACCCCTCTGATACCAGATTGCTCCGCACTATATGCTCCCGCAATCTTCAAAAACATTCGTAATTCGCTCATTTTTCTTTGAAAAATGGCTACTTACTCATGTTTTTGGCGGGTCCCAAGGTCAAAAATTCTCCTGCAGGCAAGCTTGCGTCGAACTTCTGACCTTTTGACCCTGGTATCTTAAAATTAAGAAAATGAGGAAAAAGTATACATGGAAGGAATGCAGAAGAAAATAGCAGTTTTAAATGACCTGTCAGGCTACGGGCGCTGTTCGCTGACGGCGGCGATGCCGGTTATCAGCGCCCTCAAGGTACAGTGCTGTCCGGTGGTGACGGCGGTGCTGTCCAATCACGCGGGATATCCGGAATGCTATATGGATGATTATACCGATCGGATGGAGGCATACCTGGAGCCGTGGCGGAAGATGGGATTTGAGATGGACGGAATCATGACTGGATTCTTAGGTTCTGCCAGACAGGCGTCGATCGTGGCAGATTTTATCCGGGATTTTAAACGGGAAAATACGCAGGTTTTGGTAGATCCGACGATGGGCGACCACGGACATCTCTACAGCGTCTGTGACGAGGATCTGATCGAGGCGATGCGGGAGCTGATGCAGTATGCGGACGTTGTTACGCCAAACCTGACTGAAGCCTGTGCCCTGACGGACACGCTGTATCAGGAAAATGGATGGAGTAAGCGCAAGCTCTCAGATCTGACCTGGAAGCTTCATCTTTTGGGCGCGCGGTCAGTCATTTTGACAGGCGTGGTCAAGGGCAAACAGGTCCTCAACGTGATCCATGAGCGCGGCAAGGATCCGGTCTTTCATGCAACTAAATTTGTAGCGGGCAATTACCACGGAACCGGGGATGTCTTTGCAGCAGTCATCGGTGCCAGCATGGTGCGAGGTGTGCCGATGGAGGAAGCCGTCAGACGGGCGGCAGCTTTTACAAAAAAATGTGTGGAAAAGACAGAAGAACTTGGTGCCCCGGAGCAGGACGGACTGTGCCTGGAGGCGTGTCTGTCCTATTTGACGAAGTTGAGTTAAATATAATGGGCAGTCTATCCTGTTTTGTATCAAGAAGAACAGAGGTTACAGTTCACGGGTAGGCACTTTTGGAACCGAAAGTGCCGTAAGAAAACGTGGTGGCAGCAGGAATTTGCCGTATTTAAATGCGAAGCCACGGCAAATTCCGTTACTGTTCACGTATGCGTGAACAGTAACGAACAGAGGAACTCTTGAAACAGGGCTTTTCATTCGTACAAAGTTGTAGTATAATTATAACTAGTTTTCGTGCAGTTAATTGCATAACAGTAGGAGGAAGATATGTTAGATCTTAAATTCGTCAGAGAAAATCCTGACATTGTAAAGCAGAATATTAAAAATAAGTTCCAGGACAAGAAAATTCCGCTGGTAGATGAGGTAATTGAGCTGGATGCCAAGAACCGTGCAGCGAAGAAGGAAGCAGACGATCTGCGTGCGAACAAGAACAAGATTGCAAAACAGATCGGCGCTCTGATGGGTCAGGGAAAGAAAGAGGAAGCAGAAGAGCTGAAGAAACAGGTAGCAGAGCAGTCTGCCCGCCTGTCTGAGCTGGAAGAGCAGGAGAAGGATCTTGGCGAGCGCATCTTAAAGATTATGATGACCATCCCGAACATCATTGATCCGAGTGTTCCGATCGGTAAAGACGACAGCGAGAACGTAGAGATCGAGCGCTTCGGCGAGCCGGTTGTACCGGATTTCGAGATCCCGTACCACACCGAGATTATGGAGAAATTTAACGGCATCGATCTGGACAGTGCCAGAAAGGTAGCTGGAAATGGTTTCTATTACCTGATGGGCGATATCGCAAGACTTCATTCTGCTGTTATCGCATATGCAAGAGATTTCATGATTGACCGTGGATTTACCTACTGTATCCCGCCGTTCATGATCCGCAGCAATGTTGTAACCGGCGTTATGAGTTTCGATGAGATGGATGCGATGATGTACAAGATCGAGGGCGAGGATCTTTACCTGATCGGTACTAGCGAGCACTCTATGATCGGTAAATTCATTGATACCGTAGTTCCGGAGGAAGAGCTTCCGAAGACACTGACCAGCTATTCTCCGTGTTTCCGTAAAGAGAAGGGCGCTCACGGCATCGAGGAGAGAGGCGTATACCGCATCCACCAGTTTGAGAAACAGGAAATGATCGTAGTCTGCAAACCGGAAGACAGCAAGATGTGGTATGACAAACTGTGGAAGAACACCGTGGACCTGTTCCGTTCCATGGATATTCCGGTTCGTACTCTGGAGTGCTGCTCCGGAGACCTGGCTGATCTGAAAGTAAAATCCGTTGATGTAGAGGCATGGTCCCCGCGTCAGAAGAAATATTTCGAGGTTGGAAGCTGCTCCAACTTAGGTGATGCACAGGCAAGACGTCTGAAGATCCGTGTCAACGGCAAAGACGGCAAATACTTTGCACACACCTTGAATAACACGGTAGTAGCTCCGCCGCGTATGCTGATCGCATTCTTAGAGAACAACCTGCAGGCAGACGGTTCTGTCCGCATTCCGGAGGTTCTGCGTCCGTATATGGGTGGTAAGAGCGAGATTCGCTAAGTTCATTTGAGTCCAGTAAAAAAACGCCATGGGTTGTGTGCCTGTGGCGTTTTTTACTGGACTCATTGTGAATTGCAGAAATATAGACATTGTCTTTTTTCAGGCGGCATTATGATGGCAGTTCTTCCAGCTGATTCGACGGCGTCGCCATCATCGAATAATTCGTATGATAAATCACAAATCCCGGAGCAGCGCCCGCTACTTTTTTGACCTGCTTTTTCTGTACATAATCGATCTCAACTTTTTCATTTTCCCGTCCCTTGGAATAGTAGGCAGCCAGCCCGGCAGCTTCTTCGAAGGTGCGGTCCGGAAGCTCTTTTCCTTCGGATTTCACAATGACATGGGAACCCGGAATTCCTTTTGCGTGGAACCACCAGTCATTTCCAGTCGCGATCTTGAAGGTCAGCTCCTCATTCTGGTAGTTGTTTTTGCCGACGTA
This sequence comes from Clostridium sp. AF12-41, assembly GCF_003461685.1. Classification (NCBI taxonomy): domain Bacteria; kingdom Bacillati; phylum Bacillota; class Clostridia; order Eubacteriales; family Clostridiaceae; genus Clostridium; species Clostridium sp. AF12-41. Next base: position 592,213 of record NZ_QTXO01000001.1, on the reverse strand, counting down.
GATATGGAATCCGTCGGAGGAAAGGTAGTGGAATGGACGGCTTGTGATTTTCACTTTCTTTCCAGCCGGACCGTGCTTTTTGATGAAGCCATATTCCGTCAGCTCCTGCTTAATCTGGGTCAGATCTTCCTCCTTTAAGGCAATATCGAGGGAGGTACTGATGGATTCGAGGTGCTCGATCTCCTGCTTCGTCTCCTCAATGAGCTGGCTCTGAGCCTCGAAAGTACGTTTGAGTTTTCCATATTTGTCAAAATACTTCTGCGAATTTTCGCGGGCGGTCAGCTGCGGGTCAAGCGGGATCTTGACCTCTTTTCCTGTGTAGTAGTTCGTGCAGACAAGTTCTTTTTCGCCGCCGGTCAGCTCATAACCGTAGGTGTTTAACAGCTCGCCGTAGAGCTTGTATTTATCCCGTTTTTCGGTGTCCTTTAACTGTTTCTGCTGCAAATCGTATTTTTTATAATTGCGCTCCAGGGCAGTCTGGACGATCCGGCGCAGATCCGAGGATTTCTGGCGGATTCGTGTGATGACGTTCTTGGACGCATAGTAGGTTTCCAGCACTTTACTGATCGAATCAAAGTGTTCGACCTGATATTCCGGCGGGAACGAGGTCAATGGGAGAGCAGCAAATTCCATTGGCTCATCTTCACGGTATACGATGCAGGGCGAGAACTGTCCATTTTTGATGGATTCCATTGCCAGTTCCAGCGTGTGACCGAGGTGCGTGCGCTCCAGCTCATTCAGTTCCGATGCGGGGCGGTCGGCATCGATCGATGCCTCATAGCAGAATTCTTCTGCCATGACCGGGCTGATACCGGTGAAATTCGTGTAAATGGCTTTTCCTGCCGGTGCCGGTGACTGTGCCAGAATGGCGGCGAAATCATCGGCAGATGCAGTCAGCGGATCCTGCTTCGTGACCGTCTGCGGGAGGAAATATTGCCGTCCCGGCAGAACCTCGCGCACGGAGCTGACCTGCACGGAGATATGTTTGATACTGTCGAGGATCGTGCCGTCAGGGCTGCAGAAAATGATATTGCTGTATTTTCCCATCAGTTCGACGATAAGCAGCTTGCGGCAGAGGTCACCCATCTCGTCCAGATGTTCGATCTCAAAATGAATACAGCGTTCCAGACCCGGCTGGCTGACCGACACGATGCGTCCGCTTCCGATGTGCTTGCGAAGCAGCATGCAGAAATTCGGGGCAGTCATCGGTCCCTGCTTGTTGGTATCCGTCAGATATGCCAGAGGAAGACTTGCGTTGACCGAGAGAAGAAGCCGTTTCGTCTCCCGGAAGTTCTTTATGGTAAAAAGAAGTTCATCGCGCTCGGTCTGCGTGATCTTTGCGATCTTGCCGCCGGTAAGCGCGTCACTAAACTCCTTAACCAGGTTTGCGATTACAATTCCGTCAAATGCCATGGTTTTGGTGCTCCTTTATTTGTGTAGTATCTACTATTATAATGAAAGAAGACACGAAAAACAATCACTTTTAAATTCAGTTGACGCTTGCGGCGATTTGCATTATAATACCATTATCTATGGATGAAAGAGAGAGGCGTCACTATGCTTAAAAGTATGACTGGATTTGGCCGATGCGAGATGGCAACGGATGAATATAAGATTTCTGTGGAGATGAAGGCGGTAAACCACCGTTACTTGGATCTCAGCATTAAGATGCCGAAGAAATTTAATTACTTTGAGGCGGCGATTCGCGCGCAGCTCAAGAAATACATTCAGCGGGGAAAGGTAGATGTCTTTATTTCCTATGAAGATTATACGGATGAGAAGATGTCCTTAAAGTACAATCGTTCCCTGGCCGGCGAGTATATGGATTATTTCCGTCAGATGGCGGACGAGCTTGGGATTCCGAATGACGCGACGGTGATGCGTCTTGCACGGTGTCCGGAGGTCTTTACGATGGAACAGGTGCCGGAGGACGAGGAGCATATGTGGCAGATTCTCGAAAAGGCGATCGGCGAGGCGGCAGAGAAATTTGTCGAGACACGCACACGCGAGGGTGAGAATCTGAAGCAGGATCTGCTTGGCAAGCTGGACTATATGGTAACGCTGGTCGATCAGATTGAAGAACGTTCCCCGAAGATCGTGGAAGAATACCGGGCGAAACTGGAAGATAAGGTGAAAGAGCTTCTGGAAGGAAGCAGCGTCGATGAAGGCCGGATTGCGGCAGAGGTTGTGATTTTTGCAGACAAGATCTGCACCGATGAGGAGACGGTCCGCCTGAGAAGCCATATCGAGGCGACCCGCAAGGAGCTGACGGAGGGCGGAAGTGTCGGACGTAAGCTGGATTTCATTGCACAGGAGATGAACCGCGAGGCGAATACGATCCTTTCCAAGGCAAACGATCTGGAGGTTTCCGATTGTGCGATTGCACTCAAGACAGAGATCGAGAAAGTCAGAGAGCAGATTCAGAATATTGAATAGCCGATCATGCTGGAAGAGGTATTCACGGAAAGCTGCCGTTGGCGGTGAAAATACGGAGAATATGAAATATTGTAATAATAGATAGAATTTAGAAAGCAGGCGAAATATATGGATAATCAGGGAGTACTGGCAGTTATATCCGGATTTTCAGGGGCAGGCAAGGGAACATTGATGCGTGCATTGCTGGAGCGGTATGACAATTATGCCCTTTCCATCTCCGCGACCACCCGCGCACCGCGCGAGGGCGAGGTTGATGGAAGAGAGTATTTCTTTAAGACCCGGGAAGAGTTCGAACAGATGATCGAACACGATGAGCTGGTCGAATACGCCCAGTATGTCGGAAACTATTACGGCACACCGAAGGAGTATGTGTTTTCCAACCTGAAAGCGGGCAAGGATGTCCTTTTGGAGATTGAGATTCAGGGTGCCCTGAAAATCAAGAAGAAATTCCCGGAGGCAGTTCTCATTTTTGTCACGCCGCCGAGTGCCGGGGAGCTTAGAAACCGGCTGGCAGGTCGTGGAACCGAGACACCTGAGAAGATTGCCGCACGGCTTTCGAGAGCAGCGGAGGAGTCCAAGCAGATGGATGACTACGATTTCATTCTGGTGAATGATGAGGTAGACCGCTGTGTAGAAGAAATGCACGCACTGATTCAGGCGATGCATGCCAGAACAGAAAATCACAAGACTTTGATTGAAAAAATAAAAGAAGAGATGAAGCAATTCTGAAAGGAGAAAGATGTATTATGATGCTGCGTCCGTCATATCTTGACTTAATTAATGTTGTAAACAAAGAGGCTGAGCCGGGGAAAGAACCGCTGATTCAGAGCCGTTACTCCATCGTAATTGCGACTGCAAAGCGTGCAAGACAGCTGATCGCCGGTGATGAGGCACTGGTCATTGAGAATGGAAGAAAACCGCTTTCGATCGCGATCGACGAGCTGTACCATTCTAAGGTTAAAATTGTAGCAGAGAACGATTCCCCGGAGGAAGAGGTCTAAAAGGTGACAGAAGACCGTCCCGTGTTCATTATGTACATGGAGATGGTCTTTTCTTAGATATAGAGTAACTGTTCAGTAGGTCTGCGCATCTACTGCGCTGACCGTACGAAAACATGGGCCAGCAGGCAAAAATCCCATTGCCGTAGGCAATTTTTAATGGATTTTTGCGCGTGACTGTGAAGGTACTGAACAGTTACGATATAGAATTTTTGTGACGGTTCAAATCGATTATGGTTACAGAAATTTTTTAAATATGGTATTAGGAGAGAGTTGAATGAAATTACTTTGTATATCCCTTGGCTGCGATAAAAACCTGGTTGATGCAGAGCGTATGCTGGGTTCGCTGAGCCAGGACGGGTACACGTTTACCGATGACGAGCAGGAGGCAGATGTCATTCTGGTCAATACCTGCTGCTTTATCAACGATGCCAAGGAGGAGAGTGTCAACACCATCTTAGAGATGGCAGAGTACAAAAAGAGCGGAACCTGCAAGGCGCTCTTAGTCAGCGGCTGTATGGCACAGCGTTACAAGGAAGAGATCCTGCAGGAGGTGCCGGAGGTGGACGGTATTCTCGGTACGACCAGCTATGATGAGGTCAGCAAGGTGCTGGCGAAGGCGCTGAAGGGTGAGAGGGTATCTGATTTCCACGATTTGTCCGAACTTCCGGAGACGAAGATGCGGAGCAAACGTCTGGTGACGACCGGCGGACATTATGCTTTTTTAAAGATTTCCGAGGGCTGTAACAAACGGTGTACCTATTGTATTATCCCGTCCCTGCGTGGACCGTACCGCAGTGTGCCGATGGAGCAGCTTCTCGCAGAGGCAAAGGAGCTTGCGGATCAGGGTGTGAAGGAACTGATTCTTGTCGCACAGGAGACGACGCTTTACGGCGTGGATTTGTATGGAGAGAAGACCCTGCCGAAACTTTTACATGAACTGGCACAGATCGATGGAATCGAATGGATCCGTATCCAGTACTGTTATCCGGAGGAGATCACCGAGGAGTTGATTCAGGCGATCAAGACGGAAGAAAAAGTCTGTCATTACCTGGATATTCCGATCCAGCACGCGAGCGATGCCGTTCTCAAGCGGATGGGACGCCGCACGAATCAGGCGGAGCTTCGGGAGCGGATCGCGCATCTGCGGGAAGAGATCCCAGATATTGCACTCCGCACGACCTTAATTTCCGGTTTCCCGGGTGAGACACAGGAGGATCATGAGGAACTGATGCGGTTCGTCGATGAGATGGAATTTGACCGCTTGGGCGTGTTTGCATACTCTGCAGAAGAGGACACACCGGCAGCCGGATATCCGGATCAGGTACCGCAGGAGGTCAAGGAAGACCGCCGCGACGAGATCATGGAGCTGCAGCAGGAGATTGCCTTTGAGAAAGCCGAGGATATGAAAGACCGTGTGCTTGAGGTTATGATCGAGGGAAAAGTGGCAGACGAGAATGCTTTCGTGGGACGTACCTATAAGGACGCGCCGAACGTAGATGGTTTGATTTTTGTCAATGCGGATGTTCCGCTGATGTCCGGCGATTTCTGCCGTGTCCGCGTAACGGGAGCACTCGAATATGATTTGATAGGAGAGTTGGCTGATGAATTTACCGAATAAGCTTACGACGCTTCGCGTCATCATGATTCCGTTTTTTGTGTTTTTCCTTCTCTGGCAGAATGGTGAAAACTATACCTTCCGTATGATTGCACTGGCACTGTTTATCATAGCCAGCCTGACCGATCTTCTGGATGGAAAGATTGCCAGAAAGTACAATCTGGTTACGAACTTTGGAAAATTTATGGATCCGCTCGCGGACAAGCTTCTAGTGTGCTCGGCGCTCATCTGCCTGATCGAGCTGAACGCGCTTCCAGCCTGGATGGTTATCATCATCATCAGCCGGGAGTTTATCATCAGCGGATTCCGTCTGATCGCCTCGGACAACGGAGTTGTCATCGCCGCCAGCTATTGGGGCAAATTTAAGACGACGTTTCAGATGGTATCGGTGGTGTTGTTGATTCTGGATATTCCGGCGCTTGCGTTTGTCACGACGATCTGTGTCTGGATCGCGCTGGTGCTGACGATTGTGTCACTTGTTGATTATATTTACAAGAATCATAAAATACTGACAGAAGGGAGTATCTGATATGATAGTCGAACTGATCTCGGTAGGAACAGAGCTGCTGCTTGGCAATATCGTCAATACCAATGCGCAGTATTTATCGGAAACGTGTGCAAAGCTGGGGCTTAACGTCTATTACCAGACGACGGTAGGGGACAACCGGGAGCGCATGACAGAAGTCTTCCGGACGGCGCTCTCAAGAGCCGATCTCGTTATCATCGGCGGCGGTCTGGGACCGACGGAGGATGATATCACGAAGGATGTCTGCGCGGAGCTGATGGGAATGCCGTTAGTCGAGGATCCGGAGGTGCGGGCACATCTGGAGGACTGGTACCGGCAGCGCAAGCGCACCGATATTCCGGATAGCAACTGGCGTCAGGCGCTGGTGCCGGAGGGCGCGGTGGTATTTTCCAACACAAACGGCACAGCTCCGGGACTTGCCCTGGAGAAAAACGGTAAGACCGCGATTCTTCTTCCGGGACCGCCGAACGAACTGTATCCGATGGTGGAAGATCAGGTTTGTGCTTATATTCAGAAACGATCTGACTGTGTGATCTATTCCCAGATGCTCAAAATCTGCGGATACGGGGAGAGCAAGGTGGAGGAGATGCTTCTCGACCTCATCGACCATCAGACGAACCCGACGATTGCGACCTATGCAAAGACGAAAGAAGTACATCTGCGCGTGACCGCGAGAGCCGAGAGCGAAGACGCGGCAAAACAGCTGTTAAAACCGGTTATCAAAGAGATCAAGAAACGGTTCGGTAATGCGGTTTACACGACGGATGAGCATGAGAATCTGGAGGATGTCGTTGTCCGCCTCTTAAAGAAATACGACCTGACTGTGACAACCGCAGAGTCCTGCACAGGCGGTCTGATCGCCGGACGCATCGTCAACGTGCCGGGGGCTTCAGAGGTCTTTAACGAGGGATACGTGACGTATTCCAACAAGGCAAAGAAAAAGATCCTGGGCGTCAGCAAGGCGACCCTGAAAAAATACGGCGCGGTCAGCGAACAGACGGCGCGTGAGATGGCTGCAGGCGGTGTATTTACGACGGATGCGGATGCCTGTATCGCTGTGACCGGCATCGCCGGACCGGACGGCGGAACCGAGGAGAAACCGGTGGGACTCGTCTATATCGCATGTTATATGAAGGATAAAGTCAAAGTAGAGGAATACCATTTCCGCGGAAACCGCGAGAAGGTGCGTGAGCAGACGGTGATTCAGGCGCTGGATCTGCTGAGACGGTCGATTATTAAGAATTATAAAAAAGATTGATCACGTAAAGGAGGGAGAGCTGACAGGTGGGTGAAATAGCCGGAAACGTGCTGTTTTTAGAGCGCCATGGATCAGGCTCTCCTTTTTTAGGAGGCGGGGACGATGATTTGGTATAAATATCTGTATCTGGGAGAAACTGCTAAAAAGCATCGTTTTTCGATTCTACAGAAACTCCGCCTCGGAAAGGTACAGCCGGGCGTTCACGTGATCACGCCTGCCTCAGGCGGACACAACCTGCTTGATATCCTGCCTGCCTATGTGCTCCGGCAGAATTATTACCGGGAGCAGGCGGATCTGCTGATCGTAGGGGTCGGCGCGAGCTACCAGGATGCCGTGGAGACGGTGGGGCGGATTGTGGATGAGACGTACCGCGAGACGGGTGGATTTGATGTGAAGACGTATCTGAGAGAGAAGGAAGACAGGCTGAGGAAAAAGAGGTAAGTATTTTGCAGCCTTTGATGAAGATTTTTTGGACTGAAAATGTCTTTTGACACCAACATCATATGATACAGAGCTGATACATGAATTTGTCAATGAAAGAATAAGAAGTGGGAGGGGATGGATTGCTGCATATTTTGTTCATAATCTTGAAAATACTCGGAATCCTGCTTCTTGTCATTCTGGGACTGTTGTTTTTGTGCCTGCTGGCGGTTTTATTTGTCCCGATTCGATACCGGGGGAACGGAAGCTACCACAGTATCAAGGATTTTGGCGTGCATCTGCATATCCATTGGCTGCTTCATGCGGTGTCGCTGCGGATTGCTTATGAAAATGGGCTTCGATATGCGGTTAAGTTGTCTGGATTCCGGATTTTCGGGAGTGAGAGTGAAGAGAAAGATACGGAATCTGGGCGTGTGCGGGAAGGCACGCAGGCAGCGGATTCGGATGAGCTGGAATTTGTAAATGCGCAGGAGAAAACAGAGGATGCTGATTTAGACACCGGTGAACTGATTTTGCGGGCGGAAGCAGCATCGGAGAAGACAGACGCCGCGATCGAGAAAGCGGAGGAAACGGCCAGGCTGCTGGAGGAGGCGGTGAAGAGACGGAGTGCGCAGAGGGAGGCGGAAATGTCTCAAGCTGTGAAGAATGCAGATGCATTTCCAGATGTGAAGGAGGCGGGAGTGTCCGAGGCAGAAGGAGAAACGCATCAGGCAAAGAATGAATTAAAATCAAATCCCAGCCAGGAAAAGCGTGAATCGTTCCTTCATAGAATCATTAGCTGGTTCAAACAAAAATGGAGCGCCCTGCGGCAATCCCTCTCAAAGCTGCTTACCCGAATCAACAACCTGGAGCACAAACGCCAATCCGTCCTTGCATTTATAGAAAATGAAGAAAATCAGAAGTCATTTCGCCTGATCAAACGCCAGCTCATGCGAGTTCTGCGGCATATATTTCCCAGAAAGCTGTCCGGGCAGGTTACGTTTGGCGTGGAGGATCCTTATTTGATGGGACAAATTTTGAGTGTGGCGGCTTTTTTGTATCCAGTTTACGGAAAGAAGATTGATTTGACTCCAGTCATGGATGCAAATGCGCTGGACGGGGAGCTTTCGTTCCGGGGCAGAGTCCAGATTGGCGTGCTGGCATTGATGGCGCTTCGGATCTGGATGGATAAGAATGTACGGACACAGGTTTATAAATATAGAAACCGAGGAGGAAGATAATATGGCAGACAATCAGTTTGCATCGACAATCGGTGCATTATTTCAGGGTATGGATGAGTTCGTCACGACGAAGACAGTCGTGGGAGAGCCGGTGACAGTTGGCGATGCGATTATACTTCCACTCGTGGATGTAACCTGCGGCATGGCGGCGGGCGCGTTTGGTCAGTCGGCGAAAGAGAAGAATGCGGGTGGCATGAGCGCCAAGATGACGCCGAGCGCGGTGCTGGTCATTCAGAATGGCATGACGAAGGTGGTCAATATCAAGCATCAGGATGCATTGACCAAGGTTCTTGACATGGCACCGGATCTTGTCAATAAATTTGTCGGCGGAAGCACCGGACCGATCGATGCGGAGACGATGCAGACAGCTGAGAAAATGGCGGGCGAGATGGAAGAGAAGAAATAAAGAAATTAAAATCAAAACGCTTCATAGAATGATCATAGCACACGATCGAATGTCAGATGTCTCTGGCAATGATCGCCTGCTATTTAACTTCTTTTGAAAACAGACATTTCAGAGAGGTATCATTCTATGAAGCGTTTATTTGGTTTAGTTCTTTTTTCAATGGGATTTGGCATGACCCTGGTGCTCATTTTCCCAAAGAATTTTCTATGGGTCAGCATCGCCATTTCTCTGATGATTGTCGGGTACAATATGTTTTGCCGATGAGATTCTATGCTTTTTCAAGCGGCAGAATCACTGTAAAGCAGCTACCCTCGTCCACCTGGCTGGATACCTCGATGGTACCGTGCATCAGGTCGATGATCCGTTTCGTGATGGAAAGTCCCAGCCCGTTGCCCTTTTCATTGGGATCAGAGTTCCTGCTGTAAAATTTTTCAAAGATCCGTTTCATCGTGGCGTCATCCATGCCGACGCCGGTATCGCGGATGGAGACACGCACCTTATCTCCTGTGATAACGAGTTTGGCAGAAAGCATACCGCCAGCCGGGGTGAATTTGATGGCATTTTGCAGGAGATTGATCCAGACCTGCTGCAGCATCTCACAGTTGCCGTAAAATTTGCACGCCGTCAGATCAATGTCGAGATTCAGATGCTTTTTCTCCCAGAGCGGTTCCAGCAGAAGAATCGCCTGACGGATTTGTTCGTCGAGGCTGAACGTCGTGCGGCCAGTCACGATCTCCTGCTTTTCCAGGCGGGAAAGCAGAAGAATGTTGCCGGTCATCGTGGTGAGCTGGCGCGTGCTGTCGATGATGATGCGCGTGTATTCATTCCGGTCCGCCTCTGAGAGAGATGGATCCTGCAGCAGTGTCGCATAGCCCTCGATGGCGGCGAGCGGTGTCTTGAACTCATGGGAAACCGTGGTCACGAAATCATTTCGCAGCGATTCGATGCTGTTTAACTCCTGCACCATACGGTTAAAATTGTCGGTTAGTTCACAGATCGCCTGCAAAGACTTCGAATTTGGCACATGAACAGAAAAGTCTCCGTCTGCTACCTGCTTAGCGGCAAGGCTTATGGAACCGATCGGGCGGAGGATTTTCGACCAGAGGAACAGCGACAGCGCGATACTGAACGCAAGGCTGCTCAAAAATGACATCAGGCGCGGAAAATTCGGACCGAAAATCCGAAAAACTTCGTGTTTATCTGTTCCGCTTGTGAGCAGCGAGACAAAATATCCGGTCAGCATCGGTATCAACGAGGACACCAGGAAGAAAAAGACCAGGAGGGTCAGCCAGTAGAGTGGAATCTGGAAATATTTGGTAAAGTTCTTGCCGATCATACTTCTGTTTTCACCGCCTTATAGCCGAGACCCCGCACGGTCATGATGATAAAATCATCGCAGTTTTTAAAACGTTCGCGCAGCCGGTTGACATGCACATCGACCGTCCGTTCGTCGGTTGTCGAGTCAAGCCCCCAGATTTCGTCCATGAGCTGCTGCCTCGTGAAAATCTTATTTGGATAAGAAAGTAATTTATATAGAAGATAAAATTCTTTCTGCGGCAGAAGCGTCTCCTGCCCGTTGACCGTGACCGTCAGTGCATCGTAGTCGAGAATCGTATTTTGGCAGACAATCCGATGCTCCGTCGCGATCTTGGCGCGTTTGAGCAGGGCGCCAACCCGCAGAACCATCTCATTGACATCGATCGGCTTCACCATGTAGTCATCCGTGCCTGCCTGAAAGCCGCGCTGCTTGTCTTCAAAGCGCTCTTTGGCGGTGATAATCAGGATCGGCATCGTAAATCCACTCGTCCGCAGGTGATCAATCAGTTCATATCCGTCCATTCCGGACATCATAATATCCGAAATAATGAGATCTACATATTCAGAATCTAAAAGAGATAATGCTTTTTCGCCGCTTTCTGCCGGAAGCGCCAGATAACCATTGTTGGTGAGTACCGTGCAGAACAGGGAACGCAGTTTCGCATCATCTTCTACCACGAGAATGTGAAACATATCCGTAAATCCTCCCTATAATTCAATTAAAAAGATGTAATATCATAAGTGCTCATAGTATACCACATAAGTTTAAACTGATTGTGAACGGTGCAACACATTTTTTTCACGGTTCGTTTACATTCAGTTTATATGTAGTTGAAACTCGTTTAAAAATGGGATGTTATACTAGGGACAATTAGGAAAAACCAGAAAGGAATATGCGAAATGAGTAAACTATCTTCTCTGATGGAAGCGGCAAAGCAGAATAAAAAGAAAACAGCCATCATCGCGGTGGTGGTGCTGATCGTACTTACGGCGCTTTTTATGCGTTTCAAGGGCGGCAGCAAAGGAGGTCCAGGCGGCGGTCCGGGCGGTATGCAGGACACGCAGATGGACAATGTGGCAACGGTTGCGGCTGAGAATCCAAAGATCGGAACGATCGAGCGGACAACCAGCACATCCGGTACTGTCGAGGCATCGGACGTTGTCTATGTCTATGCGAAGGCATCCGGCGATGTGACGGGCGTCAACGTCAGCGTCGGTGATATGGTAGCAGCGGGTCAGCTTCTCTGTACGATCAATACCGAACAGGTTGAGACGGCGAAAAATGCGATGGACTCCGCCTCTGTTAACCTGACCGAGGCACAGAGCAATTTAAGCCGTATGCAGCTTCTTTATCAGGGAGGAGATATTTCTGATCAGGAATGGGAGCAGTACCAGAACCAGGCGAAGACGGCACAGTTAAATTATGAATCGGCAAAATTAAACTACGACCGTCAGGTGGAATACAGTTCCGTGACCGCACCGATCTCCGGCAAGATTGAGACGATGGATATTGATGTATATGATCATGTCAACCAGCAGGCGCAGCTCTGCGTTATCTCCGGTGAGGGAGATAAAAGGGTATCGTTCTACGTATCCGAGCGTGTTATGAGCAACTTAAACCAGGGCGACGCGATGACGATTGTAAAAGATGGAACGACTTATGATGGTGTGATTACCGATGTCAGCAGCATGGCGGACGAGAGCAACGGTCTGTTTAAGATAAAGGCAGAGCTGCCGGAGGCGAACAGCCTTTCAACGGGAAGTACTGTCAAGGTAACAGTAACTTCTGAGCGTGCAGAGAATGTCATGACTGTGCCGGTAGATGCGATCTACTATGATAACGGCGTTGGAAATGTCTATGTTTACCAGGACGGAACGGTACATAAAGTGGAAGTCGAAGTGGGGCTTTATAATACAGAGCTGGCGGAGATCAAGTCGGGGCTGACGGCAGATGATCTCGTCATCAGTACATGGAGTTCCCAGCTTTATGAGGGTTCAACTGTTAACTTAAAGGGTGAAGAAACAGATGCGGCAGCAGCGGATGAAGCTGGAAACCAAAAAGCTGATGCCTCGGCAGGGTCTGAAAATGGACAGAAAGCGGGTGCTCCGGCAGATGGCGGAAACGATCAGCCTGCGGGTGATGCAGGTGCTCCGAACGATGCAAAAAATGGACAGAAACAGTAGGACAGGAGGAATGTAAGACATGGGAGTAACGAAATATATCCTGAAACATCCGGTTACTACTGTCATGGCTCTGTTGTGTCTGGTTGTATTCGGCATTTCATCGGTCTTTTCGGCAAAGCTGGAGCAGATGCCGGATATGGAGACGCCGATGCTGATTATCATGGCAAATTATTCAGGCGCAGGACCGGAGGATATCAGCGAGCTGGTAACCGAACCGATCGAGGAGGCGATCGGCACGATGGAAGGCGTGGACACGATTTCCTCCACATCGAGCGATGGACGTTCGATGATCATGCTTCAGTACGATTACGGCACCGATATGGATGAGGCGTATGACAACTTAAAGCAGAAACTGGACAATATCCAGCGGGCGCTGCCGGATGATGTGGAACCGAGCGTTATGTCGATGAACTCCAATCAAGGAGACAGCATGATGCTTTCGATTGCACATAAAACGCAGACAAACCTCTACGATTATGTGGATCAGAAGATAGTACCTGAATTAGAGCGAATTTCTTCAATTGCAAACATTGAGACGCGAGGCGGTTCTTCTAAGTACGTCAGCATTGAATTACAGTCTGAAAAAATGGATCAATACAATCTGACCATGCAGGATGTTGCGAGTGCGATTAACGATGCGAACGTGGCATCCCCGTCGGGTGAGGCAGATGCCGGAAACCTGGAGCTTTCCGTTACTACCTCCTTAAAAACAGAACAGGTAAATGAGCTGCAGGATATTCCAATCAAGACGCCGGCAGGACAGATTATTTCTCTGTCGGATGTGGCAAATGTGTATGAGGCAACGAAAGACCGGGGCGGCATTTCCCGTTACAACGGTCAGGAGACGATCTCCGTTTCGATTCAGAAGCAGCAGGACAGCACAGATATGGAAGTGTCCTCGGCTGTAAAAGAGAAAATTGAAGAATTGATGGCAGATGATTCGGATCTGACGATCACGGTTGCAAATGATACATCTGACACGATTCTTGATTCCTTAAAAGACGTAGCAGAGACAATGGTTCTGGCGGTTATCATCTCCATGCTCATCATTTTCCTGTTCTTTGGCGATTATAAGGCGTCCCTGATCGTCGGAAGTTCCATTCCGACTTCGATTTTGATGTCCTTGATTGCGATCACGATGGCAGGATTTTCGTTGAACGTTATCACGATGAGTGCGCTGGTACTCGGCGTCGGCATGATGGTCGATAACTCGATCGTTGTACTGGAGAGCTGTTTTCGTGCAACGGCGGAGCAGGAAGACAAGGGGGCGCTTGGCTATTTTTCAGCAGCGCTTCACGGAACCGGCATTGTCATCAATTCGATCATCGGTTCGACGATCACGACCTGTGTCGTATTCCTGCCGCTGGCATTCTTAAACGGTATGACCGGACAGATGTTCAAACCGCTGGGATTCACGATCGTGTTCTGTATGTCGGCGTCCCTGCTTTCTGCGATGACGGTGGTTCCACTGTGCTATTTGTTCTACAAACCGAGCGAGGCGAAGCGCGCCCTGATGGGACGTCCGATTGAACGTTTACAGAAATGGTACCGCGGCATCATGGACCGTCTGTTAAACCACAAAGCGATGGTTATGGGATTTTCGGTTCTGGTACTTGTACTGACGGTAATTCTGGCGAGCGGAATGCAGACGGAGCTGATGACATCGGATGATACCGGTACGGTCAGTGTCAGCATTGAGACGCGTCCGGGTCTGAAACAGGAAAAGATCGAGGAGGCGCTGGCAGAAGCGGAGGCGATTGTTTCCGCGAGCAACCAGGTTGATTCGTACATGCTGCGTTACAACGGAGACAGCGGCGAGATCAGTGCCTATCTGAAAGATGACCGTACCATGAAAACAGACGATGTAGCCGATCAGTGGCAGAAAGAGATGGATAACATTGCAAACTGTACGATCGACGTATCGGCATCGACTTCCATGAGCTTCATGGGAAGACAGCGCGGCTATGAAGTGATTCTTCACGGCACGCAGTATGATGAATTAAAAGAAGTTAGTGATAAGATTGTCAAGGAAATGACAGCAAGAACGGATGTCATCAACATCCATTCCAGTATTGAGAATAATGCACCGATCATTACCCTGAAGATTGATCCAGTCATGGCAAAGGCGTATGGACTCACGGCTTCCAGTATCGGAACGACGATTAACCAGATGTTGAGTGGTATCGACGCGACGACACTTAAAATTGACGGCGAGGACATTACGGTAACGGTTGAGTATCCGGAGGGCGAGTACGAGACAGTTGATAACATAAAAGATATTATTTTGACGGGAACAAACGGACAGAAGGTGGCACTGACCGATGTGGCAAATGTCGTATTTGAGGACAGTCCGGCTTCGATTTCCAGAACCGACGGTGCATATGAGATCACAATCTCTGCCGATTACACCGGTGATAATGTACAGCAGCAAATCAACAGTGAGGTAATTACTCCGAACTTAAGCGGTACAATCAGCATTGGGCAGAACAGCCGTGACCGTATGATGAAGAGTGAGTTCAGCTCCCTGTACCGCGCGATTGCGATTGCAGTCTTCCTGGTATTCGTTGTCATGGCGGCACAGTTTGAGTCTGTGAAGTTTTCCATCATGGTTATGACGACCATCCCGTTCAGTTTGGTTGGTTCCTTCGGATTACTGAAGCTGACCGGCGTCAGCATCAGTATGACGTCCCTGCTTGGCTTCCTGATTCTGGTCGGAACTGTTGTAAATAACGGTATTCTCTACGTGGATACGGTCAACCAGTATCGCTCCACGATGGATCTGCGGACAGCGCTCATCGAGGCAGGTGCGACCCGTATCCGACCGATTCTGATGACAAGTATGACAACCATCCTCTCGATGATTCCGATGGCACTGGCAATCGGAAGCAGCGGTTCCACGACACAGGGTCTGGCGATCGTAGATATCGGCGGTCTGAGCGCAGGTGTGATTGTCGCGCTCTTCATGGTTCCAGTATATTACGCACTGCTGAGCCGGAAACCGAAGGAAGAGATACCGGATGTGGATTAGATATAGGTTAATTGAAAAAATATTGTAGGAAATAAAATATTTGCTGCGGAAATTAAAATCAGATAGATCGGAATGGAGTGACATACATGAATCAAAATAGAAGATTATGCCTGACCCGCCGGATTGCCTCTGGCGTGGCAGCCTGCTCACTGGGAGTATTCCTGGCGGCAGGTGTGCCGGTTCAGGCATTGGCAGCCAGCCCGCAGTTTGCATATTCTACAGAAAAATGGGCTTCGCTGCAGGATGATAAGCTCGAATTTGACGAGATTGCTGATCGGATCCATGAGTACAACAGCACAGTGGAGAAGAACCGGATCGAGTACAAAGATTATCAGGGCAAAGACAGCAATGAGATCGCGCAGGAATATTATGACGCGGCAGATGAGATCGAGAGCAGTATCGAGTACCCGGATTCAGATGATGCGAATTATGGTTCCGCACTGGCAGCAGCACAGAGAAGCGAGACTTCCGCGACCCAGATGCGCGAGCAGGGCGATAATAACGTCGATGATGCGAATGTTAAGGCGTGGGGGTATACGCAGACCGAGAAATCGTTGGTACAGCAGGCGCAGAACCTGATGATCCAGTACTGGAATGCCCAGGAAAACTTAAAGAGTGTGCAGAACCAGGTGTCCAAGGCAGAAAAAGACTATGAGACAGCGAACTTAAAGCTCTCATCCGGAAATGGGACACAGACGGATGTGCTGGATGCCAAGGAGACTCTTTTAAAGGCGCAGGCGTCTATCACCACGGCGGAAAGCAGTATTGCATCGACGAAGGAATCCCTGTGCCAGATGCTTGGATGGAAATATGGCGCATCAGTAGAAATCTGTGCATTACCGGACCCGCAGGAACAGATGAGTGCATTGGTCAACCTCGAAGAGGACATTGCGAAAGCACAGGAAAATAATTATCAGTTAAAGATTCTGGCACGTCAGGTCAACAATGCGATGACAAGCACCCTTAAAGAGCAGTACCAGACAACTCTGACCAGCGGGAAGGAGGCAGTCAAGTCGAATGTCCAGTCGGCTTATCAGAATCTGAAGTTGTCTGAGGCACAGTATGAACAGGCAAAACGCAGCCTTGAATTAGAAGAAAAGACGAAACAGACCAACGACCGCAAGCTGGCAGCCGGACTTATCAGCCAGAACGCATACCAGAGCGCAACCTATTCCTATGAATCGGCATCCGTGGCAAAAGAGACGGCAGCGATGTCGCTTCTCCAGGCGCAGCTCGCCTACCAGTGGGCGGTGGGCGGACTGGCGTCCACGCAGTAGAAAGGGGTGGGCGGATGATGCGAAATCTGAAAGGAAAATGGATGAACGCGGAAGCTGGGACAGAGCAAAAGATGCGCAAGGGGCAAGAAAGAGACCGAAGCGGTGCAAGTGCTTTGGATGTGCATCTGGACGGTTATAATGTGAAACGAATCGGAAAAAGCAGATTGAGTCGTTCGATCGGAATTGCCCTGGCGGCTTGTATTCTTGTATCGAGCCCGGCGCAGGCGGCGAAAACGCCTTTGATTTCCGGCACAGAAAGTGATTCAGACAGCGAGGCAGATGGTCCGGCGCTGGAAGATGGCACCATAACCGAAAACAGCGCAGACAACACGATCGCCAGCCAGTCCGGCTCCTATACGGAGGAACAGCTAGCGGATTCTGTGATAGAGTACGGGGAACTGGAGGCGCTGGTGCGGCGCGGCAATGGAACGGCTGTCAGCGCCGATTACAGTTATCAGGACAGCCTTGCCGTCTACCAGGAAGCCTACGATGCGATGATTTCCGGTGCCCGGGATATGAACTATAAAGCAGATGAGCTCGAAGATGCGGGCGGAGATGAGGCACTGATCGGCACCTATGAGCGAAATGCACAAACGCTGTCGATGGCAGCGAAGCAGTATAAAAAGTCGCTCACTTCCTTAAATTCGGCGTCAAGCCGTGCGTCCAGAAACCGGACGGTCTGGCAGGTCGTAAAGACCGCACAGATCCAGTGGGGCACCTGCCGGCAGCTTCAGGACGAGGTGGAGGCGGCTGCCAAGACGGCAGAGAACTATCAGGCGCAGGCAGATCGCAAAGAGCGGGAGCTGGCAGCGGGGCTTTGCACGGAGACAGACTTATTGCAGGCGCAGAAAAACCTGCTAAGCGCCCAGACAGCATTACAATCCACGACCGATCAGGCAAATAAGGCGCTGCGCCAGCTTGCCATTTTACTTGGAAAGAGCGGAACTTCTATTACGCTGGGGAAAATTCCAGCCGTATCGGCAACGGAACTGGCTTCTATGAATCTGGATGCGGACCGCGCGGCAGCTGTCGTTGCAAGTTCCAGTGTCAAATCAGCCAGACGATCCTCCGCAACCGGAGATGCGGCGCGCAAGCTGCGCCACCAGCAGATCGAGGAAGCCGAGAGCGCCGCAAGCGCCTCAGCGGATGAGCAGTACGCTGAGATAGCGGCATTAAGCCTAGAACGTGACGCGGCGCAGGCAGCCTACCAGTCTGCCGAAAAAACATACGGCGCCACCCAGATTAAGTATCAGTCCGGTGCGATTAATAAAGCAACGTATTTACAGGGTGAGGCGTCTTATCTGCAGAAAAAAGCAGAACTAGAGACTGCCGAGATTTCCCTGCGGACGGCGTATGATGCGTATGAGTGGATGTTGAAAGGAGTTGCGTGAGGATCAAGTGATTGCGCTTCCTGAGATTATATGTTTTGTATGGATATGTGAAATAGAATTTTATAAGATGGGTTTAAAAAAGACGGCACTGCCCGGGTGGGTGGTGTCGTTTTCGGTGTGAGAACAAATTTGTATTTGCGTATTGTTCCGGTCGATGGTACAATCATAGGCGGAATTTTGAACCGGTAAACGATAGACTGAAAGGGTACGCCCGTTCACGGACCCATGGAAAAGGGCGGAAACGAAAACGGGAGGAACATATAGATGCAGCAGGAGAATATGAAGACATTGGAATCCCTGGAAGATTTTCGGCATTTTTCGGAAAAAGAGCTGGAAATACGGTTTGACCAGCTTAAGAAACAGATTGTACCAGCGGACAAGACAATCCGGGAGCAGGCAGAAAAGCATTGGGGGCATGTGGCAAAACCGCTTGGCAGTCTGGGAGTCCTGGAGGAAGATATTGTGCGGGCGGCGGCAGCGCAGGGGGAGAAAGTGCCAGACTTCTCCAAGCGTGCGCTTTTGATTTTTTGCGCGGATAATGGGGTGGTTGAAGAAGGGGTATCACAGACCGGGCAGGAGGTTACAGCGGCAGTTGTTTCGAATATGACACGCGGGAGGAGCTGCTCCTGCCTGATGGCAGAAAAGGCAGAAACGGACGTGTTTCCGATCGATATAGGAATCGCCTGTGAGGTGGAACATCAGGGGAAACTTCATCCCCTGACAGAACGGAAAATCCGGCGCGGGACTTCCAATTTTACAAAAGCAGCAGCGATGACGCGCCAGGAGGTGTTGACAGCCATTTTGACGGGAATCGATGCAGTGCGTGTGCTGAAGGAGCAGGGGTACCGCTTGTCTGCAGTGGGTGAAATGGGGATCGGCAATACGACGACCAGCAGTGCGGTCGCATCGGTTCTGCTGCAAAAGGATCCAGAACTTGTCACTGGAGCTGGGGCGGGTTTAGATTCGGCTGGATTGAAACGGAAAACGGAGGTAATCCGGCGTGGAATCGGACTGCATCACCCGGATCCCATGGATGGCATGGAGGTATTGCAAAAGGTAGGCGGATTCGATCTGGCGGCGATGGCAGGTGCTTTTTTGGGCGGTGCCATCTATCATGTTCCGGTTGTGATTGACGGGGTTATCGCGGCAGCTGCGGCGGCAGCTGCTGGAAGAATTGCACCGGCAGCGACGGACTATATGCTGGCAGCCCATGTATCGGCGGAACCGGCGTCTATCTGGCTGCTTGATTTGATAGGAGTAACTCCGGCTATCCAGGCGGGACTTCGACTCGGAGAAGGTACAGGGGCGCTGGCGCTGTTTCCACTGCTGGATATGGCGCTGTCCATTTACCGGGATATGGATACGTTTGCGGAGATGGAAATAGAGGAATATAAGCCGCTGGTGTGATGAGATATACGGATTAAAACATTTTTTGCGTATGTTTTTAAAGCATGGAAACTGCTGCAATTCGGTGAAAAAGAGGATAAATGAACGATGTTATATATAGTTACAGGCGGCAGTGGCAGCGGTAAGTCTGAATATGCCGAACAGACTGCCGTGCAGTGCCGGAACAGGAACGGTGGGACACTCTGGTATCTGGCGACGATGCGGATTTGGGATGATGAAGGCAGAAAACGGGTGGAGCGCCATCGGCGGATGCGCGCGGCAAAAGGGTTTGAGACGATTGAGCGGTATACGGGGTTAGAAACATTAGAATTAGAGGAGAGATTCGAAGAGTCCAATTCGGCTGGTTTGGACGCTGAACAGGAAAACGATAGTTTGAAGCGCTGGGAGTCCTGCCGAGTGGCACAAAAACCAGTGCTTCTCCTTGAATGTATGTCCAACCTTGTCCTCAATGAATTTTATGCTCAGGAAAATGGTGCGCAAGAGCGGATTCTGCAAGGAATAAAACACTTGCAAAACCAGTGCCATGACCTTATCATTGTAACGAATGAGATCTTTTCGGACGGTGTGACGTATGATCTGGAATCGGAGCGGTACATAGAGCTTCTGGGACGGATCAACCGGGAACTGGGACAGATGGCGGATTCGGTGACGGAAGTGGTGTATGGAATTCCGCTTGCGGTGTCAACACCTGTTTTTGCAGCCGGTGAAAGGACAAAAGATGTAGGGTAGTCAGTGAGTGGAACAGAGCGGAATGCCTGCTAAAGTTATGGTTGCCAGAATAGAGTCAGGGGGATCGAAGATTGAATCTGATAGGAAGTTTTGTCATTGCATTTTCCATGTATTCACGCATTCCGATGCCGCGCATGGACTGGACGGAAGAGCGGATGCGCTATGCGCTTTGTTTTTTTCCGCTGATCGGGGCGGTGATCGGAGCGGTAGAGATAGCCACGTTTGCGCTCTGTGAAATTTTGGGTGCTGGAGTTCTGTTCCAGACCTGCCTGTTGACGGTAGTTCCACTATTGATTACCGGTGGAATCCATATGGACGGGTATCTCGATGTGACGGATGCGCGCCATTCCTACGGCGAGCGGGAAAAAAAGCTGGCGATTTTAAAAGATCCCCATACGGGGGCGTTTGCGATCATCGGTCTGGGGCTGTACCTGCTTCTCTATGCGGGGGCAGTTTCTGAGCTTGTGGGAGCAGATGTGTGGCTGCTGCCGGGGGCGCTTATGCTGGAACGCGCCTGCAGCGGCTATTCGGTGGTGGCATTTCCAAAGGCGAAAAAGGACGGGCTTGCCGCTGAATTTTCCAGAAGTGCCGAGACAAAGGGTGTTCGCGTGAGTATGGCAGTTTTAGCAGTGTTGGCGATCAGCTGGATGATTTACTGGGGACATCTGCGCGGCGCTCTGGCAGCCTTAACAGCCCTTGTGACTTTCGTTTGTTATTATCGTTTTTCCATGCGGGAATTTGGCGGCATCAACGGCGATCTGGCAGGGCATTTTCTGCAGAGCTGCGAGCGGAATGTGGTGCTGGTGCTGGCGGCGATGCGGCTGGCAGGTACGTGCCTGCGGTTTTTGAATTTTTAAGCGAGGAAAAGCAGAATGATTTTTATAATTGGCGGCAGGGAACAAGGAAAGACAGCGTATGCGATGAAATTGTGGGAAAAACGTACTTTGGAACGGAGGAAAACAAAAGACTTATCCACCGTTCTGAATCGATCGAAAAATCCAGAAGCGTGTAGAGTTACGGCACGCATCGCGGATGGGAGATTAGAAACGGACAAACAGACGATCATGCAGGCGGATCTGATCACGCATTTTGAACTGTTTGTGAGGCGTGAGATGGAAGCCGGGCGCGATCCATACGTGTTTGCAGAACGCCTGATGCAGGAAAATCCGGATGCATTCGTGACGGCGGATGAAATCGGCTGCGGCATTGTGCCGATGGAAGCATTTGAGCGCGATTACCGGGAGACAGACGGGCGCATTTGCCAGCGGATCGCCGCATATTCGGAGGAAGTGCACCGGGTTATCTGCGGTCTGGGAATGCGGATCAAATAAAAGAATAGTTGGGAGTAGACAAAATGACAGCAATCAGTAAAGTATTGACAGGAATGATAGAAGGTAGAATGGTCGGATATCACTTAGCTGCGATTCTGGCAGGTTATCTTCTGGATCTGTGCCTGGGTGATCCGCATTCGATGCCGCATCCGGTCCGGGCGCTCGGAAATCTGATTGTGTGGCTGGAAAAATATTTGCGTCCAGCTGGAAAAAAGCATGCAACGGAACGGGGGGAACGCCGCGCGGGCGTTCTTTTTGTGTGTCTGGTGCTGCTTGTGACAGGCAGTGTGGCAGGCGGAATCCTCTGGATTTCCCGTCTGGGCGGCATCTGGATTCAGACAGTAGTCGAGGCGGTCATGACTTACTATCTGCTGGCGGCGCGCTCCTTGCGGGATGAGAGCATGGCGGTCTGCCGGAAGCTGGAGGCGGGAGAGATCGAGGGAGCCCGCTATGCAGTGTCGATGATTGTCGGGCGCGATACGAAACCTCTTTCAGAGGCGGGGATCGCACGGGCGGCAGTTGAGACGGTAGCGGAAAATGCGTCGGATGGAGTGATTGCGCCTTTGTTTTATCTGGCGATTGGAGGTCCGCTTCTTGGTTGGCTGTACAAGGCAGTCAACACGATGGATTCGATGGTCGGATATAAAAATGACAGGTATCTGCATTTTGGACGCGCGGCAGCAAAACTGGACGATCTGGTAAACCTGATTCCGTCGCGTCTGGCAGCGCTTTTATTGATAGTATCTGCATACCTTTTGCGATATGACGGAAAGAATGCTTACCGTATCTGGCGGCGTGATCGCCGGAACCACAAAAGCCCCAATTCCGCGCAGACCGAGTCGGCATGCGCCGGCGCGCTGGGCTTGCGACTGGCGGGCGATGCCTGGTATTTCGGCAAGTTAGTTCCGAAGCCATATATCGGTGATGAGATACACCCGATTGAACCGCAGGACATCCGCCGTGTCAACCGCCTGATGTATGGAGCGGCGGGAATTATGGGGATTATTGCGTTGGTGGTGCGCGGTGTGATTCTGTTTTTATAGAATTGGAAGAATTCCGGAATGATAAAAATATTAAAAACAGAGTAACTGTTCAGTACCTTCACAGTCACGCGCAAAAATCCATTAAAAATTGCCTGCGGCAATGGGATTTTTGCCTGCTGGCCCATGTTTTCGTACGGTCAGCGCAGTAAATGCGCAGACCTACTGAACAATTACAAAACAGAACGAAATAAGAGAACAGTAAACAGATAAAGAATATATAAAAAGAGGGAACAACAGGGAGGAAGCATCTATGCCATACACGCACGGCGGCGATATTTACGGTGATGCAGCCGTAGAGTTAGATTTTTCAGTCAATACAAATCGTCTTGGAATGCCGCAGGCTGTCCGTGATGCTGTGATGGCATCGGCGGCTGCTTGGGAACAATATCCGGATGCTTTATGCCGGAAGCTGCGGCGTGCAGCGGCTGCTTTTTATGAGGCAGACGGCACGCCGATTCCGGAGGACTGGCTCGTGTTTGGAAACGGTGCTTCGGATATTTTATATGCAGTTGTCTCAGCGATTCGGCCCAAACAGGCGATTTTGCTGGCACCGGGATTTTCGGAGTATGAGCAGGCGCTTCGGATGTGCGGCTGCGAGATCCGGTGGCTTCATTTAAAGGATGAAAATGGATTTTCCCTGGAGAGTGCGAGGGAAGAATTGTATGCCATGCTTTGCGATGGCTCCGGGGATGCATCGAAGATAGATTCGGTCCCAACTTTATCCTCTAAACGTGAAAACGTCTGGGAAAAAATTTTGATTCTCGGAAATCCCAATAACCCGACAGGGCGCGCCATTTCAGCCACCGAGCTGGAAAGGTTGGCGGAGGTCTGCCGGGAAACACATACCTGGCTTATGCTGGACGAGTGTTTTCAGTGGTTTTTGGATACACGGAGAGAATGTTCGTTTGTTGGAAATTTGTTAAATGGTGTTGGAGATCACGTTATCCTCTTAAATGCCTTGACCAAAATCTGCTCAATGGCAGGCCTTCGCCTGGGCTATGGCATCATCCCCAATGCCGGACTCCGGGAACGCCTCGAGAAGTTCCGCCAGCCGTGGAGTGTCTCGGCTCCGGCACAGGCGGGCGGGGTGGCGGCATTTGCGGTACTGGCGGATCATTCAGAAGGAAATCTGCTGGAATGGACGGTTAAATCTTTGCAGACGGAACGTCCGCGGCTGGCGGAAAAACTGGAAGAACTGGGATTTATCGTTTATCCGTCCCAGACAAATTATCTGTTGTTCCGTTCGCCGGATGAGGATTCGCGCGATTACAAACAGGGATGTTTAGAGCATGGCATTTTGATTCGCGCCTGTGAGAATTTTGAAGGGCTGAACCGTCATTATTACCGGGTGGCGGTGCGGAACCGGGGAGAAAATGAAAGGTTGATAAATATTTTGAAAGAGGTACAATCTGAAGAAAAACACAATGTGAATTTGTAATATAAAACGAACCCATAAAATAGCCTCTGTCATTTGAAAGGACAAATGGCAGAAAAATAGTTTCGGTTAAGCACAAAATAGCTTCGAATTAAATAGCTTTGAGCAACCATTATTTGGTAAGACACTCAAAAATAAGGAGGATTTCACCGTGGCAAAAGCAATCATGATACAGGGAACGATGTCCAATGCGGGAAAAAGCCTGCTGGCGGCGGGACTCTGCCGGATTTTCAAGCAGGACGGCTATCGCGTGGCGCCGTTTAAATCGCAGAATATGGCGCTGAACTCCTATATTACCAGCGAGGGATTGGAAATGGGACGCGCACAGGTAGTGCAGGCGCAGGCGGCGGGCTGTGAGCCATCGGTGGACATGAATCCGATTCTCTTAAAGCCATCCAGCGATGTCGGTTCTCAGGTGATCGTGCGCGGTGTCCCGATCGGCACAATGCCCGCGAAGGAATATTTCAAGTATAAAAAGCAGCTAATCCCGGAAATCAAGAAAGCGTTTCAGCACTTGTCCGAACAGTACGATATCATCGTGATTGAGGGCGCCGGCAGCCCGGCGGAGATCAACTTAAAATCGGATGATATCGTGAACATGGGAATGGCGCGCATGGCGGGTGCGCCAGTGCTGCTTGCCGGGGACATCGACCGGGGCGGCGTGTTTGCACAGCTCTATGGAACGGTAGCGCTTCTAGAACCGGATGAACAGGCGATGGTAAAGGGGCTTATCATCAACAAATTCCGCGGCGATAAGACGATCCTGGATCCAGGTGTTGAGATGATCGAGAAATTATGCAAGATTCCGGTGGTCGGCGTCGTTCCGTACATGGATGTGGATATCGAGGACGAGGATAGCTTAAGCAGCCGCCTTTCATCCACAGGGCGGAATAATACCCTTAAACAGGAAAACGAGTCATCTGAAAAACATGTAGAGGCATGGATCGACATTGCAGCCATCCGCTTTCCGCGTTTATCCAATTTCACTGACCTGAACGTCTTTGACCCGATCCCCGGCGTTTCGGTGCGTTATGTGAGCCGCCTGTCTGAGCTGGGGCGACCGGATCTGATTGTTCTTCCGGGAACGAAGAATACGATCGAGGATCTGCTCTGGATTCGGCAGAATGGTCTGGAAGCGGCAGTTTTAAAGAAAGCAGCCGGAGGAACGCCGATCTGGGGCATCTGCGGCGGCTATCAGATGATGGGACAGACGCTGTCAGATCAGGAAGGAACCGAGGCGGGTGTGCCTGGGCGTACGATCTCCGGTATGGGGCTTCTGCCGTTACAGACACAGTTTCAGGAAGAAAAGACCAGGACGCAGGTCAAGGGATGTTTCGGGACGGTCAGCGGTATCTTTTCCGGGCTTTCGGGGATGGAGGCGGAAGGATATGAAATACATATGGGAGAGACATCATCTGTCGGCGGTGATATTGTTAAGAACGTGATCAAGGAGCAGGAAAAAGCCGTAAATCATAGTTTATTGAAACTCAGGGAAGAACAGGCGGGAAACCACACTGAAAAACAGGATGGCTGCTGCCGGGACAACCTTTACGGC
Source organism: Clostridium sp. AF12-41 (assembly GCF_003461685.1). NCBI lineage: Bacteria > Bacillati > Bacillota > Clostridia > Eubacteriales > Clostridiaceae > Clostridium > Clostridium sp. AF12-41. The sequence continues at coordinate 566,613 of NZ_QTXO01000001.1, read as the reverse complement.
ACTTACGTCCACGGCATTTTTGACAAGGCAGAGGTGGCGGAGACGATTGTCTGTGCGCTGATGAAAGAAAAAGGAATGGAGCCGGAAGTCAGCGGATTGTCGTTTGATTATGAGAAATACCGGGAAGAGCAGTACAACCGGCTGGCAGACACGATGCGGAAGTACTTGGATATGGAAGCAATTTACCGGATTCTGGAAAAGGGAGTGTAGATAGATGGATGAAAAAATGAAAGAACTCAGTCAGGTATTGCCGTCGGAGATCGAGGCGAGAAGTTTTGAGATTATCACCGAGGAGCTGGGGGAACGGACATTTCCGGAGAAAGAAGCACCAATTGTGAAACGCGTGATTCACACGACAGCCGACTTTGAGTACGCAGATTCGCTTGTATTTTCACCGGGCGCAGTCGATAGGGCGTTGGAAGCCCTGAAAAATGGGGCGTGCATCGTGACTGATACGAATATGGGAAAATCCGGCATCAACAAGCGCGCGCTTGCGTCGCTGGGCGGCGAGGTCTACTGTTTTATGGCGGACGAGGATGTCGCGAAGAAAGCGGCAGCGTTCGGGACCACCCGTGCGGTTGCCAGCATGGACAAGGCGGCAGAAATGGGAAAAGACTGTATTTTTGCAGTTGGGAATGCACCGACCGCGCTGGTGCGTCTGTACGAGTTGATTCAGGAGGGAAAAATCCACCCGAAGCTCATCATCGGCGTGCCGGTCGGCTTTGTCAATGTCGTGCCGTCCAAGGAATTGATTATATCCTTGCCGGACACTCCTTATATTGTGGCAAGAGGCAGAAAGGGCGGCAGCAATGTAGCCGCCGCGATCTGCAATGCATTGATTTATCAGTTGACGCGCAAATAAGATGTGATGGTGTTAAATCTGCGGTATTAAAATGTACATGGATGCATTCTCAAAAGATATGCTGGGTATGGGCGGATGTTTATCAGCAGCCAAAGCCACCGCCGCCACAGCAGCAGCACAGAAGCAGGATCCAGATCAGGCAGTCGCAGTTGTTGCCGCCGCATCCGTGATCAAAGCATCCGCCGCCACATCCGCCGCAGCACAGCAGAATCAGAATCAGGAAGAGACAGTTGTTGTTGCCGAAACCGCCGCATCCACAGCCACAATTACAGCCGCAGCTTCCTCCGTTGTTATCACATCCGCAACCGCAGTTGGTAGCCGCTAAATCACTCATGGTTATGTCCTCCGAGATTTTCTATACACTTCATCATATGAGGGGCAGCTTGCCACAGTTTCCATAAATCAGGAAAATTAGGACGGAAATATTTTACTATAAATTTTTTGTTGAAATAATCGAGATAACCGGGCGGATCGACATGGATGTTTATCCATAACGATTTGTCACAGAACATTGTACAACGAAATGAAAAGAGGAATGAAAATGGAACCGTTATATTATCAGACACCGTATGTAAAAGAATTTGATGCCATCGTCACCGCCTGCCGTCCGGCAAAGCACGGATTTGAGGTGGAACTTTCCCAGACCGGATTTTACCCGGAGGGCGGCGGACAGCCGTCGGACACCGGACGGATCGGGGAAGTGCACGTGACACATGTGGAGGAGAAACATGGCGTGGTTGTTCATGAGACGGACGCGCCGCTGGAGGTGGGAAGCACCGTTCACGCGGCCATCGACTGGGAACAGCGTTTTTCCAACATGCAGCAACATACGGGAGAACATATCATATCGGGGCTGATTCATGCCGCATACGGATATGATAATGTCGGATTTCATATGGGACACGATGAAGTGACGGTCGATCTGAATGGTCCGCTTAACTGGGAACAGTTAAAGGAAATCGAGAAGAAGGCAAATGCGATTGTCTGGGCGAATCTTCCGGTACAGGTGACATATCCGGGTGAGGAGGAATTGAAAACCATCGATTACCGCAGCAAGAAAGAGCTGACCGGTCAGGTCCGCATCGTAGAGATTCCGGGGGCGGATATCTGTGCCTGCTGCGGCACACACGTGGATTACACGGGAGAGATTGGCGTGATCAAGGTGCTTTCCCTGATGAATTACAAGGGCGGTGTGCGTTTCTCCATGCTCTGTGGTGACCGTGCGCTGGAGAATTTTGAGGCGAAGACGGAGCAGATGCAGACGATCTCTAACCTGCTTTCTGCAAAACCGGAGAAGGCGGCGGAGGCGGTCAGCCATCTGAAAGAGGAGAGCGGGCGCAAGGACGGTGAGATTAACCGCCTCTGGCAGCGCATTCTCACCATGCAGGCAGACGTCTATCCGCAGGGTCAGAAAGCGCTGGCTGTATTTGAGCAGGGCATGACGCCAGTTCTGGTGCGTCAGTTTGCAAATCTGCTATTGGAACAGGAAAAAGGAGAGACCGTGCTGGTGTGCTCTGGCGATGACGCGTCAGGTTATAACTACACAGCCGGAAGCCTCGGCCGTGATATGCGTGCATTCGGAAAAGAATTAAACGCCCGTCTGCAGGGACGCGGCGGCGGGAGCGCCCAGATGGTGCAGGGAACATTCCGGGCGTCGCGGGAAGAAATTGAAAAAGTCTTTCAAGAGCTGGCGCGGATAGAAGCGTAGCTGTTTAGAAGGTTTGCGTGTTTACTGCGTGAAGTATGAGAAACGGTTTGACTTAGATTCATAAAACGGAAAAAAGCTTTCTGTGCAGCAGAGCCAATCTGCCATGCAGCCAGAAAGCTTTTTTATACAGTTTCTATCGCATCATTCAAACATTTTTTTATACAACGGCAACGTACATACCATGTACACCTCAGAAGAGAGCTTACTCTCCCTGATACATAAATTTAATCAGTCGGTCTAAGTCCTCTTTCTCATAAGCAACCAGCTCCAGCTCTTTGATATAGCCATTGGAAAAAATATTTGCCATCGACAGATACTGGGACAGCTTGGATTTCAGGTTGATGCGGTCGCCCTCCGGGGAAACCAGTTCGACGGTTCCTTTGCAGGAATCAATTACTTTAAAAAATGTGTTTACATCGGAAATATTCTGGATTTTCATATTTAGCCCTCCTTCATGGATTGGCACACAACCCTGTGTGCAGTTTATAATTTCGTCAATCTTTTAACAATGATAATTATAACAGACCTCTATAAAGGGCGCAATGCTCACATTTTCCAAAAAAATCCTTAAAAAAATATCCCTGTATGTCAAAAATACAGGGATGTCCAAGAAAAGATTGTCTATTAATTGTCAAAATCAATATGAAACGTGTCGTTATTTGCGGTAATATGAACATAGGAGAGATTGAAAGACTCATCCAGAATGTCTACCTTGTATTCAAATACGACGCCATTGTCTTTCTTGGAGAGAAACAGGTAGGTTCCATTTTCTTTTTCCTCCATCTGATCGCAGATGTCGTTGTAGATATCCTCGCCGTTTACCTCGCCCGGATAGCCGGAAGCTTTGATCTTGTCTTCGATTGCTTTGTAAAATTCTTCCATCGTTGTAACTCCTTTATTGGTATTAGTCAATCTTTTTATACTCATTGTATTGAATTTAAATGTGTTATAAGTATACAAAATCTGCACCGTTCTGGCAAGACAAAACAAGGATTACTTTTTACGTATGCGGGTATTAATAAAAGAGGGTTACTGTACACGCATACGTAAAAAGTAACGGAATTTGCCGTGGCTTCGCATTTCAATACGGCAAATTCCTGCTGCCACCACGTTTTCTTACGGCACTTTCGGTTCCAAAAGTGCCTACCCGTGAACAGAAACAAAAGAGGTTCTAAAATGAAAAATAGGTCTGCCTCATGCTTGATTTATAAAACGTGAAACCTTATAATAATACGGAAATACGGTTTTGAAGAGATGAACTCAATTCCGGTGGCATAGAAACAAACGAAGTAACTGTTCAGTAGGTCTGCGGATTTATTGCGCGTGACTGTGAAGGCACTGAACAGTTACCAAACGAAAATAGTGGGAGAAGAGAAATGTCCTATTTTCCGATTTTTATAGATATGACAGATCGGCAGGTGCTGGTTGTGGGAGCTGGAAGTGTGGCATCGAGGCGGGTCGGCGTGCTGGAAAAATTTGGCGCAGCGATCACGGTGATTGCACCGAACACTTCGGAAGAGATACGGAAGCTGGCGGATTCACGGAAAATCCGTCTGATTGAACAAACCTATGAGGAAGTTCGTGATACGATCTGGCAGGAAAAAAACTTTTTTATGGCGCTGGCAGCGACCGGGCAGACGGGGACGGACGCACGGATCAAGGAGGATGCGTCGAGCCATTCCGTCTGGTTTAATATGGCTTCCGATAAAAGTCAGTCAGAGTTTTATTTCCCGGCGATCGCCCAGGGCAGAGAACTGACAGCCGGATTGATTTCTGGCGGAGCGGATCCGGGATTGACGCATCGTGTGGCAAAAGAGGTACGCCGCGTGCTGGCGGAGGCAGAGGTAGAAGATACTTAATATATTTTATAGAGGAGATTAAAAATTGACAGATAAAAATAGGATCCGCGTAGGCAGCCGCGACAGTGCGCTGGCAGTTGTTCAGTCAAAGATGGCGATCGCAGCGATGCAGAATGTCTGTCCGGAGACAGGATTTGAATTGATCACGATGAAAACGACGGGAGACAAGGTGCTTGACCGTCCACTTGATGCGGTTGGCGGCAGGGGATTGTTTGTAAAAGAACTGGATCAGGCGCTTTATGAAGGGCGGTGCGAACTGACAGTTCATTCCCTAAAAGATATGCCGCTCTGTCCGCCGGAGGAGCTGCCGGTGCTGGCGCTTTTAGAGCGCGGAGACTGCCGCGATGTGCTGGTTCTGCGCGAAGGCTTATCCGAGCTTCCGGCACACCCGGTAATCGGAACTTCCAGCCGCCGCCGTGTCCTACAGGGGCAGAGATTATTCCCGGATGCAGAATTTAGGGGGATCCGCGGCAACCTGAACACGCGCTTGCGAAAACTTGATTCTGGCGAATATGATGCGCTGATTCTGGCAGCGGCAGGGCTGATTCGCCTGGGATTTGCAGACCGCATCAGCCGTTATTTTTCTGTGGAGGAAATGATCCCGTCAGCAGGACAGGGCATTCTGGCAATCCAGGGACGGCGTGACCGGGAGATCCCTTTTGTGAAAATGGTTCACTCTGAGGAGTCTGCGATCTTAACCAGGGCAGAACAGGGCTTTGTCGCCACGCTTGGAGGCGGATGTTCGTCGCCGACGGCAGCTTTGGCGGTGCTTGAAAATGGAAAAATCAAGCTGCGAGGTCTTTATTATAAGGAAGAAACGGGAGAAGTCCGTATTGGTTCCATTGAGGGGGAGGCAGAGAAAGCAGCGGAGCTTGGAAGAAAATTGGCGGAACAGTTATCGGGAAAGCCTGCACTGTCTCCGCTGGGGAAAGTCTACCTTATCGGCTCGGGTCCTGGCGATGCAGGGCTTTTTACCCTGCGCGGCAGAGAACTTCTGGAGCAGGCGGATGCCGTCGTCTACGACGCTTTGGCAGGCGACGCGGTACTGGGCTGGATTCCGGAGCATACGCGGAAAATTGACGTTGGTAAACGGAGTGGACGCCATTCGAAGAAGCAGGAAGAAATCTTAGAAATTTTATTAGAGGAAGCGAAAAAGGGCGGAACGATCGTGCGCCTCAAGGGCGGGGATCCGTTCGTCTTTGGACGCGGCGGCGAAGAAGCTGAATTTTTAAAGAAACATCAGATCCCGTTTGAGGTGGTTCCGGGTATCAGCTCCAGCCTGGCAGTTCCGGCATATTTTGGCATCCCGGTGACGCACCGCGGATTGGCGGGATCGTTTCATGTGATTACCGGACATCGTATGGAGGGCATGCCGGCCCTGGATTTTGAGGCACTTGCTCGGGTCGGCGGTACCTTGATTTTTCTGATGAGTGTTGCGAATGCGCCGAGGATCTGTGAGGGGCTTCTGAATGCGGGAATGAAACCGGAGACGCCGGCGGCATTTCTGATGAACGGAACCCTTGCGTCCCAGAGAATGATCCGCGCAACCCTGCAGACACTTCCGGAAGAGGGTGTGCGTCAGGGCGTCAAGGCGCCTGCCATCCTTGTGATCGGGGAGGTCTGTGCGCTTGCTGATACGTGTGCATGGAGAGAAGAAAAGCCGTTGGCAGGAAAACGGATCGTGATTACCCGCCCGAAGGAGCGCAGCCAGAAGCTGGCGGAACATCTGCGCGATGCCGGAGCGGAGGTGCTGGAATTTCCGACGATTGAGTTAAAACCGGTCTGGAAAAAATCAGAAAAAGCGGATGCTGGCACAGCGGATAAAGAAAAACTGTATGAACTGGTTCGGAATCTGGAATCGTATCACTGGCTGGTGCTCACGAGTCCGGCAGGGGCGCAATATTTCTTTGAGCTTTTGAACCGGATGCAGAAAGATTTCAGGAGCCTTTCCCATCTGCGTTTTGCTGTGATCGGCGAGGGAACCGCGTCCGTCTGCCGGGAACACGGCATTTACCCAGATTATATTCCGGAACGCTTTTATGCGGCAGATCTCGGAAAAGGGCTGGCAAAACAGGTGAAGCAGAACGAACGCGTATGCATCCTGCGCGCCAGACATGGTTCGCCGGAACTGACGCAGGCATTTGAAGCTGCCGGAATATCCTATATGGATGTGACACTTTACGATACGATCACGCCGGAGAAATCGCCGCTTGCAGAGCGCATCCGTGAACTCCTAAAAGAGGGCGCGATCGATGCGGCCACGTTTACGAGCGGATCGACGGTACAGGGATTCCTGGATATTTTACAGCCGGATAAGGAGACATTGAACGGATTTACAGCCGTCTGTATCGGAGAAAAGACAGAAAAAACCGCCAGCGCGGCGGGAATGAAAGCCGTACTGGCGGAGTCCGTCTCGGAAGAAGGGATTGAGCAGGCGCTCTATCATATGTAAACATATAAACAGACGTCTGTTCAGCAGGTTCATGAAGAAGTTTTCATATAGATCGTAAATGCCTGAACATACGGAACCGATAGAAGTGTGAGCGGGTAAATCAGCATTTTAGCTGTTTTTCTGCTGTAACCGGGCTTTTATGTTGTCCAGCAGCAGTGCAGAAACCCGCAGACCGCCGTAGCCGCTTCCAAGATGGATATCTGGTTTGTTGGCACCGTGAAAATCGGAACCGCCGGTGGAGACCAGACCGAGACGGGAAGCTATTTCACGTAAATGAAGACTGTCGGATTGAGAGTGTGAGGAATAATAAACCTCGATGCCCATCATTCCGGCTTCTTTTAAATAGGAGAGAAGCTGCTCGGTCTTTTTCCAGCCAAGTTTATACTGGAGAGGATGTGCGAGCGCTGGTAAACCGCCAGCTACACGGATCAGGCGGATCGCTTCCTCCGGCTCAATCATCTGCTTCGGGCGGTAATATTTTTTGCCGTCCCCGAGGTATTTATCAAATGCCTGGCTGACCGAAGTGACACAGCCTTTTTCAAGCAGTGCGCGTGCAAAATGGGCACGGGTGATGACAGTGTGTTCATTTCCGTGAATTAAATCTTCATATTTAATGGGAAATCCATCTGCCTGAAATAAAGCGAGAAGCTCTTCATTGCGCCGGTTGCGGATCTCGCGGACCTGCCGCAGTGCAGATAAAAGTTCCGGGCAGTGCGGGTTCAGGTAGAGCCCCAGAATATGGATTTCTTTTCCTTCATAAGGACTGGAAAATTCGGCACCGGGAATGACAGTCAGGGAGGTGTTCTCGGCTGCCTGCATGGCTTCCGCAACGCCGTCAACTGTATCATGATCCGTCAGCGCATAGGCGGTCAGACCGCATTGGAGCGCCAGCTTTGTCACTTCGGTGGGCGTGAGTGTGCCGTCCGAAGCAGTAGAATGAACGTGTAAATCAATTAACTGCATAGATGCAGACCTCCTTCTGCTGTAAGACTACCCGCATTAGATGGAAAAGTCAAGTATGCGGCAAATACCCGCTGCAGTTTGCCAGTGTGTAAACGGGAACAAAAATGATTGTTTACATCAGATATATTTGAAAGAAGAAGCGCTATACAAAAAACAGAGCGGCTGTGGAAATTTGTACCAGGAAACGGTTGTGGGGATCAAAAAAATTTATAAGTTAATTTAAGAATTATGTTATTTTCTTTTCCTGGAATTGTGCTATACTGTAGCAGGGATATTTTCAAATAAACACATATAATAAAATTTCATGGAAAAGACGGACAGGTGATGGAAAATGAGTGAGTACAACAGAAATTCTTCAGGAGGAAGGAATTTTGAACATAGAGGATTGGAGGGCGGAACGCTGAGTTCGTACAGCAGTACCGGGCATCGTTCGTCGTCCGGAACATCCAGCCATACAAAAAGTACAGCTGCGCACACAAGCACGGGACGCCGGGATACTGCGATGAACCGGGCGGCAGCCGGTCGGAGTGGGCATACTTCCGGGCGTTATAAAAAGAAGAGAAGAAACCGTCTGGATATTACACAGATCCTTTTGATCGTGATCGGTGTCCTGGCGGTTATCCTGATAGCGGCGATTGCCTCCCGCGGGTGCGGTGGGGGCAGCGCGGCAGGCGGGGCGACCGAATCGGATGCCGTACAGGAGAGTACCGTGGCAGATGGAGAGGTGACCGTCAACGGTGTCAATATTTACGGAATGACGCAGGAGGAGGCGCGCAAGGCGATCCTTGATTCATTTGACTGGAAGATGAAGGTCAAATACGAGGACAAAGAGGCCGACGTCACCAATCTGATGGCGGATAAAGTTGATCAGCTTCTCGAGGAGATCTATGCAAGTGATCTGAAACCGGGTGAGACATATGAAGTCAACACGGAAAATATGATCGAGGATGCCAAGGCAGAGGCAGCACTGATTGCCGGAAACTGGAATATGGCAGCCAAGAGCGGCGGTATCTCCGGTTACAATAAGGAAACGGGCAAGTTTGAGTTCAGCGAGGGCACCAAGGGACTTGTCATCGATCAGGACAAGCTGGCACAGGCGATGGTCGATGCGATTGACAAGAAAGAGTTTGATGCCGTTCTGACCGCAGAGACGAAGGAAGTCGCAGCGGATTCGTCGGTACAGGATAAGTACAAGACAATGTCCACCTACACAACCACGACGACCTCCAACAGCAACCGAAACGAGAATATCCGTCTGGCGGTCGCAGCGTTAAACGGAATGATTGTCAAACCAGGACAGGAATTTTCCTTTAACAATACGACCGGTGCGAGAACCGAAGAAAAAGGCTACAAGCCGGCAACCGCATACTTAAATGGCGAGGTTGTCCAGGAGCCAGGCGGCGGCGTCTGCCAGGTATCTTCAACCTTATATAACGCGGTTGTATTTGCGGGGCTTAAAAGTACGGAGCGCCACGCACACAGCTACGAGCCGTCCTACGTTACACCGGGCGAGGATGCGGCAGTCAGCTACGGCGGACCGGACTTCAAGTTCGTCAACAACTCGGAATATCCGCTGGCTATCAAGGCAAGCTTCAGCGCATCGGATCGAAAACTGACGATCGCACTGTATGGAGTTCCGATTCTGAAAGAGGGTGTCAAGATTCGTATGTCTTCTGAGAAGACAAGCGAGATTGATCCGCCGTCTGCGGTTTATACCGAGGATGGTTCCTTGCAGCCGGGGCAGGAAGTGCAGACAAAGGCAGCGACTCCGGGCAGCCGCTGGTCCACGGATCTGGTTACCTATGAGAATGATAAAGAAGTGAGTCGTGAATTTTTTCACAATAGCAGCTATCGTGGAAAGGCAGCGCAAATCAAACGTAACAGTTCCGCTACTGTAGCGACCAACGCAACGGAGACAACGGCGGCAGCAGAGAGCACCACAGCTGAGACAAATGCAGCTAATGAGAGCACAGCGGCACATGAGACAACCACAGCGGCACCGTCCAGCTCTGGCGGCGAGACAAAAGCTCCGACCACGACAGCGGCGGAATCCAACGAAGGACCACAGGAGACAACTCCAGAGCCAGAGGAAACGAATCCGGTTGTGGAAGCAAATGGACCTGGAAGCAATTAAAACCAAGGAAAAACTAAGGTGAAATATAGAAAGTGCTGTAAGATAGATTGCAAAAATGAATGATAAAAGGGCATTCAAGCGGCATTTGAATGAAAAGCACCGCTGGATGGAGAGTCTTTCTTCGTCTGGCGGCGCTTTTTTTCATATTTTGTGATTTTACCGACTATCTGAAAAAACAGTAGACAGCTTTTTTGTAATTGTTCGAAAAATAATACCGGATATTAATCAAATTTATTTGCATTTTGACGAGAATTTGTTATAATATTATCAGGTAAATTTCCAGGACAATCTATTTGGGGAGATTTATTACTGAATACATTCACTATCAATAGGAGGAATATTCATTATGGCAAGAAAGATGAAAACCATGGATGGAAACCACGCAGCAGCGCATGCTTCTTACGCATACACCGACGTGGCAGCTATCTATCCGATTACCCCTTCTTCTCCGATGGCTGAGGCTACCGATGAATGGGCAACAGACGGAAGAACCAATATTTTCGGCCACACAGTTCAGATTACAGAGATGCAGTCTGAGGCAGGTGCAGCAGGTGCAGTACACGGATCTCTGGCAGCAGGTGCGCTGACAACCACGTACACCGCTTCCCAGGGTCTGCTTCTGATGATCCCGAACTTATACAAGATTGCAGGTGAGCAGCTCCCGGGCGTATTTAATGTTTCTGCTCGTGCACTGGCCAGCCATGCGTTATCCATCTTTGGTGACCATTCTGATATTTATGCGTGCCGTCAGACAGGCTGCGCGATGCTGTGTGAATCCAGCGTACAGGAAGTTATGGATTTAACCCCGGTTGCACATCTGGCATCCATCAAGGGCAAGATTCCGTTCATTAACTTCTTTGATGGTTTCCGTACATCCCATGAGATTCAGAAGATCGAGACCTGGGATTATGAAGATCTGAAAGATATGGCAGATATGGATGCAATCGATGCATTCCGTAAGAATGCACTGAACCCGAACCACCCGTGTCAGCGCGGTTCTGCTCAGAACCCGGATATCTTCTTTCAGGTAAGAGAGGCTTGCAACCCGTACTACGATGCACTTCCGGCGATTGTTCAGGAATACATGGACAAGGTCAATGAGAAGATTGGCACAGACTACAAGCTGTTCAACTACTATGGCGCTCCGGATGCAGAGCACGTTATCATCGCAATGGGTTCTGTCAACGATACCATCGAGGAGACGATCGATTACCTCGTAGCAGCTGGAAAGAAAGTTGGCGTTGTAAAGGTTCGCCTGTACCGTCCGTTCGTAGCCAGCGCACTGGTAGACGCTATTCCGGATACAGTTAAGCAGATTTCTGTATTAGACCGCACCAAAGAGCCAGGTTCCCTTGGCGAGCCGCTTTACCTTGATGTAGTAGCAGCATTAAAGGGTACAAAATTCGATCAGACTCCGATCTTCACAGGTCGTTACGGACTTGGTTCCAAGGATACCACACCGGCTCAGATCGTAGCTGTATATGAGAACACAACCAAGAAACAGTTCACCATCGGTATCGTAGATGATGTTACCAACCTTTCCCTGGAGCTTGGCGCACCGCTTGTTACCACTCCGGAAGGAACTGTAAACTGTAAGTTCTGGGGTCTTGGTGCCGACGGTACTGTAGGTGCAAACAAGAACTCTATCAAGATCATCGGCGATAATACCGATATGTACGCACAGGCTTACTTCGATTATGACTCCAAGAAATCTGGTGGTGTTACAATGTCCCACCTTCGTTTCGGTCATAAACCGATCAAATCCACCTACCTGATCCACAAGGCAAACTTCGTTGCCTGTCACAACCCGGCTTACATCCGTAAGTACAACATGGTTCAGGAACTGGTTGACGGCGGTACATTCCTGTTAAACTGCCCGTGGAACATGGAAGAGCTGGAGCAGCACTTACCGGGACAGGTTAAGAAGTTCATCGCTGACCACAAGATTAAATTCTACACCATCGACGGTGTTAAACTGGGTATCGAGACCGGTATGGGTCCGACCCGTATCAATACCATCCTTCAGTCCGCATTCTTCAAGCTGGCAAATATTATTCCGGAGGAGAGAGCGATCGAACTGATGAAGGCTGCTGCAAAGGCAACCTACGGTCGTAAGGGCGAAGATGTTGTTAAGAAAAACTGGGCTGCTATCGATGCAGGCGCTCAGAACGTTGTAGAGATTCAGGTTCCGGAAAGCTGGAAGAACGGCGAGGACGAGGGACTTGAGATGACTCACGCAACCGAGGGAAGAGCAGACGTTGTTAAGTTTGTCAACACCGTTCAGGCTGCTGTCAATGCTCAGGAGGGTAACAACCTGCCGGTATCTGCATTTACCGATTATGTAGATGGTACAACTCCGTCTGGTTCCGCTGCATACGAGAAACGTGGTATCGCAGTCAATGTACCGGTTTGGAATCCGGACAACTGTATCCAGTGTAACTTCTGTTCTTATGTGTGCCCGCACGCAGTTATCCGCCCGATCGCGATGACCGAGGAAGAGGCTGCTGCCGCTCCGGAAGGAACAAAGACACTGCCACTTACAGGTATGCCGCAGTACAAGTTCGTGATGACTATTTCTTCCCTGGATTGTACCGGATGTGGTTCCTGTGCAAATGTCTGCCCGGGCAAGAAGGGTGAGAAAGCACTTACGATGGTAAGTCTTGACAAGAATCTGGAGGCTCAGAAGGGTTATGACTACGGTCAGACACTTCCGATCAAACAGGATGTCATTGATAAATATAAAGAGACAACCGTTAAGGGAAGCCAGTTCAAACAGCCGTTACTTGAGTTCTCCGGCGCTTGTGCAGGATGCGGCGAGACTCCGTACGCAAAACTGATTACTCAGCTGTTCGGCGATCGTATGTACATTGCCAACGCAACCGGATGCTCCTCTATCTGGGGCAACTCTTCACCGTCCACACCTTACACCATGAACAAGGCTGGCAAGGGTCCGGCTTGGGACAACTCCCTGTTCGAGGACAACGCAGAGTTCGGTTATGGTATGCTTCTGGCTCAGAACGCAATCCGTGACGGCTTAAAGGGTAAGGTTGAGGCTGTGATGGCGGCAGAACAGGCGACCGATGAAGTGAAAGTAGCTTGCAAAGAGTGGCTGGATACTTACGGAATCGGTGCATTGAACGGCGCAGCTACCGACAAGCTGGTAGAGGCTCTGGATGGCATCGACTGCCCGAACTGCAAGGATATTGTGAAGAACAAAGACTTCCTCGCTAAGAAATCCCAGTGGGTATTCGGTGGCGACGGTTGGGCTTACGATATCGGTTTCGGCGGTGTTGACCACGTACTTGCTTCTGGCAAGGATATCAACATCATGGTATATGATACCGAGGTTTACTCCAACACAGGCGGACAGTCCTCTAAGGCAACTCCGACCGGTGCAGTTGCACAGTTCGCAGCAGGTGGTAAAGATGTGAAGAAGAAAGATCTTGCTTCCATCGCTATGAGTTACGGCTATGTATACGTTGCTCAGATTTCTATGGGTGCTGACTATGCTCAGACTGTTAAGGCTCTTGCTGAGGCAGAGGCATATCCGGGTCCGTCCTTAATCATCGCTTACGCTCCGTGTATCAACCACGGTATCAAGAAGGGTATGGATAAGGCTCAGACTGAGGAGAAACTGGCAGTAGAGTGCGGTTACTGGCACAACTTCCGTTACAATCCGGCTGCAGAGGACAAGAAGTTCACTCTGGACAGCAAGGCACCGACAGGTGACTATCAGGCATTCTTAAAGGGTGAGGTTCGTTACGCATCTCTGGCTCTGAAGAATCCGGATAGAGCCGGCGCGCTGGATGCAAAGAACGAGGAAGAGGCAAAGGCTAGATACCAGTACCTGAACAAGCTCGTTACTCTGTATACAAACAACTAATGAATCACTGATTCATGAATATATGACATACGATATATAAAACGTATGACTGCAGAAGCTCCGTCGAAAGATGGAGCTTTTGTTGTGTAATAGGAAATTCCTTGGAATTCCCTATTACACAACAAGGCACGTTCTTTTTTTAAGGGGGAAAATTGTATAATAGAGTGTTTTTGTGGTATCCTGTATATGAAAAGGATCTGAAAATTATATGCTTCAATAAAACAGGAAAATAAAAAATATTTCAGGCAATGTTGAGAGAGCTAATTCGATATAGCATTTAGAAAGCGGGGAAATCAGGATGGCACAGGGCAAAGATTTTTATATTCCATTTCAGGATGGGAGCGGCAGAATCCATGGCATCTGCTGGGAGCCGGAGGAAACACCGTGGGCGGTCATTCAGGTGGCGCACGGTATGATCGAGCACATTGGCAGATACGAAGAATTTGCACAGGCGATGAACCGGGCGGGGATTGCGGTCATCGGGCACGATCATCCGGGACATGGAGGGACAGCAAAACCGGGGGAATTGGGCGAGTTCGCGGAGAAAAACGGTGTCCGCCGCGTGATCGGTGCGATGGCGCAGGTGGCACGTTTTGCGAAACACAAGTTTCAGGGCATTCCGCATATTCTTTTGGGGCATAGCATGGGTTCGTTTTTTGGACGCCGTTTTATCACGCATTATGGAGAATGGCTGGACGGCGCAATTTTCATGGGAACCGGAAGCCAGCCGGAACCACTTTTGTGGCTGGGCGGAACCGTCGTGGCAGCGGCAGCGTGGCTGGAAGGAAGAAATGGACGAAATGAGCGGCTGCACCAGCTGGTTCTTGGAAGCTATAACCACTATTTTGAAAAAGGAAAAACGGAACATCAATGGCTGTCGCGCGTGACGGAGGAGGATGAAAAATACGAGGCGGATCCATACTGCCAGTTTTTATTTACTGATGGGGCATTCGTCGATTTTTTCCAGGTCATGCTGGATTTGAAGCGGAAGAGAGGCTTTGATGGAATTCCGAAAAATCTGCCGATTCTGCTGATATCGGGAGAGGAGGACCCGGTCGGAGAAGGCGGACGCGGTGTGCGGCGCGCGATGGAAGATCTGCAAGAAACCGGATGTACCAATGTGGCGATGCAACTTTATCCGGGGGCAAGGCATGAACTGTTTCATGAGATCAACCGGGAAGAGGTATTTGGTGATATTGTGGACTGGGTAAGTAAGTTATAAGTAATACTTATAACTTACTTAATGAAAAATAATATACAAATGAAAAAACAATCTTTACAGTTCATATGCTTTTTTTTATAATTGAGAATGTTTTGGAAACTGTGTAAAAAGGTAGTTTTAAATTGGGTACAGGGAGAGAAAATCTATGGAAAATGAAAAAAAATTTACGGGACCTGCCTATGAGTTTGAGGCGAAGATGCCGTTAAAACAGGCGATTCCGCTGGGACTGCAGCACGTGCTTGCGATGTTTGTCGGTAACCTGACACCGCTTCTGATCATCACAGGCGCCTGTGGTATCACGGGCGGAAACGATCTGGCACAGTTGCAGATCGAGCTTCTGCAGAATGCGATGTTGGTGGCGGGACTGATCACGCTGCTGCAGTTATTTTCGGTTGGTCCGGTCGGCGGCAAGGTTCCGATTATCATGGGAACCAGCTCTGGTTTCATTGGTGTATTCAACAGCGTGGCGGCTACGATGGGCGGCGGTATTTTAGCGTACGGCGCCATTATGGGTGCTTCGATCATCGGCGGTCTGTTCGAGAGTGTGCTTGGATGCTTCTTAAAGCCGCTTCGCCGATTTTTCCCGTCGGTCGTAACAGGTACGGTCGTTCTTTCGATTGGTCTGTCATTGATCGGGGTCGGCGTCAATTCCTTCGGCGGCGGCAGCTCGGCGCAGGACTTTGGTTCCATGGAAAATATGCTGCTTGCTATTTTTGTCCTGATTGTGATTCTGGCAGTAAAGCACGGAACGAAGGGATATTTAAGTTCTTCCTCGATTCTGGTCGGAATTATTGCCGGTTATGCTGTAGCATTCGTCATGGGTCTGGTGCTTCCGCACACGGGCATTGCAGCGGACGGAACCGAATATACCAAAGCATGGGTATTAAACTGGGATAAGGTAGCACAGGCGAGCTGGATCAGCATTCCGGTGATCGTCCCGGTTAAAATTGTCTTTGATATGCGCGCGATTTTGCCGGTTCTTATCATGTTTATTGTAACCGCTGTTGAGACGGTCGGAGATATTTCCGGTGTCGTTGAGGGCGGTATGGACCGTGAGGCGACCGATAAAGAGCTTTCCGGCGGCGTTATCTGCGATGGACTTGGTTCCAGTATTGCGGCGCTGTTCGGTGTTCTTCCGAACACTTCGTTCAGCCAGAACGTAGGTCTGGTTACGATGACAAAGGTAGTCAACCGCATGGCACTTGCAACCGGTGCGGTATTCCTGATTCTGTGCGGTTTGATTCCGAAGCTGGGTGCGATCGTTTCGATCATGCCGCAGTCGGTACTGGGAGGCGCAGCGGTTATGATGTTCTCTTCGATCGTAGTTAGCGGTATTCAGCTTATCACGAAAGAGAAGATGACTTCACGCAACCTGACCATCGTCTCTGTTGCACTGGGTGTTGGTTACGGCATGGGTGCACATGCAACCATCCTTTCCAAGATGCCGGAAGCAATTCAGCTTGTATTCGGCGGATCTGGTATCGTTCCGGCAGCTTTCATGGCGATTATCCTGAATGTGCTGCTGCCGAAGGATGAGGCGTAAGAAATAGGAAGATTAGAAAAAGGTCATAGGTACATAAAAATATAAGATCCATCTATAAAATATGGAATGTATGGCTGAAAGTGATACGTAGATTGATAAAAAGGGACTGGCATCATGCTGCATGTGTGATGTCAGTCCTTATAGTTTTATTCGATTGTTACCAGATTCTCCAGGCGTTTGAGCTCCTCCGGCGTGTCTACATCCATCAATTCCTCCGGCACTTCGGCAGTCACATACTGGACAACGTCCGGATGCTGGCGGAGAACATGGCTTCCGCCAGCTTTTTCCGGCAGATGGAGCAGTTCGTCAAAATATGCCCGGTCGAAGAGAATCGGGCTTCCGACGGTGGTTGAGACGGAAGGTTCGGGAGAAGCCGTCATTTGGACGCTGCAGAGCTGTACGATCGGTGATTTTTCCGCAATTCCTGAATTCTGAGGCAATTTTGATTCCAAAATAGAAAAATCAGAATCTGGGAAAACAGATTTTGAGTGACCTGGTGATATTCTGCATTCGAGATAGCGCCGGCATATCCGTTCCAGTGTCCGTGGACGCAGAAGCGGCTGATCGCCGAGTGCAAAGAGACAGCCTGATAAATCCGGGTGCCTTTTTAACATGTGTGTAAGTCCCAGACAGAGCGCCTCGTTCCGATTGGGAAGTGTATGAATCAGCACCGGAATCCCCAGGGACTGACAGTAATCGTGAACCTCCCGGGAGCGCGTCACAACGAGACGATCGGCAAAGAGCGGAACAGAACCGGTCACATCCAGAACCGAGTGGATGAGCGGAGCACCGTGGAACGAAGCCATGAGCTTGTTCAAGCCGAAACGTTTTCCAAGACCGGAGGCCATGATGATGCAGGCGACCCGGACATCGTTTGAATTTTGCAAACAAGTGAAAGAGGGCATTTGTGTTCCAGAAGAGAAAAAAACAGATTTCCGCCTGCAAAAAAATTCTTCATATAATTGTTGCCCACTCTCCGTACATGCATCCCGATATGCCTCATACTTAGCCAGAAACTCCCTCGCCTCCGCCGTCATCTGGCTGCCTCCGCCGCCTTTTCCGCCGGTGGTGCGGACGGTCAGTGGAAATCCAAGCGTGGCTTCGGCGGAGCGGATAATCCGAAGTGCTTTTGTATACGCCATATTCATGGACAGAGCGGCGGAGCGGAGCGAGCCGGTTTCATCGATGGCATGAAGAAGCTGACGAGGACCTTCGCCAAAGAAACGATGGTTTTCGTCATTGCAGAGGTAGGTACGGATGGATGGTTTCATAGTTTTGTCAAATCCTCCTAATCTTTTCTGGAAAAAGGGGCCTCGTTGTATTTTAAAAATAACAACGGAATTATACCATGTTTTATGCTATAATAAAAGATGGATAATTTTGTTATTTAAGAAATAGATGAAAAAGAGGAAAAACCTATGATGACGATTCGAGAATATAAACGGGTAGAAAGCCTGGAGGAAGCCTGGGAGCTGAATCAGAAAAAAGCGAACCGGGTGATAGGCGGTATGATCTGGCTGAAGATGAGCCGGGGCAATGTAGGAACCGCGATTGATATTTCAGGGCTGGGGCTGGATCAGATAGAGGAGACAGAGGATGCGTTTGAGATTGGCGCGATGGTTACCCTGCGCCAGCTGGAAGAACATCCGGGATTGGCGGCATACACAGACGGTGCCATGCGCGAGTCGGTGCGCCATATCGTCGGCGTGCAGCTTCGGAACCTGGCGACAGTCGGAGGCAGTATCTATGGCAGATTTGGATTTTCAGATGTCCTGACGATGTTCCTGGCGATGGACACCGAAGTGGAACTTTACAAAGCTGGACGGATGCCGTTGGTGGAATTTGCAAAACAGATCGGCGGCCGGGACATTTTAGTCAAATTAATTGTCCATAAAGACAAAGCCGTATATCACTACCAGTCCGTGCGGAATACGCAGACTGATTTTCCAGTGCTGACCTGTGCAGCGGCGAAACGGGCGGATGGAGCATATCGTTTTAGCATCGGTGCGCGTCCGGGGCGTGCTGTGTTGTTCGAGGCATCAGCGGAGACAATACAGGCGCTTATAGAGGAAAAGCAAAAGGCTGAAACAAAAGCAGATGCGGATGCCGATACCAGAGAAAGTCAGGACAAGACGCAGACCGGGAAGAAAGCAGCCTGTCTTGCAAAGTGGATCCGTGATCAGGTTCAGACGTCTTCAAATATGCGCGGCAGCGCTGAATACCGGAAACATTTAACCGGTGTTCTGATAAAGCGGGCGGTGCGTGTGCTGGAAGAGTGCTAAACGAAATAGGACAATAAAATGATCGTATAACAGTATGAATATTAGGAGATTCACATATGATGCAGATAACGATTACTCTAAATGGAACGAAGATTTCCCCGGAGATTGAACCGGATACGCTTCTGATTGATCTGGTACGCAGTCAGGGCTGTTACAGTGTCAAGCGCGGCTGCGAGACGGCAAACTGCGGACTCTGTACCGTATTTCTGGATGAAAAACCAGTGCTTTCCTGTTCCGTGCTGGCGGCGCGGGCGGACGGTCACAGCGTGACGACGCTGGAAGGACTCCAGGAGGAGGCAAAAGAATTTGGCGCATTCATTGCCGATCAGGGAGCCGAACAGTGCGGCTTCTGTAATCCGGGCTTTATCATGAATGCGCTGGCGCTGTTCCGGGAAAAAGAGTTCCCGGAGGAGGATGAAATCCGCGAATATCTGGCAGGAAACCTGTGCCGCTGTTCCGGTTATGAAGGACAGCTTCGCGGCATTCTGGCATTTTTAGACTGGAAGAGAGAAAAACAGAAGGAGGCGGCAGAATGAGAGTGGTCAATACTTCTGTACGAAAAAAAGATGCGATGCAGCTGGTAACCGGACAGCCGGTTTACGTGGATGATCTGGCGCCGCAGGACTGCCTGATCGTCAAACTTCTGCGTTCCCCGTATGCGAATGCGATGGTAAAAACGATCAACACCGCGATCGCAATGAAAGTTCCGGGCATCGAGGCAATTTATACCTGGGAGGATGTGCCGCAGGATGCAAAGCGCTACACACAGGCGGGGCAGACATACCCGGAGGCGAGCCCGTATGACCGTCTCCTGATCGACCGCCATGTCCGTTTTCAGGGCGATATTGTGGCGATTGTAGCAGGAAAAGATGAAAAATGTGTCGATAAAGCACTCCGCCTGATCAAGGTACAGTACGAAGTCTTAGAGCCGGTTCTGGATTTCCATACGTCAAAGGACAACCCGATCCTGGTTCACCCAGAGGACAACTGGGAGAGTCTTGCTCCGGTCGGCGCAGACAACAAGCGCAACCTCTGCGCGCACGATGAGTGCGGCAACGGGGATGTCGAGGCGGTTTTAAAGGACTGCGACATCGTGATTGACCATGTATACCACACAAAGCCGTGCCAGCAGACGATGATGGAGACATTCCGTACCTATTGTTCGATCGATACCTACGGAAGATTAAATATTTTAAGTTCCACGCAGATCGTGTTCCACTGTCGCAGAATCGTGGCAAATGCGCTTCATATCCCGAAGTCGATGGTGCGCGTGAGCAAGCCGAGAATCGGCGGGGGTTTTGGTGCGAAGCAGACGGCGGTCTGTGAAGTGTATCCGGCATTCGTTACCTGGATGACGAAAAAACCGTCGAAGCTGATTTATAGCCGGATGGAGACACAGACGGCGTCTTCGCCGCGCCATGAGATGGAGATGCATGTACGTCTGGGCGCGATGAAGGACGGCACGATCCGCGGCATCGATCTTTACACATTGTCCAATACCGGTGCTTACGGCGAGCATGGACCGACAACCGTTGGACTGTCAGGACACAAATCGATCCCGTTGTATGGAAGTGTTGAAGCATTCCGCTTTATCAGCGATGTTGTCTATACGAATATCATGTCGGCAGGCGCGTACCGTGGCTATGGTGCGACACAGGGACTTTTCGCGATCGAGTCGGCGGTCAATGAGCTGGCAGACCAGATTCAGATGGACCGCTTTGAGATCCGCCTGAAAAACATGGTTAAAGAGGGCGATCTGATGCCAGCATATTATAATCAGGTTAATACAAGCTGCGCACTCGACCGTTGTGTAAAAAAAGTGCGTGAGATGATCGGCTGGGAAGACAAATATCCGGTGCGTGACATGGGCAATGGCAAGGTCCGCAGCGTCGGCATGGGTATGGCGATGCAGGGATCGGCAATCACGGCGATGGATGTCGGAAGTGCCCGTCTCAAAGTCAACGACGAAGGGTTCTATACATTGTCGCTCGGAGCGGCAGATATGGGAACCGGCTGTGACACGATTCTGGCGCAGATTGCGGCGGAAGTGCTGGAATGCCCAATTGACGCAATCACGGTGCTGGGCGCGGACACGGATTCATCCCCGTATGACTCAGGTTCTTATGCATCGAGTACGACTTATCTGACCGGAAAAGCGACCGAACGGTGTGCGCTGCGCCTGCGCGAGCAGATCTGTAAACTGGGTGCAGAGCTTCTGGGCGTCCCGGCGGATGCAGTGGAATTTGACGGAAAAGAGGTATTCACAACCGAAAAAGCCGGGGATGAGACGAAGAAGATCGCTCTGGCTGATATCGCAACGGCGTCCATGTACGGGCATGAAATTCCGCTGGAGGTAACCGAGTCGAGAACCGCCCACATTTCCCCGCCTCCGTTTATGGCAGGTGCGGTTGAGCTTGAGATTGATATGGAGACAGGCGAAACCAGCGTTATTAATTATGCGGCAGCGGTAGACTGCGGTACACCGATCAATCCGAATCTGTCCCGCCTGCAGGTTGAGGGCGGTCTGATGCAGGGAATCGGCATGGCGCTGACGGAAAATATTACCCGTAATGCACAGGGTGGTGTGCGTGAAAATTCCCTGATGCAGTATAAGATTCCGACCCGGATTGACTATGGACATTTAAACGTTGAGTTTGAGAGCAGTTATGAGCCATCTGGTCCGTTCGGAGCAAAGTCGATCGGCGAGATTGTTATCAATACGCCGCTTCCGGCGATTGCTGATGCGGTGTACAATGCAGTCGGAAAACGATTCTATGAGCTTCCGATCACGCCGGAGCAGATTGCACGCGCGGCGGCAGAGAAGCTGGGAGAAGATTTTATTTAAAGAGATAGATTAAAAACAAAAAGCTGCAGCAGAATGTTATATGTTAGCATTTTGCTGCAGCGTTTTGTTTTTGTGTGCGCACAATGTCAATTAATTAGTGTCATAGTTCTAAGCTGTTTTGGCTTGCATTCTGCCGCAGGTCTATATATAATGAAAGAGTGAATATCTATTTTAGGTCTGGTAAATCTGATTTCATGATTCAAATCTATTTATTTTAATTTCAAATCAAATTCAAGTAGAATCTCTTTTATCTCAGTATATCGTTAAAAACATTCAAATTTTAAGCCTGTATGATATGAAAAATACAAGGCAAGGTAAAAAATCAATAATAGGGGGAAATATATGTTCAGTAAAATAAACAGTTTCAGCACCCGCGGCATCGATGGCTACCGGATCACGGTGGAGGTTGATGTGAGCAACGGATTGCCGAGTTTTGTCATGGTGGGCTACCTGGCGGAGGAGGTGCGGGAGGCGCAGGAGCGCGTTCGGACCGCACTTCGGAATGCGGGGTTTTGCCTGCCGCCTAAGCGGATCACGGTCAATTTATCGCCAGCCGGGGTGCGGAAAGAGGGAACGGGGTGTGATCTGGCGATCGCGGCAGGAATTTTGAGGTGCTTGTGGGAACAGGGTGAAAAGGCAAAAATAAGAAAGACGGATGAAACCTGCCCGGAAATGGATGGGGTGGAAGATGAGGAGAACAATTCTGCACCGGATTGGGACCAATGGGCGTTTATCGGTGAACTGGGTTTGGACGGCAGCATCAAGCCGTTGACCGGTGTTCTCTCGATGGTCTATGAAGCGCGCCGCTGCGGAATGAAACGGGTTTTTCTATCCGAAGAGAATGTACAGGAGGGACGGGCTGTGGATGGGATCGAGATCGTCGGAGTCCGGGATGTGAAAGCGATGACGGCTTGCCTGCAGCATCCGGAACAGATTCACGGACAATGGTTCACACCAGATCTGTTTCAGGCGGGACAGGAAGAATTTGACGTCGATTTTGATGAGATCGTCGGACTTCCGCTGGTGCGGCAGGCAACCGAGGCGGCAGCAGCGGGGCGTCACAACATTCTCTATATCGGACCGGCTGGAACGGGAAAAACGATGGCAGCTCGGCGTATTCCGACAATTTTGCCGCCGCTTACGCTGGAGGAAAGCATTGAAGTTTCGAAGATATACAGTATCTGCGGTCTCCTGAAGCCAGACACACCGCTGGTTTTGCAGCGTCCGTTCCGCAGCCCGCATCACAGCACGACCGCCCAGGCGATGGCGGGCGGAGGACGAAATCCGAAGCCCGGGGAGATCTCACTCGCTAGTTATGGAACCCTCTTTTTAGATGAGTTAACGGAGTTTCAGCCGAAAATTTTGGATCTGCTGCGTCAGCCGATGGAGGAAGGAAGCATCACGGTTTCCCGTCTCAACCAGACGGTTGTATTTCCGGCAAAAACGATGATTGCGGCGGCGATGAATCCCTGCAAATGCGGTTTTTTCCCAGATTTGGGAAAATGCCGTTGTACTCCAACCCAGATCCGCCGGTATCTGAACCGCGTTTCGGGACCATTTTTAGATCGGATCGATATTGGGGTGGAAGTACCGCGGCAGGATTTGGGTATGATGGCTTCAGAGAAGAGTATAGATGAGGGGAGTTTTCCACAGACGGAGCAGAGGAATTCCTCCGCTGTCATGCGCGCCCGCGTCATGGAGGCGCGCGCTCGACAGGAAAAGAGGTTTGCAGACGAATCTATCTCCTACAACAGCCAGATGACCCGCCGCCAGATCGAAAAGTATTGCCGTCTATCCGGGGAAGATGTGGTATTTCTGGAAAAGGTCGAACGGCATCAGGGAATCAGTGCCAGGGGACACGGAAAGATTTTAAAAGTAGCGCGCACACTTGCCGATCTGGATGGACAGGCGGAGATCGGGCGGACGCAGTTGGCGGAGGCGATTGGATTCCGGAGTTTTGAAAAAAAATATTGGGGGAGTCTCTGAAAAGAAGCATGTCTAAAAGATCGAAAGAATAAAAAGTTTAACAAGGGTTGTAATTGTTATATGGTAAAAGGCAGCCGATCTGACATATATAGGGGGAAAGATATGGAAATAGGAAAAGAAGAGAGCAATGTACAGAATACTCAGCTTTCTATGCAGGAACTATATGGAAAAACACAGGAACCGCTGCATAAAAAAGTGCTTCTGACAGAAAATATGCAGTATTCCGACCGTGAGCGCATCCATGCCTACTGGTTATCGAGAGTGGATGGAATCGGCGCGGTGACGGCGGCTAAATTATATGAATCGTGCGGCAGTTTTGAGGGAATCTATGAGCGGGTTTTATATAATAGGAAGAAACTGGATCCGTTTATATGTTCCTTTCTCGGAAAAGCTGTGAAAAAGGGGCTGGAGGAAGCGGTTCTGCTCTTCAAACAGCGCGTGGAAGAATACGATAGGCTGGAGGAACAGGGGGTACGTTTCATTCTGTGCGGTGAGGCGGCATATCCGAAGCGCCTGATGCATATCTATGATAAACCGATGTGGCTGTTTGTGCGTGGAACGCTTCCAGAAGATGCAAAACCATCCGCGGCAGTCATCGGGGCGCGCAGCTGTACGCCATATGGACGACAGGAGGCAGAGTATTTCGGCCGGATTCTGGCAGAAAATGGCGTGCAGGTAGTGAGCGGCATGGCGCTGGGGATCGATCAGGCGGGGCATGCGGGCGCGATGGATGGCGGCGGACTGACGTATGCCGTGATGGGCTGTGGGATTGACACCTGTTATCCGCCATCCGGCATCCGGCTGCATGCGCGCATCCGTGAACAAGGCGGCATATTGTCAGAATATGGACCGGGTGTACCGCCGACGGCATCCCATTTTCCAATCCGGAACCGGATCATCAGCGGACTTTCCGACCTGGTGCTGGTCGTGGAAGCACGAAAAAGAAGCGGCTCCCTGATTACGGCGGATCTGGCGCTGGAACAGGGAAAAGAGGTATTTGCGCTGCCGGGACGGCGCATCGATCCGCTCAGTGAGGGCTGCAACCGGCTGATTGCACAGGGAGCGGGGATCGTGACGAAACCGGAGGATGTGTTGGATTTCTTCCATATAAAATGTAAAAATTCTTGTAAAAAAACAATAAAATCAGTAAATGCACTTGCCAAGTCGGAAAAAATGGTGTATAGTTGCCTAGATTCACAACCGAAACATCTGGAAGCGGTCATGAAAAGCTGTGGGGTGACAGCAGGGGAATGCATGACTGCGCTTTTGAATCTGGAAATGCAGGGATTGATCCTGCAGCCAATGAATCAATATTACGTTAGGAAGATTGTATAGAGGTCTGTTATGGCAAAAAATCTGGTTATTGTAGAGTCTCCGGCGAAAGTCAAGACAATTAAAAAATTTTTGGGTTCCAACTATGAGGTGGACGCCTCCGGCGGTCATGTGCGCGACCTCCCTAAGAGTACGCTGGGAGTGGACGTAGAGCATGGATATGAGCCGAAGTATATCACCATCCGGGGAAAGGGCGATGTGTTGGCGCGTCTGCGGAAAGAGGTTAAAAAAGCAGATAAGATTTATCTCGCAACTGACCCGGACCGCGAGGGAGAGGCGATCTCCTGGCACCTGATGAAAGCATTAAAGCTGGATGAACAGAAAGATAAAAAGGTTTACCGTATCAGTTTCAATGAGATTACAAAAAACGCCGTCAAGGCATCTTTAAAAGAGCCGCGTGCCATCGATGAAAATCTGGTGGATGCACAGCAGGCGAGACGTATGCTCGACCGTATGGTGGGTTACCTCATCAGCCCGCTTCTCTGGGCGAAGGTCAAGAGAGGACTCAGCGCCGGTCGTGTGCAGTCGGTCGCGCTGCGTATGATCTGCGACCGTGAGGAAGAGATCAATGCGTTTATACCGGAAGAATACTGGACGCTGGATGCAAAGCTCCACGTACATGGCTCCAGAAAGAAGCTGACCGCCCATTATTACGGCGATAAGGACGGCAGGAAGGCAATTCACAGCAAAGAGGAAGTGGAGGCGCTTATGAAGCGTCTGGAGGGCTGTGAGTACGAAGTGCGAGATGTGAAGCTGGGCGAGCGCGTGAAGAAGGCGCCGATCCCGTTTACGACCAGTACGCTGCAGCAGGAGGCATCCAAGACGCTGAATTTCTCAACGCAGAAGACGATGCGCCTTGCCCAGCAGCTCTATGAGGGCGTGGATATCAAGGGACGCGGCACAATCGGTCTGATCACCTACCTGCGTACCGATTCCACCCGCATCGCGGCAGAGGCAGATGAGGCGGCGAGAAGTTATATCGGCGACCAGTTTGGGGCAAGTTACGTGTCCGAGGCGCCGGCGGCGGCAAAATCAGACGCCAAGATCCAGGACGCACACGAGGCGATCCGTCCGACCGACATTACACTGACGCCGGTACAGGTAAAAGAACAGCTTTCCAGAGACCAGTTCCGTCTGTACCAGCTTATCTGGAAGCGCTTCACGGCGAGCCGGATGCGCCCGGCGGTTTACGAGACAACCTCCGTCAAGGTAGCAGCCGGAGAGGAGCTTTTCACCCTGTCGGCGTCCAAAATCAAATTTGACGGCTTCATGTCCGTCTATTCACAGGACGAGGATAAGGAGACCGACGGCGTTCTGAACGAGTCGCTGGAAGCAGGCATGAAGCTGGATTTAAACCAGTTAGAACCGGCACAGCATTTTACACAGCCACCGGCACATTATACAGAGGCGTCGCTCGTCAAGGCGCTGGAAGAGCAGGGCATCGGACGGCCAAGTACCTATGCACCGACCATCACGACAATCATCGCGCGCCGCTATGTAGCGAAGGAAAATAAGAACCTCTATGTGACGGAGCTTGGCGAGGTAGTCAACCGGATGATGAAGAAGGCGTTCCCATCCATCGTTGATTTGCAGTTTACGGCAAATATGGAGTACCTGCTCGACAGCATCGGGGACGGCACGATCGGCTGGAAGACCGTTATCGAAAACTTTTATCCGGATCTTGACAAGGCGGTTAAAGAAGCGGAGAAGACGCTTGAGAGCGTCAAGATTGCTGACGAGGTGACGGATGTGATCTGTGACCAGTGCGGGCGCAACATGGTAATTAAGTATGGTCCGCACGGCAAATTCCTTGCCTGCCCTGGATTCCCAGACTGTAAAAACACGAAGCCGTATCTGGAAAAGATCGGCGTGAAGTGCCCGAAATGCGGTGGTGAGATTGTCATCCGTAAATCGAAAAAGGGCAGAAGATATTACGGCTGCGAAAATAACCCGGACTGCGATTTTATGACCTGGCAGAAACCGTCAAAAGAAATGTGTCCGAAATGTGGACATATTATGCTCGAAAAGGGAAATAAGCTTCTTTGTTCTAACGAAGCCTGCGGTTTTGTAAAAAACTCATAAAAACTCTTGAAATAGATATTAATTATTAAAAAAAATGAAAAATACAGAAAAACTCTTGCTATTATACGAAAATCGTGTTACAATTCTTACAGGTTAGGATCGAATTCTAATTTACGATAAAGGCAAAGGAGGTAACTGGTAAAATGAGCGTTCAATTACTGGACAAAACTAGAAAAATTAATAAGTTGTTGCACAACAACCATTCTCATAAGGTTGTGTTCAATGACATTTGTGAAGTCCTCAGTGACATACTGGAATCCAATATTCTCGTAATCAGCAAGAAAGGTAAAGTACTCGGAGTTGCGATTCATGAGGGTGTGGATGAGATCGAAGAGTTGATCAAGGATCAGGTCGGCGGTTTTGTTGACCGTATGTTGAATGAACGCCTTTTAAGCGTTTTGTCAACGAAGGAAAATGTCAACCTTGCTACATTGGGATTCGCCGAGGAGAACGTGAAGAAGTATCAGGCGATCATCACGCCTATTGATATATCCGGTGAGAGACTGGGTACTCTGTTCATCTACAAATCAGATGCACAGTACGACATCGACGATATCATCCTGAGTGAGTACGGAACCACTGTTGTCGGACTTGAGATGATGCGTTCTGTCAACGAGGAGAATGCAGAGGAGACAAGAAAGATCCAGATCGTTAAATCAGCGATCAGCACCTTGTCCTTCTCCGAACTGGAAGCAATTACCCACATCTTCGATGAGCTGGAAGGCAACGAGGGCATTCTGGTAGCCAGCAAGATTGCAGACAGAGTCGGCATTACCCGTTCCGTTATCGTCAATGCACTCCGCAAGTTTGAAAGTGCAGGCGTTATTGAGTCCCGTTCGTCCGGTATGAAGGGAACCTACATTAAGGTTCTGAACGATGTTGTATTTGACGAGTTGAAAGCGTTAAAAGCGCAGAACTCAGCACGTACTCTTCAAAATAGCTAAAACGTGCAAAAAAATCGCCCAAAAGGGCAGAAAAAAAGAACCAAAACTTGGCAAGGAAAATAGACAAAACGCAGTTGAGGAAACTCAACTAAGGTGTGAGGGAAGAAAGAAGAACTCTGAAAAAAGGGTTCTTCTTTTTTTTATATTCAAAATCACATCTTCACGATTTTGATAAAAAACTCGAATATATAGCCGAAAATCAGGATTTAAATCAAAAAAATCGAGAAAAAATCGAAAACGAACTATTTTTCCACTTTTGAAAAAGAAAAAAGGAAAGAAAATCCGAAAAATAGAACGGAATTTTTAAGGAAAAATAGGAAATCAGAAAAACGAAAACATGAAAAAAGAAAGGGGAGGAGAAAAAAAAGAAAAGAAGAAAACAGAAAAACGAAAATAAAGCTGTTTCTTCTATATATAATGCCTGTTGTTTTAGTATTTTTCACTGTACTTTACTCTAGGGCGATTTTTTCGCACGTTTTTGCTGTTTTTCGCAGGACGGGATGAAGAACAACCGTCCGTCATCCAATGTATAAAAACATATAAGACATTTTAAACAAAAACAAAAGTTTTGACAAAACGTGAAAAAGTGTGAGGGATAAAAAAGGACTCGGTGAGAGCCCTTTTTTATGTAATAGGAAATTCCTTGGAATTCCCTATTACACAAAAAGGCACTAACGTGCCAATGATGCGCACTCCCGCGAAGCAGAAACATGTCGCAAGCGACCGCGCTCGGCGCGAGAATGTGCCAAGGCACATTCTTTTTCATTTGCGAAATATTTATTCTAATGCATCCTTAATCTCCCCATCCGGCACATCCATCGGATAGTTTCCGGTAAAACATGCCGTACAGAGCGGCAGTCCGCCTGCCATCTCCTCAAGATCTTCAATCGGCATATATCCAAGCGAATCCGCACCGATCTCCCGGCAGATTTCTTCGACGGAATGGCTGCTGGCGATGAGCTGTTTATTGGAGGGGACATCGGTGCCGAAATAGCAGGGGAAGAGGAATGGCGGGGAGCTGACGCGCACATGAACCTCCTTCGCCCCGGCTTTTTTGAGCATGCGGATCAGGTTTTTCATCGTCGTACCGCGCACGATAGAGTCATCGACGAGGACAATGCGTTTTCCCCTGACAGCCGGTTCCAGAATATTAAGCTTGATACGGACGCTATTTTCGCGTTCTTCCTGGGTCGGTTTGATGAAGGTTCTGCCGACATAGCTATTTTTATGGAAAATAATCTCATATGGAATGCCGGATGCCTTCGCATATCCCATCGCGGCGGTCAGGCCGGAATCCGGTACACCGGCGACGAGGTCGGCATCGGCAGGGAAGGAATGTGCGAGAGCCGCGCCGCCGCGCAGCCTTGCCTCATAGACGCTCACATCATCGATGTGGCTGTCGAGGCGGGCAAAATAGATGTATTCGAAAACGCAGTGCGCCCGTTTTTCCTGCTGCAGGCTTTTATCAGAAAAAACGCCGTCGCGGGTGATGGTCACGATCTCACCCGGTTCGATATCACGGATAAATTCGCCGCCAACCGAGGTGATGGCACAGCTTTCCGATGCCATGATCCAGACATTTCCCTTTTTGCCGAGGCAGAGAGGACGCAGACCAAATGGGTCACGAACACCGATCAGCTTGCGCGGGCTGGAGATAATCAGGGCATAAGCGCCACGTGTTTTTGCCGCGGTCCGTTTGATTGCCTCTTCAGCGGTCGGGGCAGCCAGACGTTCTCTGGCGATGTGGAACGCGATTACCTCTGAATCCATCGTCGTCTGGAAGATTGCGCCGGTTTCTTCAAGCTGGCGGCGCATCTCAAACGCATTTACCAGGTTTCCGTTGTGCGCCAGACAGAGTGTTCCCTTAAAATACTTAAGCACCAGTGGCTGTGTGTTTTCGATGGTGGAAGAACCGGTTGTGGAGTAGCGGACATGACCAACTCCCAGATTGCCGCCGAGGCGTTTTAACGTCTCCTCATGAAATACCTCATTGACAAGTCCCAGCCCTTTGTAGCAGTTGACAACGCCCTTTGGACCGTTCGTGTCACAGACTGCGATGCCGCATGACTCCTGACCGCGGTGCTGGAGTGCGCTGAGTCCGTAGTACATATCTCTGGCAACATCGCCGCCCTCCAGGTCAAACATTCCAAATACGCCGCATTCCTCACGAAGCCCGGTTTCGTATGTGAGTGACTCCCTCATGATATAAACCTCCTTTGTATTCAAGATACCTGAATGATAAGAAAATAACAGGGATAAGAACCCAAAATTGACTGCAAAATATCAGTATAAAAGACAATATAGCAATATTTTGCAGCCAAATCATAACACATTTTTCTCGATTTTTCAATCAAGTCATAATATTGACATGTCAGATTATACGGAGAACAGCAGTTCATCGTAAGTCGGATACGGCAGGAAGGAATCCGGAATCAGGGCTTCTGCGGTATCAACGCTGCTTCTCAAGTCATCCATCTTGGCAAGAATCGTATAGTGGAAATATGCAACCTTCTCGATATTATCTTCCATGGATTCTGCCGCTTTTTCAGCCTCTGCCAGTGCTTCGGTTTTCTCGGAAATCTCGGTGTAGAGATCGGACAGCTTCTCAAGCAGTTTGCTCTCGGCGCTGATCGGTGCGTCCGGCAGGATTGCCTTTGTCTTTGCGGCGGTTTCAGCCAGCTCCTTGCAGTAGGAGAGGACGGACGGCAGGAAGGTCTTCTTCATCATCGAAAGCATCGTCTTTGCCTCGATGTTGATGGTCTTGATGTAGTTCTCTTCCTTGATTTCGTAGCGGGAGAAGAGTTCCTCCTTGGTGTAGATGCCGTGTTTCAGGAACAGTTCTACGTTTTTCTCAGCAATCAGGCGCGGAAATGCCTCTGCGCAGCTCGGCAGGTCGAAGAGTCCGCGTTTGTGAGCTTCCTCTACCCATTCGCTGGTGTAACCGTTGCCGTTGAATACGATGTGGCGGTGATCACGCAGCACTTCCTTTAAGAGCAGATGGATTTCTGCCTCCAGAGCCTTGCCTGAAAGACCTTCCAGACGGTCTGCAAATTCGCCTAAAACTTCAGCTACGGCTGTATTGATGACAATGTTCGGTTCCGATACAGAGAGAGCGGAACCTGGCATACGGAACTCGAATTTATTGCCGGTAAAGGCAAACGGAGAAGTACGGTTGCGATCGGTTGTATCTTTGATAAAGTGCGGCAGAACCTTTGCGCCCGGCTTCATGGTCTGGACTTCTTTTGCCTCAGACTCGAGATCTTTTTCCACAATATCGAGAACTGCTTCCAGATCATCTCCGATAAACATAGACACGATAGCTGGCGGTGCCTCGTTGCCGCCCAGACGGTGGTCATTTCCAGCAGTTGCAACTGATACGCGGAGCAGATCGCCGTAGACATCGACTGCCTTGATCGTTGCGAACAGGAAGAGAAGGAACTGTAAGTTCTTTGCCGGATCGCGGTCCGGATCAAGAAGGTTTTCGCCGGTGTTGGTCGATAAAGACCAGTTGTTGTGTTTACCGCTTCCGTTTATGCCCTCAAATGGTTTCTCATGGAGCAGGCACACAAGACCATGTTTCTCTGCCACACGTTTCATGATTTCCATAGTGAGCTGGTTGTTGTCAACTGCCACATTGGTAGTCGTGTAGATGGTGGCAAGTTCATGCTGCGCCGGAGCTACCTCGTTGTGTTTGGTTTTTGCCGGAATACCGAGCTTCCAGAGCTCTTCATCCAGTTCTTTCATGAAAGCGGAAACTCTCGGACGGAGAGCGCCGAAATAGTGGTCATCCATTTCCTGACCCTTCGGAGCTGGTGCGCCAAACAGAGTTCTTCCGCAGAACTTCAAATCGTTTCTCTTATTAAACAGCTTTTTATCAACCAGGAAATACTCCTGTTCCGGACCAACGGTGGAGACAACGCGGGTCACATCTTCATTTCCGAAGAGCTTCAGGACACGCAGCGCCTCGCGGTTGATGGTTTCCATCGAACGCAGAAGAGGGGTTTTGGTATCAAGTGCCTCGCCGCTGTAGGAACAGAATGCGGTCGGGATGCAGAGTGTATCGTCTTTAATAAATGCCGGGGAGGTTGGATCCCAGGCTGTATAACCTCTTGCCTCAAAGGTGGCACGAAGTCCGCCGGATGGGAAACTGGATGCATCCGGTTCGCCCTTTACCAGCTCTTTGCCGGAGAAATCCATGATAACTTCGCCATTGCCAACCGGGTTGATGAAACTGTCGTGCTTCTCAGCAGTGATGCCGGTCATCGGCTGGAACCAGTGTGTGAAGTGAGTTGCACCATTTTCAACGGCCCATTCCTTCATTGCAACTGCGACTGCATTTGCAATGTCGAGATCCAGATGACTGCCATTTTCAATCGTTTTGCGGAGTGCCTTATAAACATCTCGCGGCAATTTGCTTTTCATGACTTTGTCGTTGAATACAAGACTTCCATACAGTTCAGGGATGTTTTTTTTCATAACTCATGTCTCCTTTCAGGTTTTATGTCTGCGATTTTGTGATGATTAAATCCACGTAAGATGAATGTGCTCTGACACATTCTCACGCCGGGCGCGGTCGCTTGCGACAGCTTACATCTTCGCGCGAGTGCGTATCATTGGCACGTTAGTGCCTTTTGGTGTAATAAGGAATTCCAAGGAATTTCCTATTACATAAAGAAAAGGGCACCTCGATCATCTCGAAGCGCCCTTGCTTTTATGTGTAGTAGTATACACGAAAAATTCTGAATGTCAATACAATTTGCACACGAATTTTGAAAAAATGTTTCAAGGGAGAATATTGTACAAGATTTCTTCTATTTAAGTCGAACATCTGTGAGACTTGGCGCGTGATACTGGTCAGCGAAGCTGACATATTCCATACAGAATTACTGCGTGAAAAAAAATTAAAAAACCTCTTTACAAACTCAGAAAAATAGTTTATAGTTTGAACATAAAAAATTGAATCCAATGGGGTGGGCAAGGATGCCATGATAATCATGGTATTCGTGCCCACTTTTTTAAAAGGCAAAGATGGAGACTCTGTTTCGAAGAATCCGACAGAAAGACGCGGTCACCGGCTGAGAGCCGTGTCAGGAGGGAGCGGGACAATAGGGAACACTCCGGAGCCGGATGACTGAGAGCGACACTGGACACCCCGCCAGCCGCCGCAGGTAGGTCATCACGTGACTGCGCGTTAAGCAGCGAAAGAGTAAAAAGAAAAACAATCGTTTCTTTTTAAATGCGGGTGGTACCGCGGGAATATCCCGTCCCGGAATGATGTGAGTGAACGTCATTCCGGGACTTTTTATGTAATAGGAAATTCCTTGGAATCCCCTATTACACAAAAAGGCACTAACGTGCCAATGATGCGCACTCGCGCGAAGATGTAGTTTGTCGCAAGCGACCGCGCTCGGCGCGAGAATGTGCCAAGGCACATTCTTTTTCATTATTCCCGTCCCGGACATATCAAAAAGCAGAGAAAGAGAGGAAACAGCGATGGAATTTATGACAGGTAAAAAGGAAAAAGAAGTGCTGGATCTGGCAGCCGTGTTTGCAGACGGTATGGAAGGACGGGAAGTAAAGGTAAACGGCGCGATCATGAGTGTCCGCAACATGGGAGATATCGCATTTGTGATTCTCCGGAAACGTGACGGCGTGTTGCAGACTGTCTATGAAAAAGGTGTGACCGACGCGGATTTTGCTGAATTAAGAGAAGAAACATTCGTAGAAGTTTCCGGTGTCCTCCGAAAAGAAGAGCGGGCGCCGAGAGGCATGGAACTTCGTTTAAAGAGTGTTCGGATCCTCTCGAAACCGGAAGAACCGATGCCGATTGCCGTATCAAAATGGAAAATGAGCGCATCCCTGGAAGCCAAACTGGATATGCGTTCTCTGACACTCCGCAACCTGCGGGAGCGCGCACGTTTCAGAATCCAGGAAGGAATCGCACGGGCATTCCGGGAGTACCTGCATGGAGAAGGATTTACGGAAATTCATTCCCCGAAGATCGGAGCAAAAGGAGCCGAGGGCGGAGCAAACGTCTTTAAACTCGATTATTTTCACCGCCCGGCGGTGTTAGCGCAGAGTCCGCAGTTTTACAAACAGATGATGGTCGGCGTGTTTGACCGTGTGATGGAGGTTGGTCCGGTGTTCCGTGCGGAGAAGCATAACACGAAACGTCATTTAAACGAATATACCGGACTGGATTTTGAGATGGGATATATCGATGATTTTACCGATATCATGGCGATGGAAACCGGATTTCTTCAGCATATGGTGGAAATTTTAAAGAAGGAATATTCCACGGAGCTGGAAATCCTTAAAGTCAAACTTCCGGAAGTAGAGAAGATTCCGGCAGTGACCTTTACCGAGGCGAAACGCCTTGCCTCCGAAAAATATGGAACCCAGATCAAAAACCCATACGATCTGGAGCCGGAGGAAGAACACCTGATTGGACGCTACTTTAAAGAAGAGTACGGCGCCGATTTCGTGTTTGTCACCCATTATCCATCCAAGAAGCGTCCATTCTACGCGATGGATGACCCGACAGATCCGAAAGTAACACTCAGCTTTGACCTTTTATTCCGTGGACTGGAAGTCACAACCGGCGGACAGCGTATCCACAGCTACACCGAGTTGATGGAGAAGATTGAAAAACGCGGTATGGATACCGAGGGAATGGAACAGTATTTAAGCACCTTCAAACACGGTATGCCGCCTCACGGCGGACTCGGTATCGGTCTGGAACGTATGACGATGCAGCTGCTTGAAGAGGAGAATGTCCGTGAGGTTTCGCTCTTCCCGAGAGATATGAGCCGTCTGGTACCGTAACGTGACAGGACGCAATTTCCTATGAAACAAAGAGCTTGTCCATAACACATATTATAATAGGAAGGAACAGAACTTATGGCAGTGAAAATAGACGATGAAATGATTGATTATGTTGGTATTTTAGCAAAGCTTTCCCTTTCCCCAAAGGAAAAAGAGGCAGCGAAAAGCGACATGAGCCGGATGCTTGAGTATATCGATATGCTGAATCAGCTTGATACTTCGGAGGTAGAACCGATGTCGCATGTCTTTGACATTCACAATGTGTTCCGCGAAGATGTCGTGGAAAATGGAGATGAATCAGATGCGATGCTTTCGAATGCACCGGAGCAGAAAGAAAAACAGTACAAGGTGCCGAGGACAGTGGAGTAAAAAGAAGTAGAGATACAGGCAGCAATATGGAGGAAATCAGGATGGGAATTTCAGAATTAACAGCGCTGGAGCTGGGAAAAGAAATTAAAGAAAAACAAATCTCCGTCCGGGAGGCGGTACAGGCATCTCTGGAACGGATTCATAAATATGAAGATACAGTTCATGCTTATGTAACGCTGACCGAGGAGGCAGCACTGGCACAGGCGGATGAGATCCAGAAACAGATTGACGATGGCATCCTGACCGGACCGCTGGCGGGCGTTCCGATGGCGATCAAGGATAATATTTGTACAGAGGGAATTGAGACAACGTGCAGTTCCAAAATTTTAAGGGGATTTGTACCTCCGTACTCAGCGGAGGCAGCGCTGAACCTCAAAAAAGCCGGTGCGATCCTGCTTGGCAAGACAAATATGGATGAATTTGCGATGGGAAGTACGACCGAGACATCCTGGTTTGGACCGACGAAAAACCCGTGGAATACAGAGCATGTACCGGGCGGATCTTCCGGTGGCTCGTGTGCGGCTGTCGCAGCGGGAGAGACCTTTTTTGCTCTTGGTTCAGATACGGGCGGTTCCATCCGCCAGCCAAGTTCCTTCTGCGGCGTGACCGGCATCAAACCGACCTATGGAACGGTTTCCCGGTATGGTCTGATCGCCTATGGTTCCTCGCTGGATCAGATTGGACCGATTGCGAAAGATACCGCAGACTGCGCGGCAATTCTGGAGACGATCGCTTCCTATGATAAAAAGGACAGCACCTCTGTCAAGCGGGAGGCGTACAATTTTACCGCTGCCCTGACCGGAGAGGTAAAAGGGATGAAGATTGGAATCCCGTCCGATTATCTGGGCGAAGGGCTCGATGAAGATGTAAAAAAAGCTGTTCTGGCGGCAGCTGATGCGTTAAAAGAACGCGGGGCAGAAGTGGAGTTTTTTGATTTAGGCATGGTTGAGTATGCGATCCCGGCATATTACGTCATTGCATCGGCGGAGGCAAGCTCCAACCTGTCCCGGTTTGACGGTGTGAAGTACGGTTACCGCACACCGGAATATGAAGATTTACATGAAATGTATAAAAAGAGCCGTTCCGAGGGCTTTGGACCAGAGGTAAAACGCCGTATCATGCTCGGTTCGTTCGTTTTGAGTTCCGGCTACTACGATGCATATTATCTGAAAGCACTCCGCACAAAAGCATTGATTAAACAGGCATTTGACAAGGCGTTTGAGAAATACGATGTCATTCTGGGACCGGCAGCGCCGTCCACGGCACCGCTGCTGGGCGACAGCCTTTCCGATCCGATGAAGATGTATCTGGGCGATATTTATACTGTTTCGGTCAACCTGGCAGGTCTTCCGGGCATTTCAGTTCCGTGCGGGCTGGATTCGAAGGGACTTCCGATCGGGCTTCAGATGATCGCAGACTGCTTCCAGGAAAAGAAGCTGTTTGGCGCGGCATCTGCATACGAAAAGGCGAGAGGTGCATGGAAGCTTCCGGTTATGACAGACAAGGAGGGCAGATAAGATGAAGAAAGAATATGAGACAGTCATCGGCTTGGAGGTACACGTAGAGCTGGCGACGAAAACCAAGATTTTCTGCGGCTGCTCCACCGAATTTGGAGCAAAACCAAATACTCATACCTGCCCGGTTTGTACCGGTATGCCGGGTTCTCTGCCGGTTTTAAATAAGAAGGTCGTTGAATACGCGATGTCTGTCGGTCTGGCGGCAAACTGTGGTATCAACCAGTTCTGTAAATTTGACCGGAAAAACTATTTTTACCCGGACAACCCGCAAAACTATCAGATTTCCCAGCTGTATCTCCCGATCTGCCACGACGGTTATATCCCGATCGATACGCCTGCCGGTGAAAAGAAAATTCGTATTCATGAAATTCACATGGAGGAAGATGCCGGAAAGCTGATCCACGACGAGTGGGAAGACTGCTCGCTGGTTGATTACAACCGAAGCGGCGTGCCGTTGATCGAGATCGTTTCTGAGCCGGATATGCGGAGTGCTGATGAGGTTATTGCCTACCTCGAACGCCTGCGCCTGCTGGTACAGTATCTGGGCGCATCAGATTGTAAGTTACAGGAAGGTTCGATGCGTGCCGATGTCAACTTATCGGTCCGTGAGGTGGGAAGTGAGACATTTGGTACGAGAACCGAGATGAAGAACTTGAACTCTTTCAAGGCGATTGCCCGTGCGATCGACGGTGAGCGCGCCCGCCAGATTGAGCTGCTGGAAGAGGGCAGGAAGGTCATCCAGGAGACGAGACGCTGGGATGACAACAAGGAATACTCCTATGCGATGCGTTCTAAAGAGGATGCGAAAGATTACCGTTATTTCCCGGATCCGGATCTTCCGCCGGTCTGCATCAGCGATGAATGGCTGGAATCCGTCCGCGCCGCCCTGCCGGAATTGCAGCCGGAAAAAATGGCACGTTACCAGAGTGAATATGGTCTGTCTGAATATGACAGCCGCATTCTGACTGAGTCTAAGAAGATGGCGGATATGTTTGAAAAGACCACTACCATCTGCCAGAAACCGAAGAAAGCGGCAAACTGGCTGATCGGCGAGGCAAGCCGCCTGCTCAAGGAAAAAGGACAGGACGCTGAAAGCCTGTGGTTCTCCCCGATGCATCTGGCACAGCTCATCGATCTGGTCGATGCCGGAACGATCAATAACAACACGGCAAAAGAAGTATTTACAGCTGTTTTCGAGCAAGATGTCGATCCGTCCGCCTATGTCGATGCACATGGACTTGGCATGGTCAATGACGACAGTGCCCTGGAACAGGCAGTTTCCGATGTACTCGCCGCAAACCCGAAGACGGTGGAAGAGTATAAGAGTGGAAAGACAAAGGTACTTGGATTTCTGGTTGGTCAGGTGATGAAAGCGATGAAGGGCAAGGCAAATCCGGGTAAAGTGAATGAAATGATGACGGAGAAGCTGAACGCGTAAAAACGCCTTTTTATAAATGAAAATTATAATTAGCTTTTAAAGAAAAGTAAAAAGAAACTGTCTACAGATACTGGATTTCTGGATGATTCGTGAGTTGTAAGCGGAATTACCAGAAATACCATCTGTAACAGTTTCTTTTTTATATGTTATAAATTATGCGATGTGATTACTCTACAATATCCAGCTCCTTGCTGAAGGAGTTCAGAATCTCGCATCCGTCCTCAGTAATCAGCACCAGATCCTCGATTCTCACACCAACTTCGCCTTCTACATAAATACCTGGTTCGATGGAGAAGATATTGCCAACCTCAGCGACCTTGGTGTTCGCAGAAGAAACATCGCCGTACTCATGTACTTCCAGACCGATGAAATGTCCCAGCCGATGGGTAAAGTTCGGACCATATCCGGCATCCTCGATGATCTGGCGGGCAGCTTTATCGACTTCGCAGAGCGGAACGCCCGGTTTCAGAATTGCTTCTGCGGCAGCATTTGCGCGGCGGACGGTCTCATAAATAGCGCGGTGCTTCTCAGACGGTACTTTTTTATAGAAGAAAGTACGTGTCATATCGGCACAATAGCCATCCTTCCTGCATCCAACATCAAACAGGACGGTGTCGCCCTCTTTCAGAACCGTGTTGTCCGGACCGTGGTGTCCAAGCGCGCAGTTTGCACCGAAGCCAACCAGTGGTTCAAAGGAATATCCGTCTGCACCGAGACTCTTATAAATATCTAACATCTTGGAAGCGATCTCTTCCTCAGTCACGCCCTCATGGATCAGACCTCGGAACTGTGCCATCGCCTTATCATTGATTGCGGAAACCGCACGCATTTTTTCACGTTCTTCGTCATCCTTGCACGCACGGACCTCATCGATGCAGATGGAGCTGACCTTGTAGGAGGAAGCGCCCGAATGATCGATGACCGGAATCAGGAAACGGGCAGCAAATGTTTTATCAATACCGAGCGGTTTGCCTGCCTCAACACAGTCGCACAGAGGAGTCAGGTAATCGTCTGTATCCGAGAAACGGAATTTTTCTACGCCCAGATCTTCCGGAACGGTAAAGAGGTTATTGATAAAGATCTTATTCTTGCCGGACTGGTTAATGTAAAGTGCCAGCAGACGTTCACCCGGATCAATAAAGCGACCCGTCAGATAATAGATCGCATATGGATCGGAAATAATCATCTGATCGAGTCCCTCTGTCTCCATTTTTTTCAAAATTTTATCAAGTCGCTGTGTGTTCATCATGATGTCCTCCTTATAAATAGAGTGGCTGTAACTGTGAAGATGCCGGACAGTTTACGCCATAAATTTATCGTAACTGTTCAGTACCTTCACAGTCACAATTTAGCTGCTTTTATTATAAGACGCGCTGAGAAAAAGTCAACGATAAAAGAACGCTTGAAAAGTGTATGGAAAGGGGGTAGAATAGTATCAACTGACCAGCCTTTGAAAAATGAAAGGACTTTTTTTGGATACGAAAGGAAAAAAACATGGCGAAATCCTATGAAATGGATATGTGCAATGGCCCGATTCTCAGAAAGGTACTTACATACTCCATTCCGTTGATGCTTTCTGGCGTGCTTCAGCTTCTTTTTAATGCGGCGGATGTGATTGTGGTGGGACGTTTTGCAGGCAGCCAGTCTCTGGCAGCAGTCGGCTCGACCAGTTCCCTTATTAATCTTCTCATTAACGTCTTTATTGGTCTGTCGATCGGCGCGAATGTCCTGGTAGCGCGCTATTATGGTGCGAAGAATGACCGCGACATGAGCGAGACAATCCATACGGCGATCACGGTCAGCCTGATGAGCGGGCTGTTTCTGGTCTTTTTGGGTTTGTTTACCTCACGTTTCTGGCTGGAACTGATGGGGACGCCGGACGATGTCATCGATAAATCGACGATCTACATGCGGATTTATTTTGCCGGTATGCCGGCAACGATGGTGTACAATTTCGGAAGTGCAATCCTGCGCGCGATCGGCGATACGAAACGCCCGCTGTATTTCCTGACCGTGGCAGGTGTTATCAATGCGGCACTGAACGTATTCTTTGTTACCCAGCTCCAGATGGATGTAGCAGGTGTCGCGCTGGCAACCGTGATTTCCCAGTGTATTTCCGCATTTCTGGTTATCCGCTGCCTGATGCGTTCAGATGGCGCGATGAAGCTGTCGCTTTCCAAGCTGGGAGTCAACCGGAGGAAACTTCTTCTTATTATAAAGGTAGGTCTTCCGGCTGGTATTCAGGGGGCGATTTTTGCGATCTCCAACGTACTGATTCAGTCGTCTGTCAATTCCTTCGGTTCGATCGCGATGGCAGGCAACACGGCATCGCAGAATATCGAGGGATTTGTGTATACCTCGATGAATGCGCTGTACCAGACCAATTTAAGCTTTACGAGTCAGAATATCGGAGCAGAGAAATACACGCGGATCAAAAAGATTCTTGCCACCTGCCAGGGCGTCGTTGTGACAGTAGGACTGGTGCTTGGATTTGCAGCATACCTCGGCGGTCCGTGGCTGTTGCAGATATATTCAGAAGACGCCGACGTTATTTCCTATGGACTGCTCCGGATGTCGATCATCTGTACGACGTATTTCCTGTGCGGCGTGATGGATACGATGGTCGGAAGCATCCGCGGACTTGGGTATTCGATCCTGCCGACGCTAGTCTCTCTGACCGGCGCCTGCGGACTGCGAGTGATTTGGATCTTTACCATATTTGCAGCGCAGCGATCGCTGGCGATCCTGTATCTGTCGTACCCAATCTCCTGGGCGGTCACTGCGACGGCACATATGATCTGCTTCTGGCGGGCGGCGAAGAAGATGCCGAAGGAAGATGGCCATCCGGTGCGGGGATAGAATTTGAAAGAAAACGTTACTGTTCACGCATACGTGCCCAGTAACGGAATTTGCCGTGGCTTCGCATTTAAATACGGCAAATTCCTGCTGCCACCACGTTTTCTTACGGCACTTTCGGTTCCAAAAGTGCCTACCTGTGAACAGTAACAAGAAAACACAAATCTAATTAGTGTAAAGAAAAAATACTTGACACCAATTAGATTATCGTGTATGATAACACAGGTGATGAGGAATGGAAAAAATTGTTGAACAGGGTCTTTTGTATGATTTCTACGGAGAACTCCTGACAAAGCATCAGCAAAGTGTATATGAGGATGTGGTATTTAACGATCTATCCCTCGGTGAGATTGCAGACGAACAGGGCATTACCCGTCAGGGTGTGCATGATCTGATCCGGCGCTGTGACCGTACACTTCTTGGTTATGAGGAAAAGCTTGGACTGATTGCCAAATTCCAGAAAACCAAGGAAAAAGTAACTGAGATTCATCGGTTGACGGAAGAATTCAGCCAGACACAGAATCAGGCGCTGATTGAGGCAATCGGGCGAATCTCAAACGAGATATTGGATTTATAATGCAGGAGGTTTTTGATGGCATTTGAAAGCTTGGCAGACAAACTGCAGAATGTGTTTAAAAACCTGACAGGCAAGGGACGACTCAGCGAGAGCGACGTAAAAGCCGGACTCAAAGAAGTCAAGATGGCCCTTCTGGAAGCGGATGTAAGCTTCAAGGTAGTAAAACAGTTTATCAATTCTGTACAGGAGCGGGCGATTGGAACCGATGTTTTAAATGGTCTGAATCCAGGACAGATGGTAATAAAGATTGTCAACGACGAGCTGGTCAAGCTGATGGGCTCCGAAATGACAGAGATTGCGTTAAAACCGGGCAATGAGATTACCGTCATCATGATGGCAGGTCTCCAGGGTGCTGGTAAGACGACCACGACGGCAAAGATT
Source organism: Clostridium sp. AF12-41 (assembly GCF_003461685.1). Lineage (NCBI taxonomy): Bacteria > Bacillati > Bacillota > Clostridia > Eubacteriales > Clostridiaceae > Clostridium > Clostridium sp. AF12-41. The sequence goes on along the minus strand of NZ_QTXO01000001.1, from coordinate 524,553 downwards.
GCCGGAAAGCTCAAAGCAAAGGGAAGAAATCCATTGCTGGCAGCATGTGATGTCTACCGACCGGCGGCAATCGAACAGCTGCAGAAAAATGGTGAAAAACAGGGTGTTCCCGTATTTGCGATGGGAACGAACCACAAACCGGTCAATATCGCAAAGGCAGCGCTTGAGCACGCGGCGAAAAATGGCAACAATGTGGTTATCATCGATACAGCCGGCCGTCTCCACATCGATGAAGCGATGATGGATGAGCTGGTTGAGATCAAAGAGAATGTGGATGTTTATCAGACACTTCTCGTTGTAGATGCCATGACTGGTCAGGATGCAGTCAATGTAGCGAGCATGTTTAACGACAAAATCGGCATTGACGGTGTGGTTCTGACAAAGATGGATGGCGATACGCGAGGCGGTGCGGCTCTTTCTATCAAGGCGGTAACCGGAAAACCGATTCTCTATGTCGGTATGGGCGAGAAACTTTCCGATTTGGAACAGTTTTACCCGGACCGTATGGCTTCCCGGATCTTGGGCATGGGCGATGTTCTTTCCATCATCGACAAAGCATCTGCTGTGATCGACGAGGAGAAGGCAAAAGAACTCGGCCGCAAGATTAAGAAGGCAGAATTTGATTACAACGACTTCCTCGATCAGATGAACCAAATCAAGAAGATGGGCGGCATGGCGAGCATCATGAGCATGATGCCGGGCATGGGACAGCTTAAAGGTCTGGATTTAGATGAAAATGAGAAGACGATGGGGCGCGTGGAGGCGATCATCCTCTCGATGACAGCCGAAGAGCGGCGCAACCCGGATCTGATGAATCCGTCCCGCAAGAAACGAATCGCACAGGGCGCAGGCGTGGATATCGCAGAAGTCAACCGCCTGGTAAAACAGTTCGGAGATATGAAAAAGCTGATGAAACAGCTTCCGGGCATGGCAGGCGGCGGAAAACGCAAGGGTCTTGGCGGATTCGGCGGTATGCTTGGCAAGATGAAGCTGCCGTTTTAAACAAGTGTTAGTAGATGCAGTGTGCATTAGCTATATTTTATAATTCAAGGAAATAAGGAAAATTTCAGGAGGTAATTTAAAATGGTAAAGATGAGATTAAGAAGAATGGGTCAGAAGAAAGCTCCTTTCTATAGAATCGTTGTTGCAGATTCCAGATCCCCGAGAGATGGCAGATTTATCGAGGAGATCGGTATCTATGATCCGAACACAGAGCCGAGCACTCTGAAATTCGACGAGGAAGCTGCTAAGAAATGGTTAGCAACAGGCGCTCAGCCGACAGAGACTGTTGGTAAACTCTTAAAGATCGCTGGTATCCAGTAAATCAAGCATACTGACCTGTGAGGTGCAAAGGTATGAAAGAATTAGTAGAAGTTATCGCGAAAGCACTGGTTGAGAACCCGGACGAGGTAGTGGTTACAGAATCGGTCAAAGACGACGAGACTGTAATCGAGCTTTCCGTTGCACCGGCCGATATGGGTAAGGTAATTGGAAAACAGGGTCGTATCGCGAAAGCGATTCGCTCGGTTGTCAAGGCGGCTTCATCCAAGGAAGACAAGAAAGTTATTGTAGAGATTCAGTAATACAGACGAAGCTGAAAAGCCGGCTGCCTGAAAGGGTGTCCGGCTTTTTTATATCAATCACAGGAAATTCAAGAGGATGCCAACGCAACCGCAACCCGGCGCGGGAATGCAAGGCACGTTCTATTTCATACAGGAGGATTACAGAATGGTTGATTATCTGAGAGTTGGTGTAATTACGTCCCCGCATGGTCTGCGCGGAGATGTGAAAGTATTCCCTACCACCGATGATGTGAATCGCTTTAAAAAATTAAAAAAAGCGTATATCGACACTGGAAAAGAAAAAATGCCGGTGACCGTGGAACAGGCGCGTTTTTTCAAAAATATGGTCATTCTTAAATTTAAAGAGATGAACCGGATTGAGGACTGCGAGCCATTCCGTAATAAGGATATTCTGATCACCCGCGATCAGGCGGTGAAACTGAATCCGGATGAGAATTTCATTGCCGATCTGATTGGTCTGAAAGTGCTGACGGATGAGGGCGAGGAGTTCGGTACGGTGAAAGATATCCTTCAGACAGCAGCTAACGATGTGTATCTGATCGAAGGACCTGAGGGCAAAGAATACCTCTTCCCGTCCATCAAGGAATGCATCCTGAATGTCGATCTGGAGGCTGGCACCGTAACGGTACATATCATGGACGGGCTTCTGGATCTGTAAATGGAATGACAATCCTAAAATAAAAGTACCGTTGTGAAAGTGCTGTATAAATATAGGAGAAACGGATGAATTTTCATATTCTGACCCTGTTCCCGGAGATGGTAATGGGGGGACTGAACACAAGTATTACGGGGCGTGCGATTGACAAAGGGCTGATCTCGGTTGAGGCGGTCAATATCCGCGATTACTCAAAGGACAAACATCATCATGTAGACGATGCGCCCTATGGCGGCGGCGCCGGTATGGTGATGCAGCCGGAACCGATTTACGATGCATATGAAGCCCTGGCGGCGCGCACCGGAAAACGTCCGCGAGTGATCTATCTGACTCCGCAGGGGCAGGTTTTCAACCAGAAAATCGCGGAAGAACTGGCGAAAGAAGAGGATCTGGTGTTCCTCTGCGGGCATTATGAGGGGATCGATGAGCGCGCGCTGGATCTGGTTGTAACTGACTATCTCTCCATCGGCGATTATGTCCTGACGGGCGGTGAGCTTCCGGCGATGGTTATGATCGACTGCATTTCCCGTCTGGTGCCTGGTGTGTTAAATAATGACGTATCCGCGGAATTTGAGTCATTTCACGACAATCTGCTGGAATATCCACAATACACCCGCCCGGTTGTATTTATGGATAAGGCGGTCCCGGACGTACTTCTGACCGGGCATCACAAAAATATCGAGACCTGGCGCCGTCAGAAATCGATCGAACGGACGCTGGAACGCCGCCCGGACCTTTTAAAGGATGCGGTTCTGGATAAGAAAGAGAAGAAATATCTGGAAGAGCTGATTCGTCAGAAAGAGGAAAAAGAAACCAAAAAACTCTAAAAAAGGGAGCAGAAAGTCCTTGCAAATCAAGGATTTCTATGATAAAATCATATTCTGTGAAATAAAGAGATGTTCCGCTGTTACAGGAAGCACGTTTTTACGGGATAAAAGATCGTATTAAGAACATCAAAGATTTTAAAGGAGGTTCACAAAGATGAACGAGATTATTAAGAACATTGAAGCAGCTCAGTTAAAGGAAACCGTTCCGAGTTTCAACGTAGGCGATACAGTACGTGTATCTGCTAAGATCAAAGAGGGAAACCGCGAGAGAATTCAGGTTTTCGAGGGAACTGTTATTAAAAGACAGAACGGCGGCGTTCGCGAGACTTTCACTGTTAGAAAGAGCTCCAACGGTGTTGGTGTAGAGAAGACCTGGCCGTTACATTCTCCGTCTGTAGAGAACGTTGAAGTAGTAAGAAGAGGTAAAGTAAGAAGAGCAAAACTGAACTACCTGAGATCCAGAATCGGCAAGGCAGCGAAGGTAAAAGAGTTAGTAAAATAATTTCTGAAGCGGATGGGGCTGCTGTACAGGTCAGCCCGCTGTGTATCCGGATATGCGGTTATGTGTGTCCGGCGCGGCGGGAGGAGCTGTGCAGCAGCTTTTTTCGATCCATAGGGGGAAGGCTGGGCACCAACCACATACATGAGCGTTGATGAAATTCGGGTGCGGCTGGCGGAAAATCAGCCACAAAAGCAAGTGCAAAAAAGACTCCGAGAGTACATTGGATAGAGAGGGAGTGACATATGGAGCTGAAAGAGGATAGGAACCGCATCCGTTTGGTGGTCGGATGGATCGTGGATATCGCGGTGGTAATTTCGATCGCGTGGTTCGCCGTGTTTGCGATGGGGACGCAGATACGGGTGAGCGGTCAATCGATGGAACCCGTGTTGTCGCAGAACGAAAAGGTTCTGATGAACCGCCTGAGTTACCGCGTGATGCGCCCAAAGCGCTATGACATTATCGTATTTGAAAAAGAAACGGGAAATTACAATATAAAACGCGTCATTGGACTGCCAGGTGAGACGGTGCAGATCAAGGACGGTTATATTTACATTAATAATGAAAAATTAGACGCCCCGAACGACTTGGGTAAGGCGGCTCTGGCTGGACTGGCGGAATATCCGATTAGTCTGGATAAAAACGAATATTTTCTGCTGGGTGACAACCGCTCCGGCAGTGAGGACAGCCGCTTTTCCAATGTGGGAAATGTGAAGTTCCGGCAGATCAAAGGAAAGGTCTGGCTGCGGATCCAGCCGGTTAGCCGGTTTGGGTTGATTTCGTCGAGATAGGTTCTAAGAAAGGAAGAAAATTTCATGCAGATACAATGGTACCCTGGACATATGACAAAGGCAAAAAGAGCCATGAAGGAAGATATCAAGCTAATCGATCTGGTGATTGAGCTGGTGGATGCGCGCGTGCCGCTCGGCAGCCGCAACCCGGATATTGATGAGCTTGCGAAGGGAAAGGGACGGATTGTCCTTTTAAATAAGGCGGATCTGGCGGACGACGGCTGTACAGAGCGCTGGATCGCATGGTTTAAGGAGCAGGGCATCCATGCACTCCGCATCAACGCGCGCAGCGGCATGGGAATGAAGCAGATCCAGCCGCTGGTGCAGGAGGCATGTAAGGAGAAAATTGAGCGTGACCGCCGCCGCGGTATCAAAAACCGCCCGGTGCGGACAATGGTAGTCGGCATTCCGAATGTCGGAAAATCGACCTTTATCAATTCCTTTGCCGGAAAAGCCTGCGCCAAGACTGGAAATAAACCGGGTGTTACCAAGGGAAACCAGTGGATCCGCTTAAATAAGACACTGGAACTTCTCGATACGCCGGGAATCCTCTGGCCGAAATTTGAAGATCCGAATGTGGGACTGTGCCTTGCATTTATCGGCTCGATCAACGATGAGATTCTGGATAAGGAAGAGCTGGCAGCCGAGCTGATCAAAAATATGTCCGGACGTTACGGAAAGCGCCTGGAAGAGCGGTATGGTGTGACGCTGGTTGAGAATACGGCTGGGGACGGCGAAGATACAAAAAAAGCCTGGGAAATTCTGCGTGAAATCGCAAGGGCACGTTCCTGTCTTTTAAAGGGCAGCGAGCTGGATACGAAAAAAGCGGCTGGCTTCCTATTAGATGACTTCCGCAGCGGCAAACTGGGGCGCGTGACGCTGGAAGTGCCGGAGGTATAGGAAAACATGAGAAAACTAACAGGAGAAAAACTGGAAGCAGAACTGGCGCGTCTCGAAGGAATGCGCGCCTATGAACATCAGTACGAAAGTGCAGGGATCGTCTGCGGCATTGATGAGGCGGGCAGAGGTCCATTAGCCGGTCCGGTGGTGGCGGCGGTCGCGGTACTTCCGAAAGACTGTACGATTCTGCGGCTGAACGATTCCAAAAAATTGTCGGAAAAATGCCGGGAAGAATTATTTCTGGAAATCAAAGAAAAGGCAGCTGCCTACGGAATTGGAATTGTAAGCCCGGAGGTGATCGATTCCATCAATATTTTGCAGGCGACCTATGAAGCAATGCGTCAGGCAGTCGCACAGCTTCCGCAGGAGCCGGATATCTTTTTAAATGACGCGGTCATCATTCCGGGGATTTCGGAGGAAAAGCAGATTAAGATTATCAAGGGCGATGCAAAAAGTGTCTCGATCGCGGCAGCCAGTATCCTGGCAAAAGTGACGAGGGATCATATGATGATGGAGTACGATAAAATCTATCCGGAATACGGGTTTGCGAAGCATAAAGGATACGGAACCAAGATGCATAACGAGGCAATTTTAACCTATGGTCCATGCCCGATCCACCGGAGAACCTTTTTGAAGAAGCTGCTGGGCGAGGAAGCCGCGATGCAGGGAATGAAATAACAGAAAAGGAGCTGAATGGGAGAAAGAAACTTTCATCTTCATGGAAATTCATTCAACCGCCGTGCCATCGGAACTGAATATGAAACCCTGGCGTGTGAATATCTCACCCGGTACGGTTATCAGATTCTCTGCCGGAATTTCCGCTGTCGCCAGGGTGAAATTGATATTATCGCAAGAGATAGAGACTACCTGGTTTTTATCGAGGTCAAATACCGCCGCGATGAACACGAAGGCGATCCGGCGGAGGCAGTGGATGCCCGCAAGCAGGCGAGGATTCTTCGTACCGCCCGGTATTATATGACGCGTTATCATATTTCCGAGGACACGCCGTGCCGGTTTGATGTGGTGGCGGTGCTTGGCAGTAACGTGAGGTTAATTCGGGACGCGTTCTGGTGTGGATAATTACAAATGAGAGAATTCAAAAACTGCACAATCAGATTTGAGCAAGAGACAGAAAAAGGATGTGACAATCATGGCGCTTACCTATATACAAAAAACAGTTCATCCGGCACCAATTACCCTTCATGAGTCAAACGGAGTGGCTTATTTTACCTTTCCGCTCTTAGAGCAGACCAGGATGGTGCGCCACGCATTTTCTACCCGGCTTGGCGGAGCGAGCAAGGGGTATTTCAGTACGATGAACTTTTCGCTGACGCGCGGCGACAACCGGGACGATGTGCTTGAAAATTACCGGAAAATGGCGCGGATTCTGGGAACGGATGTGTCAAAGATGGTGCTCAGCCATCAGACGCACACGACGAATATCCGTCTTGTTACGGAAGCGGACGCTGGAAAAGGAATCTGGCGGGAACGCGATTATGAAAACATCGACGGGCTTATCACAAACGTGCCGGGGCTGACGCTGGTTACATTTTTTGCGGACTGTGTACCATTATATTTTGTAGATCCGGTGCATCATGCCATCGGACTGTCGCATTCCGGCTGGAAGGGAACCGTTCACCGGATGGGACAGAAAACGATCGAGGCGATGGGAGAGGCGTTCGGCACGAAGCCGGAGGATCTGCGCGTCTGCATCGGACCGAGCATATGCCGGGACTGTTATGAGGTCAGTGAGGATGTGGCAGACGCATTTAAAGAAGAATTTGGAGCAGAAATCAGTCAGGATGATTCAACATCCTGTTATTCCTGGAATGGGAAATCGATTCTCATGAATAAGGGGAATGGCAAGTACCAGCTTGACCTCTGGGGCGCGAACCGCCGGGTGCTCCTGGATGCCGGAATTTTGCCGGAGCATCTGGCTGTGACGAATGTATGTACGAAATGCAATCCGGATCTTTTATATTCACACCGCGTGATGGGAGATAAGAGGGGGAATCTGGCGGCATTTTTATCGCTAAAGTAAGTATACAATCTGTCTGTCAAACAAGTGAATGAATGTTTTGCAGAAAAGAACAGCAGCATGATTGAAAATCGGTCGTTCAAGTCCGGTTTTGTCAATCATGCTGCTGCCGTTTTTTTCGCCGTTTCAGCGAAGATTCAGAAGAGCCCTACGATGCCTTATTTACCAGCCATCTTTTTTTCCTGTTCCTCAATCATCTTTTTGACCATATAGCCGCCGACGGAACCAGCCTGTGCGGAGGTCAGGTTACCATTGTAGCCCTCGCTTAACGGAACGCCAATCTCATTGGCAACCTCCATCTTAAAGCGGTTCATCGCTTCCTTGGCTTCCGGTACATTGGTTTTGTTAGTGTTGTTGGAACTAGACATAACAGACGCCTCCTTTTTTGCGTGTGCCCCTTCAAACTTTCGTTTGTCCGGGTGTCTCTTTTTGTTACATTCTCAGTATGCGGATCTTAAAAGTGAAATACACTAGAAGGTTTTGTGCAAATTGACATTTTGGGGCAAAACACCCACAATGTAGGGAAAAAAGTTAGTATTGATCCGATTTTATGCTTGTATATCAGTAAAACTCATACTATAATAGAACAGATGTAGTGTTAAAAAATACGCAAACTGTTTGGTGAATTTTACGGTTGCAGTTCAAAATACATTAATATTTCTAGTAAGATGGAGAAAAATCCATGCGGGTAATAGCAGGAAGTGCCAGAAGGCTTACTTTAAAGACGATCGAGGGAATGGATACGAGACCGACGACGGACCGTATCAAAGAAACTCTTTTTAATATGATTCAGAATGATATCTATGGATGCACATTTCTCGATTTATTCAGCGGAAGCGGGGCGATCGGGATCGAAGCTTTAAGCCGCGGGGCAAAAGAAGCTGTTTTTGTGGAGAAGAATCCGAAAGCGGCGGACTGCATCCGTGACAATCTGAAAGCGGCCCGCCTGGCTGATAAGGCGACGCTGTTAAACTGTGATATTTCGGATGCATTGAAACGGATAGAAAACCGGAAGAGTGCGTTTGATTTCATTTTTATGGATCCTCCGTACAACCATCTCTGGGAGAAAGAAGTGCTTACTTATCTGGCGCATTCGTCCCTGGCAGATGAACATACGATGATCATCACAGAGGCATCGAAAGAGACCGGGTGCAGCTACCTTTCAGAACTGGGATACCATCTCGAAAAAGAGAAGATATATAAGACGAATAAACATCTGTTTATCCGAAAAGCTTGAATACCAAAGGAGAAAAAAAGATGAAAACAGCCATTTATCCGGGCAGCTTTGATCCGGTGACGCTCGGACATTTTGATATTATAAAGCGATCCTCCGAAATTTTTGATCAGGTCATCGTGGGAGTTTTGTGTAATAACGCAAAATCTCCGTTGTTTTCTGTCGAAGAACGTGTTAAGATGTTAGAGGAAGTGACAAAAGACATTCCTAACGTGGAGGTGCAGTCGTTTGACGGACTTCTGGTCGATTTCATGCGCCAGAATCACGCAAAGGTCATCGTGCGTGGTCTGCGTGCGATCACGGATTTCGAATATGAGCTGCAGCTCGCGCAGATGAACCGGGTGATTGCACCCGAAATAGATACCCTGTTTCTGACAACGAACCTTAAATACGCGTATTTAAGTTCCAGTATGGCAAAAGAGGTTGCGATGTACGGCGGAGACATTTCCGAATTTCTCGATCCGGTCATTGCAAAACAAGTACAGGAGAAATACCAGGCGCTTCAGGAAGACAGGGAATGTAAGTAAGGAGAAAAGCTATGAGCAGAATTGAACAGATCATCACAGAAATTGAAGATTATATCGACAGCTGCAAGTTTCAGCCGCTGTCCAACACGAAGATTTTAGTAAATAAAGAAGAGATTGAAGAACTGCTCGTGGAACTGCGTCTTCGCATTCCGGAGGAGATCAAGAAGTATCAGAAGATCATCAGCAACCAGGATGCGATTCTGCAGGAGGCACGTTCCCAGGCAGACGCGATGGTAGCCGAGGCGACCGCCCAGACCAATGAGCTGGTTAATGAGCATGAGATCATGCAGCGTGCATATGCAGAAGCAAACAGCATTATTGAGCAGGCAAATGCACAGGCACAGCAGATCGTGGACAACGCTGTCACAGAGGCAAACAATATCCGCCAGGGTTCCGTTCAGTACACGGACGACATGCTCCGCAGCCTGCAGACCATCATCAAGCATTCGATGGAGGGCGCGCAGAGCCGTTTCGAGTCTTACATGAGTTCGATGCAGTCCAGCTACGATGTCGTATCTTCCAACCGCAATGAGCTGGCTGGCAGTGTCGTGACCGAGCCGGAGGAGAACACAGGCGCCGAGGCAGCAGCGGCCGCTACACAGGCGGCATCCGGCGAAGCAGCAGAATAAAGAGAACGAACGAGAGACTGGCGTGAACCAGTTTCCACAGTACATAATGCCGGATGGAAAGTCCGGCATTTTTTTCTCTGTCTTTTCGGCTGTCCCGTATGACTGAATTTGTCTGGGCGATCCCGGATAACCCGCCAAACGCGGCACACGCCGCTATCGCACCGGATTGAACCGGGATACTGAATATAGCACCAGAACGGGCGATCGCATCGATGCCGGTTGTCATTTCAGCCGTCCCGATCAGAAACAGACGCAGCGTGCCGGAACAGAAGGCGTCGGCAAAGGCAGCGAGGATCGAATACAGCATGATCAAACCGCCGATGCGGACCTGCAGTTCGATGCAGTCCATCAGGATGGTGTCGAAGGAAGCGGGAACGGAGACGGATGTGGATTTTGTGCGGGCGGGCTTGACAGAGCCGGTTTGTTTCGAAAAAGATCGGTTTTGAAGGCTAAAAGAAGTTACTTTATTATAAATGCATAGGAGACTTCCAACCAATAAAAGCGGCGTATATAGTGCCAGAACCAGATAGTTTGACGGAACTGCCGGGTTCAGCCTAGGTGCAGCATATCCGGCGATAAACATGGGGCTTGGCGAAGCGCTGATGGCGGTCAGAAGCCGTTTTTCATGTGCCGAAAGCAGCGATTTCTGGTTAAAATCGGCGGCAGTTTTCATTCCCATCGGGTAACCGCAGAGCATCCCGGCAAGCAGGGCATAGCCGCTGTAGACAGACATACCAAGATGTTTCAAAACTGGGTGAAATGGCGCTAGAAGCAGCCGGACGCCGCCGTGTTCAGCTAAAAGCTTTGAGAAGAGCATAAAGGGAAATAACGTCGGAAAGACCGTATTGAACCATAAAAGAAGTCCTTTCTGTGCCCCATCCGCAGAGAGACGCGGATGCGAGAGCAGAAGCGACAGGATAAGTGCTGGGAACAGGGCGGATACTATTTTTTTTATATATGGCATGGGAGCGCCTTTCTATCATTAAAAAGTAATATAAAGATAGATTATATATATGTAGACAGAAAATGGCTCATTCCTTTTGGAAGCCTGAAAACCGGCATACCGAACAAAGAAAGAACGAATGAGCGCGAAGAAAAAGTCTTTAGAATCACGATTATAAATGGATATACAGAGCAATAGACAAAAACAGGAGGAAAACGATTGGATTACCGAGAACTGCCGGAAGAATTTCTTGAAAAAATGAAACAATTTCTGGGGGAGGAATACCCGGAGTATCTGGCTTCGTATGAGGAAGAGCCGCGTTCAGGGCTGCGCGTCAACACGGGCAGGCTGACACCGGAACAGTTTTTAGAGATGGCACAGACGGCGGACTGGAATTTGAAACCAGTGCCGTGGACGAAGAACGGTTTTTATTATCAGGGCGAACGCCCATCCAGGCATCCGTGGTACTACGCGGGACTCTACTATTTGCAGGAACCGAGTGCGATGTCACCGGCGGCATGGCTGCCGATCAAGCCGGGCGACCGGGTTCTGGATTTGTGCGCGGCACCGGGCGGTAAAAGTACGGAACTGGCGGCGAAATTAGCCGGTACAGGTGTCCTGTTTTCCAATGATATCAGCAATTCGCGCGCAAAAGCGCTTCTTAAAAATCTGGAAATGTTCGGAGCGGGAAATATCTGTGTAACGAGCGAGGCACCGGAAAAAATGGCTGGCATCCTGCCGGAGTTTTTTGATAAGATTCTGGTCGATGCGCCGTGCTCCGGCGAAGGTATGTTCCGCCGCGATCCGTCGATGGTAAAGAGCTGGAACGAAAAAGGTCCCGATTATTATGCGCCTCTGCAGCGCCAGATTCTCGACTGTGCCGTGCAGATGCTTGCGCCGGGCGGGAAACTGGTTTATTCGACCTGTACCTTTGACAGGGGCGAGGACGAGGGGACGATCGAGTATATTCTGGAGAAATATCCGGAGATGGCGGTCGTGCCGCAGAAACCGGAATATGGCTTTGAGGGAAGCCGTGGCATTGAGGGCTGTCTGAGATTGTTTCCGCACCGTCTGGAGGGCGAAGGACATTTTGTTGCGCTGCTGGAGAAGCGGGCGGAGAAACCGGACGCAAATGTCAGGGATTTGGAAAATGCTGGTGAGAAAGCATTGAGCGCTCCACTTTCGGTAGAGAAAATAGAAGCGCGGTTGTGCCGTATGGCGCAAGATGGTAAGTCCAGACAGATGGCTTATGGAAAAGCGGAAGGGAAAACGTTTAGAAAAGGAAAAAACGGGGTGCAAAACCAGACAGCCGAAGACTTTTCTCCCCTGTTCGACCTTCTGCGCCAGCTTCCGGTAAGAACCTGGAATCCCGATCAATTCTACCGTGACAACGAGCGCATCTATTATCTCCCGGCAGCGCTGGCAGGCGACAATACGCGCTATTTTAAGCCGCTCCGCTGTCTGCGTACCGGGCTTCTGCTCGGAGAACTGAAAAAAGGGCGGTTTGAACCATCCCAGGCGCTGGCGATGAACCTGCGGATGAAGGAATTTGTAAATTACTTAAATTTTAATGCCTCGGATGAGCGCACGATCCGCTATTTAAAGGGCGAGACATTGACAGCCGCAGAGGAAGAGGCAGCAGATGGTCTTGTACTAATCTGTGTGGATGGATTTCCACTTGGCTGGGCGCAGAAACGGGGCGGTCAGCTTAAAAATAAATACAATCCCGGATGGAGGTGGCAGTGATGGGACAGGGTAAAAGTATACGTTTAGACCGTTTCCTGGCAGAGATGAAGCAGGGAACGCGCAGTCAGGTAAAAGAGATGATCCGCAAAGGGCGGGTTCTGGTCGATGGAACCGTCTGCCGCGAGTCTGACCGGAAAATATTCCCGGACGAAACCCGGGTTACACTGGATGGACAGCCGGTTGGCTGGGCAGACACGGAATATTATATGTTAAATAAACCGCAGGGCGTCGTTTCCGCAACGGAAGACGGGCGCTATCAGACTGTCATTGACCTTATTGATGAAGCAAAGCGAAAAGACCTCTTCCCGGTCGGACGCCTCGATATTGATACGGAAGGACTGCTTCTCATCACAAACGACGGTGCGCTGGCGCATGAGCTTCTGGCACCGAAAAAACACGTGGATAAGGTCTATTTTGCACGCGTAAAGGGAACACTGAAAGAAGGAATCGAAGCGCGCTTTCAGGCAGGACTGACGCTGAAGGATGGCACACCGGTACGGCCGGCAGAGCTTGTGATCGAGAAAAAATGGAACGACGCAGGAGAAGACCTCTGCGAGGCGCGCCTGACCATCCATGAAGGAAAATTTCATCAGGTAAAGCGGATGTTTGAGGCAGAGGGCGGCGAAGTCATTTACCTGAAACGCCTTTCGATGGGACCGCTTGCCCTGGATGAGGCACTGGCGACGGGAGAGTACCGGGCGCTGACGGAAGATGAAATTAGAGCGTTAAAAGAAAGAACGCTAATCTCACAAAATTGTGTATCGAATGACGAAAATTTGTCAGACATCCAAAATAACACACCTCCTGAAATTAATTGGAACACAGTAGACGCCGTCCTCTTCGATCTCGACGGCACCCTGGTCGATTCCATGTGGATGTGGAAAGCGATCGACGTGGAATTTTTAAAGCGTTACGGCTATGACTGTCCGGAAGATCTTGAGAAGGTGATCGAGGGCATGAGTTTTTCCGAGACAGCAATCTATTTTAAAGATCGCTTCCAGCTGCCGATGACCCTGGATGAGATAAAGGCCATCTGGATTGAAATGTCGATCGATAAATACCGCCATGAGGTACCGCTGAAATCGGGTGTTGCGGAATTTCTTTCATTTTTAAAGAAAAAAGGAATCCGCATGGGAATTGCAACGAGCAATGCACAGGATATGGTAGCAGCCGTGCTGGATTCTCTGGATATCCGTTCCTATTTCGGTGTGGTGGCAACTGCCTGTGAGGTGGCAGCAGGAAAACCGGCGCCGGATATCTATCTGAAAGTAGCGGCGGATCTGGGCGTACAGCCGGAAAAATGTCTGGTATTTGAGGACGTCCCGGCGGGGATTCTGGCTGGAAAACGGGCTGGTATGCGCGTCGGCGCGGTCGAGGACGTATTTTCACTTTCCATGACCGAAGAAAAGAAAGAATTAGCTGATTTTTATATCCGGGACTACCGGGAACTGATACAGGGGGCAAGATAAAATGATACATGATTTTTTACCGATCTGCCGGGCGGATATGGACAAGCGCGGCTGGGAGAGCTGCGATTTTGTCTACGTGTGCGGGGATGCGTATGTCGATCATCCGTCATTCGGCCACGCGATCATCAGCCGTATGCTCGAAGCGCACGGCTATAAAGTAGGCATCATCGCCCAGCCGGACTGGAAGAATCAGAAATCCATCCAGATTTTGGGTGAGCCGCGTCTCGGATGGCTGGTTAGTGCCGGAAATATGGATTCGATGGTGAATCATTACTCTGTTTCCAAAAAGCGCCGCGCAAAGGATTCCTACACACCGGGCGGCGAGATGGGAAAACGTCCGGATTATGCGACGATCGTCTATTCTAACCTGATCCGCACCTGGTCGAAAAAGCCGATCATTCTCGGCGGTATCGAAGCCAGCCTGCGGCGTCTGGCACATTATGATTACTGGTCTGGAAAAATGAAACGGTCCATTCTGCTGGATTCCCAGGCAGATCTGATTTCCTACGGAATGGGCGAGCGCTCGATCGTGGAGATCGCGGATGCACTGGCCAGCGGCATCGAGGCAAAGGATATCACCTTCATCGAGGGAACTGTTTATAAGGCGGAAAACCTGGATTCTGTTTACGACGAAATCCGTCTGCCGTCTTACCGCGAGGTTTCCTCTGATAAAAAGACGTATGCGGAGAGCTTTTACACCCAGTACAGCAACACCGATCCATTTTCGGGAAAACGCCTCGTTGAGCCGTACAGCGACCGCCTCTATGTGGTCCAGAATCCGGCGGCGAAACCACTGACCCAGGAAGAGATGGACGATGTTTACGCACTTCCATACATGAGAACCTGGCATCCGTGTTACGATGCAGCGGGTGGTATTCCAGCGATCACGGAAGTAAAATTCAGCCTGATCAGCAACCGCGGATGCTTCGGCGGATGCAGCTTCTGTGCGCTGACCTTCCATCAGGGACGCATCGTGCAGACCCGCAGCCATGAATCAATTATTCAGGAAGCAGAACTTTTGACCCAGGAACCAGATTTCAAGGGGTACATCCACGATGTCGGCGGTCCGACCGCAAACTTCCGGCACCCGGCATGCGAAAAACAGATGACCTACGGTGCCTGTCCGCACAAACAGTGCCTGTTCCCGCAGCCGTGCAAAAACATGAATGCCGATCACAGCGACTATATTTCCCTGTTAAAGAAGCTGCGGGCGATTCCGAAGGTAAAAAAAGTTTTCATCCGTTCGGGTATCCGTTTCGATTATCTGCTGGCGGAGAAAAACCGGGCATTCTTGCGGGAGCTTTGTCAGTACCATGTCAGCGGACAGCTCAAGGTAGCGCCGGAACATATATCGGATAATGTATTAAAACGGATGGGAAAACCGGAGAATAAGGTTTACCGCCAGTTCATGAAGGAATATGCAGCGATGAATGACTCGCTGGGAATGAAGCAGTACCTCGTTCCGTACCTGATGTCCTCCCATCCGGGTTCCACGCTCAAGGAGGCGATCGAACTGGCAGAATATCTGCGCGACCTCGGCTACATGCCGGAGCAGGTGCAGGATTTCTATCCGACGCCATCCACACTATCTACATGTATGTATTACACGGGATATGATCCGCGCACGATGGAAAAAGTGTACGTGCCGACCAACCCGCATGAGAAAGCGATGCAGCGTGCGCTGATCCAGTACCGCAACCCGAAAAACTATGATCTGGTACTGGAAGCACTCCGTCTGGCAGGCAGAACGGATCTGATCGGTTTTGATAAGAAATGCCTGATCCGTCCGCGGCAGATCAAAGGACGCGATTTCGCGGCTGGCGGATATAAAGGGGCGCATCATGGCAGCCAGACGGCAAAACCGGCTGCTGCCAATCGTGCAAAAGACACCAAACGACCGGCTGTGGGCAGTATGGCCGGGCACAAACAGACCGGCATAAATGGAAATGGACGAAATGCGGGGGGATTTGGCAGCGCTGGTGTTGGAAAGAACGGTGGCAGCGGAAAGAAAAAAGCCATCCGGAACGTGCACAAGAAGAAATAAAACTCATGTACTCTCGGAATGCAGGAAAGACTCCGAGAGTACATACTTGAGACGGGAGGAATTTCTCATGAAAATTGCGATAATTACAGGTGCCTCTTCCGGCATGGGGCGCGAGGCAGCCAGACAGCTGGCGGATCGCTTTTCGGGACTCCAGGAAGTCTGGCTGATTGCCCGCCGGATGGACCGGATGCAGGAGCTGGAACGGACGCTGCCGATCCCGGCGCGTTGTTTTTCCATCGATTTGACGGATGCATCCCAGCGCGAGACGCTGGAAAACGAGCTGGCGGCGCGCAAGCCCAACGTAAAGATCCTGGTAAATGCTTCCGGCTTTGGTAAAATCGGAACAGTCGGGAACCTGCCGCTTGACGATGAAACGGGAATGGTAGAACTCAACTGCGGGGCGCTGTGCGCGGTCACGCATATGGCGCTTCCCTATATGAGCGAAAACAGTCGGCTTCTCCAGTTCGCGTCGGCAGCGTCCTTTCTGCCGCAGCCAGGATTTGCCATCTATGCAGCAACCAAGGCATTTGTTTTAAGCTACACCCGCGCCCTGCGGGAAGAACTCCGTCCGCGCAGAATCGGTGTGACGGCGGTCTGCCCCGGACCGGTCAAAACCGAGTTTTTCGACATTGCCGAGACAACCGGGGAGATTCCTCTTTATAAGCGTCTGGTGATGGCAGATCCGCACAAAGTTGTAAAACTTGCCATCCGCGACTGTATGGCGGGAAAAAGCGTGTCGGTTTACGGCGTATGGATGAAGGCATTCTTTGTGCTCTGCAAGGTAGTGCCGCATGAATGGATTCTGCGCGCGATGCAGGCGTTAAACCATTAAATCAGACAAAAAGCTAGTATCATTCAATAAAAACATGATAGAAAGGATTTTTACACCGTGAAAAAGATAAAAAAAGGCGATTATGGCTACCGCAATCATTTCAAGCGGAAACAGCTTTTTATCATCGCACTTCTGGCATTATTTATCATCGCACAGCTGGTTGGGCGGTCTTTTACAGACAATGATTCCGTCAAAAAAATTCTGACGGTCATGGCGATCGTCACGGTACTTCCGGCGGCGAATCTCGCTTCCCCGCTGATTGCCATTTTCAAATACCATACGCCGGAGCAGGCGTTTCATGAGGCATATATGCCGTATGAGGAAAAATTTGAAGTTCTCTATGATCTGGTTCTGACGACACCGGAAGATGTGATTCCGTCCGATGTGACCGTCGTTCACCCGACCGGCATCTATGTGTACTGCATTAATCCAAAGCTGAATGTAAAGCGCGCGGAGGCAGGTTTAAATGAACTGTTAAAGGCTAACAAACTGGATCCGAACCTGAAAATCGTGACCTCACGCAGCACCTTTGACAAGCGGATTCACAGCCTGAAACCGGCGTCAGAGTATGAGGACGATGGAACTGTAGAGTACGGTGTGCGCGTAATAAAAGGATTATCGATGTAAAAAAGGGAGGCGGCAGCCATGCGGATGCTGACAGTATCTAAAAATGAGGCGGGGCAGCGCCTGGACAAGCTGCTGGCAAAATATCTGAATCTGGCGGGAAAAAGCTTCATTTATAAAATGATGCGGAAGAAAAATATTACCCTGAACGGAAAAAAATGCGACGGTTCCGAACATCTGACCGAGGGCGATGAGATCAAGCTGTTTCTGGCAGAGGAGACGATCGAGAAATTTTCGGAAGTGAAGATTCAGAAGGTTCAAAAGAAAAAGCTCGATATCGTCTACGAGGACGAACATATTTTACTGATCAATAAGCCATCTGGAATGCTGTCCCAGAAAGCGAAAGAGACGGATGAATCGCTGGTCGAATACCTGATCGACTATCTGCTGGATTCCGGCAAATTAAAGAAAGAGGACCTGGCGTGCTTCCGCCCGTCCGTCTGCAACCGCCTCGACCGCAACACAAGCGGCATCGTGGCAGCTGGACGTTCCCTGCCGGGACTGCAGATCATGTCCGAGGTCATCAAGGATCGGAGTCTGGGAAAATATTATGTCTGCGTCGTGCGGGGAATCGTAAAAGGCGAAGCCCGCATCGAGGGATGGCTGACGAAAAATGAAAAGACGAATCAGGTGTCGATCCGAAAAGAGGAGACCCCTGGAAGTCTGCCGATCCGGACTGCATACAGACCGCTGGTATCTGGAAATGGATATACCCTTCTGGAGGTTCATCTGATCACCGGACGATCCCACCAGATCCGCGCCCACCTGGCTTCCATCGGACACCCGATCGCCGGGGATCCAAAGTACGGCGATCCCCGGGTCAATGAGGAAGTGAAGAAACGCTTCGGCGTCCGTTCGCAGATGCTTCATGCGTGGCGGCTGGTAATGCCGGAAACGATCTCCGAGCCGCTTTCATATCTGGCGGGCAAAGAATTTACCGCGCCTATGCCGGCGGAGATGAAGCAGATGGAAACGATGATGAAATCAGCTCCAAAACGCCCAGCCAGTCATCGCCCGTAAATTTTAAATTGTGGGAAAAACTAAAAAATGAGTGGAGGAGCAACAACATGGGGACATGGAACAGCCGGGGACTTCGTGGTTCAACCCTGGAGGATATGATAAACCACACAAATGATCTTTACCGAGAGAAAAAGCTGGCATTGATCCAGAAAATCCCGACGCCGATCACGCCCGTCTCGATCGATAAAAGCAGCCGCCATATCACGCTGGCGTATTTCGATCAGAAGAGTACCGTCGATTACATCGGCGCGATTCAGGGCGTCCCGGTCTGCTTTGATGCGAAAGAATGCGCGGCAGATACATTTCCACTGCAGAACGTCCATCCGCATCAGGTCGCATTTATGCGGGAATTTGAAGAGCAGGGCGGGATTGCTTTCTTAATTATATATTTTTCACAGAGGGATGAACTTTACTACCTGCCATTTTTCCATCTGGACGCATACTGGGAGCGGATGCAGCAGGGCGGACGAAAGAGTTTTACATATGAGGAAATGGATAAAACGTGGCGCATCAAAAGCCACCGGGATATATTAGTCCATTATCTGGAACCGCTGAGCCGGGATTTAGGAGAAAGAGAGGATGATTTTTCATGAAAACAGCCGTAGAACGTTTTTTGAAATATGTATCATATGATACGCAGTCAGACGAGGCATATGACACCTGCCCGAGCACAAAAAAACAGCTTCTGTTAGCCAATGAGCTGAAACGCGAGCTGGAAGAAATGGGTGCATCCGATGTGCGGATGAGCGAGTACGGATACTTGTTTGCACGCATTCCGGATAATACAGGCAGTACCTCTGCACCGCAAGAAGCGGAAGCTTCTTTCAGCACTGCGTCTGCTCACGGTGCATCCGGCGTTGGACAGAAAGCCACCATCCCGGCGCTTGGCTTCATTTCCCACATGGACACCGCGCCGTCCTTAACCGGAACAAACGTAAAGCCGCGCATCGTCCAGGCATATGACGGCAAAGATATCGTATTAAATGCAGAAAAACAAATTGTCATGAAAGTTTCAGAATTTCCGTTTTTAGCCGACTTAAAAGGTCAGGATCTGATCGTAACCGACGGAACCACGCTTCTGGGCGCCGACGATAAGGCAGGCGTGGCGGAGATCATGACGATGGCAGAATATTTCCTGACCCATCCGGAGATTCTGCACGGCGAGATCTGCATCGGGTTTACGCCGGACGAGGAGATCGGACGCGGCGCCGATCGTTTCGATGTGAAAGACTTCGGCGCGGCGGTTGCTTACACGGTAGACGGCGGTCCGATCGGCGAGATCGAATATGAAAATTTCAACGCCGCTTCCGGCAAAGTCCGGATTCAGGGAGCCAGCATCCATCCGGGTGATGCGAAGCTCAAGATGAAAAATGCCCTTCTCATCGGCATGGAATTTCAGAGCCTGCTGCCGGTCTTCGAAAATCCGATGTACACAGAAGGTTATGAGGGATTCTATCACCTGGATGAAATGAGCGGAAATGTAGAAGAGGCGCAGTTAAATTATATCATCCGCGATCACGACCATGAAAAATTTGAACAGAAAAAGAAATTTTTCGCCGAAGCCGCCGATTTCCTGAACCGCAAATACGGTAAGGGCACCGTGATCGCCGAAGTAACGGACAGCTACTACAACATGAAAGAAAAAATTGAGCCGTGCATGTACCTGATCGATACCGCCAAAGAGGCGATGACAGCCTGCGGCATCGAGCCGGAGGTCGTTCCGATCCGCGGCGGCACCGACGGCGCCCGCCTCTCCTACATGGGGCTCCCGTGCCCGAACCTCTGCACCGGCGGATATAACTATCATGGAAAATATGAATTTATTCCGGTGGCGTCATTGGAGAAGACGTCCAGGGTTCTAGTGGAGATTGGGAAAAAGTTTGCTGTCATAAGAAGCAGTGTAGAGTGATTATGAAATAAAGACAATCCTTTAAACAGGCAAATTGCCCTTATATAATAGTGCAAATTGCCTGTTTACTTTCATGAACTGGTAAGTCAATATTAATTTTTCTGTTAAATGGAATCCATTTCATTATTTCTATTATAAAATTTATTATGGAAACAGGATGAGCTTCATACTGGATATTTTATATTTTTTAGACTTCTATGGAATCGGATATTTTTGTGCTAAAAAGCTAACGAAAAAAAACGGATACAATTCCGCTTGATTTTTCGCTCTCAAACAAAGCATTTCTGTTTGGTCTGGGTGGTGCGTTTGCTGGGGTGTGTTTGAATCTATTTTTTAATCGGAATTTTCATGTAAACTTTTTCAGATGGCAGTCGTTTATGATTTGTTTTGGTGGATTCACTCTCATGTACCTTATTACCAGTCATACCAGTAAAAATAGAAGCGTCAGCGCAAATGAAACATTGTCACAAAAAGCGTCATCCAATATGCAGCCTATAAACAATGTATCCGCAGCAGAGGCAACGGAGCAGCCACTAACCAGAGCAGCGACAGAAATACCCATCAACCAGGAACATTTTTTTGTTGCAGACATTGATAACGAACTAGATTATGTTTTTTTAGATGAAATTTTATATCAATCATTTAATGGAACTGGCTTAAAGATAGTTGCTATTTTCCCCTTCCCCCGCTACCAGGTTTAAAATCTCCAAGTGTATACAAGTATGTTTATGCATAATATGATTTTGAAAAATGCTTCCTTATTTTTGCACAAATATATAGAATCACTTTTAGCCATATTGTATGTATCATTTCACATACAGGAAATACACCCGTTATATGTTTGTGCGTATTTACAGAATAAATGGTTGCAAAATTCTTACTTGCATATCCGAACCAGATATGTTACATTTAACTCATCAAGCATATATATTTCTTTATCTGCAATTCAAGCAATCTTATATTCTAATTATTAATCTGAGAAATCTTATGCTTATCCAACTTGGCAATACGAAAGAGCAGGAGATTCTCAGAAAAGCCAGATTCTCCTGTCAGAAAGGGGAGAATTATGGGGAATTTAATGAGGGTGCGGAGAAATCACAAGGACACGCTGTTCCGGATGCTGTTCAGCACAAGGGAGAATCTGCTGAGTTTGTACAATGCAGTGAATCATTCGCATTATACAGATCCGAAAGAATTGGAGATTGTGACGCTGAAAAATGCTGTATATATGAATATGAAAAACGATCAGGCATTTTTGCTGGATATGCAGTTAAACTTATATGAACATCAATCGACATGGAATCCGAATATGCCACTGCGTTTTCTGTTCTATGTGGCGAAAGAGTACCAGATGCTGGTCCGGAACCAGACCTTGTACGCATCGGCATTGGTGGAATTGCCGACACCGCATTTTGTAGTATTCTACAATGGAGAAAAAGAACGGGAGGCGGAGGGGCTGCTTAAATTGTCACATTCGTTCATGCAGAAGACAGAACATCCTGAGCTGGAATTGCTTGTGAAGGTTTTAAATATCAATCTGGATAAAAATCTGGAGATCCTGGAAACCTGTCGGTTGTTGAAAGAGTATATGCTGTTGGTTCATAAAATACGGCAGTATGCGATTGAATACAAAGATATCAATCAGGCAGCTGAAAAGGCTGTGACGGAATGTATTGATGAAAATATATTGGCAGAGTTTCTGAGGAAGAATCGAGCGGAGGCGATAGAGGTGTGTATTTTTGAGTATGACGAGAAGAGGGAAACGGAATTGATACGGAAGGCGGAGTTTGCAGAAGGGGAGAAGGTTGGTGAGGCTAAAATACTTTTAAACCTGATTGAAAAAGGCATACTAACAAAGGAACAAGCCCTTGAACAATTTGGTGGTACTTATGAGGACTTGGAAAAAGCAGCTTTATCCGTAACACTGGTTTGAAATTTTCTCCCAAATTCAAGAAAAAACCATTGACAGATCCATATTCCGATGCTAGAATATCTAAGTGTGCCGCACAGCGAGGCTAAAAGTGCGCAAGCCGCCATAGCTGGCGAGTAATGATAATAGGAGGTGCCATCAGATGTACGCGATTATTGCAACAGGTGGTAAGCAGTATAAGGTTGCCGAGGGCGATGTAATCAAAGTTGAGAGACTCGGTGCTGCTGCAGGTGAAGCTGTTACTTTCGATCAGGTTCTGGCTGTTAACAACGGTGAGATGAAGATCGGATGCCCGACTGTAGAGGGTGCTACTGTATCCGCAACAGTTGTTAAAGAAGGCAAAGGCAAAAAAGTTATCGTTTACAAGTATAAGAGAAAAACTGGCTACCATAAGAAAAATGGTCACAGACAGCTCTTTACAGAAGTTAAGATCGAAAAGATCAACGCTTAATTGAAATGATTCAAGTAGACGTATACTCCGATTCCAAAGGATGTACCACGGGAGTGGAAGTAAAGGGACATGCTGGATATGATGAGTACGGCAAAGATATTGTCTGTGCGGCTGTATCCGTTCTGACTGTCAATATGGCTAATTCGGTGGAAAAATTTACCGATGACGGTTTTAAGGGCAGTGTGGATGAAAAGACAGGTCAGTTTATTTTTCATTTTACCGGTACTGTAAGTGCGGAATCAAAACTCCTGATGGATTCGCTGATACTTGGACTTACCGATATCGCGGAGAGTTATGGAGATAAATACATTAAAATTCGATTCAGGGAGGTGTAACGCATGTTTAAAATGAACCTTCAGTTATTCGCTCATAAAAAAGGTGTTGGTTCCACAAAGAACGGTCGTGATTCTGAGTCTAAGAGACTTGGTGCGAAGAGAGCAGACGGACAGTTCGTATTAGCTGGCAACATTCTTTACAGACAGCGCGGAACCAAGATTCATCCAGGTGTGAACGTAGGACGCGGTGGAGATGATACATTATTCGCTATGGTTGACGGCGTCGTAAAGTTTGAAAGAAAGGGCAGAGACAAAAAGCAGGTTTCTGTTTACCCGAGAACAATTAACGAATAATTATAAAGAAGCTCCATACGGATTGTATGGAGCTTCTTTCAGATCAGAAGGAGGTATTTATGTTTGCCGACAGTGCAAAAATTTATATCAGATCCGGAAAAGGCGGCGACGGTCATGTCAGCTTCCGCCGGGAACTTTTCGTAGCTGCTGGCGGTCCGGACGGCGGCGATGGCGGTCGCGGCGGCGATGTCATTTTTGAAGTGGACGACGGACTGAATACCCTGACCGATTTCCGTCATGTCCGCAAATATGTGGCTGGCGACGGAGAGCAGGGCGGAAAGCGCCGCTGTCACGGAGCAGACGGCGAGGATCTGATTGTCAAGGTTCCAGAAGGAACCGTTATCAAGGATTTTGAATCCGGTAAGGTAATCGCGGATATGTCCGGCGAGAACCGCCGAGAAGTGATTTTAAAAGGTGGCAAGGGCGGTCTTGGAAATATGCACTTTGCGACCTCGACGATGCAGGTTCCGAAGTATGCACAGCCGGGACAGCCGGCACAGGAACTCTGGGTACAGCTGGAATTAAAGGTAATCGCAGATGTTGGTCTGGTTGGTTTCCCGAACGTCGGTAAATCGACCTTACTTTCACGCGTTTCCAATGCACGTCCGAAGATTGCCAATTACCATTTCACGACGCTGAACCCGCATCTTGGAGTGGTTGATCTGCAGGATGGACAAGGCTTTGTCATGGCAGATATTCCGGGGCTTATCGAGGGTGCTTCCCAGGGAATCGGTCTGGGACATGATTTCCTGCGCCATATCGAGAGAACCAAGGTTCTCGTTCATGTTGTGGATGCGGCATCCGTCGAGGGACGTGATCCGGTTGAGGATATCCGTACCATCAATGCGGAGTTAAAAGCATATAATCCGTCGCTTTTAGAGCGTCCGCAGGTGATTGCTGCCAACAAGGTAGATTCGATTTACAATACCGGCGAAGAGGACTGGGAAGACCCGGTAGAGCGCTTAAAACGCGAATTTGAGCCGGAAGGCATCCAGGTATTTGCCATTTCTGCAGTTACCGGACAGGGTGTAAAAGAGCTCCTTTACCATGTAAATGATCTGCTGAAAACGGTTGACCGCAAGCCAGTTATTTTCGAAAAAGAATTTGAGTACCAGTATCAGGGCGAGAATCTTCCGTATACCGTGGAACGCAATGAAGATGGTATTTATGTGGTAGAAGGACCGAAGATCGAGAAGATGCTCGGTTACACAAACCTTGATTCTGAGAAGGGCTTCCAGTTCTTCCAGAAATTCTTAAAGGACAGCGGTATTCTGGCTGAGCTGGAAGAAGCTGGCATCGAAGAGGGCGATACAGTTCGTATGTATGGTCTTGAATTTGATTACTATAAATAATTGACATTTACGTAACTGTTCAGTACCTTCACAGTCACGCGCAAAAATCCATTAAAAATTGCCTACGGCAATGGGATTTTTGCCTGCTGGTCCATGTTTTCGTACGGTCAGCGCAGTAAATGCGCAGACCTACTGAATAGTTACACATTTACAATATTTCAAACTCAGAAATCCACACTGGATCTGAGTTTGAATTTTAACAGGAGATAGATTTTATGACAAGCAAACAGAGAGCTTATTTAAAAGGTCTCGCGATGACCATGGATCCGATCTTCCAGATCGGCAAATCCAGCCTGACGCCAGAACTGACCGCTGCTGTGGCAGAGGCGCTGGAGGCCCGCGAGTTAATTAAACTGAATATTCTGAAGAACTGCGTCGATGACGGCAATGAGCTGGCAGCCGTTCTGGCTGAGCGTACCCACGCACAGGTAGTACAGGTAATCGGCAAGAAAATTGTTCTTTATAAAGAGGCAAAGGACGAGAAGAAACGTAAGATCGTTCTGCCAAAATAAAGGAGCTGCATTCTGCGAATGAATCTCTGACAGAAAGGATACGGATGACGATGAAAAAGATCGGTATTATGGGGGGAACATTTGACCCGATCCATAATGGACATATCATGTTGGGAAGACAGGCGTATGAAGAATATGATCTTGACTGCATCTGGTATATGCCCTCCAGGATCCCGCCGCATAAAAAGGATCATACGATCACAGCGGCAAAGGACCGTTTGGCAATGACTGCAGCTGCGATCGCGCCGTATCCTTATTTTAAGCTGTCTGATTTTGAACTTCGCAGAACCGGCGGAAATACCTACACAGCAGACACGCTTCGCTTATTGAAAGAAGAATATCCGGATGTTGAATTTTTCTTTATCGCGGGCGCAGACTCAATTATGGACATTGAAAAATGGTATCATCCCGAATATGTTCTTCCAGCCGTCACATTTTTGGCGGCAGCAAGAGAGCATGAGGAGGCGGATCGTTCGCTGGATGAGCAGATTTCCTATTTAAACCAGAAATATCAGGCGCATATTCTGCGTCTTCACTGCCGTGAAATGGATGTTGCTTCGGCGGAGATCCGCGCGGCTTTCCGAGCAGGACACGCAGCAGACGTTCGTTCCCTGGTGCCGAAGGAAGTCTGTCAATATATCGAACAGCACGGCTTGTATCAGGAGGTAAATGTGTAATGGACGAAAGAATTACAGAGATACGGAAGCATTTGAAAAAGAAATTGAACCCGATGCGCTATGAACATACGCTGGGTGTTTCATACACATGTATGGCTCTGGCAATGCGTTACAGTGCCAATCTGGATCAGGCGGAGATGGCTGGACTTCTCCATGACTGTGCAAAGCGCTATGATGATGCGACTATCATCTGCAAATGCCAGGAGCATGGCATTGAACTGACTGAAGGTGAACTGCGGGCTCCGGCTGTGATTCATGCAAAATTAGGCGCATGGATGGCAGAACACAAGTATGGTATTACCGATCCAGAGGTCTTATCTGCAATCGCCTGCCATACGACCGGAAAACCAGCGATGTCCCTGTTAGACAAGATCCTGTACGTAGCCGATTACATCGAACCGCGCCGTGATAAGGCGCCAAATCTGCCGAAGCTCCGCCGTCTTGCATTTGAAGATCTGGACGAAGCGCTGTATCAGATTCTGGACAGCACCCGCAATTATTTAAAGGAAACGGGCACGGCAGAGGATGATACAACCGAACAGACCTGGGAATACTATCATGAACGTCATGTTCATCAATAGACACATTAACAGGATTTAAATAAAATAATGAGGA
Source organism: Clostridium sp. AF12-41 (assembly GCF_003461685.1). NCBI lineage: Bacteria > Bacillati > Bacillota > Clostridia > Eubacteriales > Clostridiaceae > Clostridium > Clostridium sp. AF12-41. The sequence continues at coordinate 498,117 of NZ_QTXO01000001.1, read as the reverse complement.
GGATAATCCCCGTGGAAGCAAAAGAGCTGACCAAACTTGCCGTAAAGGCGCTGGAAGATAAAAAAGGCGAAGATATTCGCGTCATTGATATTCATGGAGTATCTGTACTGGCTGATTACTTTGTCATCGCAGACGGAAGCAACGCCAGCCAGGTAAAGGCAATGGCAGATAATGTAGAGGAAGAACTCGGCAAAGCCGGTCATGAGTGCCGTCAGATCGAGGGCTATCAGACTGCTGGATGGATCCTGATGGATTACGGCGATCTGATCGTACACATTTTCTCCCGCGATGACAGACTGTTTTATGATCTGGAGCGCATCTGGAGAGATGGAAAAGTAGTTGAGAATGTGGAGGAATTGTAATAGATTTTTGTTTCATTCCTTTTATATCACGAACAGAAAGGGAAAAACCTGCAAATGGTTTTTCCCTTTTATCGCGAATAAGAGAGAAAAACTTGAAATCTGTGTTTTCCCATCTATCGCGAACAAGGCTGATAAAGTGTTTTCCTTTCAACTCAAAACTTACTTTTTAAAAGCGCTCCATTTTGTAAATTTCAAAAATAGTGAAATAAAACGAGTTACAAGGTTGGAATACGCTAATTGCAACGAACGCAATTTGTTTATTGAGAAGTGTTGTATCAAAGCAATAAGTATATATATTGATATTTTTTTAAAAGATCATATAATAGTGGTAGGAAAAACCCTACATTCCCTACTGCTATAGTATGATTGGTACTGGTGGGTCTGTCCTTTCCGTGGTAGAATATTTACGTTATCAAGAAACACGGTCCTGAATCATGGAGGTGCAAAGTATGGAACCAATGTATTTGTCAATCCAGCCGGAAGAGACAGGGGAACGCATAAGAAGACTGCTTTTGGAACAAGGGTATACGATTCGGGAAATCCAGGGAGCTTTCGGGTTTGAAAATCCGCAGGCCATTTACAAATGGCTGTCCGGTAAATCGTTACCCAGCATCGACAACTTCATTATTTTAAGTAGATTATTGCATACTACGATTGAAGATATCCTCGTCATTGACGGGGATATTCCTCGTTTATGGGGAATTTTAAACCGATGGTTGAATGACATCCGTTGCCGTATGATTTACAATCGGATCAGAAACAAATGATAGCGGAGAGGACGGTGAAACATGGAATCGGAACATAAATTTATGTTAAATGATATTCTGCGAAAGAAACGGAAACGTAAGATGCGCAAACCGGAATGTCCTGTTTTTCTTACTTACGGACCGATTCACGTTTTCCCCTTGGAATGGATAAAACGTTGGAAAGAAGATATCATCTGCATCTGTCAGAGATTGCGTTACGGATACTGCTACCGTGATGCCTGGGCGATTGACCAGTGGTTTCTTGTTATCATCCCCAACATGCTCAACGATCTACGTATCAACGGTCATGGATATCCGGGATCTTTCACAGGAACCGAAGAAGAGAATGTGCGGAAATGGAACCGGATCCTAGAACATATGGAATTTCTATTTCGGGAGGCAAACGAGGAAACCTGTCACCGGAAAAATCCATATGAAGAAGCATATGATCAGGCAAGAGAGGCTTTCACCCGGAAATACGGGATGTTTGGTGAAAAGCTGAAAACCGAAGAAGAAAAAGAGCAGGAAAAAGATAAAGGTTATTACTGTGTGCATACCATGTCCGATGTGCCGGAATACAAGGAAATATTGGACCAATGGTTTGCAGCGGAGAAGGAACTGGCAGCATACCGAGATCGGTGTATGAAAGAAGGAATGAAGCTTTTTGCCAGATATCTCTGGGATCTGTGGGACTGAGATCATTTTTATTTATATTGATAAGAACATTGTGGGAGGCGAAAATCATGCAGAAAATTACATCGGCTTATGCAAATAAGATGCTGAGAAGCCTAGAAGAAGACAAGGCATTCTGGGTAAACAAGGAATCGACATCCAGTACTTACGTGGCTGCGGTCAACGAGGAACCAGTCGTTCCGGAATATGATTACATGACTGTTGCGAATACGATTGATGAGATTGACAGGAAGATCCTTACTATCAAGCACACATTGAATCTGACCAATGCCACCGCAAAAGTGCAGGTCGGCGCTCAGGAAATGAGCATTGACGGCATCCTAATCCGGATGGCGCAGCTCAACAAGAGAAAGACGGTGCTTGACGATATGCGCAAGAGACTTCCAAAAACGCGAGTCTATGGCAACTCCTTCGGTTCTTCTGGTTCGGCACCGGAGTATAAGTATATCAACTACGATCCGGAACTGATCCGGCAGGAATATGACCGCATCTCCAATACGATCATGGAAATGCAGATTGCACTGGATCGTTATAATCAGACGGTGCTGTTTGAGGTGGATATCTAAGTAGAATTTCCGTACAGGGCATACTTCTAACAAAAAATTACGAGTGGTTACGGTTCATTGTCATCGCTTATCGGTTATTTGTTATCGGGTTATGTGTTTCGGTTCATGGAGACGGCTTTGGAAAAGCATATCATGCAGATTTTCAAATCACCCTGTAAAAAACCTGTGAGGGATCACGGTGCCAAGGTACGGTTTTCAGGCACAACGGCTGCGGAAGCAATTCCGTAGCCATTTTTCATGGTAAGAAGGATTTCGGTCTGAAAGAGTTCAAAACCTAACTCAAAACTTACTTTTTAAAATCGCTCCATTTTGGAAATTTCAAAAATAGTGTACTGAAGTGGGTTATAAACACGGAATGGATTGGGTCACAAGAATTCCAAAACCGGAATTATGATAAAGCGCTTTATGATTTCAGGCAGGAACGTCTGAGCGAAAATTTGACTCAAAACGTTATCCGCAGAAACCGCTAATTGGAAATTCGAATTCGATGATGATATAGTTGGGCAGAAAAAATCGAAAGGAGATCAGACTATGGGAAGACTTTACAAAATCAACCAGCCGTGTCCCAAGTGCCATGAGGAACATAATTGGTGGCACATTCAGCTGACGGATGAGGAACAGGCGAAGATGGATGCGTATGTGGCAGCCAGTGAGGGAAAATCATCCTTGGAGTTACTTCTGGGCGAGCCGGGAATTGTTGTTATGCGAAAGCTTAAGTGTTGTTGCTGCGGTCACGTATTTGAAGTGAAACAGTACATTATTCAAGGGTATATCAGCATATGAAGCATAAAACAGCTTGTTTCTAATAGTAAATTCCAGTTTTGAAGAACTTTGCAAAACTAACGTCCATAAAAATCATGATATTTTGATTTGCCAGAATTTACTTTTGCAAGTGATTAGCTAAATCAGAACTTAAACTTGCAAACTGGAAGCTCGGATTCCAATTCAGCTCTCCTAGAAAGATCCCTTCGATTTTTCGGGGGATCTTTTTGTGACATAGAAAACCTCATCCTATGGTGAAAAAACAAAACAAAAAACAGAAAAACAAAGAAAAAGAAAGATTAGTACTTGCTTTTCCTATAAAAGGTGCTTATAATGTATGTAAATAAATCAGCTGCTAGTTAGTAGCAAAACTAATAAATACATATAAGAGGAGAAGAAGAGATGAGAAAAAAACTTGCAGTAATGATGGCTGCTATGGCCGCAACCGCGATGGTAGGGGGCTGTGGTGCAAAGGATGCAGCACCGACCGGCGCAGAGACCAAACCGGCTGAGACTTCTGCTGCTCAGGAGACAGAAGCAGCTCAGGAAGAAACCAAAGAGGCTGATGCCCATGAGGCAGAATACCTGGCAGAGTTTTTCGATGTACAGATCAAAGAAGATCCGGACAGTGCTGCTTTTTCCGCTGACCTGAAAAAGGTAGCAGGAGATGAGGCACCGGCTGTCGAGGGGGACATGACCTGGTTTTCTGCTGTGAAAGCTGCTGTGGCTGCTGCTGATTATGAAGAGCTTGCTCTTAGCTATCCGGAAGATAAGATTAAAGATCGTCTTGAACAATATGGGGTAAAGATGGATGAGACGAATGAATATGCCAGATACGTTGCTGCTGCTCTGGATACCAGCCTCATCACTTCCGAAACTGCGAAAAAAGTCGTTGCAGAAGATGCCTTTACAGCTGAGGATGAAATCAGTCTTCTGATGGCAATTGCCAATGCAAATGGAGACGCAAGAAACTACCTTGGCATGTCAAATGATCCAGACATTTACGCGAAACTGGACCAGGCATGGAATTCCTTTATCTTATTTGATGACAGCAAACTGGCAGAGATCGGAAAAGAAGCTGTACAGAACAAGGTAACCACCGGATATGGATTAAAATCTGCTGCATACAGTGCCCGCTTTTTACCGGAACTGACCTTACAGTACGGTCATTCTGATATCAAACATGTACATCAGCTGATGGGGCTTCTGAACAGCGAGAATATCACAGCAAAGGTTCAGCTTGAGCCGAAGATTAGTATTTACCAGTATCTGCCGGAGTGGGGTCCGATCCCGGAGGCTACTCCAACCTACGAAGTAAAAGAATATGAAGATCTTGCACTGGTATATGCAGTAGAATATGACCTTGAGCTTGAGTTCGACAATCTTGAGGATATGAATCGTTTTGACGAAGTAATCAAGACGTACGCAAAGAAAAATGAAGGAAATGAAGAAGCAAAGGGCCTGATCTATGCATCCTGGTGGCAGCCGCTTTATTCTTCAACCAGAACAGATATGCCGGAGACTGATTATCATCAGATCTATGATTGCGTAATCACGAACGATACATATTCCATTCATCCATTTACCTTACCGGAAGATAAAGATGAGGTTGTTGAAAAACTGACGGAAATCTCCGACGGCCTGGAAGTTGTACCGGTTGAACGCTTCTGCAATACCGCTTTCTATAATTACCTGGAAGGTGAGGACTATCAGTAATATGCATGCAATCGAACGTGCAGAATACATCTTGTCCATGCTGGAGAAGAATAAAGTAGTCATGGTGACGGATCTGAGCCGTGAAATGGGAGTTACGGAAGAAACGGTTCGAAAGGATCTGGAAAAACTGGAAAAACAGGAGAAATTAAACCGTGTTCACGGAGGTGCCTACTTAAACGAAGGTTTTGGCAATGAAACGCCCATCTCGGTTCGCAGCAAGGTGATGCAGGAAGAGAAAAAGCTTCTTGCATCTCTCTGCATGCAATGGATTCACGAAAAGAGTTCCATTTTTCTGGATTGCAGTACCACGGCTCTTCATATTGCAAAGCAATTAGCGGATTTTCCCGGCAAGCTGACCGTCATGACCAATTCTCTGGCAGTGGCAAAGGAGATTGATGCGAATCCGCAGATTCGTCTTATTTTATTTGGCGGTGAGCTGAATCGCGATCGGGAAGCGTTTGAAGGACAGACCGTACTGGAACAGATGAAAACCTGCTTTATCAATTATGCATTTGTCAGCAGTGCCGGCTGCAGTCTGGAGGCAGGTATTACAGATTCCACCCGTGAAGAAGCAGATATCCGTCGTCAGGTATTAAAGCAGGCGAAACATAAGATCCTGGTGGTGGACAATACGAAGATCGGACGCAACGAGGTGTATGTGATCGGAGAGTTGGAGCAGCTCAGTCAGGTGGTTGTGGATCATTCCATCCGAAAAACCAATCCGGACCTATGGGAATGGTTCCAGGCACATCAGATCCCTGTCCTGGAAGGGAAAGCGGAAAGAAAATCAAAAACCAAAGGAGATGAGCGATAAGATTATGACAGATTTGAAGGAACTGAAACAAAATGTGCTGATGACAGCGAAAAAGGCCTATGATGAAAAGCTGATGGCCGGAACAAGCGGCAATATCAGTGCTTACTTTCGTGAGAAGCAGTGGATCGTAATTACTCCCAGCTCCTATGATTACAGTTTGATGGCGGAAGAGGATATCGTAGTGATTGATCTGGATGGCAATCTGGTCGAAGGAAGACACAAGCCATCTTCCGAGTGGAAAATGCATGCTGAGATTTACCGTCACCTGTCCCATGCTAATGCGGTGGTGCATACACATTCTCCTTATGCAAGCAGTTTTGCGGTAAACCATCAGGAAATTCCAGTTGTACTGATTGAAATGATTCCTTTCTTAAAAGGGAAACTGGAGGTAAGTCCTTATGCACAGCAGGGAAGTGCAGAGGTTGGTCTGAATGCAGTTCCAATCCTGGAACGGAAAAATGCCTGTCTGATGGCCAATCACGGTGTCGTGGCTATCGGCGGAACATTACCGGAAGCATATACAAACAGTGTTTATGTGGAGGATGCTGCAAAGATCTATCATCTTGCACTCTGTTCAGGACATCCGGTTGTGATCAAAGAATACGAGGAGGTCTGATATGACAAAGGCGTATGAACGATTATTAAAATGCTATCAGTGCTTTAAAGACAAAATTAATTTTAAGCCGGAGGTGGCACTGGTGCTGGGATCCGGACTCGGTGATTATGCAGATACCATTCGGGTAGAAGCTGTTTTGGATTATCATGATATTGAGGGTTTTCCTGTGTCCACAGTCAGCGGACATAAGGGCAGATTTGTCTTTGGATACGTAGGAGATGTCCCGGTCGTAATCATGCAGGGACGTGTCCACTACTATGAAGGATATTCCATGGAGGATGTAGTTCTTCCCACCCGTCTCATGAAGATGATGGGGGCCCGGGTCTTGTTTCTGACCAATGCTTCCGGCAGTGTGAATTATGATTACAAAGCCGGTGATTTTATGATGATCACCGACCAGATCAGTAATTTTGTACCGTCTCCTCTCATCGGACCCAATGAGGAGATGCTGGGAGAGCGTTTCAGCGATATGTCTGAGATTTACCGTAAGGACCTTTGTGAGATCATCCGGGGTGCTGCTGCAGACCTTCAGATTCCGCTTCAGGAGGGAACCTATATCCAGCTGTCCGGTCCGAATTTTGAAACTCCCCATGAAGTAAAAATGTGCCGGATACTTGGAGGAGATGCAGTAGGAATGAGCACCGCATGCGAGGCCATAGCTGCCAATCATATGGGCATGAAGGTCTGCGGTATTTCCTGCATTTCCAATCTGGGATGCGGAATGACTGATCAGCCTTTGAGTGCGGAGGAAGTGAAGGAAACAGCTGACCGTGTTGCACCGTTATTTAAACAGCTGATTACGGAATCCATAGTTCGAATCGGTAAAATGATCTGAGTGATGAATAAAAAACAAAGGAGATGATAAAGTGGACAATCAGTCAGAAGCAATCAAAAATGTGTACTTGCATGAAGACGGCAAAGCTGTGATCATCATTGATCAGACTAAGCTTCCAACGGTTACCGAATACCTGACCCTTGGAACGGCGAAGGATCTGTATGATGCCATTTTTGAATTGAAAGTCCGGGGAGCACCGGCAATCGGAATTTGTGCGGCATTTGGAATGTATGTTCTGGCCGGAACGATTGAAACCGGGGATTACGATGAGTTTTTAAAGAAATTCAGAGAGTATAAGGATTATCTGAACTCTTCCCGTCCAACGGCAGTGAACCTGAGCTGGGCATTAAACCGCATGGAGCAGGTAGTGACAAGCCACAGCGATGCTTCTGTACCAGAGATTCTTGGATATCTGAAGAAAGAGTGCATGGATATTCAGGAAGAGGACAGCCAGATGTGCAGAGCGATTTCTGAATATGGTTTAAGCCTTATTAAGGACGGAGACGGAATTCTGACACATTGCAATGCCGGACCCTTAGCCACCTCCCGCTATGGAACTGCCTTAGGACCTCTCTTCCTTGGAAAAGAGCAGGGCATGAATTTCCATGTATTTGCAGATGAGACAAGGCCGCTTCTTCAGGGAGCAAGACTTACCTCATATGAGTTAGATCAGGCAGGAATCGATGTAACATTGATTTGTGATAACATGGCCAGCATTGTAATGAAAAACGGCTGGATCCAGGCCTGCTTCGTAGGCTGTGATCGTATCGCTGCCAACGGTGATGCGGCCAATAAGATTGGAACCAGTGGTGTTGCAATCCTTGCAAAACATTACGGAATTCCGTTCTATGTATTAGGACCGAGTTCAACCATCGATCTTGACTGTGCAACTGGCGATGATATCCAGATCGAACTTCGAAGTCCGGAAGAGATCAAAAGCAAATTTTATGAAAAACCGATGGCACCGGAGGGTGTCAAATGTTATAATCCGGCATTTGATGTAACCGATCACACGCTGATCGCCGGAATTGTAACGGAAAAAGGAATCTGCAGATCACCGTATACGGAGAGTCTTGCAAATATGTTTGGCAAAAACAAAAAATAGGAGGAAAAGATTGATGAAAAAATTATTTGGTATTGTAGCAGGTGTAGCAGTATCCGCAGCGTTAATGACAGGATGCGGTGGAAACAATAATACAGCCGAGACAAAGGAAAATACGGCTGAAACAGCAGCAGCTTCTGCTGAGAACGCTGATGGAGATTTAAAGATCGCCATCGTGACCAGTCCATCCGGTGTAGATGACGGCTCCTTTAACCAGGATAACTACAACGGTATCCTGAAATTTATCGAGTCTCATCCGGGAGCAACCGTAACTCCGGTTCGCGAGGAAACCGGTGATCCGGCTGCAGTTATTCAGGCAGTTGCTGATATCGTTGCAGACTACAATGTGATCGTATGCCCGGGCTTCCAATTCTCCGGAATCGGAACCATCGCAACCGATAACCCAGATGTAGATTTTATCCTTGTAGATACGAATCCGACCGATTCTGAGGGTAATGACATCGAATGTGATAATATTTATGCAATGACTTTCAAGGAGCAGGAAGGAGGTTTCTTCGCGGGAATGGCAGCTGCACTGGAGTCTGAAAGCAAAAAGGTAGCTGTAGTAACCGGTATTGCATACCCAAGCAATGTAAACTATCAGTACGGTTTTGAGAGTGGTGTCAATTACGCAAATGAGAAATATGATACCGGTGTTGAGATCGTAGAGATCCCATCTTACGCAGGCGTTGACGTTACCAATAAAAATGTAGGTGGAAACTATGTTGGAAGCTTTGCAGATGAAGCAACCGGTAAAGTTGTTGGAAAAGCTCTCATCGATGAGGGCTGTGATATTCTGTTCGTAGCTGCAGGCGGTTCTGGAAACGGTGTATTTACTGCTGCTAAAGAAGCTGGCAATGTAAAAGTAGTAGGCTGTGACGTAGACCAGTATGATGATGGTGCTAACGGTTCTGATAACATTATTTTGACTTCTGTACTGAAAGTTATGAGCATGAACGTAGAGAAACAATTAAATGCTATCGCAGACGGAGGTTTCCAGGGAGCAAACGCTCTGTTAGGTGCAGATTCTGATTCTGTTGGTTATGTAACAGAGGAAGGACGTCAAAGCATGTCTGAGGATACCGTGAAGAAGATGGACGAAGCATATGAACTTGTAAAAGATGGAACTATCGTTCCGGCAGCAAACTTTAACGGAATTGAGCCGGAAGATTTCCCAGGATTGAAATAATACGTTCTGTACCAGAAAATGAGGAGGCTTAAATGTCGGAATATATCATTGAAATGAAGCACATCACAAAACGTTTCCCAGGTATCGTGGCAAACGATGATGTGACGCTTCAAATTAAAAAAGGTGAGATCTTCGCACTGCTTGGCGAAAACGGTGCCGGAAAATCAACTTTGATGAGCATGATATTTGGTATGTATGAACCGGATGAAGGTGAGATCTTCATCCGGGGTAAGAAAGAACAGATTCATTCTCCAAGCTACGCAACAAAACTCAATATTGGTATGGTCCATCAGCATTTTAAGCTGGTACAGAATTACACGATTACAGAAAACATTATTCTGGGTTTAAAGAAGAAAGACAAACTGTTTGGAATCCTTCCCTATGTTGATTTAAAAAAAGCAGATCAGGAGATCGAGGCGCTTTCTAAGAAGTACGGTCTGGAAGTCAATCCGATCGATGTGATCGAAAATACAAGTGTATCGACACAGCAGCGTGTCGAGATCCTGAAAATGCTGTACCGGGAAGCTGAAATTCTGATCTTTGATGAGCCGACAGCAGTGCTGACGCCTCAGGAGATTGAATCCCTGCTGACGATCATCCGCAACCTCAGAGATGATGGAAAAACCATCATCCTGATCACCCATAAGCTGGAGGAAATCAAAAAAATTGCAGATAGATGTGCGATTTTAAACAGAGGAAAGCTCATCGATGTTCTAGATGTCGCCACGACCTCTACAAAGCAGATGGCCAATTTGATGGTTGGACGGGAAGTTTCTTTTGAAGTAGAGAAATCAGAGCCTCATTACCGGGAGACTGTGTTAGAGGTAAAGAATCTCACTGTAAAAAATCAGGATCATTTTGAAGTAGTAAAAAATGTATCCTTTTCTGTCCACGGCGGAGAAGTATTTGCCATTGCCGGAGTATCCGGCAATGGTCAAATTGAGATTGCAGATGCGATTGCAGGAGTTGAGAAGGCAGCTTCAGGTAGTATTCTTCTGAATGGAGTCGATATCACCAATTACTCCATCCGCAAACGAACCCTGGAAGGAATCTCTTATATTCCGGAGGATCGGCAGAGCTGCGGCCTGGTCATGGATTTTACCCTGGAGGAAAATCTGGGACTGAAAAACTACTTCCGAGAACCATTTTCCCATAAAGGTGTACTGGATAAAGCAGAATTTTCCCAGTACGGAAATGAACTGATTGACCGGTATGACATCCGGAGCAGTCAGGGAAACAAGACCATTGTCCGCTCCATGAGCGGCGGTAATCAGCAGAAGGCCATCATCGGAAGAGAGATTGAACTTCAGTCTCCTCTGATGATCTTTGTGCAGCCAACCAGAGGTCTGGATATCGGAGCCATCGAAAATATCCATAAGCAGATTATCCGACAGAGAGATGCAGGAAAGGCAATCCTGCTGATTTCGTTAGAGCTGGATGAGATCATGAATTGTGCAGATACCATCGGAGTAATATATAATGGAGAAATCCAGAAAATAGCAGCTGCAAAAACGCTTACATCAAATGAAGTGGGAGAATTTATGATGGGGGTGCACCAAAATGCTGAAAATTAAACACAGATTGAAAAAGATGCTTGTCAGACTCCTGGGAAATGAAAAATACCAGGGTATCACCATTCCCATGTCGGCCATTTTCTTAAGCCTTCTGGCTGGAGCTGTGATCATTCTTTCGCTTGGCAAGAATCCTCTGTCGGCCTATGGTAACCTTCTTCAGGGGGCTGGATTCCTCCCGAAACCGAGTTATGCCGGATATAAGAATATGCTGACCGACTTCACCAGTTATATGAATGCCTGGACTCCGATGCTTTTTGCGTCTCTGGCAGTAGCAGTCGGTATGTGTGCTGGACTCTTTAATATCGGTGTCTCCGGTCAGATGCTTACCTCTGGTTTTATCACAACTCTGGTGATCGGATATAGTTCCCTTCCGGCAGCGGTGGCTAAGCCATGCGTACTGATTGTCGGAGCAGTCGTTGGTGCACTCATCGGTGCACTTATTGGCTGGTTAAAATACAAATTTAATATCAATGAAGTCGTATCTTCGATCATGATAAACTATACGGCCCAGTATGTGATCAGCTTTTTCATCAACACGTACTATATCAATCCGGTTTCCAGGCAGTCCCAGGCCGTCTCGAAAGCATCCCGCCTGACTCTGATGGACACACCCGTCGGAAACTTGAAAATGGATATTCCCTTAGGAATCCTTCTTGCAGTTCTGACTGCAGTCCTGGTGAAGTTCGTGTTAGATCGCACCGTATTTGGCTATGAACTCAAATGCGTGGGACTTGGAAGAAAAGCGGCCATGTATGCAGGTGTCAATGTTGGCAAAAGCATGATCATGGCGATGATGTTCTCCGGTGCATTAGGAGGCCTGGCAGGAGTGACGTACTACCTGGGGTATTTTGGTTCGATTCAGCCCCGCGTCCTTCCAAGCACCGGTTTTGATGCCATCGCAGTGGCACTTCTTGCAGGAAACCATCCCATCGGCATCATATTTTCATCTCTTCTGATCACAGTGATCAGCAAGGGCAGTACCTACATGAATTCAGCATCCGGTCTGGAATCAGAGATCGCATCCGTTATCACCGGATTGATCCTGCTGTTTTCCGCCTGCGGTGTATATATCCGTTACAAAGTGAATCGAATGAAACAAGAGTTAAATGAAGAGACAGAAAGGGGGATCAGCTGATGGAACGAATCCTGATTGATGGTTTATCCTTTGCGATCCCGCTGTTCGTAATGGCAATCGGAGGGATCTACAGCGAAAAGAGCGGCGTGACGAATCTGGCTTTGGAGGGATTGCAGGGAATGGGGGCATTTATAGGCGCCTTTGTGGCCGTTCTGGCTGCAGGCTATTTTGGAAGCAATTCCCAGGTTCCTTATTATCTCGCAATTGTATGTGCCATGGCAGGTGGAATGCTGTATTCGCTCTTATATGGACTGTTATGTATCCGTCTGAAGGCAAATCAGATCATTGGCGGAGTCGTGATCAATATCCTGGCTATGTCACTGACTGCATTTTTTACAAAACTTTTAAACCGCCTTGTGTTCGGTGCAGCTTCGGAAAAATTTGTTCTGGGTGTGTCTGCACGGTTTACAATTCCGCTGCTCTCCGGCATCCCAGTAATTGGAGCCGCATTTAAAGATGTCTATCCATTTGAGATCCTGATCCTTCTGATCGCAGTTGTTGCCTGGTATGTGCTGTATAAAACGCGTTATGGCATGAATCTTCGTGCCTGTGGAGATAATCCTCACGCAGTAGACGCAGCAGGAGAGAATGTTACCCGGATCCGTCTGATTGCAGTCCTTGTATCCGGTGCTCTGTCCGGTCTGGCTGGAATCAGCTTTGCTTATTCCATTTCAGCGAACTTTTCTTCCAACATCTATGTGGGATACGGATATCTGGCGATTGCAGCCATGATATTCGGAAACTGGAAGATCCTTCCTACACTTGGATCCTGCCTGCTGTTTGGTTTTGCCCGATCCGGAGGCTATTATCTTGTCCAGAAGATGCAGATGCCCAGCAGTTACTCGGATCTTGCCATGACGCTGCCTTATATCGTTACAATGCTGCTTTTGATTTTCTTCTCAAAATACAATCGTGCTCCTCGTGCACTTGGAGAGATTTACGACAAAGGAAAGAGGTAGAACATGAATATTCGTTTTTATAATGCCCAGATTCTTCCGATGAATGGAAATATGGATATCATCCACGGAGAGGTATGGGTCGAAGGGAACACTATTACATATGTAGGTCCTCATAAGGAATGCGGCAATGTGTGGGACCGTGAGATCGATGCAGAAAAAAATCTCATCATGCCGGGCTTTAAAAATGCACATACGCACACAGCCATGACGTTTCTTCGATCCTATGCGGATGATATGCCGCTGCAGGACTGGCTGACAAAGCAGATTTTCCCGATGGAAGCAAAATTACAGCCGGATGATATCTACTGGCTCTCCAAACTGGGAATCATGGAATACCTGACCAGCGGTATTACCTCCTGCTTTGATATGTATCTGAATACAGAAATGATGGCTAAAGCATCGGTAGAATGTGGATTCCGGAGTGTACTCGTCAGCGGAATCAATGATTTTTCCTCTTCATTGGAGGAAGTGGAGGCAGATTTTAATACCTACAACCAATATGATGAGCTGATCAGGTATTGTCTGGGATTTCATGCAGAATACACTTGTTCCGAAGAACTCTTAAAAAAGATTGCCGAGCTGTCACAGCGCTACAAGGCTCCTGTATTTGCTCATATGTCAGAAACAGAACGGGAAGTGGCAGAGTGTGTACAGCGCCATGGAACTACACCTGCAGCTTATCTGGATTCCTTGGGCTTATTTGAACATGGGGGCGGTGGATATCATTGCATTTGGTTTACCGATGAGGAAATAGAACTCTTCCGCAGGAAAGGACTGACAGCGGTAACCAATCCTGGATCCAACACAAAACTTGCAAGCGGCATCGCCAACACTACGGCATTTTTGAAACACGGAGTCAATATGGCCATCGGCACAGATGGACCAGCCAGCAACAACTGCCTGGATATGTTCCGGGAAATGTTTTTAGTGACGGGACTGGGAAAACTTCATGATCGGGATGCATCTGCAGTACCAGCAGAAGAAGTTCTGAAAATGGCAATAACCGGCGGTGCAAAAGCAATGGGACTGACAGACTGCGACTGCCTTGCAGAAGGCAAAAAGGCGGATCTGATTATGATCGATCTGAACCAGCCGAATATGCAACCTATCAACAACCCGATGAAAAACCTGGTATACAGCGGAAGCAAACAGAATGTGAAGATGACCATGATCAACGGCAAGATCCTCTATGAAGACCAGAAATTCTTCATTGGGGTGGAGCCAAAGGAAGTTTACAAAAAGGCAAATGAGATCATAACCCGAATGAGACAATCGTAGGTAAAAGCGTTAAATTCCGTTGACAACACATTCTTTATTTGATACTATTTATCAAGTAAATTCAATATTCCATGAGGGAGTAGTTAGCGCGAAAGTGTGGTTTGTCAACATTCTGATTATAGCAACTGTATAATCTGGCAAATCTTAAATAATGAGACTCATGTATATCGATGGACGACAGTTTTTGTATCATGCATAGCTGTCAGTTGATATACATGAGTTTTTCTTTTGTGCATTGATGCAAAAAAGGGAGGACATCATAATCGACAGTAAGCGGTGAGGGAACATGCATTACATCTAGGAGGAAATGAAAAATGATGCTGTTTTTTAAAGTGTTTTTTACAGAATTTATCGCAGAGATGGGCGATAAAACCCAGCTTATGCTGATTGCTCTCACTTCAAAATATAAGTTGAGAGATATTATACTAGGAACTGCGGCGGCGATTCTTGTTCTGAATGGTCTTGCGGTTCTGGCGGGCGGACTTGTCAGTGAATTTATTCCTGACTGGCTTATTAAGATGATTGCAGCACTTGCATTTCTGTATTTCGCCGCATCGACTCTTGCCGGTGATGATGAAGAAGAAGAGGAGGAGGGCGGTAAATCAAAGATTCAGTTCGCACCCTTAGCTGTTTTTTGTACATTTTTTGTGGCAGAACTGGGAGATAAGACTCAGCTTACAGCCATCACGTTCGGAGCCAATGAAGGCATGAAATCAGCCTTTGTTGTATGGATTGGATGCTCTCTGGGACTTTTTGCAGCGGATATTCTCGGAATGCTGGTTGGATATCTTTTAAAGAGCAAAACTCCCGATGGGCTGCTGAATACACTGGCATTTGTTATTTTTTCCATATTTGGTGCTTTCACACTTCATCAGGGACTGAACATGATGAACGCAAGAGTCTGTCCGATTCCGGTATGGTCGGTATGGATTGCTGCGGCTGTTATTTTTACGGCCTTATGTGCCTGGATCTATATAAAAAGAAAGAAGGAAAATAAATGCGATATTTAAAACCACATTATTATGATAAATTTGTCTGTACAGCAGGAGATTGTCCGGATAGCTGCTGTGCCGGATGGCAGATCGTGATTGATGAAGCCTTTCTGGAGCGATATGGAAATGAAAAGAGCGAGTTCGGAACGCGATTACGCAATTCTATTGACTGGGATGAAGAATGTTTTTACCAGAACAATCGGCGCTGTGCATTTTTAAATGAAGAAAATCTCTGCGATCTTTATAAAGCACTGGGACCAGATTCTCTTTGTGATACCTGCCGGATGTACCCGAGACATACGGAAGAATACGAGGGACTTCGGGAATTATCTCTTTCCCTGTCCTGTCCGGAGGCGGCTAGAATCATTCTTTCCTGTAAAGAACCGGTCCGTTTTCTGGAAGAAGAGGACGATTTGGAGGACGATTTTGAAGAATTCGATTTTATGATGTTTTCCCAGTTGGAAGATACAAGAGATGTTCTGTTTTCGATTTTACAGGATCGATCCCTTCCTCTGACACTCCGAATGTCGGCATCCGAACAGCTGACAGAACAATATCAGATCCGGGTGGAAGAGCAGAAGGAATATGAAATTGATGAACTTCTGCGAAACTGTGAAGCTCATCATCAGAGAAAAAAACTCCAGGAATTTGTATCAGAAAGTCTTGCTGAAAAAGGCATTGATGCAGCATCTCTCCATCGGTGGGCACGCCAGATAGAAGAATTGCAGGTACTACGCGGTCTGGAACGCCTGCGTCCGGAATGGGATGATGTGCTGGATGGTGCTGAAAAGTGGCTGTATCAGGGAAGTGAGGAAACCTATCATAAAATTTGCGAAGAATTTCATAAGGCATATGGAAGCTTAGGAAGTCACAAAGAAGAATGGGAAAATCTGGGCGAGCAGCTTTTAATGTTTTTTGTCTATACCTATTTTTGCGGGGCTGTCTACGACGATATGGTCTGTTCCAAGATGGAACTGGCATTGTTCTCTGTTCGCTGGATACAGGAATTCCTGATGGTCAGATGGCTGGAAAATGGAAAGAAACTTTCCGTGAAGGATGTGGAAGAAATCTCCTGGAGATATGCCCGGGAAGTAGAACATTCCGATGATAACTTAAATGCACTGGAAGACTGGCTTTTTGAGCGGTATGCACCAGTTTAATCACCGAAAGAAGCATATTGCAAAAATGAATCATACGAACAAAAAAGCTCTATTCTATAAAATTGAGCGTACCGTATCTCCGGACGTCAACGAATAGAGCTTTTGAGTTAAATTTTGTCACATAATGCTTCTGCCATTTTCAGATAATACATGAAAGGTAAGCGACAGCGAACCAATGTGTTACCGCATAAGGCGCAACAGGCCGATTACTTTCCCAAGAATCTGTACTTTATCCACAATAATCGGATCCATGGTTGCATTCTCCGGCTGGAGACGATAGTGACCGTTCTCCTTGAAGAAACGCTTAACGGTAGCTGAATCATCGATGAGTGCAACCACGATCTCGCCATTCTCTGCGACACTGGTCTGTTCCACGATAACACGATCTCCGTCATAGATGCCCACATCGATCATACTATTGCCGCGGACCTTCAGCATAAAAGTTTCGCTGTTCGGAAGCAGTTCTGCCGGAATCGGGAAATAGTTCTCCACATTCTCATCAGCCAGAATCGGCGCACCGGCTGCTACAGTACCGATAAGGGGTACATTTACCAGTTCACGGCGGGACAGGTTAAAGGTGTCATCAACGATCTCGATGGCTCTCGGTTTCGTCGGATCCCGGTGAATATATCCGTTCTTCTCAAGCTGTTCCAGATGAGAGTGGACAGAAGAGGTAGACTTAAGCTGTACCTTTTCACAAATTTCACGTACCGTCGGCGGATAACCTTTCTTTAAAATGCATGCTTTAATAAATTCCAAGATCTCTTTCTGTTTATCTGTAATACGTCCCTGTGCCATATAGATTCCTCCTGTCGATGAAGTATATAAAATGTTTTTAATATCGGATATACAGTGATTCTGGCAGGATACAAGTCGAACGCCCACCTGATGGGACCAGCAGCTGAATCACTGAAAGGTCTGGCCTATAGTAAGCCCTTATTATATTATATATAGTAACATATGTTCGGGCAAAATGCAAACTATTGTTCGTTTTTATCAATGTTTTCTTTTTTAAGCTGTTCTCTTGCCTGCTCAAGCAGCACTTCCAGACGGGCATTTTCTTTGTCTGCCTGACGAAGGAGTTCCTGCATTTCCCGTTCTTTTTTGAATAGTGCGCGCTCCATCGTAAGCTCCGCCTGGGCTTTGCATTGCTGAAGACCCACATCAGCATCCGCTTTTTGTTTTGATAATTCCTGGGTAAGTTCTGTGAGTTTCTGCTGTAGTTCTTTATTTTCAGTTTCAAGTGCCAGAATCCGATCGGATGCATGCTGATAGGACTCTGACTTTACCTCCTGTTCCTTCTGAGAGTGAGAGAGAGCAAGTACAGTATCATGAAGTTCCTGTTTGCATTGCAAAAGCTCATTCTTAAGCATTTCTTCTGATTCTTTTGAATGTTCATTTTTCTTCAGCTGATTTTGTGCCTCTTCTAGTTTCTCCTTCAGCATCTGGTTGATCTGTTCCTGATCAGCAGCACCTTTTCTGAGCGATTCTAGCTGTTCGGTGAGTGTCTGTTCCTGCTTGGTCAGCAAAGCGAACTCCGCATCCATTTTTTTCTTTTCTGCTTGAAGTTGTTCTACTTTTTTCTGTAACTCTGTGAGGCGCAGTTCTTTTCTCTGGAGTTCAGAAGAGAACTCCTCCCGTGCTCTGGCTTCTGCATTCTGGTTCAATTCCAAGCTATACAGATATGCGGAGGTGATGGACTTAACCATGGTTTCAAACTCCTCAATCTCGACACTTCTCCCCGGAATTGAGGATTTGGCTTGATTTAACTCAAACACCTGCATCACATGATCAAAGCCCTGGGCCTGGTTCATTCCTTTTTGTTCGCAAAATGCACGGAAAGCATCCGCTGTATCGGAATCGATTCGAAAGTTTGCCTGTTTAATTTCTCCCATATTCTATATTCTCCAATCTATTTTTTTGTAACTGTTTATGCAACTATTCAGTAGGTCTGCGCATTTACTGCGCTGACCGTACGAAAACATGGGTCAGCAGGCAAAAATCCCATTGCCGTAGGTAATTTTTAATGGATTTTTGCGTGTGACTGTGAAGGTACTGAACAGTTACCTGTTTGTTTAATACCCTGACATTCTTGCTGCGAGGTGGTAACTGTTCATACTCATGTAGACAGTTACGCGAGATAATACTCTGCTTATCAAACTGATTTCAAAGAAGTGCTTTGCAAAGATCATGCGCCAAGTCTTATAACGTTCGATTTAAACTGAAATTTCAAATTGCGTCATACTTTATTTTATGTATATAGATTATCATGAAACCACAAGGGCGTCAATCTGATTCTGTGATATGTTATATATATGTTATACATAATTATTGTTATACATAGATTATGATTTTGATAGTAAAAATAGGAATGAAACCATCAACTATTCGTGAAAGGATGCTTTCGCGAATAGTTTTATCGACTTTTATGGACATATTTGCCAGAAATAGCAGCGCAGTTTTGTGCAATATGTATGATTCCCTATAAAAATCTATATACCTAAAGTATTTAGATTTTTATAGGAAGCAGGTGTCTGCTGCTTACGAGCAAAGCCGCGTTTTCTTACGGCACTTTTGAAACCGAAAGTACCGTAAGAAAAGGTGGTGGCAATAGAAATTTGCCGTATTTAAATGCGAAGCCACGGCAAATTTCGTTACTGGGCACGTATGCGGGAACAGTAGCAAACTGCGAACAAATGTTTGTTTTTTCTTTCAAAACCATTGACAAACATTTGTTCGTGTCGTATAATGTAACCATACAGAACAAATGTTCCTGACATTTTTATAATATTCAAATCTCTTCTCATTCTTTAAGAACAGATTTGAATACAAAAAGACGATTCCAACAAAACACGAGAGGAGAAGATTGCAAATGTATACGTTGAAAAAAGGTGTTATGGTTTTAGCTGTTGTTTTCATCATGCTGCTTTCGGGCTTTTTTGGACGGAGTCTGATGTATGTGATGGCTGAGGAAGAAGCAAATACTAGACCGGAAAAGTACTATACCAGTATTCATCTGAAAGATGGAGATACGCTCTGGAGCATTGCTCAGACATATTGTGCAGATTCGGAGGAGTCAGTTGAGGAGTATGTACGGGAGCTGCGCCAGATGAACAGTCTTTCGGATGACCATATTGACGCAGGGCATTACCTGACCATTCGTTATTATAAATAAATCGTTACCGTTCACATACACGTACACACAACCGATAACAGAGACAAAATCAAATTTATAGAATTTTCCATATTCCTGTCCGTAGTCTGTTCATTTAATCTATTTTCTGGTAGAATAAAGTTTAGCAAGCAGTCTATATCTGATTAAATGACAAGCGACAGATGAACAGGAGGAAATAAGGATATGAGTATTGTATATCACGAATCATCGAAGATATTTCATTTATATAACCAGACCATCAGCTATATCATGATGGTTCTTCCAAACGGACATATGGGACAGCTGTATTATGGGAAAAAGATTCGTGACAAGGAAGATTTCTCATACCTTCTTGAATTAGCTCCCAGAGACATGGCATCTTATCTCTATGAAAACGATCGCACCTTTTCACTTGGACATATTAAGCTGGAGTACGGTACTTACGGAAGCGGTGATTACCGGCATCCGGCAGTAGAGATTCTCCAGAATGATGGAAGTACCTATTCAGATTTTCAATTTACTGGATATCAGGTTACATCCGGAAAGCCAAAACTGCCGGGACTTCCCGCTACTTATACTGAACAGGACGGGGAAGCTGAAACTCTTATTATTACGTTAAAAGATACCCATACTAATCTGGAGCTGCATCTTTTATATACAATATTTGTCGAGGGCGGTGTCATTGCCCGAAGTGCTTCTATTTCCAATCAGGGAGACATTTCTGTACAGGTTCAGACCGCGATGAGTCTTTGCCTGGATCTTCCTGACCACGATTATGAGTGGATGCAGTTTTCTGGGGCATGGGCGAGAGAGCGCGCACTCCACACACGCAGGCTTGAGTATGGCATTCAGGCGATTGACAGCACCCGGGGACATTCTTCCCATGAGCAGAATCCGTTCATTATTTTAAAACGCCCTTCGGCTGACGAATTTCAGGGAGAAGCCATTGGCTGCAGCTTGATTTACAGCGGTAATTTTCTGGCTCAGGCAGAAGTGGAGTCACATGGAACCACCCGTCTTATGATAGGAATTAATCCGTTTGGCTTTAGCTGGGAGCTGAACCCTGGTGAAACCTTCCAGACTCCGGAGGCAGTGCTTGTTTACTCCTCTCAGGGACTTAACGACATGAGCCAGACTTTACACCGGCTGTACCGGCGCCGACTGGCAAGGGGGTACTGGCGTGATCGCGAGCGCCCAATCCTGATCAATAACTGGGAGGCAACTTACTTCAATTTTACCGAAGAAAAACTTCTACAGCTGGCTTCCAGAGCGCAGAAATGCGGCATAGAGCTGTTTGTTTTAGATGACGGCTGGTTTGGTGCCAGAAGCAGCTCAAAAGCCGGACTGGGCGACTGGGAGGCAAACCGTGACCGTCTGCCAAACGGTCTTTCCGGACTGGCACAGAAGATAGAAGCGCTCGGCATGAAGTTTGGTCTCTGGATCGAACCGGAGATGGTAAATGCCGATTCCGATTTATTCCGCACGCATCCTGATTGGATCCTCCAGGTTCCAGGGCGAACGCCTTGTCACGGACGTTACCAGTATGTATTGGATTTTTCCCGGCAGGAGATCCTTGATTACATCTATGAAAAGATTGCATCGATTCTGGAAAGCGCCTCCATTTCCTATATCAAGTGGGATATGAACCGGAGCCTCAGTGATGTATGGAGCAGAGGCGTTTCCGCCAGACAGCAGGGAGAAGTATTTCACCGCTACATTCTGGGTGTTTATCAGATGTATGAACGGCTGACAACACGTTTCCCGGACATTCTGTTCGAATCATGTGCCAGCGGTGGAGCGCGTTTTGATGCAGGTATGCTGTATTACGCACCGCAAGGCTGGATCAGCGATGATACAGATGCGATTGAACGTCTGCGGATTCAATACGGTACTTCCTATGGTTATCCGATTAGCTCGATGGGCTCTCATGTATCTGCTTCTCCAAACCATCAGCTTCATCGTCAGACGCCGCTTTGGACACGTGCCAATACCGCGTTCTTCGGAACTTTCGGCTATGAACTGGATCTGACACAGCTCGGAGAAGATGAGCTATCTGAATTAAAAATTCAGACAGCCTTTATGAAACAGCACCGGTCCCTGATTCAGTATGGTACTTTTTACAGACTTTCCAGTCCGTTTGAAAACAATATCACTGCCTGGATGGTAGTCAGTGAAGACCGCACAGAAGCCCTGGTCGGCTGGTATCGGACACTGAATGTCGCCAATGGTCCGTTTACGCGGCTGTATTTACAGGGACTGGAAGAATCCGTTCTTTACAATGTCACGGAATATACAGAAGGACACGAAAGTGCCGTAAGCACCCACTATGGCGACGAACTGATGAATTTAGGACTGATTACCAGTGACGCCTCTTCCGGACAGTATATGGATGGTAGAAGAGAGAGCTGCGACTTTGATTCTCGCCTGTTTTATCTACAAAAGCCGGCTGAATAATAAAATAAAAGCATTGAAAGGGGATTCTTCCGAATCTAATTTTCTAAAGAAGAATCCCTGTAACTGTTCAGTAGGTCTGCACATTTACTGCGCTGACCGTACAAAAACATAGGTCAGCAGGAAAAAATCCCATTGCCGTAGGCAATTTTTAATGGATTTTTGCGCGTGACTGTGAAGGTACTGACCAGTTACGAAACCCTTTTAATTTAAGTCCGGCGTTTCCCCGTATAATCCCGCTTCCGGCGTTCATTTATGATATGATTTAGAATCCCGCCACCGATAATAATAACGGCTGCCATCATCATCACACGTTTCGCTCCTTCCTGCGGAAGTGTACTCTTAGACGCAATCGACGCGGTATTGAATTGAAGAGTATATTCGATTTCATGAGGCGTTCCCATCGCCAGTGTATCCGCCCTGACTATAAGTTCTTTTGTTAGATCCAAAACAGGGATCGTAAAATGAGAGTTTGCGTCCTTGGCACTTTCATTCTCGTATTTTCTATTATCTACCACCATGTAATCATAATTGGAACTGCTCCATGTGACGGATATGTATGCCGTTCCATCTGTCACCGTCAGAAGAGCAGGACTCTGGATCGAAGCTTTTCCGCTGCCTCCGGTCATCGTTACCTCGATGGCATATTCACCATCCTCCAGGGAAGGCGGCGTTCCAGCAGCCGCCTGCGACGTCAATGCCCACCGGCTGTTAAATAAGATACAAATAATTCCCAGAAGAATGAAACCTATTTTTTTCATAGATAGAAACTCCTTACCCCGTGTTTATAAATTCTTTTTCTTATACAGAAACCAGGACGCAGCAACCGAAAAACACGCCAGATACAGAAGCAGGATTCCAATCGTCGTATAAGAAAATGCCTCATGATTGGCGATGCTGCGAAGCGCCGCACTGGTCTGCGATAAGGGCAGATATTCAATCACCTGGCGCAGACCATCTGGCATACTCTGGGCCGAAAAGAATGTATTACACAGATATGCCATCGGCATAATCACATAATTCGAAAAACGCGGTACATCGGCATGGTTTTTGGCATAAAAGGATACCACAACTCCAATTGTGGAAAACACAGAGCCGTTCAAAAACATCAGAAGAAACGACCAGCCGTTAAAACAGAGCCCCGTTCCGATCGGCAAAACCAGAAGAATAATCACGGCTCCCGCATATAATCCCCGGAGGCTTCCGCCGATGATCTGTCCCGCGATGAACTGCCACAGCGGGGTAGGAGAGATGATGACCTGGTCAAATGCCTTTTCGTATAATCTCTGGACGTTTAAGTTCTGGGCGATAGCATTGAAACTGCCGTTCATGGTCGTTAAGGCAACTACACCCGGAATCAGAAAGTTCAGATACGATTGTCCGTGCGACATGGTCTGGATTCCAAGACCAAACACCAGAATATATAAAAGAGGGGCAATCATGGCAGCAAGCGTGATTTTATAAAAATCCCGCCGGAATTCTACCCATTTTTCCCATAACACAGTAAGGATACCCATTGTTACCGGCATTCCAGCTGCTGCCCGATTGTCTCCAGAAATACATCTTCCAATGTCGTACTGCGAAGCGCTGTTTCCTGTTCTGACGCGGACAAATACTGAATTGCCTCCTCCTTTCCATGAAAATAGTGTGATTTCAGCCCATCTGGTAAAGTCTCATCGACCGCATACCGCCCCAGCGTCTCTATCATATGCCCCGGAGCATCTGTTTCCTCCAGACGTCCACCGCACATAAAGCCGACACGGTCACAAAGCGTTTCTGCTTCCTCCATATAATGCGTTGTCAGAAGAATGGTAAGCTTTTGCTGATTCAGCTTTTTCAGAAGATTCCACATCTGACGGCGGGCAAATGCATCCATCCCTGCAGTCGGTTCATCCAGAAAAAGGATTTCCGGTTCCGTTAAAAGTGCCCGGCAGACCATCAGCTTCCGCTTCATGCCTCCGGAAAGCTTTCGGACGGTTCTCTTCCGATAATCGATCAACCCGCAGAATTCCAGCAATTCCTCTGACCGCTCCCGAATCTTTTTGATCGGCATATAATAAAGACGTCCCTGATATTCCATAATCTCGTTCATCGTCATATCCTGACGCATCGAGTATTCCTGCGTAACGACACTGAGTTTTTGTTTCAGCTGATTTTTCTGACGTGTCAGCAGCTCTCCGTTGATCCAGATTTCACCCGAAGTCGGAAGCAGGAGAGTGGAGAGCATTCCGATGGTGGTCGTTTTTCCGGCACCATTCGGTCCCAAAAGCCCAAAGAACTCTCCTGTCTCAATTTTCAGGTTCAGATCCTCGACCGCTAGAAAATGATCGTATTTTTTTGTAAGATGCTTTAATTCAATCATGGTTCCCTTCCTTCACGACAATAATCGAATAATAACTTGCCCGATCTGGAATTTCATCGATTTTATGATAAATATGCTCCTCTGGCATACCACAATTTTCGATCATGGTACCTGTCATATGCTTTTCTTTCAGGGTCGCCTTGACAAGCGGCATCTTGGAAGCTGCTTTCATCAGAACCTTGGTACCTGGAAGTTCCAGCGCCGCCTCAATATCATAAGTGGACGGAATAATATGAAGCTGTTCTGAGCGGTCAACAAGACTGTCCTGAAGCTTGGCGCTGACCGCGCAGAAGGACGGAATGCCATTGATGATTTCAGTTGCATAACCATGTGCTTTTACAACCCGATGGATATAAATATAGGTACTGTAAATCGTTGGATCTCCGAGCGTGAGGCAGGCAACATCCTTCCCCTGTTCCAGCTGCTCTATAATCTGATTCGAGGCAGCCTGGTATGCTGCATTTAAAACAGCTTTATCTTTTGTCATCGGAGTAGTGAGGTTTAAGCATTCCTTTTCATCCAGATTTTCCACGATCCCGCTGGCAATTTTATAGGAAACTGCATTTTCCTTTCCATCCGCCGGTACCGCAATCACCGGGCACTTCTGAATCGTGTCAACTGCCAGATACGTCATGAGCCGCGGATCGCCCGGACCTACTCCTATGCCATATAAGGTTCCTTTTATCATAAACATTTCCTTTCTGTGAAAACTGTGAGAAATTGTAACTGTTCAACTTTTAAAATTTTTGTACGATGCCTTTTTTGCTTTTTTTATAAAGTACGAAATTAGCCTTTTTCATCGAAAAATTTAAAAGTAAAAAATTTTGTACTTTATAGTTAGTGGTTAATAAAAGGCTTAGATACAAGGATTATAGCATAAAGTACAAAAATTTCAAAATGTACTTTATTTCAGAATGTACTTTATTTCGAAACAGAATAAAGTACATTTTCAAATCGCTTCATTTGAAAAAGGAATGATGCAGACATGTTGAGCGCAGGCTCAATGTGGCTGCATTTTTTTCTTGTTTTTTTATAAAATCCTATTGACAAAATGATTCAGAAACACTAATATGATAATATAACATTATATAATGATATATAATCAATCGATTGAAGAGGAATTCGACTAAAGGAGCTAAGAAAATGAAGGTAATAGGGATTGGGGACAATGTATGTGATAAGTACATCCATTTAAAAACCATGTTTCCTGGGGGGGGGCAGGCGCTGAATTTTGCAGCGTATGCCGGAATGCTTGGAGCAGATGCCGCATATTATTTTAATCCGTTTGAATATGATAAGAAAAATGTACGGAATTTAAAAATGTATATGCAGTGACGAAGATAAACAGAGGGAGGAGCAGTTATGCGGTTTGCAGCGGTAGGATTCACCTGTATTGATGTATACAAAAACTTAAATATCAGTTACCCGACAGGCAATGGAATCGATCTGATGTTTAATCTGATGGATTTGGTTCCCGAGCTTGTGCCGTCCGTGGTGACGGCGATTGGAGATGATGCCTATGGACAGTCTATGCTGGAAGCGTGTCAGAAAAGGAAGGTAGATACCGGACATGTTACCATTGTTCCCGGGGGACAGACGGCAGTGATAGAGATGCTGTTAAATGGCAGAGACCGGGTGCATCACAGGGCGGAAAAAGGAGTCATGATTCCATATCAGCCAACGGGAGAGGATATGGATTTTATCCGGACACAGGATTACATTCATACCGATCTTTCGTGGAATGTGACAGGATTGCTGAAGGACATGAGAAGCAAGGGAACGAAGATCTATTTTGATTTTTCTAAGCGGTATCGGCATGAGGATGTTCCGACCATTCTAAAAAATATCAATTATGGTATTTTTTCATTTGAAGAGGAGACCGAGGAGGTAAGAGAGCTTTTGCGGATGGGCTGTTCCATGGGAGCCGAGGTGCTGCTTGCCACATTTGGGGAAGGAGGCTCTCTGGCTTTTGACGGAACAGAGTTTTATCGACAGCCGTGCATACCGGCACCGAAGCTGGTGAATACCGTAGGCGCGGGAGATTCCTATGGCGCCGGCTTTATGAGCGGAATTCTTCGGGGCAGGAGCATACCGGAATGTATGCTTTCCGGCGCGAAAAAGGCTGCTGAGATTGTCAGTATATTTGAACCTTATCATGTGTAAAGGAAGCTTTGGAGAGAAAGGAGTTGTCGTTTCGTGATTATTGATGTACATGTACACCCGGTGTTATTTGGTCCGATCTGTACAGATTCGGACAGGGTGAATTTCAGAAAGAAGGCGTTTGGCCTGTACAAATCATCTCCTGTGCCCATGGAGCAGGTCATGGCTGTGATGGATCATGCCGGAGTGGATCGGGCGGTAATTCTTGCGGAAGATTATTCTGCATCGATGGGACAGCCGATTGTGTCAAACGAAGAAGTAAAGAGGATCGTAGAATTGTTTCCGGAACGCTTTATCGGCTTTGCCAGTGTCGATCCGCGAGAGGAATGTGCGGCAGAAAAACTGAAGGACGCGTTTGAAAAGCTGAATTTGATGGGTCTGAAGCTGAATTTATCCCATTTAAATATGTATCCGGATGACAGACGGTTAAAACCGTTATTAGATCTGTGCACAAAGTATGACAAGTCGGTGCTGTTTCACAGCGGCTTCAGCTGGGAACCGGATTCCCCGTCAAAATATACACGTCCGATTTTGTTTGAAGATATCGCCGTGGAATATCCGACGCTTCGGTTCTGCCTGTCGCATCTGGGATGGCCCTGGGTGGATGAGCTGTGCATGCTGTTGTTAAAGTATCCCAATGTTTATACAGATACGGCGACGGTATTTATGGACAGCCCCAAAAACTATTATGAACAGATTTTCTTGAAAAATATGGCTCCGGGATGGCTGCAGAATAATCTGATGGATAAGGTGATGTATGGATCCAACCTCCCCAGATTTCGCCAGGTCAGAACAAAGGACGGTCTGGAAAAACTGAATCTTCGTCCAGATGTGCTGAAAAAAATCCTGGGAGAGAATGCGGAAGTGTTTCTGGGAATGAAAGGAAGAGGCTATGATTATTAAATCTTATACGCATGAAATTGCCAGCAGACAGGAATTTGAAATGGTAAAAATCACAGATCAGGTGCAAAAGGACGTGGCTGCCAGCGGAATCACGGCAGGAGTTGTTTTTGTCATATCCATGCACACGACTACGGCGATTATGATAAATGAAAGCCTTCCCTGTGTGGAAAAGGACATTGAACTGACGCTGGAACGGTTGATACCAACAGACGGAGATTACGTGCATACCCATATGCTCCCAAGCTATGGAACCTGCAGCGGAAATGCCCCGGGACATTTGAAGTCAATGCTTTGCGGAAATCATTGTGTGCTTCCAGTAATAGATGGAAAAGCAGCGGGCGGAAGTGCCCAGGATATTTATTTTGTGGAGTTCGATGGACTGAAGATAAGAAAATATACGGTTCAGATCATGGGAGAATAACCTGATTTTTCCTGTAACAGAGAATAGCGCCCTGCTTTGCCAAAGTGAGGCGCTATTCTTCTGCATCGAATTCGATGCCAGTGTGTGCACACGATTATAAGTGCTCACCAAAGCAACGGATTCTTTATCAAAAACGAAACATGGATGCTTGTACTTTCTGTAAAGGTTTGCGAAGAAAGGAACGGCATTATATTTGACTAAGAGAAGGTCACTTTACACCTCTCAAAATGGGTAAAGTGACCTTTTTATATTATCTTTTATTTAAGGGGAATCATGTATTAGAAGCAACTTGTGATAAGAAAACTAGGAATGTAACATTTTTAATCCTCTTTTTAAATAAATTGGATTCTTATAATATTATGGTTTTCAGAACTTATTTCTTATCTTTTGGTATTCTCTAGGTGAATATCCTTTTAGCTTGTGGAAGAGTCGGCTGAAATAAAGCTGGTTATCATACCCGACAATCTTAGAAATCTCATTGATGGAATAAGTTGTTGTTTCAAGTAAAATCTGAGCATTGGTGATTCGGATTCCTACAATAAATTGCATTGGTGTGGAACCAGTGAATTTTTTGAAATTTCGGATAAACCAGCTGACACTCATCCCTCGTGAGGCAGCATAATCGTCAATATTAATATAGAAATTTCAATCAATATCTTAATGATGCAAGGTTAAACTACGCATGTTATCGTCTGGAAAATACGAGGGATTCTATTACAAATATTTGTCTGGATAGTGGATTTGAAAGTCAAAGAACGTTTAACCGAACATTTAAAGAAAGATACAAAATATCGCCGAGTGACTATCGGAGTAAATGCGTGAAAGATATGTTGTTATAAACGGTTCTATTAATGGAAAAGAGCTTTCTGTATCCACAAAGAAAAATCCGGAACGGAAGTTTCAGACGGAAACCCATACCGTTATAGGAAAAGCAGCCGGAGACTTCCAGAACCAACAGAAGATCCAGAAAAATGATCGTGAACAGAAGCTGGCAGGAATCTACTACAACCGAGGAAGAAATGCAGGCTGTAAACCGGAACATCAATGAGCAGAAAACGCAGACCATCGAGACGCTGCGGCAAACCATTAAAGAATGGGACATTTCATGAAGAATTGGAGAAACTGTTTCCAGAATTAAAATAGACACATATAATTGAACCGGCCTTTCATACATTGAGAGGGTATTCTTAATCAAAACATAAGGGAAATCCGTATAGAAATCAATGAAGATACAAAGGAAACAATGCAGGAGAAGATTAAACGGATGCCGGTTACAGAAGCAAGCCGAATGGCAGTGTAGTAAAATTTGGTGGATGTAACTGAAGAAAAAATATGATATAATGTGAGTAACAAGTCGGGATTTATAAAGGAGAATATTGATGAAACTATTTTTATGTTCGCACTTTTCAAGTGTAGGAAGTCTGATAAAGGAAGAAATTGAAAATAAGAAAGTCGCATTTATTCCAACAGCTTCACTGCGTGAAGGCTACACCGGTTATGTCGGCTCGGCTCGAAAATTATTCAAAAAGTTGGGAGCAATCGTAACTGAAATTGATATTTCAACGGAGGCTTATTCAACGATACAGTCTGTTTTTGAAGAAGCAGATGTGATATATTTTACCGGCGGAAATTCTTTCTTTCTTATGGACCAGCTCCGTAAAACGGGAACTGATGGACTGCTGAAAAAGGAATTGGCAAATGGAAAATTGATGATCGGCGAGTCAGCAGGCGCAATTATATGCGCTCCAAGCATCCAATATATCGAGCAAATGGATGAAAAGCCGGAGGACTACTCACAAGAAGATGATGCAGGGATTGATTTGATTGATTTCTATGTTCTTCCGCATTATCTTACAGCACCATTTAAGAAAGTTACCGAGAAAATAATGACTGAGTTTTCGGATTTGAATCTATGCCCAATTAACAACCGTCAGGGAATTGTAATTGATGGTGAAGATTCAAAGGTTATTTGCAAAGACTAATTTGAAAATTCCAGTTTGCCGATGCTAAAAGGTTAAAACAGAATATCGCGGAGACGATGGACTATACGATTTATTAAAATATATTATCTATGCGAGTTTCTACATAATTGTGATTAAAACGGGTATGGATTTCTATGGGTATAAGCGCTTTCCGAAACTATACGAATCGTATTCTGCACCGTGGTATACAGAAGCATTACTGTATATCGCTGCCTCGCTTTTCGTGATTGTCGTATGTTTTGTGCTCAGAGTAATCATTGGACGAAAGATGAAGAAGAGGTGAGCTATATGTTTATGCTGTTTGAGTTTATGTTTCCGATTATCTTCGTAATGGTTTTTGGCATGATCATCTTCCAGTTTGTGACAGGAATCGGAACATGGCATAAAAACAATCAGTCACCGCGTTTGTCGGTGAGTGCAACCATCGTCGCAAAGCGTGAAAATATCACACATCATAGCCATGCAAATGCGGGTGACCTGTCTGGAACTCATGGCTACCATTCGACTTCAAGTACCAGCTACTATGTCACGTTTCAGGTAGAGAGCGGTGACCGGATGGAACTGTCGGTTTCTGGCAGAGAATATGGAATGCTGGCGGAAGGCGACATTGGGAAACTTACGTTTCAGGGAACGAGATATCTGTCATTTGAGCGCGTGTGATTCTGGAGGTGATAGTGTGAAAGGAAGTAGACGAGGAGGTGATTTTAAGAAAAAGTTTATGTCAATTCAAGTTAACGAATCCAGAATTAATGTCGCGATGGTCTTCTAATAATGAAGAACCAATGTCACATTAGTTTGTTGGACATGCCCAGTGTGTGCACACGATTATAAGTGCTCACCAAAGCAACGGATTCTTTATCAAAAACGAAACATGGATGCTTGTACTTTCTGTAAAGGTTTGCGAAGAAAGGAACGGCATTATATTTGACTAAGATAAGGTCACTTTACATCCCTCAAAATGGGTAAAGTGACCTTTAACATCAATTATGCGACGGGTGACAGCTCGGCTTCTGGAACAAACAAGACGGCAGAAACAGAGCAGGCCACACAGGCTGTTACGCAGGCAGCTTCTCAGCAGACCAACACGGAATCCTATATCCTCAATACCAATACAAAGAAATTTCATCGGCCGTCCTGTTCATCGGTCAAA
Source organism: Clostridium sp. AF12-41 (assembly GCF_003461685.1). Taxonomy (NCBI): domain Bacteria; kingdom Bacillati; phylum Bacillota; class Clostridia; order Eubacteriales; family Clostridiaceae; genus Clostridium; species Clostridium sp. AF12-41. Next base: position 467,035 of record NZ_QTXO01000001.1, on the reverse strand, counting down.
CAGATGAAGGAGAGCAATAAAAAATCCTCATCAGAGAGTAGGGATGCGCTGATTGCTGCAGGTTATGATCCGTGTAAAAAATGCAATCCGTAAAAATGTGTCAGATATTTAAAAAATATGGAAGAGGAAGGTTGTAGTTCTATATTGCAATACTTCTTCTTTGCGCATATTGGATATGCTGTTGAGGGCGACTGTTGCACGCAGAAGATAAGTTGCGCCGGTCTGCGATAATGTGCTGTTTGTATAAGGAAAAGGACAAGGAGTTATGATGAATTTTAGTGGGATATTGATTGGTGTGCTTACCTTTTTTCTGATTGGATTGTTCCATCCTATTGTTATATATGCGGAGTATTACTTTGGAAGCCGCTGTTGGCCGGTATTTTTGCTGGTGGGCATTTTGTGTATGATTCTATCCGTAAGAATGCAGGAAATACTTTGGTCGGTTTCCCTGGGTGTCTTGGGCGTCAGTTGCTTTTGGAGCATTAAGGAACTGAAAGAACAGGAAAAAAGAGTGGAAAAAGGATGGTTCCCGAAGCGGAAGGTGGATAAGCACTAAAGAAGAAAGCGGGGAGATGAGAAGATGGCGGTATGGAGATTACAGGTGAATACTGGAGGAGCGAACGTTGCGGATTATTGCTTGCAAAACCATGTTGCAGCACTTTGGGCTGGCAAGGTACTTGCTATGGAACGTTTACGAAATGAGAGATAGAGCGTATGGAAATAATCTATACGTTGTCAACGCACCATAGCGTTTACTATACGTTCTATTTTTTGCCTTTTTAAGAAAAGTGATTAAAAAACTATTGACAATTTGTTACTGGGAGAGATAGAGAGTGCGTTTTGATGAACTTTTTGAAATGAGAAAACTGACAGGAATAAAATTAAAGGACTACATCAGTAGCAATGGATTCTCTAAGGTATCGTTCTGCAAAAAGACAGAAATTTCTCGACCTACTTTAGATAAAATTTTAAATGGCGAGATAGATAGTAAAAGCTCATTCGATAAGCATTTGAATAAAATTTTTACCAGTTTGGGCATTGGCCCGGATACTTTGATGGAATTTTCAACGAAAACGCAAAGCGTAGATGCGATGTACTCGCAAAAGGCTCTGATAAATTATCAAATGAATGATAAGGCAAAGATGGAGTATGATCTGTTGCAGGATATTTTAAACCTTTGCAGTGTTTATTATTAGAGGCAGAAGGCTATGAGTGAACAAACTACAGCAGCCAACTTAGACGAAGTTATTGAGACACAGATGAAGCAGAGTGAGAGTGCTTGAACTAGGAAAACCGATGGCATAGACTATAAGCAGTCGAGGTCATCGGTTTTTACTTGGCAAATATGAATTTTAAACTTTATTTTAGCAAAATACTATTTTCACTTTACACGGAAATAAAGTACGAAATTAGCCTTTTTTACCTAAAAATTTTTTTTACTTTTTGCCTTTTTGCCCTTTACTCTATTTCTCTCAGCTGCACCTTATTCCTTGCGCTTCGCCGCCGTTCATCCTCCAGCGCCGCATAATGCTTCTTCGTCGTATTGACATCACTGTGTCCCAAAACATCTGCGACGAGGTAAATATCGCCGGTTTCACGGTACAGATTCGTGCCGTAGGTGCTGCGGAGTTTATGTGGCGTGATCTTTTTTAGCGGTGTGACGAGCTGTGCGTATTTTTTGACCATTTTTTCCACGCTGCGTACGTTAATGCGCTTACGCTGCATGGAGAGGAAGAGTGCTTCTTCGCTGCCTTCCTCTGGGACAATATGTTCACGCTCGCTGAGATAGTCCTGAAGCGCATATTCTACCTCGGCACCAAAATATACGATGACTTCCTTTCCGCCTTTTCGATGAATCCTAAGACCACCGTTTCGGAAATCAACATCGTTGATATTCAGTCCGACACATTCTGATACACGAAGCCCCGTACCAAGCAGAAGCGTCATCATCGCCAGATCTCGCAGCTTGGTCTTTGCATGGTAGGCTTTCTGTTTTTCGGTCAGACATTCGCCATCCTCAACCTCATCCAGGAAACGCGCCACCTCGTCAACATCGAGGCGTATAATTTCTTTTTCATGAATCTTGGGAAGCTGCAGAAGAGAAGCGGGATTATTCTGAATCCGCTCGGTCCGGTAAAAATAGTTGTAAAAGCTTTTGACCGTCGATACTTTCCGCATGATACCCCGCTCTGTATTCATCAGATCCTCACGTTTTTCGGTCGAATAACATTTCAGATACTCCATATATTCTTCCAGATCCATCAATTTGATTTCATCCAGAAGAGAGAGCGGCAAATCGCGCAGCTTCTTTGATTTAAGCTCTGGATTTGCTTGTTTCAGGAAATCAAAAAATGTCTTTAAATCATAGGCATACGCAAGCCGGGTGCGCGCTGATGTACGAGGTTCAATGCCGCGGAAGAAATCGGTACAGAACGGTGGCAGCTCTTTCAGAATGCCTCGGATTCGTTTTGTGTTTTCGATGTCTTCCTGTTCGTGGTAGGAGAGTGCAGCCATATCACAATTCCTCCTTTGGTGATGATGAAAGGTCCGAATGTATCAAATTTTTCAGGTGTTGATCGGTCCGTTCCGGCCATCCGGGATTGTTTCCATCAATAATCGCATGGAAAAAGCGATCCTTTACCCCCGGTGAATCATGGTTGAGTTTCCTTGTTAATTGTTTCACATACTCGCGTTTTGTTTTTCCATCTACGGGACATGGATTTTTACAGACTGGAAGATGATATTTGTTTTTAAATCCGATCACATCGGCTTCCTGGACATACATCAGCGGGCGGATCAGCGTCAATCCCGTTTTGTCCAAATGGGTTTTCGGCGAGAAGGAATAGAAACGCCCCTCATAAATCAAGGATAAAAGCATGGTTTCGATCAGATCGTCGCGGTGATGTGCATAGGCGATTTTATTACAGCCAAGTTTCAGAGCTGCTTCATTTAAAGCGCCTTTTCGCATCTTGGCACAGAGCGCACATGGATTGGATTCCTGACGGGTTTCAAAGAGAATCTTGCCGATTTCCGTCGGAACGACCGTGTAGGGCACGTTTAATTCATCACAAAGCTCCTGAACCGGTTTTAAATCAAATGCAGCCGCATCCGATGAAAGCGTCGGCGACAACCGGTTCGAAACCTCCGGAGAAAGTGCCTGAAAGCCCAGATCAACTGTAATAGCACAAAGTTCAAATGGTTCCGGGTAAAACCGACGAAGCCCCTGTAAAGCATATAAAAGTGTCAGGCTGTCTTTACCGCCAGAAATACCGATAGCTATTTTATCGCCGGATTGAATCAGACGATAGTCATCAACCGCCTGGCGGGTTAAACTTAGAAGACGTTGAAGTTTCATGAGAACATCCTTTCAAATCAAATATAATTAATGAATAGATTAGCAAATATTTTAATTGCATAAGCATACTTATATTTCAAACTATTCGATAAAGTAGGCTTTCACGAATAGTTTTATTTGTCCCCTATCATACCATGTTTCCCTTTATTTGTAAATAAACAAATAAACCTAAACGCAAAATGGATGCCGCCTTTGCCCTTTACCAGTAAACACTCCAGCCAAAAAACAAAGGTAACATCCATCCAACTCTTAATCCAAAAACGCCCGGTAATACGGCCAGACCGTATGGACCTTTCCGACCGTTACATTGCTTGCACTGCCGGATTCATGTACGCCCAGTATGGTTCCGTCTGCGTTCCAGCCTAAAAACATTACAACGTGCGAATTACCGCCAAGCTGGACAAGCAAGTCGCCTGGCTGAAGCTCTGCGCTGTTGATCGCCCGTCCTGTCCGCACAATCTCGTAGGTGCTGGCGGCACCCATTCTATTGCCAAGCGCGGTCCAGTATACCCAGTTGACCCATCCAGAACAGTCAAGCCCTGACAAAATCCGTCCCTTGTAATCCGGGCTTGTCACGCTGGCAAAATGATTGCCGGAAAGTCCTGCTGTACTCGGTTTTCCTCCATAATAATATGGAATCTTGCCAACGGAATTGAGCGCGCATGTGATAACGGCACGCCGCTCCGGTGATAAATCCTCTGGAAGTAAATCCAGGTAAGACGCAATTTCTGCCGGTGTCAGCGGATTCCCGAGTGCAAATTCTGAACTGGCAAGCCCGTACATTTCCTGCCAATCCTGAGCAGCGAGTGTCTGGGCGGCTGTCTGTTTTTCTTCCGTCCAACCCTGCCAGTTCCCGACAGCCTGATTTCCCGTTCCATCGAGTGCAAACAGATTATGCTTCTCTTTCAGACCGGTTGTCTTAACGGTAATGGTCAGATCAACATGTCCCGGGCAATATTTTCCGTTTTCATTTAATGTAACTGCCGCAGCGCTCTCCGCACTGAACGTCACCTCTGACGGGGACGCAACCGCTTTTGATTCGGCTGCCTGCTCCTGTGTGGAAGCCCCCGGTCCCTGTGCCGGTTTGACATAATTATTTGCTGTGGATGCCGCCTCGCTCTCCGTTAACGGCTCTTCTGCCGCTGTCTGACTGTCTCCTGCGCCCTGGGCATCTAAAGCCTCCGAGGATGCCTCTTCTGCTGCACTGCCGCTCTCCACATCGTCATCTGCTGTTTCCTCTGTTGCCGGCTCGTCCGGCAGTTCTGTACAGCCCTCACAGTAATACACATTGCTAATGCTCACGTGGTACTGGTGGGAACTGGTCCAGAGCTGATTGATATAGGTATTGAACAGGTCTGTATTTTTCCAGTCAAGGCTGTATGTATATACATTTGCCATGGACAAAATATCGGTCGCATTGGATGCGAGGGACGTCGGCTTTCCGTCTCCGTCGCATATCTGGAAACGGATATTTTTCCAAGTTGGAACTACCCAGCTCGCCGGGTCCTGCGCGTTATGCTCTGGATTGGAGGGATCATAGCTGCCGAGTACCTGCGCAGCTGGCAGTCCCATTTTCTGGGAAGCTGTAAGCGGTGTCGTCTGGATCCACCCGTAGATCTCCGATATCCACTGTGCATCCCTCGCTCCAAGCGCTTCGTACATCTTCGCGCCCCAGGTATCTTCTGTCCCCATACTCCGGAATCGTTTTGCAAGTTTATACCATGGAAGAGACTCAAATGCCGCCAATGGATCAGACAAATCAACAGCGTTCTCTTCCGTCCGGAGCGCCATCAGGTTATACTCCGTTTCCGACGGAACATATTCTTCCGAGTCTGCCCCCAGACCATTTAAAAACCGGGATGCCATGTGAATCGGGTGTACCATTTTCTTCATCAGACGGTCGCAGAAGGATTCGTCTGTATCATTTTGTGTCTCCTGGCCTAAAATCCCATCTGCAATCACAACTTTATCAGCAGGCACACCGACTGATAAATCCACCTCCGGGCGCACTGCTTCGGCAATCCCGCACAATAAAATACCCGATGCCGCCATGAGCGCCGTTCGGATTATATAAGAATGTCTTTCTTTCATCATCATTTTCTTCATGTATCTACATTCAAAATCTCAAGTAACTATTTTGTTTTTATACCCCAACGCAATCTCATCTTCAAAGCATCCAGGCGCAAAAAACCGGTGCGTCCTTTCTGATTCTTCACCAGAAATTCAAACACACCGGTTTTAATTATACTTTTATGCGTTCTCGTTTATCTTAAGAAATTCTTGTTTCTTTTTGGCGAATTCCTTAATAATTTCTACGGCACCGTCGACGCCTACGACACTGCTGTTGATGCAGAGGTTATAGCTCTTGGAGCTGCCCCAGCGTTTGCTGGAATAATAGTTATAATAACCAGAACGCTGCTTATCGGTCTTGATCATCACATCTTTTGCCTTATCGCGAGTAATATTGTGACGTTTCATCAATTCCTGAATCTTCACTTCCTCATCTGCACAGATGAAAACAGACACTACGTTCGGATAATCTGCCAGCGCATAGTCCGCACACCGTCCTACAATGACACAGGATTCTTCATCTGCCAGTTTCTTGATCGTGTCAAACTGTGCCAGGAAAATCTTGTGGTTGATCGGCATATCCATATAAGCCGATGTATTATAACCCATCGAATAGGTGTCCATTACCAGTGAATATAAGAAGCTGTTGGTTGGTTTCTCATCATGCGTCTTAAAAAGCTCTTCACAGAGACCGCTGTTCTTCGCTGCCAGTGCAAGAAGCTCTTTATCATAGCACTTGATTCCCAATGATTCCGCCAGTTTTCGTCCAATCGCTCTTCCGGAGCTGCCGCATTCGCGACCGATTGTAATTACTAAATTTCTTTTCATGTCTCCCTCAACTCCTTTCAAGTTCTGCCATTATTATAACACAAGCTATCTGAAAAGTCATCATTTTTTCGGAATAAAAGGTATTTCTTAGCGACACAGAAATAAACTATCTGAAAAGAATGTGTATACGAATCAGAACGATCTTACTATTCACGTTACTTTTACTTTCCAGCTTTTTTCCGCAGCTTCTCCAGCAGTTCTTCAAAATACGCTGGCAGCGGCGCAGAAAACTCCACATACTCTCCGGTCCGCGGATGGATAAAGCCTAAGACTCCCGCATGCAGGGTCTGCCCTTCCAGTGAAAATGGCTGCCGCGCCGGACCGTACACCTCATCGCCCAGAAGCGGATGACCGATGCTTGCCATATGGACGCGGATCTGGTGTGTGCGTCCCGTCTCCAGGCGGCATTCGATAAATGTATACGCCCCGAAGCGTTCCAGTACGCGGTAATGCGTGATCGCATCGCGCCCCTGTTTGGAGTGGATGCTCATTTTCTTGCGATCCGTCGGATGACGCCCGATCGGTGCATGGACAGTGCCCTCATCCTCGCGCAGATTGCCAAATACGATGGCATAATACACGCGGGTGATCGAATGCACCTTGAGCTGTTCTGCAAGTGAATTGTGGGCGAAATCATTCTTGCACACCACCAGCACACCGGTCGTGTTCATATCGATCCGGTGGACGATCCCAGGGCGCATGACTCCGTTGATGCCGGAGAGCTGATCCTTGCAATGGTACATCAGCGCATTGACCAGAGTCCCCGTATAATGCCCTGCCGCCGGATGGACAACCATCCCCTTCGGCTTATTGACTAAAATTATATCCGAATCTTCATACAAAATGTCCAACGGGATATTTTCCGCCTCGATCGTCGCCTCCTGCGGTTTTGGAACTTCAAAGGCGATAGTTTCCCCACCATTTACCTTGAAACTGCTTTTAACCGCTTTTCCGTCTGCTGTAACGCTACTCTCTTTCAGAAGTTTCTGCAAAAAGGAACGGGACAGATCCGGGCAGGCGTCCGCCAGAAATTTATCGATGCGGGTTCCAGCCGCCTCTTCTGGAACCAGATATTCCTGCATCATCGCCCCGACTCCTTTTTCGCACCTTTAAAAGAAAGAAATTCCAGTTCCTCATCCGAATAGAAGAAGAAAAACAGAAGGATCAGCGAGAAAGTCGCGATCACCACATAGCAGTCTGCCACATTAAAAATCGGGAAATCAATCAGCTTAAAATACAGGAAATCCACCACATATTTCTGCGTCAGACGGTCGATCATATTGCCAACTGCGCCTGATACGAGCAGAAACAAGCTGCACATCAGCGGCAGATACCGTCTCCCTGCCGGCATCCGGTAAACCGCCCACAACACCGCCAGAATGACTGCCGCTGCAATCAGGAAGAAGAATCCCTGCCGTCCCTGCAGCATTCCAAAAGCAGCGCCACGGTTTTCAGAATAATAAAATTCAAACACACCTTTAATGAGCACAAATGGCTTCTGCCCTTTCAGATGGACAACTGCCAGATGTTTTGTAAACTGATCCAGTCCGATGCTGACTCCCAGCCCGATAAAAAAGATAAAGAACTGTCGTAATTTCGTGTTCATGCACCTGATTCCTTTCCTGCTATTATACCAGCACCTGATCGAGTGCCTGTTTCATCTCGTCCTCGGTTACCGTGCGATCCACGTAGGCATCGCCGATGGAATGAATAAGAATAAATTTGATGATGCCGGAATCCATCTTCTTGTCGTTCTTGGACGCTGCCACAATCGCATCTTTTTCAAGCCCGGATACCTGCGTACCGATATGGAATTCTCCCAGTGCTTCTTTGAAGCGGTTTGTTTCCTCCGGTTTGATCATGCCGCGGTTTTCCGACAGCTTCATCGCTGCCAGCGCGCCGAGTGCCACGCATTCACCGTGCAGAAGTTCAAAGTTTTTCAGCTTCTCGATCGCGTGTCCCAGCGTATGACCAAAGTTTAAGAGCATACGGTCGCCTTTTTCGGTCGGATCCTTCTCTACCACAGCACGCTTGATCTCATTGCTCCAGGTCACTGTCTTGCGGAGTGCCTCCGGTTTTCTCGCCCAGATATCTGCCGCATTTTCAAGCAGCCACTCATAATATGCCGCATCCTTGATCAGACCATGTTTGATAACCTCTCCCATACCAGCGGAAAACTGGTTGTCCGGAAGTGTCTGAAGCGTATTGATATTGGTAAATACCAGCTTCGGCATATGAAACGCGCCAACCATATTTTTGTACGCGTCAAAATCAACGCCCGTCTTGCCGCCAATGCTGCTATCCACCTGGGAAAGAAGCGTCGTCGGAATCTGCATGAAAGCAACGCCGCGCAGATAGGTCGCCGCCGCGAATCCGCAGAGATCGCCCACAACTCCGCCGCCGAGTGCTGCCAGCATATCGTTGCGGTCAAAATGGTTCAAAATCAGGGTTTCATATAAATCCCGGACGGTGTCGAGGTTTTTGTGCTCCTCTCCCGCCGGAAATACAAACGAAATTACCGTCTTGCAGCACGGCGCCAGGAGTTCTTTTACCTCATTCAGATATAATTTTTCTACATTCGAATCCGTCACGATGCAGAGACGGCGGTTTGAAATGGAGAGTTTTTCGATTTCACCCGGAAGTGCCGAAAAATCTTCGGTCATCACAATATCATAGATCGGCTTCTCGTCCAGGTGAACGGTTACGCGATTCATTTTCTCATTCTTTACTTCTGTCATTTGTTTTCAGTCCTTTCTTTTTTACACATATTTATCCGCATAAACATACAGACGTCCCTTTTTCGACAATCCCCCGCTCCCGGCAAAGCGGAATTTTCCCATGCCGCGCACAGATACAATCTCGCCCTCTTTAAGCTGCACCGCCGGGGAAGTCACCTGTTTCCCGTCAATAAACACCTTTTCGCCCTCAATGAGCGACAGTATCTTCGTGCGGGAGGATGAAAATACCATCGCGATCACACTGTCAAGACGTGGTGATGCAACGCTTCCACTCACGCGCTCCATCTTCGGTGTGATCGGCTCCGTCGCGTCCGCCCTGCGGCAGATCACGGAGGTGTGGCGCACCATCGTGAGTTCCTGGCAAAGATAATCCGCCATCTTTTCCTGACAGAAGACGCAGCAGCCATTTTCCTTCATCAGAATATCCCCGATGCAGCTGCGCTCAATCCCCAGGTTCATGAGCGCCCCGAGATAATCCCGGTGCGTCAGCGCCTCACTGTAGCGCAGGTTTGCCGGAATGACCTCCAACACGGTGATCGGAAGTCCAAACTCCTCATCGTCATACGAAGCCAGAAAACAAAGAAGTTTGCGCTCTGCGCCCTCAAAGCCGCCCGTCAGGCAAGTCCGCACCGGCGGCAGCGTCTTCTCGATCGAGTGAAAGATCGTCTGTTCATTTAACGACAAAAAGCCGGTACTTGTCTGTATATCGCGCTGATAACAGAGTCCGGCCAGTTCTATCATTCTCTTTTTTAAAAGCTGTTCTTCTTTTTCCTGCAGCATCGCGTGTTTCTACTCCTGTTCGAAAGTGCTTATATAAAGTGTGCTCCTGCCCAGAAAGCCTGTATACAATCAGAAATCACACAAATTTCCGATTGTATAATAAATACTCCCAGGTTCAGATATATAGCGAACCTGGGAGTATATCAGTATCAGAAGTGGAGATTCATCCCGGAAACATTCATGGAACCGTCTGCTAAGAGTTCGGGAAAGTCGCCGGACAGCTCAACCGATGACGGTGTCGCAATAAAAATGTAATTGGAAATCTTCTGGAGATTTCCATCCATCGAATAGGTCGCGCCACAGGTAAAATCAATGATACGCTGTGCAACCTCCATGTGGATTCCTTCCATATTTAAAACAACAGCTTTTCCAGCCAGCAGGTAATCGCAAATCTCTCTCGTATCCTCCATGGAAGTAGGTTTGATCAGAGATACTTCCATGCTGCGGCGCATCTGCACTACCTTATTGTTAGAGGAACGTGGCAGAAAACGCGGCTTAGATTCCTCCTCGTGGCGGTAATCATCCATCTCTTCGTCTCTCTTGCCGAAAGAACGCTTCTTAATCACCGGTTTTTCTTCTTCGTAATCTTCCTCATCGAAGTAATCGTCATCATTCTCTGTGAGACGCATTGTATCCATTAATTTGTTCAGAATACTCATAACCCTATTTCTCTCCTATCTTTGCCCTGGTTCCAAAAATGCCCGTACCGACTCTTACCATAGTTGCACCTTCTTCAATCGCTGTCTGATAGTCTCCGGTCATTCCCATCGAAAGGACATTCATAGTAACATTATCAATGTTTTTCCGTTTCATGTCAACATATAATTCATATAATTTTTTAAAAACACCACGATTTTCTTCCGAATTCTCTACAAATGGTGCAATCGTCATAAGTCCCTGTATGTGGACATGCGGGTACTTTGCAATTTCGCGTGCCGCTTCCTCGACTTCTTCCGGGGCAAAACCAAATTTGGACTCTTCTCCGGCGACATTGACCTCCAGAAGAATAGAAACGTCCAGATCACGTTTGACCGCTTCTTTTTCGATCTGCTCTGCCAGTCCCACCGTATCGACGGAGTGAATCAGAACTGCCTTGTCAATTACCTGACGGACTTTATTTTTCTGTAAATGTCCAATCATATGCCAACGGATATCAGACGGCAGCTGCGGTTCCTTCTCCAGAATCTCCTGCACCTTGTTTTCGCCGAAATCTCTGGCGCCGGCATCATATGCCTCTTGAAGCATCGGCACCGGCTTTGTCTTACTGACCGCGATCAGCGTGACATCCTCCACCTTCCGTCCGCTCCGCTCGCAGGCGTTCCGTATATTCTGACGTACTTCTTCTAACTGTTCCTGAACCATATGTGATACACCTTCCTTATCTCTATATTTTGGAAATATCATTACTGATATACGATCTGGCCATCCGATACGGTGCTGGCATCCAACACGATATGGTCATAAACCGATAATCCATATTTGGTTCCTTTTTCTACAATGTAATATTCACCGCTATTTGCAAGTTCTTTCACCTGCTTGAACACCGCGTATCCCTTATTAATATTGTAAGCACCTGTCAGCTTTGCCGTCGGTCCTACCTGGAAGCGCTCGTTTGAATCCGGCTTCACCAGATAATCGCCGCTCTTTAACAGCCCATCGTCGCTCTTCTCGACATAATAATACTCATCGGTTGAGCTGTAAATCTCCGGCGTGACAAATTCAATCGACGCCTTTCCGCCTTCGCCGTAAACTTCTTTATTGAAGCCAGCCTCATCTTCAGTAGCGTTGCCGCCCGTTGTCATATAGTCAACTGGAATGGTATAAAATTCCTTCTCCATCACCGATGATACCGGAATTTTAAGTCCCTGCGTTTCCTCGCTGGAGATCTCGAAGGTCATAAAACGCTCGGATTCAAACTGGATCATGTAACGGTCCAGATCCAGGCGTCCATACAGATTGCCATCAGAACCGGTAAACATCGAATAATTTCCCCGGAATTTCATATCACTTCCCAACGGCTCGATCGTCAGTGTATCTTGATCGGCAAACTGCTCTTTATCCTTGTCATTCATCTGAAACACGATACTCCAGTTCTCCGATGTGATGATCTTATACACCGGCGTGCCCGCCTCGATCAGTTCCCCAGCTCGTCCCACCTGCCGCGTATATTGACTCCGGTCAAACGAATCCGCCGTCACCTCCTCCGGCGCGACCCCCTCAAAAGAATCCGTCATATAGGAAATAATACCCGGCTGGGGCGCCGATATCTGTTTGTAATTGATACCCTGTGCCTGAAGCTGTGCATCCATATCGCCCAGCGCATTGAAATTCATATACTCTGCAACCGAAGCTTGCAAAGAATATTTGGCGTCGTAAACGCTTTCAAAGTGCTGATCGTTGTAGGATAAACAGAACGAACTGAGTTGTTTCTTCAAATCAGCCAGATTTTCTGCTGACAGGGACACCCCAGAGGACTGATTTTCTTCCAAAAATTTCCCCAGCTCGCCGGTCTCATCTAGCGAATAGACGCGCGCCCCAGCGCCTGCCCGCTTTCCCTCGCGCACATAATAGTTGACGTACCCGGTCTGCGGTGCATTTTCCACTGTCTCATCCCGAAACAGGATTCCGTTGTATTCTTTATTATTTACAATACTTCCCTCGACGACCTCATAAAACTGGACGTGATCCCGCCTGAGATATGTATAGACACTGAAAGAAAGATAGACGAAAATCATGGCAAAAATGATCATGCCTACATTGATATTCAATGGCTTTCTGTAGCGTACAATTTTCTTGTTTTTGGCCATGCAGCTCTATCCTCCCTTTTCCCGATGTACTTCTCTGGCAGCTGTTTCTGCAGTTTCATAGTTACCAGACAAAAATCCACGCAAATTTGTCTCCGGCCATGGACTTTTGCAATATTCTGTATAGCCCAACGTACAGCCTTTATTATACGAGTGAATTGTCCAAATTTCAAGATCAATTCATCCCGTCAATTATACAGAATCATCCATAATCTGCAGATGCCAGAAGGAGCGGCAGGGAGTATCGCCCGCATTCCGCATCGTGTGATAGAGATTCGGCTTGATATAGATCGAATCGCCCGGTCCTAAGAGATAAACCGTTCCATCCAGATTGACCTCCATCTTGCCTTCCAGAATGACTCCGACCTCCGCGTATGGATGCAGCCCCCAGGACGGCGGTGTATCTTTTGTCTCTGGATCATAGGTTGAAAACTCATAAATACCGCGTTTCTTTCCAAAATCCAGACGACGGATTTGAAGCTTGTACTCATCATATTCATATAACTGCTGCTCCTCCTGGCGGATCAGGGTTCTCTCCTCGCCGGAAGGACTGAGCAGATCCCGGATCGAAATACCAAGCGCCACGCAGATGCGCTGCAGATTGTTCAGCGTCGGGCTTGCCTGGTTCCGCTCCAGATTGCTCAGATATCCCACTGACAGATCGGTAAACTGGGACAGCTTCTGGATCGTGATAGATTTACTCTTGCGAATCTCCTTGATCCGCTGTCCAATATTCTCCACTTCTTCAAATTCCATGCAATCCCTCCGAACGTTTTATTTTTACGGTTCTGCTATTTTTCATTATGCATTCCGTTTTTTCCATGCCGCCTCGATCTGATCGAGCGCCTGTGCAATCACACTGCGCGAACTGCCCAGATTAAAGCGCATAAATCCAGATCCCTGTTCACCCGAATGCGTGCCCGGATCCAGCCATACCTTCGCTTCATTCGAGAAGAATGCCATCAATTCATCATCCGTCATCCCCAGTTCACGGCAATCCAGCCATGCCAGATACGTTCCCTCCGGTTCTACCAGTTGAATCTGCGGCACACGGTTTTTACAGAAATCGCGCACCAGTGCCAGATTGCCAGCCAGATAGCCGATAAGCTGATCCAGCCATTCCCCGCCGCCTTCATACGCTGCACGGCAGGCGAACAATCCCAGACGGTTCATATTTTCCTGACCAACATCCAGCAGCTCCGACCGGAATTTACGCCGCATCTCCGGATCCGGGATAAAGAGGTTTGATGTCGCCATGCCAGCCAGATTGAAGGTCTTGCTCGGCGCTGTACACATCATCGAATGAAGGCATGCTTCCTCTGAAATCGACGCATACGGAGTCTGCTCATGCCCCTGCCATACAAAATCGCCATGGATCTCGTCGCTGATCACGTATACATGGTGGCGCAGGCAGATGTCAGCCAGTGCGGTCAGCTCTTCCCTCGTCCAGACACGGCCAACCGGATTGTGCGGATTGCATAAAATCATCAGTTTGACATGCTCATCCAGCACCTTCTGCTCCAACTCTTCCAGATCCATCTCATAATGTCCATCTTTTAAAACCAGCGGATTCTCCACCAGCGTCCGCTTATTGCGGAGGATCGCCCGGCTGAATGGATGGTAGACCGGCGGCTGGATCAACACCGCATCACCCTCCTGGGTAAAAGCCCGCACTGCGATCGAGAGTGCAAACACGATACCTGGCGTGCAGGTCATCCACTCCGGCTGCAGAGTCAGATGATGGCGTTTCTGATACCACGCTGCCACCGCATCAAAGTACGACTCATCTGCCCGGCTGTAACCGAAAATCCCGTGATCCACTGCCTTTTTCAGCGCTTCAACCACGCTGTCCGGCGATCGAAAATCCATATCCGCCACCCAGAGCGGCAGAATATCATCCGCTTTCCCATTTTCTTTCTTAAAATCATGCTTGATCGACCAAGTATGGGTCCGATCGATCGGTGTATCAAAATCGTACTGCATAGAAAATCCACCTTTCTGTTATATATCGTTAAAATTTTCCAAATTCAGCCATAATTTTAAAAAAATTCTAACTAATATTTTACACCAGTCGGCGATCAATGTCTACAATTACTCCCTCAATTAGCCAAAAAACTAAGAAGCTGACGAGAACAGGGCGGTCTGGCTTTCAGCTTATCAAATTGTACGCATTTTGAGCACAGATGTCCGAATGAGGCAGATGTAAGTCCGCATCAGGCGAGCATCTGTAGCGAAAGCAAGCGAACAATGATAAGTCTGAGAAGCCAGGCTATCCTGTCCCCGTCAGCTTCGACGCCTTCACGAATCTATTTAATTTACTTTACCATATGACAAGCCACAAAATGCCCCGGCGTCACTTCCCGGAGTTCCGGCAGCTTCGCCCTGCACTCCTCCGTCGCATACGGACATCTCTCGGCAAAACGGCAGCAGTCCTTCGGGTTGATCGGGCTTGGAATCTCGCCCTTGACCATGATACGCTTCTTCTCACGCACCAGCTTCGGATCCGCAACCGGAATTGAGGACAGAAGCACCTGCGTGTACGGATGCAGCGGGTGTGCATACAGCTCTTCGGAATCGGCAAATTCAACCATCGTTCCCAGATACATAACGATGACACGGTCAGAAATGTATTTAACGACGCTCAAGTCATGTGCGATGAAGAGATAGGTCAGTCCCATTTCTTCCTGCAGTTCCTTTAACATATTTAAAACCTGCGCCTGGATCGAAACATCCAGTGCGGAGATCGGCTCGTCGCAGATTACAAACTCCGGTTCGACCGCTAATGCCCTGGCAATACCAATTCTCTGTTTCTGACCGCCGGAAAACTCATGTGGGAAACGGGACATATGGTCGCGGTTCAGACCGACGCGCTTCAGGATCTCCTCTACCTTCTGATCCACATCCTTGTCCGTCGCCAGTCCATGCAGTTTCATGCCGGAACCGATGATATCCTTGACCGTCATACGCGGGTTCAGGGAGGAATGTGGATTCTGGAAGATCATCTGCACATTCTTGCGGAATGCCTTTTCCTCTTCACGGGTGTATTTAAAAATATCTTTTCCTTTATAGGTGATCGTGCCTGCTGCCGGCTCATACAGCTTTACCAGGCACCGTCCCGTCGTGGACTTGCCGCATCCGCTCTCTCCTACCAGACCTAACGTTTCTCCTTTATAAATCGTAAAATGCACGTGATCGACTGCTTTCAGCACCTTACCCCTGCCGACATTGAAATACTGGCAGAGATCGGTGACCTGAAACAAGGGTGTGCTCCTATCAATTCGTTTTGCCATGGTGTCCCCTCCGTTTCTCTTCCGGCAGTGCCGCAACATTTTCCTCTTCTTCCTGTTTCTGCGCCTCAGTCAGCCCTTTCATGATATCCACCTTCGGCGCATATTCATGCTGCAGCCAGCACGCACAGGTATGTTCGTCTGAAAGCCTGTGAAATTCCGGCTGTTCTTCATAACAGACCTTCATCGCAAACTCACAGCGCGCTGCAAACGGACATCCCTTCGGCGGTGCGAACAGATCCGGCGGTGTTCCGTCGATGGGCACCAGCTTCTGATTCTTGGAGGTATCCAGCGTAGCGATTGATTTGATGAGACCTGCCGTGTACGGATGTGCCGTCTCATAGAAGATCTCATCAACCGTTCCTTTTTCAGCCACCTTGCCGCCGTACATAACAAGCACGCGATCGCACATCTTGGCGATAACTCCGAGATCGTGGGTAATCAAGATAATCGAGGTGTTCATCTTATCGCGCAGTTCCTTCAGAAGATCCAGGATCTGTGCCTCGATTGTTACATCCAGCGAGGTCGTCGGCTCATCCGCGATGATGATGCTTGGCTTGCCAACCAGCGCGATTGCGATCATGACACGCTGTTTCATACCGCCGGACAGCTCATGCGGATACTGTTTATAACGGCGCTCCGGCTCATTAATGCCGACCAGACGCAGGATCTCCAGCGCCCGTTCCCTGACTTCTGCCCGGGTCATCCCCTTCCGTCCGACAAAGACCTCCTCGATCTGTTTTCCAACTGTCATGGTCGGGTTTAACGAGGTCATCGGATCCTGAAAGATAAATCCAATCTCCACACCGCGGATTTTCCGCATCTCGCGGTCTGTCTTGGTGATGATCTCCTCGCCTTTATATTTGATCGAACCGCCCTCAAAAAATCCCGGCGGCTCCGGATTGAGCTTTAAAATGCACTGGGAGGTAACACTCTTGCCACATCCGCTCTCGCCTACGATTCCAAGAATCTCGCCTTCGCGTACATTAAAACTAACATCCCGGACGGATTTTACCACGCCGCCGTATGTATGGAACGAAAAGGTCAGATTCTTGATTTCCAATATATTTTTAGCCATTGTCTCCTACCTCCTATTCCGTTCCTCTCAGTCTCGGGTCAAATGCATCCCGCAGACCGTTTCCGAGCTGGTTGAGCGCCAGTACGGTTGTACAGATAAAGAATGCCGGCACGTACAGCATATGCGGCGCTGCCGTCATCATACGGGTTCCCTCTTTTGCCAGAACGCCCCAGCTTGCCTGCGGCGGGGAAATGCCGAGACCGATATAACTCAAGAACGCCTCCTGGAAGATGGCGCTCGGGATTGCCATTGTCAGGTTTGTGATCAGAAGACCCATGATATTCGGGATGATCTCACGCACGATGATTGTGAACGCCGACTCGCCCATGACGCGGGCTGCCAGTACGAAATCCTGCTCTTTCAAGCGGTATACTTCGCCTCTGGTAAAACGGCAGGTTCCCGTCCATCCAACAATAACCATTGCAATGATTAAGCTCTTAACGCCGGAACCTAATACTACCATAACCAAAATACAGACGATCAGGGATGGAATACCATAAATAACATCGATGATACGCATGACGATCATATCAAACTTGCCGCCATAATAGCCGCAGAAACCGCCCAGCACTGTACCAATTACAGTATTTAAAAGGGCTGCCAGAAGACCGATCGTCAAAGAAACACGCGCGCCCATCCAAACACGTACCCAGAGGTCACGCCCTAGAGAGTCGGTTCCCAGCCAATGAGCTGCTGAAATCCCCTTGCTCATCGAGTAGGCATCCTGCTGATCAAATCCGTAGTGGCTGAACATCGGTGCAAAGATCGCTAACAGTCCATATGCAATCAACAGAATCAGACTGAAATATGCCGCCTTATTTGTCCGGATTCGTCTCCACGCCTCCTGCCAGAAGGTCAGGCTTGGTCGAGAGATCGATTCCATTTTTTCAATATTTTTACCTACCATCTCAAACTTGTCGCGGGTAATCGTGCGTCCATCTGTCAAATTTTTGGATGTGCCCGCTGCTGCGCCGGAATTCTCAGAAGGCAGCACATTTCCATCTTTCATTTTCATCTCACCCATACTGCCACCTACTTTCCACCGATCCGCACTCTCGGGTCGATCACGCCATACAGAATATCAACTACCATGTTGCAGAATACCAGGAATGTGCCGTAAAACGCCGTCATGCCAAGGATCAGGGAGTAATCGTTGTTCTGCACACTCTCAACATAATATTTACCCATACCGGGGATAGCAAACAGGGACTCGATAACGAATGTACCGGTCAGAACGGCTGCTACCGTCGGACCGAGGATCGTGACAACCGGCATGATCGCGTTCCGGATCTGATGCTTCCAGGTCACACGGAACTTTGAAATGCCCTTCGAGCGCGCTGTCTTGATATAATCCTGCTGGACTACCTCCAGCATACTCGCACGCATGATACGCGAGACGGACGCCATCGTGTAGAATCCCAGTCCGATCGACGGCAGGATCGTGTAGGCGAAGCCCTTGTACTGCGCGATCGGGAACAGACCCCATTTGACTGCAAAGAAATGCTGCAGCAGTGCGCCCATGATAAAGTCCGGGACACTTGTACCAAATACAGCTACAATCACAAAGATTAAATCAATTTTATTGCCACGGTTTAATGCAGAAATAATACCAAATACAAGACCAAAGGAAATCGCAAAACATAATGCGCGGATACCAAGGTCTGCCGAATACGGAAATGCGCCTGCTAACAGGTCATTGACGGTACGGCTCGGATATTTGGTAGAAAAACCGAAATTTCCATGAATCAGATTATTCAGATATGTCAGATACTGCTGGAGTAAGGGTTTATCGAATCCGTAGTAGGCACTTAAATTGGCCTTCGCGGTTGCTGACATTTTCGGATCATTGAAGGGTCCGCCCGGCATCAGCCTTGCCAGGAAAAATACAACGGATACGAGAACAAACACAGTCACAATGGATATTCCCACCCGCTTCAGTATATATTTTTTCATAGGTTCACGCTCCTTTAACTACGGGAACATCCCAAATACGGTTGTTCCGGCCGCCGGTTACGGCTCATTCATCCGCCAGGCAGCCACCGGATATGTACTGCGCTTCAGAAATCCGGCTGCTCTGCCGGATCCTGAAGCGCAGGTGCTTCAATCATCTTCTAAGGTTTTTCAATATGTTTTGGATAGATGATGGATTAGTTTGTGATGTCCACATACATATAGTCATAGTTCAGTCCAACAAAGTATGCGCCCAGATTCTGTACACGGTCAGATACCATATACGGAACCTCTCTTAACTGAAGCGCTACCAGTGCGCCGTCTTCCAGGAGTGTCTTCTCTGCATTGAACAGATTGTCCATACGCTCTTTACCGGAAGTTGTCTTGGAAGCGTCGATGTACTTATCGTATTCATCACTGTGGTAATTTAAGTAGTTGTAACCGGAGGTGCTGTACCAGAGCTCCAGGTAGCTGTACGGGTCAGAGTAATCCGGTGCCCAGCCGCTCATGATGATATCGTACTCATCACTGTCCGGAACCAGGAGTGCGTTTTTCGTTGCGTACGGAACCATGTTGATATCTACGTTGATACCCAGGTTGTTCTTCCACTGGTTTGCAACAACCTCTGCCTCTTTCTTCGCTGTGTCAGAATCGGATACAACCAGTTTCAGGGAAATATCAGAAGCACTGGAAAGACCTAATTCAGATAATGCCGTATCCAGATACTCTTTTGCCTTATCCATATCACCCTGAAGCGGGAATGCCTCTAACGGATACTCGGTGCCGTACTCGCCGTCCACGCCGCGAACCTGCGGAAGCACATATCTCTGGTTAGCCTGATATAAACCATTGTGGGTCAGAAGAATGTATTCTTCACGGTTGACTGCGTAGTTCATCGCCAGACGCAGGTTCTTGTTTGCCAGATATTTATTCCGGTGATTCAGTGCCGCATAATCGTCTGCGCCGTTGTAGTAGGACTGTGTCTTGCCCTCATACTGCGCTGCCAGCTCGGTTGGAACCTCTGCCAGATCCAGCTCGCCTGCATCGAACATCGAAACAGCGGTAGTCTGATCGGCTACGGTCAGAATCTCAACGCCGTCCAGACTGATCTTTTCATTGTCATAGTAATCCGGGTTCTTCGTCAGTTCTACCTTGCCGTTACTGTATTCACTTACAACGAACGGTCCATTGTAAACCTGTTTGTCGGCACTTCCGCCGAACTCATTGCCATATTTCTCAACCAGGTCTTCACGTACCGGCATGAATGCACTCATGCTTGTCATGCTGACAAAGTAATCAGCCGGATTTTCAAGCGTAATCTCCAGGGTAAAGTCATCCAGTGCCTTGACTCCCAGTTCATCCACCGGAAGTTCACCCTCACTGACCTTGGCGCCGTTCTTTAAAACAGCACCCAGATAGCTGGCAGGGCAGGCTGCTGCCGGATCGCAGAGACGCTTCATACCGTACTCATAATCCTTAGCCGTAACAGTCTGTCCATCACTCCACTTTGTATCCTGACGGAGTTTGAAAGTATATACGAGACCATCATCGCTGACTTCATAGCTCTCAGCGGTTGCCGGCTGAAGCTCACCCTGTACATTGCGGTACAGACCATCATAGATATGATAGGAGACGGTCGCGTCTGCTACAGAGTTTGTCTTATCAGGGTCAATCGTCGCGATATCCGCCGTGTTGGAATAACGGAAAATCTTTTCGCCCGCTGCTGCGCTCTGGGAACTGTCACTTCCCGATTCCGCTGCCTTCGTATCATCCACCGAAGCGCTCGGAGTGGAACAGCCCGCTACACTCGCTGCCATCAGTGCAGCTAATCCCAGTGCAAGTAGTTTGTTTTTTCTCATAATATTCCTCCTTGTCCTTTTTTATTAAAGCTCAATCAGTTCCTTTGTGGCGCTGATCAGGTTTTCATTGCCTGTCTCCGTGATGAGAAGCTGATCCTCAATGCGGATACCGCCCCATCCTGGAATATAGATACCCGGTTCCACGGTCATGACATTATTGGCATGCACGATATTTTTAGAAACAGGGCTCATAAATGGAATCTCATGGACAAACATGCCGACGCCGTGTCCGATTCCTGTGTAGTGATATGGAAAATACTCGCTCCCCTCGATGATCTTCGTAGATTCATAATATGCATCCGATGCCGAAACACCGTCTTTTAAGAATCCTTCCACCGCGGCAACCATCTGCTGCTCAATCCTGTATACTTCCTTCTGCTTCGGCGTTGCGCGTCCGACTACCAGGGTACGCGTCATATCAGATAAATAACCGTGATACTGGCATCCATAATCCATCAGGACCAGATCGCCGTACTCAATCGCTTTCTGAGACGGGATTCCATGAAGCAGGGATGTTCTCGCACCGGAGATGAGGATATTGCCATATGGCTGTGTATCCGCGCCCTCCAGAACCATATAGAGGCTTAAACGCGCCGCCAGCTCTTTCTCGGTAATGCCGACCCGGATATCCTTCTGAATCTTCTCATATGCCCTTGAAGCAATGTCACAGGAGATACGCAGGCACTCAATCTCTTCCGGCTTCTTGATGGAGCGGAACTCCTCGATGATACCGTCCGCCGGTACCAGCTCTGCTTTTACCTCCGACTGGAGGTTCTGGTACTGTTCAACGGTCAGGTGGGCTGCTTCAAAGCCGATCGTCTTTGCCCCAACCTTTTCCGCTGCGTAGGCAAGTGCCTTTCCGATGGAACCGTAGGTGTCTCTCCAGTTCAAAATCGTGTAATCCGGGCATTCATAGGAAACCTGCTCGGTGTAGCGCGGATCTGTCAGAAAGAATTTTTCCTGCTCCGTGATAAAAAGCCAGGAATCTTCGCCGGTATAATGGCTGACATACTTTACATTGACCGGGCGGCTGATGAACATGCCATCCAGGTGCTCTTTCTGCATATACGCAAGTAACTGTTCCATGCTTACTCTCCTCCCATCACTGATTCTATTTCTTCTATCGTTCTGGGGATGGATGCTGTCAGATTCTCACAGCTATCCTCCGTTACCAGGCAGTTATCCTCGAGGCGGAAGCCGATGCCCCATTCCTCGCAGTAGATGCCGATATCCACGCAGAAAACCATACCCGGCTCTACGATATCGACATCGACCAGATCATGTGTGTCCCAGCCAACATGGTGGGCGCCGCCGTGCCAGATATATCTGCCGACATCCTCATACCGGTCACATAAGCCGATCGCTTTGAGCTGTTCGAAATTGTATTCCCTCGCCAGCCGATCCACGTCTGCCATCTTCATTCCCGGCCGGATGATGGAGAACATGTGCTGCGAAGTCCGGTATGCACATGTGTAAAGAAGTCGCTGCCGTTCGGAAAACTTTCCGTTGCACGGCCAGCCGCGCGATACATCATTGAAGAGGTGGTCGTACTGGGCGCCTACGTCGTTGAGAATCATATCGCCGTCCTTCGCCTGCCCTGTGTACTCATAATAGTGAATACAGAAATTATTGGCTCCCGCGGAAATGATACTCGGAAATGCCGGTGCAAGGCATCCGTGCTGCGCCAGTGCGTAGTCGAATTCGGCTTTATACTGGTATTCGTACATTCCCGGCTTTGATGCCTTCATCATCGCCAGAATGCCGTCCCTCGTAATCTTGACTGCCTCCCGCATCGCCTCGATCTCACACGGCTGCTTGATGGTGCGCTGGCGGCGTATCTGACGGGAAATATCCGTGAGTGTGGCTGCCGGGTACCACTTTCTAAGTCTCCGTGCCATCCGGATACTCTCGGTATCTGCATCCTCCGGATCGTGCCGGTACAGATCCATCGCAATCCGCTCAAACCGTCCGCTCCGCATCAGAAGTTTCAGACGGTTTTCCCACTCGCCGCTCGATGCGATCTGCGCGGCCCCGGATCGCGCCCTGGCCTCCTCCGGTGTGAACCGTTTCCCGGTCCACCGCTCTGCCAGCATATCCGGCGGAAGTATGTAAAGTGTTTCCTGTACCTCTTCTCCGTCTTTCTCTGCCATCAGGACTGTGTGTTCCTGCCCAATGCCGGTCAGATAGAGAAAACTCCGATCGGCATAAAACGGATAATTTTCATCGGCTGTCTTTCGGATGGAAGAACCGGAAAACAGGAGAAGCAGGGTGTGATCCGGAAGGCTGTCATACAGCCGCTGTCGGTTCCCTTGGTAAAATTCTGCATTCATAGTATTTTCCTTCCTGTCTTTTAAATGATTTCCGTATACTTTTGTATCTATCTCACAAATAGATGTATCGTAATCTTTTGTCTCCCGACACGTGTCATTATACCGTATAAATCAAAATTTTACAATTATTTTTCAGTATATTTTGTAATTTTTTCATTTAATGCAAAATTTCATATATATGATAGAAAATCCTTTCAATTTTGAAAAGAATGTAAAAGCATATCTATTTTTTCCCAAAGGTGGTACCTGCAAAAGAAGCATTTCAATGAAAATGTGGAAAGATGGTTTTGAGCCCAAACTAGAAAATTAGGAAAAAAAAGAGACCATCCAATTCTCCTTTTTCAGATGAATCGGACAGTCTCCTGTCTCCGCCCTGCGCTGACAGCTGCGGTTTCGTTCATTTTGAATCTCTTATAAAGATACTACAACACTTTCTTTCGCGCACTCTGGAAGATCGGCTGCATTCATGGATATGCTTAAAACGAATTTTACATGATATTTCTCACTGATGGTCTCCAGCGTCTTGTAGGTCTCTTCAATATCCGCTCCCTCGAGGCAGGCAAGTTTCAGGAAGCTGTCAAGATACATCTGCTCCAGATCGTGATCCTGGCAGATAATACCACAAATAAATCCGATAAATCCATCGCTGGTATCAATCGGATATTCCTGTACATTGATAAGGCGAATCTGGTTATTCAACTCATACATATGTTTGGAACTCTTATCCAGATAGACAACGGATCCCTTGGCTTCTTTGACAGCCGTGTTCGCCATATCGAGTAAATATTTAGTTTTTCCTTTTCCCTTTGCTCCTGCGATGATCTGAACCATAACAATCTCCTCCTTGAGTTTATTTAAGTTGTATGTAAAATCTTTTATTGTATAAATAATTATAGTATAAATTTATAAATATTGCAATCACTTATTTGAAATTTTAGTCAAAATTTCCGTCATATTGTCATAAAGTGACGGACGATTTGCAGATTTTAGCACAACCGATATATATTCCTTGCCATCGTCCCCATCGCTCGCCATGATCAGGCAGTAGCCAGCCGCCTGTGTGGTGCCGGTTTTGCCGCCTAAGACAGTCACTCCCTCCGGTGCCTCGCGGTCTCCCTTCAGATACCAGTTGCCAACCTTCCAGACCTGCTGTTTTGCGGCTCCATTTGCATCGGTATAATCAGCTGTATAAGACTGCGCGTTGATGATCTCACAAAACAGCGGCAGTTTAAGCGCCTCGTTGAAAATCAGATAGAGATCATATGCCGTTGTATAGTGGTCGGTGCTGTGCAGACCATTTGCATTGACAAAATGCGTGTGGGTCGCACCGAGTTCCTTCGCTTTCGCATTCATCTTCTCCACAAACGCATCCGTGCTTCCGGCGATATGATCCGCAATCGCATTGGCTGCATCGTTGCCGGACGGAATCATCAGTCCGTATAAAAGCTGCTCCAGCGTAAAGGTATCGCCCGGCTTGATGCCTGCCATCGAAGCGCCTGCCTCGTGGATCACGACATCGTCATTTGCCGTCACCGCATCGGAAAGATTGCCTTCCTCGATCGCGATGATCGCCGTCATTACCTTCGTGATGCTCGCCGGGTACATCTGGTCATAGATGTTCTTACCATATATAACGCTGGAGTCGGTCACATCAAACAATGCGCCCGCCTGCGCCGTCACCGCATCATCTGGAGCAATATCGCCGTCTGCAGATTCCGGTACGCAGAGAGAAGACGCAAAAAAGGGCGCCAGCCCGGCACCTGCCGCTGGCGTCATCTGCGCTTCCCGTTCTTGAAATGAATATGCCTGTTCCAGACCGCGGGCACCACAGCCGGTCAGCATGCTGATACCGCAAAGCATCAGTGCGCCCGCAAGTCCGATTGTCTGTTTTCTCATTTGTACATCTCCCGCCATTCCATATCGCCGCGGTCAAGCGCCTTAACGAGAAGCTCTGCCGTCGCCAGGTTTGTCGCCATCGGGATATTGTGAATATCACAGAGACGGACAACATCATTAACATCTGGCTCATGCGGCTTCGGCGCCAACGGATCGCGCAGGAAAATCAGCAGATCGATCTGATTGTGTTCGATCTGTGCGCCGAGCTGCTGGGAACCTCCCAGATGACCCGGCAGATATTTATGGAGGGTCAGATTCGTAACCTCCTCAATCAGGCGGCCTGTCGTTCCTGTCGCATAGAGTTCATGCTTGCTCAGGATGCCGCGATATGCGATACAGAAGTTCTGCATCAGTTTTTTCTTCGCATCATGTGCGATTAACCCGATATACATCTATACCTGCCTCCTTAATGATTCCTATTTTTCATAACCATAAAATTCAATTTCCATGCAGCTTCACAGTCCATGCATGTACTTACTGAACGGTTACGTTATTTCGTTGCAATCCAACATTGAGAACAACTCCCATTCCGATAAACATACTGAGCAACGAACTAAGTCCGGAGCTTATGAAAGGAAGCGGAAGACCCGTGTTCGGGAAGATTCCCGTGGCTACCGCAATGTTGGCAAAACTCTGGAACGCCAGAAGCGCCGCCATGCCCGATGCAATCAGACGTCCAGCTGTGTCCTTTGCACGCGCCGCAATCCAGAGGCACTCATACACCAGCAGCGCATAGAGGGCAATGACCGCCACGCCGCCGACAAACCCAAGTTCCTCTCCGATAACAGCGAAGATAAAGTCTGTCTGTTCCTCCGAGAGGAAATTTCCATTCTTGACGGAGCTTAATGTGTTGTTAAAAAGCCCCTTGCCGCGCAGCTGCCCAGAGCCGATCGCCATCATGGAGTTATCCTGCTGACGATTCAGATCCGTAAATTCACTGCTGCTGTGAAAAATCTTTCCCATGATACGCTGTGCCTGGTATTTCTGGAGAAACGGGATGAATCCCTGCAGCGACAGATAGATAAGCGCCGCAAATCCAGGTACCCCGACCGCCACCGCACCGGCAATCCATTTGTAACTGATACCGGCTACATAAATCATGCACAGAATCATGAAGCAGATGACGATGGTGGTGGAAAGGTTCGGCTGT
Source organism: Clostridium sp. AF12-41 (assembly GCF_003461685.1). Lineage (NCBI taxonomy): Bacteria > Bacillati > Bacillota > Clostridia > Eubacteriales > Clostridiaceae > Clostridium > Clostridium sp. AF12-41. The sequence goes on along the minus strand of NZ_QTXO01000001.1, from coordinate 440,910 downwards.
AAATATACCATGCCGACCGGAAGGGCACAGATAAGCGCCGTCATCCCCAATGTCTTTGGCTCATTGATTTTCTCCCGGTTTCTGGAAAGAAAATTCGCCAGGATGAGGATCAGACCGATCTTTACAAACTCGGACGGCTGGATCTGAATCCCGCCGATCCGCAGCCAGCGGGTCGCGCCCTTGGTGGTACGTCCAAACAAAAGAACTGCCGCCAGCATTCCGGCACAGACCACATAGATAAGCGTGGTAAATCGGAAATACTGATGGTAATCAATCAAAGACAGAACCAGACAGATAATCAGGGATACAACCACTCCGATAATCTGTTTTATCACAGAGGAACGGTCCTGATTGCTGGCGCTCCCGACAACCAAAATGCCGAGAACACTCAGCAGAATCATATAAATGAGGGCTCGAAAGTTGTAATTTCTAAATTGGTAATCGAATATCATGCTGTAAATGGCTCCTTAAAGTAAGAACCGGCACCGACGCACAGACCGCCGGGAATACCTCCGCCGGCTGTTCTGAGGATGTCCTCAGAATCCGGAGTGTCACATCCCCCGGATCAATCTCCAGATAACGTGACACGCTCCTCAGGAAATCTGCGCGAATCAGATCCAGAAGTTCCGGCGAACAGCCCGCCCGATCGGCAGTCAGAAGGTGTTTTAAACGCTTTCTGGCTATCTCGCCGGAATTCTTTTTCGTAAACAGTTCTGCAATCAGAATCATAGCGTCCCCTCCTATGCACGTTTGAGGAAGCCGGATATCCGGGACCAGAAGCCCGGAGACGCATCAAGCTGTATAAATGGTACCGATTCTCCAAGTATTCGTTTGCATATGTTTAAATATGCCTGCCCGGCATATCCATTCATGCCGACCAGCGGTTCGCCCTGATTCGTGGATATAACGATATCCTCATCGTCCGGGACTGTGCCAATCACAGGGACAGACAGAATATCCATCACATCATCCACCGACATCATATCGCCCCGGCGCACCATATCGCTCCGGATCCGGTTGATGATCAGGTCCATACGCCCGACCCCGGATGCTTCTAAAAGTCCGATGATCCGGTCAGCATCCCGTATCGCGGATACCTCCGGTGTCGTGACAATCAGCGCCCGGTCCGCCCCGGCGATCGCATTACGAAAGCCCTGCTCAATCCCGGCGGGACAGTCAAGCAGTATGTAATCAAACTCTTCTCTTAAGTCTTCTACTAATTTTATCATCTGCCCCGGACTCACGGACGACTTGTCCCGCGTCTGGGCGGAAGGTAATAAGAACAGGTCAGGATATCTTTTGTCTCGAATCAGCGCCTGCTTCATCCGGCAGTTTCCCTCGATCACATCGACCAGATTGTAAATAATCCGGTTTTCCAGTCCCATGACGACATCCAGGTTTCTCAGACCGATATCGGTGTCGATGAGAACCACCCGTTTGCCAAGCATGGCAAGCCCGGTGCCGACGTTCGCTGAGGTTGTCGTTTTGCCGACGCCTCCTTTTCCGGAAGTAATAACGATAACTTCGCTCATAGGAACATCCTCCTGTATTCTGTTTTACCATTTTATTCTACTCTAAAAAGTAGAATAATTCCAGTCTTAAATCCATTAAATACGCTAAATAAAATGAAAATAATCTAAAAAACTTTTTTTGACCGATTCTACGTCAATGTTTCCACCGGATACCGATGCAATCATCGGTCCGCGCCCCATCTTTTTACCCTGGCTGCGCGTTTTGGCTGTCAGATCAGCAATCCGAAGGTGCATCGGCGACATCTCCAGCGCGGTGATCACCGCGTCCTCACTTCCCGCCGCCCCAGCATGGGCGGAACCCGCCAGCGTGCCAAGAACGACGATATTGCCCCGTGCGCTGACACGCGCGCCGCGCTCCACATCCCCGATGATCACGATGCTCGCATCGGATTCCAGCAGATCGCCCCGGGATAAATTACCCTTATAGAATTGTCCCGTCCGGGCAGTCAGCTCCATCAGCCGCTCGGTCAGCGCCTTTTCACAGCGGGCGATGCGGTTAGCGTCAGTATCCAGCAGACAGAGAATCTCTATCTGGGAATTGGCGGTAATCGCATCCGTCACCTGCAGTTCCTCGATTGGGGTCAGTTCTCTCCCCTCCAGGGTCAGCGTCATCTGGGCGGATCCCCAGAATTTTTCACTTTCTTTAAACTTTTTCCCTACATCCTCCAGTAACTGTTCAAAGGGGGTGTCCGGATTCAGAATTACCGTCATACCGGACTTACATCCCTTTATTACTACGGAACTTTTCATAGTTCCATCACCTCTTAATCTCCATTGATTCGTTCATTGGACGCATCCAATGCTCCTGAATTCAGGATATCATCCAGACTCGCATAGCCATAGAAATAACGATATACGTGTTTTGCCACCATCGCTGCATTCGAAGAAGAATATCCATTCGGGATACTGACCGTCACCGAAATTTCCGGATTCTCATACGGTGCAAACGAAATAAAGAACGCGTGGTTGCCCCGTTTTTGGGACTCCTGCGCCGTACCGGTCTTACCGGCCACGTGTACGTCCAGACCATCAAACACGCGCTTGGTCGAACTGTTGGTAACTACCTGGCGCATACCTTGTTGGACTGCATCCCAGGTGCTTGTCTGGAAATCAAGGGTTGACGCCACAGCCGGCGAATAATCCTTGACCAGATTACCCTGGGAATCCGTCTCCTTATCAATCAAGCTCAGATCATAGACCGTGCCGCGGTTGGCAAGCGCCGTCACATAGCGGGCAAGCTGCACGCTCGCAAACTGGTGCGTACCCTGTCCCATACTGGAACGCTCCGGATCGGTATCACTGATAGACGGCGTCGCCTCCGAGATTTCAATGCCCGAAGTCCGGTCCAAACCGAACATGGTCGCGTATTTTTTCAGCGTCTCCAGACCTTTCTCCGGTTTGTAGCTTCCATCTGCCTCTGTGGACAGGCGGTGCGCCACCTCCGAGAAGAAATAGTTACAGGAATTTTCGATGCCTCCCACGACATTTAACGGTCCGTGGAAGCCCGGATATTTCCAGCATCGGATCGGATTGCTGACTTCCTCATAAATACCGGTACAGTTAATCATATCAGAAAGCGTGATTGCCCCCTCTTCCAGACCTGCAATCGCCGTGATCGGCTTGAAGGTGGAGCCTGGTGCTTTCAGTGTCTGCGTCGCATTGTTTCGCAGCGGCAGCGACTGATCGGCATTTAGCTGGGCAAAATAGGTGCTGTCCGAAATCCGGTTGTTGTCATAGCTTGGATAAGATACCAGTGCCAGCACCTCGCCAGTCTTCGCGCTCGTCACGACACAGCTCGCCGTACACGGGTCAAGTGCCAGCTGCGCCGGTGTGATCTCAATATTGCGGATCTTATTCATCAGGAACTGGTACGCATATTCTTCCCCGCTGACACGCAGCAGGTTGACCTCATTCTCATCGTATGCAAGCACATTCTGGGAATAGAGCGCCATGCAGAGCTCGCGCCCGGTCACAACATTGTTATTGATTAAATACTGATAAATCAGTTTCTCGAATGCCGGATCCTGTTCCAGATCACTGAAACAGTCGTCCAACAGTGCCGTGAAGACATCGTCCGCATTCGAATACCGGCTCTGGATGTCCAGCTTCGTCGTATCGATCCAGTTGTTGGCAATTCCATAATATAAGTATTCCCGCAGACTGATCGTACCGTTCTTCCACGCCTGATACATGTCACTGGACGTATCAATCGCATCACGCTGGACAATCGCCTTGTTGCTGGAAGAAAGATACGAATAGATATACTGCATATATGCCTGCATTTCCTCTGACAGCGCGTTCATCGGCGTTGCATTTTCAGACTGCAGTTCGCCCCGCAGTTCCTGTTCAATCCGCACGCGTGAGCTCTCGTACTTCTGATAAATCTGCTGTTCCACATCGGATGCCTCTTCGGAAGCAAAATTGTCAATCGAGAGGACGTTGTTGTTGATCAGCTGGAAGTATGCCTTCTTGATCGGTATCTTAATACTGGAAGAATCGATATAAGCGATATCTTTCTCATCCTGGTTGACAATCGTCTTTAACAAGACGCCCGCCAGCTGCTTCTCCAGAATGTGGTAAATACCCTTCTGAAGGTTCAGATCGAGGGTCAGCCAGATATCGTTGCCTGCCACTGGTGCGACTTCCCCAGTCACGCTTAGGATTCTTCCGACGTTATCTACATATGCCGTCTGGGAACCTTTCTTACCCTTTAATTCCAGTTCCATCGAGGATTCGATGCCGGTACGGCCTACTACATCATTTAACTCATAGTCATCGTTGACCGCCTTTAACTCCTCCAGACGTTCGCTCGTTACTTTTCCCGTATATCCAATGATCGGCGCAAAGTAGAGGCTTTCATTGTACACACGGATCGTCGATTCCTGTATATTGACGCCCACCAGATCGGCTGCGTGCTCTAAAATGTCTGCAACGGTCTCATCGCTGATATCCGTCGCGATCGTTGTCGATTCGTACTTCTGGAACGCGGTAAAACGCATCGTGTAGCGGATACCGACGATCTGCAGCGCCACCTCATCCGAAACATCGATCGGATTGCCGTCTTTGTCAAGCGGGCGCCCGTCCCGGTTCTTATCGTCACCGAGTGTCAGGTGGTACTCCTTTTTCATCCGCTCCAGCAGATCTGGCGCTGAAATGTCGGACGGGTATTTTCCATCTGAATCGTCCATCTCATCCACATTTTTAAGACCATAATAATCACGCAGGAATCGCTTGCGTCCGGACTGTGTCTCGGAGGTATACACGACATTTCCATCGTGATCGAGCGTAAGCTCTAAACTGGTCTGTGCGCTCTCACCGTGTTTATTCAAGATCGATACCAGATCGTAGAGCATCGTGTTCCACTGTGCATCCGTCTTGTACGCACCGGTATCCTGTATGGTAACGTCGTATGCCAGTTCGTTGTACGCCAGCACATTGCCGTTCCGATCGTAGATATTACCCCGCGTGCTGGCAGTCTTTATGACTTTTTCCGTCATCGCTGTATATGCATCCTGATACTCTTCGCCCTTGATGATCTGCAGGTTGAACAACCGCATCACCAATGCGGACGACATCAGGCAGAACACAACCGCCAGGACAAAAAGCCGGGAGGTAATCACTTTTTTGAACCATTCTCGCAGATATTCTTTCAGGTCATCAAACAATGTTCGAATCTCTCCTTTGTTCCCATTCTTTCAGTTTCCGGTTGATAAAAAGGAAAAACCGGTATACGACAAGCGTCGTAACCGTGGTAAATATGATCTCCGGGATAATGATGGAGACCAGATAATGCCCAAAATTCAGACGATTCCGTATCAGGAACCGGAATACATAGATGTACAGGTTATAGATTAAATCACTTGCCAGGCTCAAAAGCAGCGGCAGCGTGATGTAGTCTTCATAATAATACTTGTTGCAGATTCCACTGACATACCCCAGATTGATGAAAAACAGTGTATAAAAGCCAAATGGTCCACTGTAAAACAGATCCATAAAAAGACCTGCCACCAGCCCGTAGAACATCCCCCGCTCGCGCCCCTCAATGAAGCTGCACACAAACACCACAATCAGCAGCAGGTTCGGAGCCGAAGATAAGAAGGCGATCTGTGGGAACACGCAGATCTGGATCGTGAATGCCAGAATCAGCATGACAAGGTTAATCAGCAGCTTCCGCATTATTGTCGCCTCCATCCCCATTTTTCAGCTGGGTGATTACCAGTACCTCCTGCAGGTTATCAAAATCTGCAACTGGAATGATTGTACCGGATTTTGTTACGTTGTTGGCATCGGTCGTCAGCCCGGAGGCATAACCGATGAGAATGCCCGGCAGGAAAATATCACTGATGTTGGAGGTCACGATCTTGTCGCCCTCCTGGATATCTGCCTCTTTCTTGATATGGTCAAGTCCCAGCCGTCCATCCTGGTAAAGCGTCAGGTTGCCGGATACATTACAGGTATCGCCAGTCCGCAGGGACATGCCGCTGACGTTGCTGTCGTCATCGATGATCGCGCGGACAGTTGCATAGTTTGCCCCGACATCGGTTACAATACCGACCAGTCCGCCGCCTGCCATGACGTTCATATCTTCCTGGATGCCATCGTCCGCTCCCTTGTCGATCCGGAATACCTGAAACCAGTTTCCAGAGTCCTTTGCAATGACACGGGCGGCTATTTTTTTATACTGCATATATTCCTGATCAAGCTGATACAGCTCTCTGAGACGGTCTAACTCGTAAAGCTCCGACTGCAAGCGGTTGTTCTCTTCCACCATCTGATCCAGACGCATCTGGAGATTTTTGTTCTCCTCCTGCGCCTCCCGCAGGGAGGAAAAATTTTCAAGCGCATTGTAGAGACCTGTGCCAATCGCGTTGACGCCTGACTGCAGCGGTACCAGAACAAAACCGACACCCGTCCGAAGCGGCATCAGAAAGCTTGATTTGATAGACGTTGCTGTAATCAGCACAAGACAGAAGGCTGACATACCTGCCAGAATATACTTGCTGTTTTTCATAATGATAGTATTCCCCGTTCTTTGAAACTAAAATAGGCTTGTTCGCCGATAATCACATGATCCAAAAGCCGGATTCCCAGCATAGCGCCCGCCTCTTGAATCCGGACGGTCGTCCGCCGATCCTCCGCACTGGGGGTAGGATCCCCGCTCGGATGATTATGTACTAAAACGATGCTGGCTGCATGATAGCGCAGCGCCTCGATAAATATCTCCCTCGGAGACGCCGGAGAGTGATTGAAGGTTCCCCGAAACAGCAGGATATCCCGAATCAGCCTCTGCTTCGTATTGAGGATCATCAGGTGCATCTCTTCCTGCTCTTTGTGACGCATTTCCTCCATATAAAAGGCGGCGATCGCCTCCGGCGCCGTAAACGCAGGTGCTTCTGAAAGCGTCAAGGTGCGCCAGATCCGCTGTGACAGTTCTCCCACACACAAAAGTTCGATTCCCTTGACCCTGCCGATTCCTTTCTGCTCCATCAGTTCTGGAAGAGTCAGATGCAAAAGCCCTAAAATTCCCGGCGGCTGCGCCTGCGCCAGAATCCGGGTTGCCAGGGAAAGTGCCGACTCCTGCCGGTTTCCGGTCCGGATAAGGATCGCTAAAAGCTCGGCGTCCGTCAGTGCCCCAACTCCCTCCCTCTCACATTTTTCGTAGGGGCGGTCTTTTTCAGGGATATCTTTCATGGTAAGACGCCATCCACCGGCCGGTTCAGAACTTTTTACTGGTTTCTCTGTTTCTTTTTTCATTGATTGTCCTCCTGCGTGCCTCTCCTCTGCATACAGAAAGCCATTCCCACCAGGCGGGATTCTTTGATTAAATCAGACGATATGCGATCAGTGCAATGACAACGCCGATGATGCTCGCCATCGTCACCCGGATTGACAGACCAAACGTGATAACCAGGATTCCTAAATCAAGAACAACCGGGTCCATCAGACCGAAGGATTGTCCGTAATTCAGCCACGACAGTCCCCTGACGCCGGATGCCATATTTCCGATAAATCCACCTAACACAATCCCTGTCATCAGGAGCAGCAGAAGAATCCAGAAATTTTTTGCTCGATTCATGATACCGAATACCGTCCCTTTCTATAATCTTTATTATCTTAGCACAAACTGCCGGAATGTGTATAGACAGTCCGGCAGATTTTTTTTTAAAGTTTTCTTAAAATTAATTACAAAATCATTCAAAAAACGTCATTTCTAGTCGATTTTGAGCTGCTCAGGTTTTACTATGCCTGCATCCAGAAGCTTCTGCAGGGACATTAAAATGCCTAACTTCGCATGGTACCAGGTCAGTCCGCCCTGGAAGAAGACGCTGTACGGCGGTTTGATCGGACCATCCGCGGAAAGCTCTATCGAGGATCCCTGGATAAAGGCACCTGCTGCCATAATAACCTGGGAATCATACCCCGGCATATCCCACGGTTCCGGCGATACATAGCTGTCAACCGGCGCCGCCGCCTGAATGCCCTGGCAGAACGCAATAACACCCTCCGGTTTTCCAAACGTGATCGCCTGAATGATATCATAGCGCGGCTCCGTGCTGTTCGGAACCACATCAAAGCCCAGGCGCTCATAGACGTTTGCCGCAAAGATAGCTCCCTTTAATGCGCCGGATACAACGGTCGGTGCCAGGAAAAGTCCCTGGAAGAAGGACTGGTTGACGCCAAGACTCGCGCCGACCTCCCGTCCGAGTCCCGGAGAACCAAGGCGGTACGCTGCATTTTCGATGCACTGTCTGGTTCCGGCGATATAGCCGCCGATCGGCGCCAGTCCGCCGCCCGGGTTTTTGATCAGGGAACCGACTACCATGTCCGCACCGAGATCGCTCGGTTCGATCCGCTCAACGAATTCGCCATAGCAGTTGTCTACCATACAGATCACTTCCGGTTTGATGGATTTAACAAATGCAATCAGTTCACCGATCTGCTCTGCCGAGAGGGTTGGACGGGATGCGTATCCCTTGGAACGCTGGATGGTTACCAGTTTTGTCTTCTCGTTGATCGCCGCGCGGATGCCGTCGTAATCGAAGGTTCCGTCCGGCAGCAGGTCAACCTGACGGTATGAAATGCCGTACTCCCGCAGGGAACCGTTGGACTCGCGGATGCCGATCACTTCCTCCAGAGTATCATACGGTTTTCCCACCGGCGAAAGCAGCTCGTCGCCCGGGCGCAGGTTTCCGGCTAATGCCGTGTAGAGCGCGTGCGTTCCGCACACGATCTGCGGGCGCACCAGCGCGTCCTCAGTGTGGAATACATCCGCATATACCTGTTCCAGCGTCTCACGTCCAAGGTCGTTGTAACCATATCCGGTTGTACCGGAAAAATGAATATCGCTGACGCGGTTTTTCTGCATCGCAGCGATTACCTTTAACTGATTGTACTCTGCATTGCCATCGATCTCTGTGAAACGGTCTTCCAGAGCCGCTTCGATTCTGGCTCCATATTCAAGCACTTCTTTCGAAATACCGAGGTCGCCATACATTTTCTCTAACTCCATGGTGCTTCCTTTCCTGTTGTCGGTTATTCGTAACTGTTCAGTACCTTCACAGTCACGCGCAAAAATCCATTAAAAATTGCCTACGGCAATGGGATTTTTGCCTGCTGACCCATGTTTTCGTACGGTCAGCGCAGTAAATGCGCAGACCTACTGAACAGTTACGGTTATTCTATAATTCTTTTTTTGTTTCTTTATCTTTTCTTGATTTTTACGACTTATAATTTGGAGTGTTCCATCCATCTTATGAATCATACTCCATAATCCCCGCTTCCGCCGCTAATTCCTGCAGAATATGTTCCAGCACGCGTTCCCGGTCATTATCAAATTCCGGCAAATATAAGAAACGCACGTCGCGTTCCCGCCGGAACCAGGTAAGCTGACGTTTCGCAAAATGGCGCGTATCGCGTTTCAGGATATTGACCGCTGTCTCCAACGACATTTCGCCATTTAAATATGCCAGAATTTCTTTATATCCAAGTCCCTGCATCGCCACTGAATCACGGCGACAGCCCATCGCCTGCAGCTGCCTCACTTCCTCGACCAGTCCCTCTTCCATCATCTCATCGATCCGCTTCTCGATCCGCTCATAGAGAACCGTCCGATCGGTATTTAATACATAATAGAAGAAATGGTACGGTGAAGTCTTTGCCCGCTCCGCCTCATTGTGGGCAGAAATCTTCTCGCCCGTCTGCTCATAATATTCCAGCGCGCGGATCACACGTTTTACATTGTTTGCGTGGATCGCCTCCGCCGATTCTGGATCGACCGCCCGCAGGCGCTCATGCAGGACTTCCGCCCCCTGTTCGGCTGCCAGGCGTTCCATCTCCTCCCGAAACTGCGTATTTTCATCGATCTGGGTGAAATCAATATCATTGAGCAGTGCCTGAATATAAAAGCCGGTTCCACCTGCCACGATCGGAATTTTTCCGCGGCTGTAAATATCTTCCGCCGCCGCGCGGGCAAGCGCCTGAAACCGCACGACATTGAAATCCTCAGTCGGCTCTAAAATATCGATCAGATGGTGCGGCACACCGTCCATCTCCTCCAGGCGTATCTTTGCCGTACCGATATCCATGTGGCGGTACACCTGCATCGAATCCGCGCTGATGATCTCGCCGCCGATCCGCCTGGCAAGCTGAATGGACAGCGCCGTTTTTCCGACTGCCGTCGGTCCGGTCAGGACAATCAGGGGCTTTTTTTCAGCCGCTTGTTCCAGATTTCCCATAAGACTTTCTCTCCTTTTAATGGGTTATACAATCCGTTTGAATTTCTTCTCCAGCTCATATTTGCTCATCGATATGATCGTTGGGCGTCCATGTGGGCACGCATACGGATTTTTGAGTTCCAGAAGCTCATCGATCAGCTTGTCCGCTTCGGCAAATGATAATGTGTGATTGCCCTTGACCGCCGCCTTACACGACATCGTCGCCACACGCTCATTGATGAGATCCGGGGTTCCGCTTCCATTGCCCTCCGCCAGATCGTCGATCATCTCCATCAGAAGCTCGCGTTTTGCGACGGAAAAGAGGTTCGCCGGAACGGCACGCACCGCGTACTCCTTGCCGCCAAACGGCTCAATCTCAAATCCGATCGAGGTAAAATGTTCCATATACTGCTCTAATTTGAGCTGCTCACTGCTGTTGAGACTCAAAATGATCGGCGGATCGATCATCTGGGAGGTGTACTCCCTCTTTTGAAGGGATGCCATCGTCCGCTCATAGAGGATTTTCTCATGCGCCGCATGCTGATCAATGATGTACAGATTATCATGATACTCCACCAGCCAGTATGTGTCAAACAGCTGTCCAATCAGGCGGTGGTTCGCACGCGCCGGTTTGGTCAGGAGTTTATCTTCAAACAGATCCATCTGACGGGGCTTTTCAGATGGGGCGGACTGGGTCGTTCCCGTTGAAACAGATGCAGGAGATGCAGCTTGCCCCGCTGAAGCTGAGATGGATTCGCTGGAAGGTGCTGACGTGGCCGGCTCTGGCAGATCTGACTCTGTATTAATTGAAACATTTTCAACTCTGCCGGTTGTGTCGGTTCTTCCAAACACTTCATCGAACCGCCCCGTTCCTGACACAGCCGCATTTGATCCGCTGCCGTTTTCAGCCCCATATCCCGGCATATCTTCCGAGACCGACATCATTTCTGCCTGCGACGCTCCCAGACGTTTCGTCTCAAACGGTTCCGGATGTTCCTCACGGATACGGACCGGTTTTAAGGACGGACGGCTGCCCTGGCTGCTTTCCATCTTTCTGGTTGGAAGCTCCGGCAGCACTCCCTTTTCCAGCCCCGGAATCTTCAGCTCTTTCTCTGCATTCTTCTCATTCTCCAGCGAAACCGCCGGAATCAGTTCCCGGTTAGCGAGTGCCATCGCGATCGTATGGTAGACCGTCCGGTAGATCTGTTCGCCGTCTCTGAAACGGATCTCCATCTTCGCCGGATGGACGTTGACGTCAATATACGACGGATCGATCGTAAATTGCAGCATCGTAAATGGATACTTGTGCTGCATCATGAACGGTTTATATGCGTCCTCGATCGCCTTTCCGATGATACTGCTCTTGATATAGCGTCCGTTGATGAAATAATTTTCATACGTGCGGTTGCCGCGCGCGATCAGCGGCTTACCGATGAAGCCGCCTACCCGGATCGGATCAGCTCCGGCATCCACCTCAATCAGGTTTGCCGTGATCTCGCGTCCAAAGACCGCATAAATTATATCTTTTAAGTTATGATTTCCAGAGGTATGGAGACGGCTCTGGTTGTTATTGATGAAACGGATGGAGATTTCCGGATGCGACAGGGCAATCTTTTCGACTAAATCTGCCACATGGGACCCTTCTGTCGCCGGCGTCTTTAAAAACTTCCGGCGTACCGGTGTATTGTAGAACAGATCTCTGGCGATAAAGGTCGTACCTTCCGGCGCACCGACCTCCTCCAGTCCCAGTTCCTCGCCGCCCTCGATGCGGTAACGGGAACCGCTGATCGAATCGTTTGTTTTCGTGATCAGTTCCACCTTCGCCACCGACGCGATCGACGCCAGCGCCTCGCCGCGGAACCCTAACGATGCCACCTGAAACAAATCCGACGCCGTCCGGATCTTGCTGGTCGCATGGCGCTTAAATGCCAGTGGGATCTCCTCGCGCACAATGCCGCTTCCGTTATCCGTCACCCGGATCGTCTGCAGACCGCCGCCCTGAATCTCCACCGTGATCGCCGTCGCCTTCGAATCGATCGCATTCTCCAAAAGCTCCTTGACAACCGACGCCGGCCGTTCAATGACCTCGCCGGCTGCAATCTGATTGATTGTATTGGAATCCAAGACCTGAATCGCAGCCATCTATCTCCTCCACATCCTTCCTAAACTCTTTTTTACTGGTGCATCCACCGATTTTTCAGCTTCGCTTGCAGCTTATCTAATGTATTGAGCGCATCCAGCGGAGACATCCGGTTTACTTCCAGTTCCATGATCTCCTTGATGATATCGTCCTCATTGACCGTGTCAAAGATCGACATCTGCTGCAGATCTACCTCGTCCGGTTTTGCCACCTTTTTGCGCGTCTGGGTTCCCGGACCATTTTCTGCAATCTCCTTCGCACGCGCTGTAATGTCGGCATCGCTCAATTCTTCCACCAGTTCTTTTGCCCGATCGATGACCGGAGCCGGAACGCCTGCAAGCTTCGCCACCTGGATGCCGTAGCTCTTATCGGCGCCACCCTTCACGATTTTACGCAGGAAGACGATATCGTCGCCCTGTTCCTTGACCGCAATACAGTAGTTGTTGACGCCGCTTAAGGTTCCTTCCAGATCTGTCAGTTCATGGTAATGTGTTGCAAACAGCGTCTTAGCACCCAGAATCTTCGTATTACTAATATACTCCACAACCGCCCAGGCGATCGAAAGGCCATCGAAGGTACTCGTACCGCGCCCGATCTCATCGAGAATCAGAAGGCTGTTTTTCGTCGCATTCCGCAGGATATTCGCAACCTCGGTCATCTCCACCATGAAGGTACTCTGACCGGATGCCAGATCGTCCGAAGCGCCCACACGGGTAAAAATACGGTCGCAGAGACCAATATCCGCCTCATCCGCCGGGACGAAGCTTCCGATCTGCGCCATCAGCGTGATCAGCGCCGTCTGACGCATATAAGTTGACTTACCAGCCATGTTCGGACCGGTAATGATCGAAATCCGGTTCTTTCCGTTGTCTAAATATGTGTCATTGGCGACAAACATCTCGCCGCCCATCATGCGCTCTACGACCGGATGACGTCCGTTTTTGATGCGGATGATGCCCTTTTCGTTGATATGAGGTTTCACGTAATTGTAACGCGTCGCCACCACCGACAGAGACGCCAGCACATCCGTCATCGCGATCGCACGGGCGGTACTCTGAATCCGGTTTACCTCGCCCGCGATCTGGTCGCGCACCTGGCAGAACAGATCATATTCCAGAGAAACCAGCTTGTCCTCGGCGCCGAGAATGATATCTTCCAGCTCTTTCAGCCGGTCGGTCGTATAGCGCTCTGCGTTTGTCAGGGTCTGTTTACGGATGAAATAATCCGGCACCAGATCCTTAAAGGAATTAGTCACCTCAAAATAGTAGCCAAATACCTTATTGAACTTGACTTTCAGGTTTTTGATGCCTGTCTTTTCACGCTCGCTCTGCTCTAACTGTGCCAGCCAGTCTTTTCCTTCTGTCTTTGCATGACGCAGACGGTCTGCCTCCTCATGGTAGCCTTCCTTGATGATGCCGCCCTCGCGCACCGTGATCGGCGGCTCTTCCACGATCGCCTTATCAATCAATTCCTTCAAATCTGCCAGCGGATCCAGAGCGGCTTCCAGGTTTTTAAGCAGCTCGCCTGAAAACTCCTTCAAAATCTGTTTGATATACGGAAGCATCGCCAGTGAATTGCCAAACGCGATGAGATCGCGCGGATTTGCCGTCCGGTAACTGATGCGTCCGATCAGACGTTCGAGATCATAGATCGGATTCAGATATTCGCACAGCTCCTCACGGCTGATATAGTTCATGTTCAGCTCTTCGATCGCATTCTGGCGGCGCAGGATCTCCTCCCGGCTGATGAGCGGCTGCTCCACAAGTGTCCGCAGCATACGGGCGCCCATCGCCGTTTTCGTCTTATCAAGCACCCAGAGAAGTGTGCCTCGCTTCTGCTTTTCCCGGAGCGTCTCAGTAAGCTCCAGGTTCCGGCGCGTGGACGTATCCAGCATCATAAACTGTCCGGTCGTATAGACAGTCAGGCGCGTCAGGTGTTCCAGTGTATTTTTTTGCGTCTCATACAGATACTGCAGGACAGCGCCCGCCGCGATCGCGCCCGTCTCATAGTCTGCCAGTCCCAATGCTTCCAGGTGCTCTACATGAAAATGTTCCCGCAGGATTCTCCGGCAGGAATCATCAGAAAAGAACCGATTTTCAAGTGCTGAGATCACGGCATTTAACCGTACTTTCAAGTCCTCTAAATCGATTCCTGACATGTAAAAAGCCTCGTTGCAGATAAGCTCCGACGGCGAAAATTTATAAATTTCATCTAACAGACTGCGCTCGTTGCGAACCTCCGTCACAAGATAGTCGCCCGTGCTGACATCAACCGTCGAAACGCCGAATACACCGTCTATGTATACAATTCCCATCAGGTAATTGTTTTTTGATTCCTCCAGAACCTGTGAATTTGTCAGGGTTCCCGGCGTCACCACCCGGATTACCTCCCGCTTCACAAGTCCCTTTGCCTGTTTCGGATCCTCCATCTGCTCCGCGATGGCGACCTTATAGCCCTTCTGGACGAGACGGCTCAAATAACCCTCTACGGCATGATAAGGAACGCCGCACATAGGCGCGCGCTCCTCCAGTCCGCAGTCTTTTCCAGTCAGGGTAAGTTCCAGTTCTTTCGAAACAGTCTGGGCATCCTCAAAAAACATCTCATAGAAATCGCCAAGACGATAAAACAGAATACAGTCCGGATACTGTTTTTTCGTCTCCAGATAATGAGTCATCATTGGTGAAAGTGCCACAATTTACCTCTCTTCATCGCGATCTGCCCGTTTTCCGGCACTTCACTCATCTGAATGCCAGACCAGACAGACCGCTGTCGTTTTATTTTAGTTGAATTTCGGATCCGTCGGATCCCAGGTCTGCTGATCGGAGATCGGTACCAGCTCCGGCTTATCAAATGGAGATGCTACATTGGCATCCTCGTATACCTGTACAGTCGTTCCCAGATGGCAGTTATCATATACCCACTTGGAGTTTCTACAGTTCAGGCGTACACAGCCTAAAGAACGGGAAACACCCAGACCATTATAGCCGACGGTCAGAAGGTTATTCTCATTCGGGGTTGCGTATGTAATCGAATGGAACAAAAATCCCTGTGTGATACGGGTTGCATACTGGGTGTAAGTATCATTTACCATCAGTCTCCAGCGATATTTCTCCGGTGTCTTGAAAGTTCCAATCGGCGTATCATCACCGACGGAGGTCAGCATCGCTTTCACCGGAATAATATATCCGTTATTGCCGTCTTTTGCATAAACCGTCAGGCAGTTCAGTGTCTTATTTACCTTCAGGAGATAATCGGACTGCTTGCCAATCAGGCTGTCTACATCCTGAACCAGACGACCGCAGGAGTCAAAGTAGAACTTGTAACCATCGATATACTGCCAACCGGTCTTTGCGTAGCCATTTTCAAAATAATAACGTACAAAGTCATCGGAAAGCCAGCCGTTATATACGCTTCCGTCCTCATTGAACATAACCGTTGCATTTTCTGCTACGCTCAGTCTGCTGGAAGCAGCTGATTTGTAGCGCGGTGCTGCACTCTGCGGACCTGCGCTTCCCTTCGGAACTAATACGACTTCAATAGAAAGGATCTTCTCGCCGATATCCACGGTACCAGCCACTTCGCCGTTCTTCGCATATCCCATCTTGCCCTGACCACTGGATGTAACGCTATAGTAAACATCGTACATCTTCTCAGCCTGACCGGAAAGCTGAATCTGGATCGCCTCTACCCAGCTTCCGGAACCAACCACACCGGTCTGGATGCCGTCATGGTACCACCACAGATAACCGCCTGTGTTGGTATATGCACGGTAGGACACGCCGCCGATCCCCTCAAAGTTTTTCAAATCCATCGCAAATGCAGAAATATCGCCTTCCGCATTATACAGATAATTGACGCCGACATGAAGTGCCGTGTTCTCATCCTGCTGCCCGGTTCCCTGGTTGAACTGCTCTGCCGATGTTGACGAACCGGTGTTTGGCATACCGACTGTACCGTTTGCAATGTCATCTGCCGGTCCTGCATATGCGACGGAAGCACTTCCTGCCAGCATGAAGGCTGACAGCAGAACCGTCAATCCTTTATAATGCTTTTTCATAAATTTATCCTCCTTAATCTACCAGGGATCCCATATAGTAAAATCCCTTGGATTCCTTCAGATATACTTTAACAATTTTACCAATCAGCTCTTTTCCACCTGGGAAATGAACGATTGTGTTATTGGACATACGTCCGGTTACCAGTCCCTCCACGTGACTGTCCGGTTCCTCCACCAGAACCTCCTGCACCGTATGGACATCTCGTCCACAGACCTGTGCGGAAATCGCCTGTACCTCTGCGAGCAGACGGTCGAAACGTTCTTTGACAACTTCTTCTGGAACCTGATTTTCCATCGCTGCCGCCGGAGTTCCGGTGCGCTTCGAATAAATAAAGGTAAATGCACTGTCGTAGCGGACTTTCCGCACAACCTCCAGTGTCTCCTCGAAATCTTCCTCCGTCTCTCCCGGAAATCCAACGATGATATCCGTCGTCAGGGAAATATCCGGTACCGCCTTGCGGATGCGCTCTGTCAGTTCCAGATACTGCTCCTTCGTGTAATGGCGGTTCATCTTCTTTAGGATCTCGCTGCTGCCCGACTGAAGCGGCAGATGCAGATGGCGGCAGATCTTCTTGGAAGATGCCATCACTTCGATCAGCTCATCCGACAGATCCTTCGGATGGGAGGTCATGAAACGGATCCGTTTAAGCCCCTCAATCCGCTCTACCCGGCGCAGAAGTTCTGCAAAGGTAATTGGAGATTCCAGGTTCTTTCCGTAGGAATTGACATTCTGCCCTAACAGCATGATCTCCACGACGCCGTTCTTAACCAGCTCTTCAATCTCACGGATGATGTCCTCCGGCGCACGGCTGCGCTCGCGTCCGCGCACATACGGGACGATGCAATAGCTGCAGAAATTGTTGCAGCCAAACATGATATTAACGCCAGACTTAAATGTATATTTGCGCTCCGACGGCAGATCCTCAACGATCTTATCAGTTCCTTTCCAGATATCGATGACCATCTTCCCCGTCTCAAAGCGCTGTTCCAGCAGCTCTGCCAGTTTATATACATTGTGTGTGCCGAAAATCAAGTCCACAAAGCGGTAGCTCTTCTTTAATTTCTCTACAACCTCCGGCTCCTGCATCATGCAGCCGCAGAGTGCGATCATCATGTGCGGATTCTTTTTCTTGAGACTGTGAAGATACCCTAAACGTCCATACACGCGCAGGTTCGCATTTTCACGGACTGTACATGTATTGTAGAGGACAAAATCCGATTCCTCACTGGTTCCTTCCACAAATCCTGCTTCCAGCAGAATGCCGAGAAGCTTTTCTGAATCGTGTGCATTCATCTGACATCCAAACGTCGAGATAAAGCAGGTCAGCGGACGCCCCAGTTTCTCCGAAATCTCCTGTACCTTCTGGCGGCAGAGTGCCATATAATACTGCTGGCGATCCGGTTCCTGCTGCGGTATACCGCCCACCGGAATCTGACATTTGTCAGACACAAACACGCCTGCTGCGGATTCGGACGAATCGTTTGTATGTAAATCCATAAATTGTATTGCTCCTTACTATTCTTTCATTATCCTAATAATCCTAATATTTCATACATTAGATAATATTACTATATGGCGCTCATTTTCGCAAGTCCCATTCCTGCCAGAATCCTTTCCAGTTTCTTACAAAATATTCCGGTTCATGTATCTGGAAGCAAAAACAGAGTTTACCACACGGCTGCTCTGTTCCTGTATGCCTTTTCGGCTTTGAAAAAGAATGTGCCTTGGCAAATTCTCGCGCCGAGCGTGGTCGCTTGCGATATGTTTCTGCTTCGCGCGAGTGCGCCAGACATTACAAAACTTTAATTGTCTGCTCCGGTGTCACAATATATGCCATTTTTTTATCGTGCTTTTCGGTTTCAAATGCCGGAAACAACTGGAATCCATAGCAGAGTCCCACCGCCATATGGTCCGGTTCTGCCGCAAAAAAGCGGTCATAATACCCCGCCCCATAACCGATGCGGTTTCCGTCCTTGGAAAACCCCACGCCAGGCGTGATCACCAGCGCTTTCGGCGCATCTGCCTCCTGACATCCGTCCGCCGGTTCCGGGATGCCATATGCCCCCGCCACAAGCTGGCTCCGATCTGTGACATAGAAAAAACGCATCTCACGCCCAAACACCCGCGGCAGCGCTACCCGGCAGCCGCGCTTTAACAGCTCGTCAATCAAATATTCTGTACTTGCCTCACCGCGCACACTCGTATAGGCATACACTGCCGTCCCGGCTGATGGAAAGAGGGGGTGGAGACGTTCTAACAACGCCTCATCCCATCGTTGTTTTTCTTCTGGCAGCAGAGTCCGGCGTTTTTGAAGGACATATGCGCGAATCTCCTGTTTTGATATCTGCGATCCAGATGAATGAATAACCATCTCTTCTACCCTTCAATTAATTCTTCGTATCCGTAACGCCGCCGTATTTCTTACCCAGATCCGTAATAGAACCGTCTTTCTCTTTAATCAGTATCGAATTTAACTGTCCTCGCATATTTCCACGGATTGACTCAATGTACTCCTTCCGAAGCGCTGCCTGCTCTTTTTTCTCTTCTTCGGTCAATCCAACTGCCTGGCTCTTATGATATAACGTATTAATACGGTCAATTCTTTCCTGTTTCATCTATCATTTCTCCTCTTATAATGCTTGTTTCTTCGCAGCTACAGGCAGACATCCTTACTATAAAGCCTAAAGCCACTGAACCATTCTCTCTCACAATTTAATTTTTGGGATAGCATACTTCGCGATAATTGCCTCTGCCGTCTTCATCCCATCCATCGCCGCCGAGGTAATGCCGCCCGCATATCCAGCGCCTTCGCCGCATGGGTAGATGCCCGCGATCGTGCTGCTCTCCATCGTCGCGTGGTCACGCGGAATCCGCAGCGGCGAGGAGGTCCGGCTCTCTACTCCGGCAAAAACCGCATCCTCACGGTCAAAGCCATGAATCACATGTCCAAAATGTTCCATTCCCTCTAACATCGCTGCCGAAAGCGCTTCCGGCAGCACCTCCCGCAGATTTCCAAATGCAAACTGCCCTTCAAACTGTGGTGTCACTGCTCCAAATCCCGTTGAAATCCGGTTTTCCCGGAAATCTCCATAAAGCTGTACCGGGATTTTTCCGCCGCCGCAGCGATATGCCGTTTCCTCCAGCTGACGCTGGAACGTCACGCCGCCAAGTGTGCCCGGCTGTGGAAAATCCTCCGGTGTAACGGTCACAATCAGGGCGCTGTTTGCGTTTGCACCGGCACGATCATGGTTGCTCATGCCGTTGATTGCCAGCCGTCCCGGCTCTGAGGATGCATCCACAACAAAGCCGCCCGGACACATACAGAAAGAATACACGCCCCTGCCTCCGGAGGTCTGTGCCGTCAGCTTATAGCTGGCAGCCCCCAGATTCCCGGCTTCTTCCCGTCCGTACTGGCTTAAGTTGATCTGCGTCTGTGGGTGCTGGATCCGCAGTCCCACCGCAAATGCCTTTGCCTGCATGTCGAGCGGTTTCTCTGCCAGCATCGCAAACGTATCGCGGGCGCTATGCCCGATCGCCAGCACCAGTGCCGATGCCGGAATCTCCTCCACCGTCCGTACTGCCTCCGACGTGCCTTTACGGGCACTGACGCGGATGGAACACAAATGACCATTCTGTGTCTCAAAGTCCTCCAGACGGCAGCCAAACCGTACCTCACCGCCCAGACTCTCTATCTCACTTCGAATATTCTTTACCACCGTCCGCAGAACATCCGTTCCAACGTGCGGCTTGTTCACATAGGTAATCGTCGGATCCGCGCCCGCCTGCGCCAAGATTTTCAGCACTTCCTTATTCCGCCCAGACGGATCCTTGACCAGCGTATTCAGCTTTCCATCTGAAAACGTACCGGCACCGCCCTCGCCGAACTGCACATTGCACTCCGGATCCAGCGTTCCATCTGTCCAATAACGTGCAACTGCCTTTGCACGGCTGTCCGCATCCAGCCCCCGTTCCAGAATAAGCGGACGATATCCGGCACGCGCCAACATCAGACCACAAAACATACCTGCCGGACCAAAGCCCACGATTACCGGTCGTTCCCGAAGCGGCTCTATTCCCGGATCGGGCAGGCGGTACGCCTCTTCCTTTCGGATCTGCACATTTACACTGCGCGCACGTTTGACAATCGCCGCCTCTTTCCCTGCCACTGCAACATCTAATGCATATAAATAGTACAGATCTGGCTTTTTGCGCGCATCCAGAGACTGGCGCACCAGCTCCACCGACTGTATCTGATCTGCCGATACTCCCATCATTTTGGCAGTTTTCTTGCGAAGATCTGCCTCACTGTGGCTGACCGGCAGTTTTACCTGATTTACTCGTATCATTTATCTGACTCCCTTCCAGCACATTTTCCAGCTGCTGCGCCGCTGCTCCACGCCCACTGGAGATTATAACCGCCGCAGATGCCATCGACATCCAGAATCTCCCCGGCAAAATATAACCCTTTTACCTTCTTCGATTCCATCGTCTGTGCGTCAACCTCCCGCACATCGACGCCGCCGCAGCAAATCTGTGCCTGTTCAAAGGAATTTGTACCGTTCACGCTGACCTCAAACCGGCAGAGCAGATCCCCCAGCGTCTGAATCTGTGCCTCTGTCAGGCTGCCAACCGTCCGATCTGGCCGGATTCCTGCCTGTTTTAAAAACAGAGCTGCCAGTTTTTTATGTATCCAGCCGGAAAAAAAGTCCTCCACCTGCCGTTCTTTCAGGCGCTCACTCCGCTCTTTTAATATCCGGTGTGTCTCCGTTTCCGGGCATTCCGGATAAAAATTGAGTACCGCCCGTACATCCCGTCCCTCATCGAGCGCGCGCGCCGCAAAGCGGCTGACCTGGAAAACCGGAATCCCCGAAATACCATAATCCGTAAGCTGCACCTCGCCCTTGTCCTCCGCCAGCTTTCTGCCATCACTGTAGAGTATCACAGAGGCATCCGCGCGTACTCCAGCGAGCTGTTTAAAGAACTTTTCCGGGCAACGAAGCTGAACCAGTGCCGGAAGCGGCTTGATGATATGGTGTCCCAGCCGTTTCGCCAGTTTGTATCCGCTTCCATCCGAACCTGTACCCGGTGCCGCCTTGCTGCCGCACGCCAGAATCAGCGTCTCGCCCGAAAAGTTCCCCTGGGACGTCTTCACTTCAAACCGGTGTTTCGCATCTTCGCGCGGCGTGATCGAGAAAACTTCACATTCCGTCACCACCTGAACCGACTCCCGCGCAAGTCCCAGACGGAGTGCATCTAAAACAGCGCTTGCCTGCCCGGAATATGGATACAGATATCCGTCCCGTTCCCGCGTCAAAACGCCGAGATCCTCAAAATATTCCAGTGTCATCGGAAGCGTAAACGTCCCAAGCGCCTTCCATGGAAAATCCGGCTGACCACTGCGGTAGCAGAACGGCTCCTGCAAACGGTTTGAAAGGTTACAGCGTCCATTGCCGGTAGACAGGATCTTCTTGCCGACCCGGTCTTTATGTTCCAGCAGAACCACCTGAGCGCCCTCCCTGGCAGCAAAAATGGCAGCCGTCATTCCGGCTGCTCCCGCTCCCACTATGATTACTTTATTCTGACTCATCCCTATTTCCCTTCCTGACCGTTTGCTTCGTACCGTCCATACGCGGACTTTATTCTTTGTTTTTTGACTGTATTATAATCACATCTAACTGCTGAAAGACTCCAGATAGTGAAACACATCCGTCATTGTGTCGAACCAGACTCCTTCCAGCAGTTTTTCCTGTTCTTCCACGGAAAATTCTGAGAGCGGCATATGGGTCTGGAAACAGACTTCGCCGCTTGCTCCGTCAAAGATAAGCAGCATCCCATCCTCCGCCGTCAGACAATAGCCGGATTGTTTCTCCGCCACTTCCGGTTCCGGGTTCAGAACCGCATTATTCTCCGGCATCCGCTCTGACTCATACACGCGCCCCGGTACCGGTTCCGCCCGCCTTGGACGATACCACCAGAGCCCTGCCGCCAGAAGCAGAAGCATTGCAAAACAAAAAAGCGCCGCAAACAGTATTCCCTGATATTTTCTCATAATAAGGATACCTCCTGTTGTGTATCCTTATTATTCACTTTTTTCTAAATTTTAATCATAACTAAATTTCTAACCCTACATCAGATGCAGCTTCCGGCAGATGCGTGTGAGTTTCCGTCCCATCGGCATCGAATACATCTCATCTTCCTCGATACAGTGCAGCTTGATAAGAAGCACGCCATATACCGCGACCGCCACAAGCACCGCCAGCAGCGTTCCCAGCACATTGCTGTGGATCACCAGCGTAACCCCACGGTACACGCCATATGCCGCCGCGCCCATAAATGCTGCGCTGATCGCCGGCAGCAGGAAGGTCTTGACCATCTCCTGGCGGTAACCGAGTGTATTGCGGATCGCGATCGCATTTAAAATGCACATAAAGAGCGCAAATAAAATACTTGCAAATACCATACTGTAGATACCCATATTGAAGATCATCAGCATAATATACAGCGCAATCACGTGTAATGCCAACGAAATCAGGGCGTTCCGCACCGGAACATTCATCCGGTTAAGTCCCTGTAAGATTGCATTGGTAACCGTTGAAAGCGACAGGAAGATAACGGCTGAAGCGCCAATCATCATCATACGGATCGCTTCCGCATTGTTTCCGCCCCGGAATAACAGGTTATTGACCGGTGCTGAAAGTACCGTCAGCCCCACCGCCGACGGAATCGCAATCAGCATAGCAAACCGGATCGCAAGGGCTGTCTTCTCAATCGCCGCCTTTCGATCCTTACGCGCTATTGCACCGGACAGCGAAGGAATCAGCGACGAGGACAGTGAGTTCGCCATCGCAAGCGGGACGTGTACCAGCAGCATATATTTGTTGTTGTAGATACCCCAGAGGGCTAAAAACTCTTTGCCGCGTCCCAGCGACTCCATGCCGTGCGCCATGATACCGTTGTCAATAACCGAGTTAATATTGTAAACACCCGAGCTTACGATAACCGGAATAACGGTAAAGAAGAAGATTCTCGAAATCTGACGGTAGGAATCCACACTACCGCTCCGATCCTTGGCAATCCGCCGTTTTGCCGTCGGACGGTAGAGTAAAAACAATACCAGCACAAATAACAGGGCTGCAAACGCACCGCTTCCTGTACCGATCGTACCGCCAGCCGCACCAAATGCCTGTGCATATCCATCTTTCCCATATACTTTCGCCGTATCCAGTCCCACCTTGAAAAGGACGCTGGCTGCCACCACACTGATAATCGCGTTGACCACCTGCTCCAGGATCTGGGAGATCGCCGTCGGAATCATCGTTCCATGTCCCTGGAAATAACCGCGCAAGACGCCCAGATACGCCATGATCCAGATTGTTGGCGCAAGTGTGCGGAGTGCATACACGCAGAACGGCGTGTTAAACAAGGTCGTCGCAAAAAAGCCTGCAAAATTCCAGGTAATAAAGCATGCCAGACCACCTACGACCGTCGCATAGACAAGCGCCGCCCGCAGAACACGGTTCATATTGCGGTACTGCCCTTTCGCAAGGCGGGCCGCTACCATCTTCGACACCGCCAGAGGCAGACTGTACGATGAAAGGATCAGCATGATATTATATACGTTGAATGCCGTCGAATAATATCCCATGCCCTCATCGCCGATGATATTCGTCATCGGGACGCGGTACAGAATACCGATCAGACGCACAATGATACCGGCAACTGCCAGGATCGTACCCTGAATGACAAAATTTTCTTTCCTCACCGGAACCGCTTCCGGCTTCCGGCTGCTTCCTGACCGGTTACGGCTTCTGCCCGCACTTTCCCGGCTGCCTCCAGCTGCTTCTTCTCTACGTCCTGCCGTGCGCTGCCGGCTGATTATCTCTCTTTCTGTCTCTTCCCGCATTCCGGGTTTTCTTCTACTCCGTCTGTTCTCCATAGAATTCCGCCTTATCCATACGGTCATTCGGAAGGATGCAGACCCAGGTCTTGCCCGGATTCAGCTTGATTTCCTGACCGTCCATATCGTAATACTTTGTGACGCCGTAAGCGCCGTCTTTTTCCCAACGAATCAGAATGCCGTGTCCATTTGTAAAATAATACCCCATCGCCGGTGTATAGACATCAATATTCAGATATTCCGTCGGTTTATAATATTTCCACAAACAGTATTGGAAAATAATATTTTTAACCGCTATCTGTCCGGCATCTCCCATATGCGGACCGCCATACTGATACCGGTAGTACAGCCCGTCCTCCGGGTGATACTCAAACCAGGGATTGCTTAACTGATAACCTGGCACTACTTTGGCCGCTGCGATACCATCCTCAAAGCACACCGGCGCACTCTCCGGCGCAAAAGTATAATGCCCCTCATAGCTCTCCGGGTACGCATCCGCATAACCGCTCGCCTCGATCGCCTGGCGCAGCTTTGGTCCCGATGCATAGGCATTGTGCGGGGTCTTCCGATCCTTGGTCCGGAAATACGCAGATGCCCCATTGCCTTTGATTCCATCTAAATGTTCCATCTGCTCCAGATACGGAAGTGCAAACGTATTCTGCCCATAATGTGCATAGACCGCCTCAAATTCCCTTGCAAAAAAAGTATAGTATGGGCGGCAGCTCCGGACGGAACCGATCCGGTCCAGATCGTCATAGTCCTCTATCAGTGCCATATAGCGGTTCATGCTGCCTTCCACCGGTGCCTCATAGACCACTCCGGCATGGTTGATGCCATACTGCGGAAGCGCCGCCTTGTCATTGCTCATCATGATTGCGAGCGGACGGCGGTTCGCCTTTGCGACATCCGTCCATTCCCCGGTCAGATAACTCTGTATCTTCCCGTCTTTTTCGTAACGTCCCTCCGGCTCTGCTTCCGGCTGCGTTTCGGCCTCCGTCTCTGTATTTAAGGACAGCTCACGTGTCTCCTCCTGTGTCTCTGCTGCCGTTACCGATATTTCTTTGTGAGCCGAACAGCCTGACAGCCAGCAGACTGCCATCAGAGTCAGTGCCAGTGCCCTTATTTTCCAACTGCTTTTTTTCATTCCGTACTTCCCCCATCACATCCCCATATGCCTCATTTCCCAGATGGGCTCTCCCCTTTCCCTCCGGTTCTTTTCCCTGCTTTTAGCGCGTATACCCTTTGCCAGCCAGGATTTCCTCCTGTTTTTTCTCCATCACAAGGCGTTCGTCATCTTCCATATGATCGTAACCGCACAGGTGCAGCATACTGTGTGCCACCAGGAACGCCAGCTCGCGCTCCTTAGAATGACCGTATTTCTCCGCCTGCTCGTCTACCTTATCGATCGAGATCACGATATCGCCCAGAAGAAGTTCGCCCGTCTCCGGGTTAAAATAGTCCTCTGACTGCTCTTCCAACCGTTCAAAATCGGACGGCACATCGTAATCCCCCATCGGAAAAGAGAGGACGTCGGTTGCTCGGTCGATTCCTCGGAATTCCTTATTAATACGATGAATCTCCTCATCATTTGTCAGGACTACATTGACCTCCGCCTCATACGGGCATTTTTCATAATCGAGCGCCGCAACCACGATCTCCTCGATGATCGGACGGTAATCTATCTCCCACTCCCGCTCTGCTTCATATTCGATCTGGATTGTCATCTGTTCTTTCTTCCTCCATCTTTCCGGTCACGCGTCCCGGAACTATTTCTCCGGAAACCGCGGGACGCATCCGCATCTTTTTTCTCATACGCATCGTATGCCTCTACGATCTTCTGTACCAGCGGATGGCGGACTACGTCGCTGCTGGTCAGATAGCAGAAACCAATATCGTCAATTTTCTTGAGTACATGAATCGCCGTATCCAGTCCGGACGTAGCTCCGGCAGGCAGATCCTTTTGCGACTGGTCGCCCGTCACGATTACCTTGGAACCAAAGCCGATACGTGTCAGGAACATCTTCATCTGTGCCGGGGTCGTATTCTGCGCCTCATCGAGAATGATGAACGCATTATCCAGGGTACGACCACGCATGTACGCAAGCGGCGCCACCTCAATCAAGCCCTTCTCAGAATTGTGCAGGTAACTTTCTGCCCCCATAATCTGATACAGCGCATCGTAAAGCGGACGCAGGTACGGATCGATCTTGCTCTGCAGATCGCCCGGCAGAAAACCCAGTTTTTCCCCCGCCTCGATCGCCGGACGCGTCAGGATGATCCGGCTTACCTCGCCACTCTTAAATGCCTGTATCGCCATCGACATCGCCAGATACGTTTTTCCGGTACCCGCCGGACCGATGCCAAATACAATCATCTTCTTGCGGATCAGGTCCACGTACTGTTTCTGTCCCATCGTCTTCGGTTTGACCGGCTTACCCGTGATCGTCCGGCAGATGATATCCTTATCGATCTCGAGAATCTGATCGTCCTTCTCCGTGAAGGACAGCGACAGGGCGTAATCAACATTCTGCTCGGTAACGGTATTGCCGCGCTTGGAAAGCTCTAACAGATTGTTGAACACACTCTTCGCCTGCCGGATCGTCTGCTCCGGACCGATGATTTTCAGCGCGCCGTCGCGTGTGATCATCGTCACGTGCAGCGTCCGCTCAATCTTTTTCAGATACGCGTCAAACTGTCCGCATACATTCCGCTCATGTTCCATCGGAATATCAATCATTGTCTCTATTATGCTCATTCCTTTGCTGTTCTCCTTGTGTCACAACTTGAATCGGCTCCTCCGTCTGAAGCCGTACCTCAAAATGGCAGACTCCGCCATTTATTAGTATTCTACCATCACTTGCCATAATATGTACACCTTTTTCGATCAATTTTTCTTCCGTCTCCTTTTGAAATGCCGCTGACAGCGCCGCAAGCTCTGGTTCTGTATACCTTTTTTCGCAGACAGACGTCTCCCGGTACTCACTCCACCCGACAGAAAGCGGCAGATAAAAATCAAGCGGGAGCCGCAATTTCCGGTACTCCGTCCGGATCGTCCAGGCAGGTTTCATCCGCCTGCTTCGTCTGAAAAATCCCCACCGCTCCGCCATATCGAATGTATGTTCTATCATATCATAAAATTCTGGAATTTTCCAGTAAAATGTGTGTGTTCCTGCTTCCAAAGCAATTCCGTATCGTTTCTTTCCCGTTTCCGTCCGCATTTCCCTCCAGAGCGGAAGCTCCTTTCTCCCGACCCGCTCCCGGATCCCATATATATCCGCATCCGCCCGCACCCGGTAAGAGGAAATTTCTTCGCCTCCATCATCTGTGATCGGCACCGTTCCCGACACCAGAAGCTGCCCCTTTTCCACCGTATCTCCCGCCTGCACAAGCGGGATTCCGCTCCGGACGACTACCGACGTGATCCGCGCGTCTGATGCCGCCGCCAGATCGCACGCCTCGCCGGACTCCACTTCCTGACGGACCGGAACCTCGCTCTCCCGCAGGCGGATGAAAAGGCGCGTCCCATGCAGGCGCACCGACACCCAGGTGATATCTTCAAATGACTCCCGCAGTTCTTCCTCCAGCCTCGCACAGGAAATCCGCTTCTTGGGAATTCCCTCTTCAATCTGCAGCGTCTGGAGGTAATGATTCAGCTCACTTTCGGTATAACGCCGGTTTCCACTCCAGTCGATCTCCCAGACAAATTGTGCCAGAAACAATAATAACAGAAAAAAAAGGACGAAGCTGACCGCCCACCCTTTCCGTTTCCGGTTCCGCCAGAGAAACACCGGCAGTCCACGCTTTTCAACGATATGCAGACGGACTCCCGCTTTTCTTGCCAGTGGCGCACACCGCTTAAAATCGCGGATTTCCATATAAAACAGCAGATTTTCCTGCTCTTTTTTTACCTGCCAGACATTTAAACCTGCCAGTGTACAAAGATTCAGGAATCTCTCCGGGGAGGTGCCGCGCATGTTAAGCCGCACTATCCCATGTAGAAGGTGCCTTACCTTCGCCATACTCATTCCTCACAGCACCCCAAATTCGACAGACACAATCTGCCCCGTGACCCGCAGATTGTCGCGGTCATAATACTCAATCGAAAGCCCTTTCCCCTTGATAGTAAGCCGGATGTTCTTTCCCGTCAGCCGCAGCATTTCGTCGGAAAAAAAGAGAATGCTCCTGTAATTTTCTACCACAGCCGCCCGACTGCCGGTAAAATACAGAAGCATCTCTCCGAGAACGACGTCCTCCGGCAGATGAAGTGCCGAAACGATCGCTTTTTTCTGTCTGCCAAACAAGCGCCTACCGCCTATTTCATTGTTATTATCTAATATATGTAGGAAAGCAGAAACTATGCCGTTTACTATTTTCCCGTCAACCCCACTATCATTTCCAGCATCCGCGGCACACAGTAAATCAACGGCAATGCATACCGCAGGGAAACCACCGGTCCCAGCAGAAGTGTTCCCCAGCAGCCGAGCAGAAGCATCAGCGGAATGATCTCATACGCCCGGTGCTTCCAGACTGCAAATCCTGCCGCAAACAGCATCAGCCAGAACGGAAATGCCTGATTGAGAAGCACCGACAGCACCGGAACCGACTGGAATGCGGGTGTCAGTGTCGCCTCCCTCAACCAGTCCGAAAGCGCCTGAAAATGGCTGTTACGCGTGATATGCAGGATATTTAAATTACCTTCCAGGTATGCCCCATCGTATAAAATATAGCTGATCCAGTACTGGCTGTCTCCCATATACCAGTACCCCCAGTTCCCCATCAGAAATGAATCCAGATAAATACCCGGATGGCGCTTCCCGATTTCCGCCCAGGTACGAACGAAGCGTCCTATATCTGCCTGCATCACTTCTGTATGGAATCCATTTTTCACTGGATCCGCATTGACACGGACATACTCACTGAGCGCCTGCGGGTCAATCAGCGTCTCGATATATTCCTTTTCCTCCGGCGTCAATTTCTCCGGAACTTCATGATACATGCGCGCCAGCTGCTGCATCGGCACGCACAGCATCTCCCTCGCATCGCCCTTTCCCACGCCGAACGCCGTTGGAATCGGACCGGATAAAACATACCATAAAGCTGCCACCAGCAGAGATGCCATAATAAACCTGTTTTTGCAATACACTTTTTTTCGTAGAAACAGGCAGGCTGCCAAGACAAAAAACAGGAAGACATAGATTCCCTGATTCCGGAACAGGCACATAAAAAGCACACTCACAAAAAAGAGTAGCCAATCCCCCGTCTTTCCCACTTTTTTCTGAGAACCTGTTTCGTTCAGATTTTTCTCTTTATCCAGCTCTCTTTCTTTATCCAAATCTTCTTTCTTCTGGCACATTCCCCGCCAAAAATGCTCCGGATCCTCAACTAGACAACACGCTGTATCAAATGACAGCAAGAAAAATGCGCCAAAGAGCACATCTTTCGTCGTGACAAAGGAAAAGACCGTCAGATACGGATTCAGAATCCAGAACATCCACGAAGCAACGCAGAGCCATCGCGGTGCCCGCCGCGCTTTCATCCGGCACAGACACAGGGAAAAGACCGCACTCATAAAAAACGACTGCGACAGCGCATACAGCGCCATCCCCGCCTGATAGGTATGGAACAGACGCCCCGCAATCTTCATGCAGAGTCCCAGATATAGCGTGTGAATTAATGGATGGTGGGTTGTCAGCGGCAGTTTTCCATAAAACTGAAGAAGCTGCGCGGACGCATCGTAAGAATAAATGCCCGGATAAACTGCCAGAAAAACTGGAAGATAGACGCACCAGGAGAGAAACATCCATTTCAGCCATGTCCCCAAATCCAAATTTTTCGCTGCGCGCTGTTTCGATTCCCTTCCCTGGCTTTCCACATCGCGGCTGCTTCCCTGGTCTTCGCAGTCTTTCCCCCTCCGTGCTTGCGTCCGTTTCTGGTAACTGTTCACAGGCAGGAATTTTCCGAACTGAAAATCCCGTATCTTAGGCCAGCCACGCCCCAAAGCATCCAGTCCCACACAAATCGCCCAGACCATCACCGTCATACACACCACCCAGCCCGCCAACTGTCCCAAAAACTGACCCGCCGTCCGGTAAATCAGCTCATTGCGGCTGTAACGGATTCCCAGAAGAATCATCAGCCCCATCAAAACACCCAGCACAAGGCTGACTGCTGCCAGGCGCCGATCCGCAATATATTGTTTCAATCCCTTTCCCCGTCTCTCATTTTCCTGCTTCTCTCTCATGCCCCTCACTCCATCATCCGCCACATCGCATTTCTTCTCTTTCTCCTATTGCACAAAAAAGTCCTGGTTCATATGAAAACCAGGACTTTTGCGTTACTTAATTGTATTTGCGTTTTCTAGCAGCTTCGGATTTCTTTTTACGACGAACGCTCGGTTTCTCGTAATGCTCTCTTTTCCGAATCTCCTGCTGGATACCAGCCTTAGCACAGTTTCTTTTGAATCTGCGTAAAGCGCTGTCCAGACTCTCGTTATCTTTAACGATTACATTTGACATAGCTCACACCTAACCTCCCTCCAGTTGTGTAATAAGTGCATATTAATACAACTGTATGGGTATTTTTTTAGCACTAAAAAGATTATATCATAAAAAAATGATACGTCAACAACATTTTACATTTTTTTATGATTTTTTTATTTTACTTGCTCTGCTACTACTTCTGCCGCTTTTTCAAGGGCTGCTGCAATACCAGACGGATTCTTTCCGCCAGCCTGTGCCATGTTCGGACGGCCACCGCCGCCGCCGCCGACAAGACCTGCGATTGCTTTGATTAAGTTTCCAGCATGTGCACCCTTCTTCATCGCACCGTCAGTTACAGAAGCCATCAGGCTTACCTTGCCATCCAGAGTAGATGCAATCAGGACAACGCCGTCGCCCAGCTTCTCTTTCAGCTGATCGCCCAGATTACGCAGACCGTTCATGTCTACATCCTTAACCTCAACTGCCAGCAGCTTCACGCCGTTTACATCCTGTACCTGGTTCATAACATCGCCCAGAGAGTCGTTCGCCAGCTTACTTTTTAACTTCTCGTTCTCTGCGTGCAGAGTCTTGATCTCCTCTAACATGGACTCAATCTTGCTGCTCAGTGCAGCCGGAGTGGTCTTTGCCAGTTTCGCCGCCTCATGCAGCTCATTCTCTACCTCTTTGTAGTGGTTCATCAAACCGGTGGAGGTCAGCGCCTCGATACGGCGGACGCCTGCTGCAATACCAGCCTCAGAGAGAATCTTGAAGGATGCAATTGTGCCTGTGTTGGATACGTGCGTACCGCCGCAAAGCTCGGTGGAGAAATCCCCCATCTTGACAACACGGACTTTCTCGCCGTACTTCTCGCCAAACAGTGCCATCGCGCCCGTCTTCTTTGCCTCATCCAAGGACATAACATCGGTTACAACCGGCAGGGATGCTACAATCTCATCATTTACAATCTTTTCAACCTTCTCTATCTCCTCTGGAGTCATCGCAGAGAAATGAGTAAAGTCGAAACGCAGACGGTCACGGGTTACCAGGGAACCAGCCTGCTCTACATGGCTACCAAGTACGGTACGCAGCGCTTTATGAAGCAGATGGGTTGCGGAATGGTTGCGGGAAGTCAGTTCACGGTTTTCCTTGTCAACCGACATGGTTACTTTTTCTCCCACCTCGAACATACCCTTTACTACAACACCGACATGACCGATCTTGCCACCCTGTAAATGAATGGTATCTTTTACTTCAAACACAGAGCCGTCCGGAGCGGTAATCTGACCGAAGTCACCCTCCTGGCCACCCATGGTTCCGTAGAACGGGGTTTCCTTGGTAATAATTGTACCAGTCTGACCGTCAGTCAGTGCCTCTACAATCTCATCCTCGGTCGTCAGAACGGAAATCTCGGATTCCGCTGTCAGACAATCATAACCGATAAACTCAGTTGTAATAGCCGGATCGATGGACTGGTATACCGTAACATCCGCGCCCATATAGTTAGTCGTCTTTCTTGCCGCTCTCGCCTGTTCTTTCTGGCGTTTCATCGCTGCGTTGAAGCCGTCCTCATCGATACCGAGGCTCTTCTCCTCGAGAATCTCACGGGTTAAATCGATCGGGAATCCATACGTATCGTAGAGCTTGAATGCGTTGTCGCCGGACAGCACTTTCTCGCCCTTCTTGTTCATATCTTCTTCCATATCAGCAAGGATCGCAAGGCCCTGATCAATGGTCCTGTTGAACTTATCCTCTTCCTCCGAAAGAACCTTGAAAATCATCGCGCTCTTCTCTTCCAGTTCCGGATAACCATCCTTGGAAAGGTCGATAACGGTGCGGGACAGAGCTGCTAAGAACTCACCCTCGATGCCAAGTTTTTTGCCATGGCGTGCTGCACGGCGCAGAAGGCGGCGCAGAACATATCCGCGTCCCTCGTTGGATGGCATAATGCCATCGGAAATCATGAAGGTGCAGGACTTGATATGATCCGCTACAATACGCAGAGAAATATCGGTCTCATGATCTTTCTGATATTCGGTATGTGCCAGCTCGCAGACACGGTCTAACAGAGCTTTGTTGGTATCAACCGTAAACAAGGAATCTACATCCTGTACGATCACTGCCAGACGCTCCAGACCCATTCCGGTATCAATGTTCTTGTGCTCCAGCTCGGTGTAGTTGCCGTGACCGTCGTTGTTAAACTGGGAGAATACATTGTTCCATACCTCCATGTAACGGTCACACTCGCAGCCTACAGTACATCCCGGTTTGCCGCAGCCGTATTTCTCACCGCGGTCATAGTAAATCTCAGAACACGGACCGCACGGACCAGCGCCATGCTCCCAGAAGTTATCCTCTCTGCCAAAGCGGAAAATACGCTCTGCCGGAATACCCATCTCTTTGTTCCAGATATTAAATGCCTCGTCATCGCTCTCGAACACAGACGGATAGAGGCGATCCGGATCAAGTCCGACAACCTCGGTTAAAAATTCCCAGGACCAGTGAATCGCTTCCTCTTTGAAATAATCACCGAAGGAGAAGTTGCCAAGCATCTCAAAAAAGGTACCATGACGGGCAGTCTTACCGATATTCTCGATATCGCCGGTACGAATACATTTCTGACAGGTACATACTCTTGTTCTCGGCGGAATCTCCTGACCCGTAAAATATGGCTTTAACGGAGCCATACCAGAGTTGATAAGCAGAAGGCTGTTATCATTATGCGGAACCAGAGAGAAACTCTTCATTGCCAGATGTCCCTTGCTCTCAAAAAAGTCTAAGAACATCTTTCTAAGTTCGTTCACACCGTATTTTTTCACGTTGCTTCCTCCTATAGTTACTTCTATTTAAGTAAAATTTTCCTCATTCTTTATATCCTATCATAGGAATTTACATTTCGCAAGAGGTTTATCGGTACAAAAAGTGTACAAAAAGTGTGTAAAAATGGGACCCTTACCGCAATTCTATATGCCGCAAAAGTCCCATTTTCTAATTTTTTCACTATTCTGCCGGAAGATACGATTCATACAAATCCAAAAGCTCATACGCCCGATCCCGCGTCGAATTTGCCAGCGACGCCGTGTACTCGACATTTTCCATCGTGCCGCCCTTGTAGCGCTCCGCCGCCTGTTTCGCCGCCGTATCACGTTCCCGGATCCATCTGCGTTCCCGACCACGCAGCGTGTCTGTCTCCTCGTCTGGAAGCACCGCCATGATTGCCTGATAAATCTGATTTAATTCGGCATCCCAGAGCCGGTACTCATACGCGACCGCCTCCCGCATCGCGTCGGTCGTATTCGCACTTCCCGAATTTTCCAGGTTTTGAATCGTATTCTCGATCTCGCCCAGCCGGTTCCGGTAATCTTCCGCTGTCCGGTCCGAGCCTGCACCTGTCCCGGAGGACGCGCCTCGCGCAGGAGATACAATTCCATTTTCAACCGGGGACACAACCGCCCCTGTATTCACAGAATGATCCGACTCATCGCCCGCGCTCTGCTTCTCTGCCGCCTTAGCAGCCGCCCGATTATCTGCACGTTTTTCCTTTTGTTCACCTAAAGACTGGACAGAAACATCTCCTTCCGCCTGCATACAGGCTCTATCTTCTGTCCCCACGCTTTCCACATGCGCCATTTTTTTAGAAGATGGCTCCGGCGCATCCTCCGCCAGACCATTTTCCGCTGCTTCCGCCGCAAATGGTTCCGCCTCATACATCACCTCCGGTCCGACCGTCAGGCTTCTCTCACTTCCCGCCTGCTCCCGGATATAACGCCGCGTTGCCGCCGTCGTCACAATCCCCAGCACCAGAATCAGACCGAGGGCAGCGATCATTCCTTTATTTTTCAAATTACTCTCAACCGCCTTTGCTATTCCTGTTCACTTGATAATTTTAAAATAGCACATTTAAGACGGTTTGAAAATAGATGATCGAAAGATGTAAACATATCGTAAGGGTTGTTATAGTAACTGCTCACAGGTAGGAATTTTCTGAACTGAAAATTCCGTACAATACAGTTCCGAATGCAGATTTTGCCGATTTAGAATGCGAAGCATCGGCAAAATCCTGTTACTGGGCACACATGTGTGAGCTGTAACGAGCTATACCCCCGGATCCACCATCAGCTCGTCCCCATCCGCCGCCGAAGTAGCCAAAAAGTCACATCTCTCATTCTCCGGATGCCCATTATGCCCCTTCACCCAGAAAAACGAAATCTGATGGGGTTCCTTGGCAGCGAGCAGGCGCTTCCATAGATCTACATTCTTAACCTCCTCATTTTTGCCGCGTTTCCAGCCCTTTTTGATCCAACCCTCGATCCAGTGCTGGTTAAAAGCGTTGACGAGATACTGGGAATCTGAATAGAGTTCGATCTCGCAGGGGCGGTTGAGCGCCTCGAGACCGGCGATAGCTGCCATCAGCTCCATACGGTTGTTCGTAGTTCGTTTGTAGCCGCCGGAAATCTCTTTCGTGTGCAGTTTTCCTGCCGGATCTACATAGTGAATGACGGTTCCAAATCCGCCCGGACCATCTGGATTGCCGCGGGCGGCGCCGTCTGTGTATATAGTTACTTTCAAGTCAGAAATCTCCTTTATGTCTATTATTGAAGCTTAGCGGTCCCACTTATCGCAGAGCGAGTTGATCTGGTCGGCAAAACGTGCTAAATCTTTGTTCGCCCCGCCCTCGTTATGCATAACAACACGGCGCAGGCGGTCGCAGGCTGCCAGCAGGCGGGCAAATACACCAGCCGCTTTCTTCGTTGCTTCGTTCACTGCCGGTTTCTGAATCGGAATACCCTTCGTAACAGTCACGAAGCATCCCTCTTTCAGGTCGTAGGAACTGCCGGAGAACGGAGCCATCGCATTGATGCCGTAAGTTTCCTTGACCGTCTCTGCAAATGCATCGCACACTGTGTCATCGCCGTGTACCACGAAGACCTGGGACGGTTTTTCCATAAAACTGCCAACCCACTCCAAAAGCCCGGTCTCGTCCGCATGGCCGCTGATGCCCTCGATCTTCTCGATCCGTGCTTTGACCTCGATCGACTCACCGAACAGCTTCACTTCCTCGCGTCCCTCAATAATGCTGCGTCCCAGTGTGCCGACTGCCTGATAGCCAGCAAACAAA
Organism: Clostridium sp. AF12-41; assembly: GCF_003461685.1. NCBI lineage: Bacteria > Bacillati > Bacillota > Clostridia > Eubacteriales > Clostridiaceae > Clostridium > Clostridium sp. AF12-41. The sequence goes on along the minus strand of NZ_QTXO01000001.1, from coordinate 404,974 downwards.
ATCGTACACTCCGGTCTCCAGAGGTTGTGTTTCAGATGATGGCGGATACGGCCCGCATCACACATGCCGGCTGCCGAGATGATAACCTTCGGTTCCTCGTTGAAGTTGATTGCAACGGAATCGCTGCTGGTGATCGAGAGATGCAGACCCGGGAAAGAAATCGGATTGATGCCCTTTTTTACCAGCTCCTTCGTCTCTTCATTGTAGCAATCCATCATATTGTCCTTGAACACGCCGGTCGCTTCCACCGCCATCGGGCTGTCTAAGTAAACCGGAAATACGCCGTGCCCGGTTACAAGATTTTTCTCCTTGATAATACGGATGTAATTTAACACTTCCTGCGTTCTGCCGACCGCAAATGCCGGGATCACGACATTGCCGCCCTTATCCAGCGTCTCCTGAATCACGCGGGCAAATTCTTCCACGTGATCGCCTGTATTCTTGTGGAACCGACCGCCGTAAGTACTCTCCATGACAACATAATCCGCCTGACGGATGTACTGCGGGCTGCGGATGAGCGGCTTGTTTTTGTTACCGATATCACCTGAAAATACAATCTTCTTGGAACAATCGTCTTCCTTCATCCAGATCTCGATCGAAGCCGAACCAAGCAGATGTCCCACATCGACAAACCGAATCTCCAGATTGTCATTCAGACGGATAATCTCATTGTAATTGCAGGGGACAAAGTGATGCAGTACCCCTTCTGCATCGTTCATCGTGTAAATCGGTGTCACCTCCGGTTTTCCGGCACGCATGGCTTTCCGGTTTTTCCACTCCGCTTCTGACTCCTGGATATGGGCGCAATCTTTCAGCATGATATCACACAGATCGCAGGTCGCGCGCGTCGCCATAATCTGTCCGCGGAATCCCCTCGCATAGATAAGTGGAAGCAATCCCACATGATCGATATGGGCGTGCGTCACCAACACATAGTCCACATCCGAATACGGAATCGGAAGTTCTGCATTTTCATACTTGTTGATCCCCTGTTCCATACCGCAGTCAATCAGAATATTCAGCCCGCATGCCTCCAGAAAATGACAGCTGCCTGTAACCTCATGATCCGCACCGATAAATGTAAGCCTCATAAAATCAGCCCCCTGTTCTGTCGTTTATGTTTCCGCATACCCCTTGCGGAAAGTGTTTTTGCTATTAGCTTCATTATAACTGATTTCTGACAATTTTGCAATTTCCCCGATAAAGTTTCGATAAAATTTTCATAAAATCACCTTATCTGTCCCACATTCCCATTCCAGACAACGCACCATTTTCCCAACAAGAGCCAGACCTATTCTATTATATAATAATACAGATCATCCCCCCATTGCTGTCATTGATGATTTTCTGCAGCGTATCCTGCAGCTTCACCTGGCAGTCCTCAGTGAGCTGGGAGATCTTCGCCTGAATCCCATCATCGACGATCTGGGCGATTGATTTTCCAAAAATATTGGTTTCCCAGATGCCTTCCTCACCTTTTCCAGCATTCTCCCGGATGTATCGGATCAAATCCTCTGCCTGCTGTTCATTTCCCACAATCGGCGCGATCTCAGTCTCAATCTGCGCCTTGATGAGATTGATGGACGGCGCCTGCGCTTTCATTTTGACTCCATATTTATTGCCGTGGCGCACCACCTGCGGCTCATCGAGAACGATCTCCCCGCGTTCCGGCGTGACAACCCCATAGCCCTTCTTGCGTGCCTGCGTGAGCGCCACGGATGCCTTTTCATACTCGCTCTGCATCGACGCCAACCGCTTCAAGGTCTGCATCAGCTGGTACTCGCCCTCGATCGGCATTCCCACATACTCGCTGAGGATCTGATAATAATGTCCGTCGTCCAGCTCGACCACCGCCTGAACGCTGCCATCATCCATTTTCATTGATACAATCCGGATCCGGCGGATCGCTTCCCCGGTTTCCTCCGGCAGCGCCAACGCCACATCGCGCATATGTACCGTCCGATCCATCATCCCCCGAACTGCCTGTATGACCTCCGATTTAAGCCAATGGCTGTTTGGCAGAATCTCCAGCCATTTCGGAATCGAAAAATCGATCTCCGTGACCGGAAATTCCAGAAGCACCTGCCCCAGAATCTCCCGGATATCCTCGGCGCGCAGCTGCTCACAGTTGACTGGGAGCACCTGCACCTCATATTTTTCGGTCATCCGGGCTGCCAGCGCCCGCGTCTCCTCCGAATATGGTTTCTGCGAGTTTAAAAGCACCAGAAACGGCTTTCCCAGTTTTTTCAGTTCCTGCACGGTCTTCTCTTCCGCCGGAACATAATTCTCCCGTTTCAACTCCCCGAAACTGCCGTCCGCCGTAACCACAAGCCCGATCGTCGAATGATCCGTGATGACCTTGCGCGTTCCCAGCTCGGCTGCCGCTGTAAATGGGATCTCCTCCTCATACCACGGCGTCCGCACCATGCGTTCTTTCTCGTTTTCAATATGACCGGCAGCGCCCTCCACCATGAAACCGACGCAGTCGATCAGGCGGACCCGCACCTCCACACCGTCCCCAAGCGAGAGCTTTGCCGCCTCTTTAGGGATAAATTTCGGTTCCGTTGTCATGATCGTTTTCCCCGCCGAAGACTGGGGAAGTTCATCCCGGGCGCGCTCGCGGGCATGGACATCTTCCAGCCCCGGAAGGACGAGAAGTTCCATAAAGCGCTTAATAAAGGTCGATTTCCCTGTCCGAACCGGACCAACCACCCCAATATAGATCTCGCCGCCGGTTCGCGCCTGGATATCGCTGTATACATTAAAATGATCCATAAAAATACCCCCTTGGTCTGCTGATACAATGTATTCAGACCATAAGGGGGTTATGAATATTCCCATTTGGAAAGCTCCGGCTCACAGAACATTTTTATTCGCTCAGATAAGCCTTCTTCACTCTCTCATTATTCATCAGTTCTTTCGCATCACCGCTCAGAACGATATTGCCCGTCTCAAGCACATATGCTTTGTTGGAAATGGAGAGCGCTTTTTTCGCATTCTGCTCGACCAGAAGAACGGTCACTCCGTCCTTGTTGATTTCCTGGATAATATCGAAAATCTCATTAACATAGAGTGGGGACAGACCCATCGACGGCTCGTCGAGAACGATCAGGCGCGGGTGGCTCATGAGGGCGCGTCCCATCGCAAGCATCTGCTGCTCGCCGCCGGACAAAGTTCCGGCAAGCTGGTTCTTGCGCTCTTTCAGACGCGGGAAACGCTTGTAAATCATTTCGATCGTATCTTCAATTTCCTTCTTGTCATTTCTTGTATACGCACCCATTTTCAGGTTCTGGAGAACCGTCAGGGAAGCGAACACACGGCGCCCCTCCGGCACGTGGGCGATTCCCATTGATACCAGCTTATAGCCCGGTACATGGGTAATATCCGTTCCCTCAAATGTGATATTGCCTGCCTTGGACGGCAGCAGACCCGTGATCGTGTGAAGCGTCGTCGTCTTTCCGGCTCCGTTGGCACCGATCAGCGCTACCACATCGCCCTGTTCTACCTCAAAGGAAATTCCCTTGAGTGCCTGTATCACACCATAATATACCTGTAAATCTTTTACTTCCAGCATTGACATACGAAACTTCCCCCTATTCTCCCAGATATGCTTTGATAACTTCTGGATTGCTAAGTACTTCGCTGGTCGGTCCCTCTGCCAGCATATGACCGAAGTTTAAGACCGTCAGGCGCTCGCAGATACCGGAGACCAGCTTCATATCATGCTCAATGAGAAGTACGGTCATATCAAAATGATCGCGCACGAAACGGATCGTCTTCATCAGCTCTGCCGTCTCATTCGGGTTCATGCCGGCTGCCGGCTCGTCAAGAAGCAGAAGCTTCGGCTCGGTCGCCAGCGCTCTGGCGATCTCCAGCTTTCTCTGCTTGCCGTATGGGAGGTTCGATGCCTTATAATCAAACTCTTTGTCGAGGTCAAACACCTTCAAAAGCTCCATTGCGCGCTCATCCATCTCTTTCTCAACCTTGTAATAGGACGGAAGACGCAGAATGCCGCTCAGCGTAGAATATTTATGATGGTTGTGAAGACCAACCTTTACATTGTCAAGCACGCTCAGCTCCTTGAACAGACGGATATTCTGGAAGGTTCTCGCGATGCCTGCCTGATTGATCTGGATTGCCTTGTGACCGGTAATGTCCTTTCCATCCAGCAGAATCCGTCCGCCATCCGGCTTGTACACGCCCGTCAAAAGATTGAAAATAGTCGTTTTACCAGCGCCGTTCGGTCCGATCAGTCCGTAGAGCTGTCCTTTTTCTATCGTGATGCTGAAATCATCGACCGCTTTCAGACCGCCAAAAGAAATACTTAAATTTTTTACATCCAGCATTGCCATGATTTACGCCTCCCCTTCTGTCTTCTTTTTCCGGAATGATGAAAAGATGCGCTCGCGGACCTCGATCGCCTTCGGGCTGGAGGTCAAAAGCATCATTACAATCAAGACGATCGCGTAAATCAGCATACGGTAATTATTGAGGCTTCGAAGCATCTCCGGAAGCAGGGTTAAGATAACCGCCGCGATCATGGAACCACGGATATTTCCGATGCCGCCCAGAACCACAAATACAAGGATCATAATGGACATATTATAACCGAAGCTCTTCGGGGTCGCTGCCAGCGTTGCCAGGTTGTGTGCGTACAGCACGCCTGCCACACCGGCTAAGGAAGCAGAGATGGTAAATGCCATCAGTTTGTATTTCGTGATATTGATACCTACGGACTCTGCCGCAATACGGTTATCGCGGATCGCCATGATCGCACGGCCTGTCCGGGAATTGATGATATTCAATACAATAAACAGGGTCAGGAGTACCAGGATAATGCCGATCGTAAAGGTCGCCGTCTTCGGTGTACCTGTGATACCCTGTGCACCCTTGATGATCACCTGACCGTCCGCTGCCAGCTTTAAGGAAGCTACATCTTTCATGGAAACGTGGATTCCGTTTCCGTCGATGCCGACGTACAGAACATTGATAATATTTTTAACGATCTCACCGAATGCCAGCGTTACAATCGCCAGATAGTCTCCTTTCAGACGCAGAACCGGAATACCGATGAGGATACCAAATACCGCTGCTACCGCCGCACCGACAAAGAGCGCCAGAATGAAGCGTACCTGGTTGCTTGCGATCAGATTTTTCATGGCATGATTAAAAAATGCACCTGAAAACGCACCCGCACACATGAATCCGGCATGACCCAGACTCAGCTCACCGAGGATACCAACCGTGAGGTTTAAGGAAACCGCCAAAATCGTATAGGTACAAAGTGGAACCAGAATACCCTTTAAAAGACTGTTTACATGGCCGCCTGCCATCATAATCTGAATCAGAATGTAACAGCCGATTACAATCGCATATGTGATCGCATTCTGAATCCGAATTTTATTTTTATATGCATTCATTTTAAACACCTGCACTTTCTCTTGCTTATTGCAGTTCATGCACCATCTTGTTTTCACACGGCACTTTCCGTTTCAAAAGTCCCCGGCATGAACCATCGTATAATTTTCTCTATTATACTTTCTCCGTCATCTTCTTGCCGAGAATACCGGTCGGGCGGACCAGAAGCACGATAATCAGGACAGAGAATACGATCGCGTCAGAAAGCTGGGAGGAAATATACGCCTTGGCAAGGTTTTCAATGATACCAAGCAGGATACCGCCGATAAATGCGCCCGGGATCGAACCGATACCGCCAAATACCGCTGCCACGAATGCCTTGATACCCGGCATGGAACCGGTGTACGGAGACAGGGACGGGTACGCCGAGCAGAGCAGCACGCCTGCTACTGCCGCCAGAGCGGAACCAATCGCAAAGGTTACGGAGATCGTGCGGTTTACATTGATACCCATCAAGGTTGCCGCACCGCGATCCTCAGAAACCGCCAGCATCGCCTGTCCCATTTTCGTCTTATTGATAAATGCCATCAGGGCAGCCATAATCACGATACAGCTTAAAATCGTCACGATCGTGACACTGGAGATCGAAAGCTTGCCACCAGCCAGCTTTAATGCCGGTACAGTAATAACTGATGTAAACTGTCTCGCATTGGAACCAAAAATCAGAAGCGCCACGTTCTGGAGCAGATAACTGACACCGATCGCGGTGATCAGAACTGCCAGCGGGGACGCGTCACGCAACGGTCTGTATGCAACTCGCTCGATGGTAACGCCCAGCACTGTACACACAACCACCGAAGCCAGAATACCCACAACCGGAGAACCGCCCATCGTTGTGACAATCGTAAACACTGTGAAACCGCCTACCATGATGATATCGCCGTGTGCGAAGTTCAGCATACGCGCGATGCCATAAACCATGGTGTAGCCCAGTGCAATGATCGCATAGACACTTCCCAGACTGATGCCATTGATTAAATAAGAAAGAAAACTCATATGTATACACCTACCTCTTTGTTTCTACGTTTTCGCATTTCCCTGTACACGCATTTCGCTGCACATGTTTACCTGTGACCGAATTTAGCAGAACAAACATGACCGTCTCGCAGTCCGCAGAAAGCAAACACCCTGTCGTCGTCGCAGGCAAGCATGTGCAGTGAACCGTTTTAAAAAGAAAGCTGTTACTAAATGCCCGGCAGCCATCTGTGCCGCCGGACATCCAGTAACAGTCCCATCAGAGCTACATACATATAGCCGCAACGGTTCTGAAGTTTTTAAATTTTTAATTACTGCATCATCTCATATTTGCCGTCTTTGATCTCTACAGCTTTCGGCGCTTTCTGCGGCTCGCCTTCTGCCGTCCAGTGCATCTCTGTACCGGTCAGACCATCGATCTGGATCTCAGTCATAGCTGTTTTCAGTGCATCGCAGATATCGGAAGTGCTCATATCCGGTGTGATCTCTGCCTTCTCTGCAGCTGCCTTAATTGCATATACGCCGTCGTAAGCATCTGCTGCGAACTGAAGCGGGTCGATGCCGTAAGCATCACGATAAGCAGTTACGAAGTCCTGGCTGGACTCCTCGTATACGGAGAACGGAGTCAGAAGCATCAGACCTTCTGCTAAGGACTTATCAAAGCCATCAACGCTCAGGATACCGTCCATACCATCACAGCCGAAGAACTGCGGGTGGAAATCTTTATCGTTTGCCTGTTTCAGGATAACAGATGCCTCCTGATAGTAGATCGGCAGGAATACCAGATCAGCGCCGGACTCTTTTGCTTTATCAAGCTGTACGGAGAAATCGGTATTGTTATCAGATGTAAATGCCTCGCTGGCTACTACCTCCAGACCCTGATTCGGAGCCTCTGCTACGAAGGACTCGCGGATACCATCGGAGTATTCGCTGGAGCTGTCGTAGATGATAGCGATCTTAGTTGCCAGTTTGTGCTCGCCGATGTACTGAGCGGATGCACGTCCCTGATCCGGGTCAGAATAGCATACGCGGAATGCGTTGTCGCCGGAAATACTCTCAACAGCAGATCCGGACGGAGTCAGCTGGAACAGGTTATCTGCTGTTGTCTCTGCTACAACTGCGATACACGGCTTGGAAGTAACGGTGCCAAGAAGCATCTGCATGTTCCAGTCTTTTAAGGTATTATATGCGTTGATCGCCTTCTCCGGATCATTCTCATCATCCTGGAAGTTGAACGCTACCTGGTAACCATTGATACCGCCAGCCTCGTTGATCTCATTGATTGCCAGCTCAGTACCATTCTTTACAGCCTCGCCGTAAGCGCCAGCCGCGCCGGTGATCGGTCCGATGCCGCCGATTTTAAATACTTCGCCGTCAGCTCCCTCTGCGCCCTGTGCGTCTTCTGCTGCTGATTCAGAAGTGCTCGCATTTCCAGAGCCACCGCAAGCGGTCATAGACATCGCCATCATGGCTGCAAGTCCAAGACTAACTACTCTTTTTTTCATAATATTCTCCTCCAATTCTATGCTGCAATGGAATACAACAACTATTTGAATGAGGCAATTATAAATTTTACCCCTCTAATTGTCAATACAAAAACCACTTAAAAAAGAGGGAATTTAGCGGATTTTCGTTTTTTTTCGCTAAATTCTCTCTTTTCCAGATCTCGTAGTTATATTAAGTATTCTTACAGGTTATAGCAAACACTTTTATAAGCTTTTGTCCACCTGACGTGGACACCTGCATTTTCCAGAAAAACATAGTAGATCTCATTGCTATTATTCTGAATTATATCACTCAAATTCAGAATAATGACTGCCGTCTGAATTATCCCTTCCATGGAAGATCGCTCGATTCAATCCGCGGATCACGCATCATCAGATCCGCCAGCGCCTCTTTCGGAGATTTCCCGTCAAACAACACCTGGTTGACCTGGGAAACAATCGGCATATCGCAGCCGTATTTCTGTGCCAGCAGAAGGCCGGCTTTCGCAGAATAAACGCCCTCGACAACCATCTGCACTTCCTTCATCGCCTCATCCATCGTGTATCCCTTTCCAATCAGGATACCCGCCCGGCGGTTGCGGCTGTGCATGCTCGCACAGGTTACGATCAAATCACCGATGCCGGATAATCCGTAGAAGGTCTGCTGTTTTCCGCCCATTGCAATACCCAGACGGGCAATCTCCGCAATTCCGCGGGTGATCAGCGCCGCCTTCGTGTTATCGCCGCATCCCAGCCCATCCGCTGTACCGGCTGCCAGCGCAATGACATTTTTAAGAGCCGCACCAATTTCCACGCCCAGCATGTCCGGGCTGGTGTAAATGCGGAACACCGGACTCATGAACACACTCTGCATGAACTCGGCAGTCTTTTTGCGGTGCGCTGCTGCCACACAGGTAGTCGGAAGTCCCCGGCTCACCTCCTCGGCATGGCTCGGTCCGGAAAGGACGGCTACCTCCGCCAGCGGAAGTTCCTCCTCGATGACCTGTGACATCGTCATAAGACTCTGCTCCTCGATTCCCTTCGCCACATCCACGACAATCTGACCGTAACGCAGATATTCCTTCATCTTCGCCGCCGTACTGCGGACATAGACGGACGGAACCGCCATAATCAGCATATCCTTCTCCGCCATCGCAGTGCGCAGATCAGCTGTCATCTGGATCGGATCCGGAAGTACAACCTCCGGCAGATTTTTGTGCCGTCTGGTGCGGCTCATTTCCTGGATCTCTGTATCAAATGCGGACCAGATTGTCACATCCTGCCCATTATTGTTCAGAAGCACCGCCAGGGCTGTGCCCCAGGTTCCGGCTCCGATAATTCCTACTGCTGCCATCCTGATACCTCCCGACCTGCTTTTCTCTCTTCTTCTCTCATGATTTCTTCGCGCCCAGTTTATTTTCTGTGCCGGACAACAGACGCCCAATATTGCTCCGATGGCGCCAGATCGCCATGCACATCAGAATCGCGCCCAGCGTATAAAACTGGATGCGGTTCGGCATGCTTACCCGGTAGGAACCCATGCTCTCAAAGATCACAAGCTCTGCAAAAAAAGTGATCGACACCAGAATCGAACCAAGCGATACATAGCGGGTCAGGAACACCGTCACGGAGAAAATCACGAAACAGGTCAGCGTAATCCGCAGATCCATCGCAGTCATAATGCCTGCCATACAGGCAATTCCCTTGCCGCCCTTGAATTTCAGGTAAAACGGAAAATTGTGGCCGAGTGTAACTCCCAGTCCCGCATACAGTGCAAGGAGATCCACCTCCTCATTTCCCTTGAACAACAGGCGGCAGACTGCCATCGCAAGCACCGCCTTGAAAAAATCCCCTAAAAATACGATCGCGCCCGCTTTCTTTCCCATCACACGCAGGACGTTCGTAGAACCGGCATTTCCGCTGCCGTATTGGCGGATATCCATATGATTCACCCTTCCATACAGATAGCCGGACTGGATCAGACCAAAGATATAGCCGATCACAATACAGATGAGACGTTCCATTATTGATCCTTCCCCTTTCTCTCGCGGATCAGGAATTTTAAGGACGTTCCCTTGAATCCGAATGCGTCACGGATCTTGTTCTCGAGATACCGTGTATATGAAAAATGCATCAGTTCCTTATCATTGACAAACACCACGAATGTCGGCGGTTTGACCGCTACCTGTGTCATATAGTAGATCTTTAAACGCTTACCCTTGTCAGACGGCGGCTGCTGCAGTGCCACTGCCTCTGCCAGGATCTCATTGAGAACGCCGGTTGCAATACGCAGCGTCTGATTTTCGCGCACCATGTCAATCATCTCAAACAGCTTGTTCATACGCTGTCCGGTCAGTGCAGATACGAACACGAACTCCGCATACGGAATAAAGGACAGAACGGTCTTAATCTTATTGGTGTACTCGTAAATAGTCTTATCGGTCTTATCGATCGCATCCCATTTATTTACCACGATGATAATACCTTTTCCGCGCTCATGTGCGATACCGGCAATCTTTGCATCCTGCTCGGTTACTCCCTCTTTTGCGTCGATGACCATCAGAACCACATCGGCTCTCTCAACCGCCGTTACGGTACGGATGATGCTGTAGCGCTCCAGCTCCTCCTTGATCTTGCTCTTGCGGCGCAGACCTGCCGTATCGATAAAGACATACTCGGTACCGTTGCGGACAATCTCTGTATCGACTGCATCGCGGGTCGTACCGGCGATATCCGATACGATGACGCGGTTCTCGCCCAGAAGCTTATTTATAATAGAAGATTTACCTACGTTTGGTTTTCCGACAATCGCCACTCTCGGACGGTCATCCTCTTCCTCGTCGCCGCTTCCCTCCGGGAAATGTGCCACGACTGCATCCAGCAGATCGCCCAGTCCCAGACGAGAGGCTGCCGAGATCGCTACCGGATCACCGATACCGAGGTTGTAGAACTCATAGACGTCATTGCCAAATTTCGCCGGATTGTCTACTTTATTGACCGCCAGAACAACCGGTTTTCTCGATTTACGCAGCATATCCGCCACCTTGGAATCCGAATCGGTCATGCCCTGACGCACATCTACGATAAACAGGATCACATCCGCCGTCGCGATCGCGATCTCCGCCTGCTCACGCATCTGGGACAGGATAATATCCTTCGTATCCGGCTCGATACCGCCAGTATCGATCAGGGTAAAAGAATGGTCTAACCAGGTACAGTCCGCGTAAATACGGTCACGCGTTACACCTGGAGTATCTTTTACAATCGAAATCATATCGCCCGCAAGGACGTTGAAAAGGGTGGATTTTCCCACGTTTGGGCGTCCAACGACCGCCACCACCGGTTTCTTTTTCATATTTATGCCTCCATTTATTCATGCTCCGCAGCTGGTTTGTAAATCCACAGCTGCTATTTTTATTATCCAGTTACTTGTTTCATTCATTGTGATGCATTTCACATCCAGACGCATTCTTTCTGTGTGTCTGAGAGCACGTTTTCCACTGTATTTCCAGCCATCACGTTTCTTTCTCATCCTCCAGGTCTGAGTCTTCCCTTTCAAAACAAACGCCTTCGTCCGGAGCATCCTCGTCTAGGTCTTCCGGCTCATATGCGTACACCTGTACGCCATCCAGATCTTCTTCCTGCCAGTTATCATCCATCTGAGCGACAAATTCCTCCGGATCCGGCTCATACTCGCCATGCCTGGAGCTTTCCTCCTTCACAGGAGCCAGAATTGCTTCCACAAAATCACGTCCGCTTGATTTTACAATATCCACCGGAACTTGTAAAGCATTTTGTACATCCGTGCGGGTCAGATCATCCAGAAATGTCTCTTCGCCGCTTCGGAACATGGCGCTTGGAAGCAGCAGGCGGCTGCCAAGCGGCTGTTCCTTTAACTGTGCAATCAGATCCTTTGCCGTGATCAGCCCCGCCACCGTGATCCGCTCACCAAAGAAGTCATTGCGGATCGCATATACATGTACCTTTTTCCCCGGGAACTGGCGGCACACGCGCTCTACATACTGCTCAATATACGGAGCAGCCAGCCGTCCCGTTGCAATCGAAATCTCCTCCGGACACACCTCGCCAGCCTCTCCCGGATGCAGCTGCTCCAGCGCCTCGGCTATCTCCTCTTCCATCAGGCGAATCATGCCGACCCCATTTTCCAGCTGGATATAGCCATCATAGCGATCCGCTTCCGGAAGCGGGCGCCCGGCGCCCATGTAAAACTCATCGCTGGCGTGAATGAAGTGAATACCGTGTTCCGCATAGATCTTCTTCTGCCATTTCTCTATCAAATCAATGGTATCGCCCAACTGCTCCGGTGTAAACGGCTCAAGCGGATACAGACCATCGCGGTACTTCGAGAGACCGACCGGCACGACCGAAACACTCTGCATCGCCGGAATGTATTTCGTCAGATCACGGATCGAACGGTCTAACTCCGCCCCGTCATTGACGCCCCGGCATAAAACGATCTGACCATTCATCGGGATATCCGCCTCATACAGGCGGTCGATTTTCTGAAGCGCCTCACCGGCAAAGCGGTTATGAAGCATCTTGCAGCGCAGCTCCGGATTTGTCGTCTGCACTGAAATATTGATCGGCGCCAGCTTAAACCGGATAATCCGCTCAATATCCTTATCCTTCATATTCGTCAGCGTGATATAGTTGCCCTGCAGGAACGAAAGTCTGGAATCATCGTCCTTAAAATACAGTGTCTCACGCATGCCCGGCGGCATCTGGTCGATGAAACAGAAGATGCACTTATTCCTGCAGGAACGATAATCGCTCATCAGACCATTTTCAAAGGTAATCCCCAGATCCTGATACTCATTTACGATATCCAGTTCCCACTCCTCGCCGTTCTTCTTGCGGACCAGCAGCGTAATCTCCTCACTGTTTATCTTATATTCATAATCAAAAATATCCTCTATCTCATCTCCATCGATCGTCAGAAGGACGTCCCCCGGCTCCAGCTCCATTTCCTCCGCAATCGAGCCCGGATCGACCGATTTTATCAGATGACCTTTTTTCATTTATAAAATCCTCATTTCAAATATTTTTAAACCCTAAGAATCCAGTATTATATTAACAGTAATCAGCTTTTTTGTAAAGTTGTGCTTCCGATTCGCAGATGTGGATTTTTGGGGAAGCACGCCAAATATTTGATTTTTTTTGTAATTTTCTCATTTGCTATTGACGTTTCTTATCATAAAATGGTATAAAGTAGTTGTATTATGTCCTGCAAATGGCAGACAAACTTGTACGCTCTGCCCGCATGCATCGAAGGACCTACACTGTTTGGAGGTATAATCATGTCGAATGACTACGTGTTTAATGACACGCTTCCGGTTGCGCCGCTTAAAATTGCCGCACTGGAGAGCTGCCGGGATCTGGCTGAGAAAGTCAACTCCCACATTATCAATTTCCGCCGCAACGATATTGAAGTCCTGAAAAAACGTCAGGAAAATTTACAGTACCGCGGCTATGATGCTGATTCCTACATGCTTGACTGCGCGTGCCCGCGTTTCGGAAGCGGTGAAGCAAAAGGCATCGTCAATGAGTCTGTCCGTGGTACCGATATTTACGCCATGGTCGATGTAACCAACTACAGCCTGACCTACAAAATGAGCGGATTTACCAATCATATGTCCCCGGACGACCATTATCAGGATTTAAAACGTATCATCGGCGCATCCATTGCTACCGCACATCGTGTCAATGTTATCATGCCGTTCTTATATGAAGGACGCCAGCACAAGCGCAGCGGTCGTGAATCCCTTGACTGCGCGATGATGCTCGAAGAACTGATTCAGATGGGCGTAAGCAACATCATTACCTTCGATGCACATGACCCGCGTGTACAGAACTCCATTCCGTTAAGCGGTTTTGATAATTTCATGCCGACCTACCAGTTTATCAAGGCATTACTGAACCATGACAAAACCTTAAAGATCGACAAGGACAACCTGATGGTTATCAGCCCGGACGAAGGCGCTATGTCCCGCGCCGTATATCTGGCAAACAACCTGGGTGTTGACATGGGTATGTTCTACAAACGCCGCGATTACTCCCGTGTTGTCAATGGACGTAACCCGATCGTTGCCCATGAGTTCTTAGGTTCTTCCGTTGAAGGAAAGACCGTTCTCATCATCGATGACATGATCTCCTCCGGCGAGAGCATGCTGGACACCTGCCGCGCCCTCAAAGAGCGCAAGGCAAAACGCGTCGTTGTATGCGCTACCTTCGGTCTGTTCACCAACGGACTTGAGAAATTCGACGAATTTTTCGCAAAAGGTTACCTCGACTGCGTTGTAACCACCAACTTAAACTACCACACGCCGGAACTTCTTAAACGTGACTGGTATGTAGAAGCTGATATGAGCAAGTTTATCGCTGCAATTATCAACTCCCTGAACCATAACGTATCTCTGGAGAACGCACTGACACCGACGGCGAAGATCCAGAAGCTGATTAAGCGATATAACGAAGGGAAAATGTAATGAGAATTGACGGCTGATAAACGGCTGGAAATTTCAAAAAACTCCTGCATACACAGATGAATGTTCATTCTGTGTATGCAGGAGCTTTTTCTAATTAATCTACTCAAACCGCGATTTGCAATTCAATCCATCCCCATCACAAATTCACCTTCTCCCAACCTCTCTCCAAATACCCATTCATCTTCCGTTTCAGCTCCTGATTCTCCTCCGCCTCCAACAGCGGATCTTTATTCATTAATTTCTTCACTTCATCCGAAACTGCCTTCAATATATCTGCATCTGCAAATATATCTGCTAAATGGAATTCGAGATCGCCGCTCTGGCGGACGCCGAAGAGGTCGCCGGGACCGCGCAGTTTTAAGTCTTCGGAGGCGATGTAGAAGCCGTCATTTGACTTATTGAGAATACCCAACCGCTTTCCGGCGTCTTCTTCGCCGGAGGCGTTGACCATGATGCAGTAGGACTGATCTTTTCCTCGACCGACACGGCCGCGGAGCTGATGGAGCTGCGCCAGTCCGAAGCGCTCGGCATTTTCGATCATCATAACGGTGGCATTCGGGACATTGATTCCGACCTCGATGACCGTGGTGGATACCAGCACATGAATCTCATTTGCCGCAAATGCTTCCATGATCGCATTTTTTTCTTTTCCCTTCATCTTTCCGTGCAGATATTCCACCCGGATCGACGGGGACAGGGCGCGGCGCAGCTCTTCGGTATAATCGATGACGTTCTCTGCCTCCAGCATCTCGCTCGGCTCGACCATCGGGCAGATGACGTATGCCTGACGGCCGGCGCGGACTTCATTTTCGATGAAACGGTAGGCATTCGGGCGAAATTCACGGTTCACGACACAGTTCTTGATCGGCTGCCGGTTTGCCGGAAGTTCATCGATGATGGAAATATCAAGATCCCCATATAAAATAATCGCCAGCGTCCGCGGGATCGGCGTCGCACTCATGACAAGCACATGCGGCTCGCCGCCTTTTTTGCTCAGCATTTCCCGCTGCGCCACTCCAAAACGGTGCTGTTCATCCGTGATTACCAATGCCAGATTGTCGTACACCACTTTTTCCTGAATCAGCGCGTGGGTTCCAATCACGATATCTGCCTCATGATTTTCAATCGACTCTCTGGCAAGCCGTTTTTCCTTTGCTGTCATCGAACCGGTCAGAAGCACCGGACGATATGTGATTCCCAGCGACGCAAACAATTCGGTCATCGACTCGTAATGCTGGCGCGCCAGTACCTCCGTCGGCACCATCAGCGCCCCCTGATATCCATTTGCCGCCGCCTGCAGCAACGCCAGAATCGCCACAATCGTCTTACCCGAACCAACGTCGCCCTGAATCAATCGGGTCATGATATGCCCGCCGGACAAATCGGCGTACACCTCCCGGATTACCTTTTTCTGTGCCCCGGTCAGAGCATATGGGAGGCGCTCTTCCACCGACGCCATTTCCCCAGAAAACGTAAATGGATATACGCTCTTTTTATCTTCTTTTTTGTCTTTGAGCAGGCGCACTGACATCAGGAACATGAAAAATTCATCAAACACAAGACGTTTCCGGGAAAACATCAGTTCTTCCCGGTTTGCCGGAAAATGGATGTGCTCCAGCGCATAGTTGATTTCCGCCAATCCGTACTTTTCCCGCAGACCAGCCGGCAGATATTCCCGTTCCATCTGGCGCATCGTGAGGGCTTCCGTGACTGCCTTTGCGATCGTCTTATTGCCAAGTCCCTTCGTCTGTCCGTAAACCGGCTGCATAGACGACACGACTTTCGCATACTGTTCCGGGCGGTAGATCTCCGGCTGCTCCATCGTAAGTCTTCCCCGTTTTTTTACCACACGGCCACGGAAAATAAAGCGTTCCCCCGCCTTGAGCGTCCCGCGCAGATAGGGCATATTGTACCATGCCAGCGCCAGTGTGCCTCCGCTGTCCCGCAATCCAGCCGTCGTAACCTGCAGGCGCGCTCCATACCGCACCACATCCGCCGTTTTTGCCAGGATTCCGCCGACTGCCGCGATCGTATCTTCCTTCAGTTCCGCGATCGGCTGCGGTTCCTTAAACTCGTCATAAGCACGCGGATAATAATGGAGCAGTTCTTCCACCGTTTCCACGCCTATTTTTTGAAATAGCTTTGCCGTCTTTTCACCGATGCCCTTGACAGCGGTTATATTCTGCTGTTCCATTTATCTCCTCCTGCTTTTCAGAATATTCTCCGGAAAATCAGCCACGCGGACAGTTACCGGACAAAAAATCCGGGAATACATTGGAATGAAAGAGAGGCAGGACGCAGGGATCTCTCCCCTGACCTGCCTCATTTCATACTTATGAATTATTTTGTTTTATACGTCAAATGTTTTATCTGCGCTATCACATAGAAAATTCATTTTCTCGTTATCTGCATTTTCTCAGCCAATCGTGCAGATTCATTTAACGCATTTCAATCACTTTAAACGACCTAAATCTACTCTACCGAAATCATATAATAGTAAATCGGCTGCCCGCCATTCTGGCATTCAAATTCGCAGGATGTAAATTCTTTGCGGGCTTTCTCACAGAATGCCTCTGCGTCCTCTTCCGTGACATCCTCACCATAATAGATCGTCACAAGCTCAGACTCATCATCTACCATCTTACGAAGTGACTCCATCGCGGTCTCCTCGATATTCTTGCCAACTGCCAGCATGCCGCTGTCGCCGATCCCCATGATATCGCCCTCTGCGATCTCCATACCATCGATCGATGTATTGCGGACTGCGTAGGTAATCTGACCGGTCTTAACGTGGCTCATCTCCTCGGTCATCTGTTCCATATTTTCTTCCGCCGTCAGATCCGGAGCAAAATTAATCAGCGCCGTGATACCCTGCGGAACCGTCTTGGACGGAACTACATATACCTTGGTATCTTCTGACAGGCTCTTTGCCTGCTCTGCCGCCAGAATAATATTTTTATTATTCGGCAGAATGTAAACTGTCTCGGCATGGACTTTTTCGATTGCTTCCAGCATATCCTCCGTACTCGGATTCATCGTTTGTCCGCCCTCGATGATATAGTCAGCGCCGATACCCTTGAAAATCTCAGAAAGACCTTCTCCGACCGATACGGCGATAAATCCATATTTCTTGCGTGGTTCTTCCTTCTTCTCTTTGGCTTCCTCTTCTGCCTTCTGCTGTGCCGCCAGACGTTCGGAATCTTTGATCAGTTTCTCCTGATGTTCCTCACGCATATTGTCAATCTTGATGCGGGACAGGGAACCGTAGGTCAGTGCTTTCTGAATCGCCAGACCTGGATCGTTTGTATGAACGTGAATCTTGACAATATCATCATCTGCCACAACTACCAGGGAGTCGCCGATCGTGCTCAGATAATCTTTCAGTTCCTGCTCTGTCGTCTCATCCGCCGGTTTTTCTGCATTGATAATAAATTCCGTACAATAACCAAAACGGATATCCGCTGTCTGCGTGCTTCCGGCGCCTGTTGCTGTTTTTGCCGCTCCATTTCCCGATACAGACGGAGTAACTGCCGCGTCGATATCCACAACTTTTCCTTTTAAGCCCTCAATACAGCCCTTGATAACCTGAATCAGACCCTGTCCGCCAGAATCCACTACGCCTGCCTCTTTCAGGACCGGAAGCATCTCCGGTGTCTGGCTTAAAACATACTCGCCGTGCTCCAATACTTTCTCTGAAAATTCAAGTACGTCCTCGGTCTGCGGTGCCAGTTCTGCCGCTTTATCCGCCATTCCCTTGGCAACAGTCAGAATCGTACCCTCCTTCGGCTTCATAACTGCCTTATAAGCTGTCTCCGTCGCACGGTTAAATGCGTCTGAGAGAACACTCGTCGTAATGACATCTACCGTCTTAATCTCTTTCGTAAATCCGCGGAAGAGCTGTGAAAGGATAACGCCGGAATTGCCTCGTGCGCCGCGCAGGGAACCGGAGGAAATCGCTCTTGCTAACGCCTCCATCGTCGGATTTTCAACGGCTGCCACTTCTCTGGCGGCTGACAGAATCGTCATCGTCATGTTCGTACCGGTATCTCCATCTGGAACAGGAAATACGTTCAGCTCATTGATCCATTCCTTGTTGGCCTCCAGGCCTTTTGCTCCAGCCAGAAATGCATTCTTTAACATCCCGGCATCTATATAATTCATGCCCACAGGGTTTGTTCCTCCTTAATCTATCACTCTTACGCCTTCAACATAAATGCTGATTTTCTCAACCTTCATGCCAGTAAACTCTTCTACTTTATATTTTACACTCTCGATCAGGTTGTCCGCAACGGTAGAGATGCTGACCCCGTATGCCACGATTACGTGGAAATCGATGCTGAGTGCATTGTCCTTGATGGCTACGTTGATGCCGTGTGTCAGGCTTTCTTTTTTAAGCAGTCTTACCAGACCATCTTTCATACTGACAGCCGCCATGCCAACGATACCGAAGCATTCTACTGCTGTCGTTCCGGCGTACATTGCAATTACTTCCGGATCGATCTGGATCGAACCCATTTTATTGTCGATGCGTCCTTTCATATTGACAGCCTCCGTTTCTTTACTTGTTTTTGTTTGATTCGATTTTTATGCCATGATTTTTTTCGGGCTGGACATGCGGAGCCGGGGCAGCTCCTGTGTCGGCGCGTGAGATAAGATCTTGACGGGCTGGACATGCGGAGCCGGGGCGGCTCCTGTGTCGGCGCATGGGATAAGAGCTTGACGGGCTGGACATGCGGAGCCGGGACGGCTCCTGTGTCGGCGCATGGGATGAGTACTTCACGGGCTGGACATGCGGAGCCGAGGCGGCTCCTGTGTCGGCGCGTGGGATGAAATATATGCGTCTCTCTACCCCGTCATGCAGCTCGATTCCGCTTCGCTTCATCTCGCTCACGGGCTTCGCCCTATGGATAAAAAGGAGAGGAAATCTGCTTTTGTGCGAGCACAACGCGGATTTCCTCTCCTTTTTATCCGCATGACTCATGGCTTACGTGAACATTATACCTCATCCTCTCTAAAAAGGAAATAGAAAATAGACATCTGTCGAAAACTTTTTTTATTTTTTTTTGTTTTTTACTTGCATATTTTCCTATTTTCTGCTATTATACCTTTGTTATGGATTTTAATAGGAAGTCCAATGATCGGTTAAGGAGGTGCTACGATGGCTAAGTGTGCAATCTGCGAGAAAGCTGCTCATTTTGGTAATGCAGTGAGTCATTCACATAGAAGATCTAACAAAATGTGGAAAGCTAACGTTAAGTCTGTTAAGGTTAAAACTAATGGCGGAGCTCAGAAGATGTATGTATGTACTTCTTGCTTAAGATCCGGTTTAGTTGAAAGAGCCTAAATCGAGTTTAACCGGCCTCAGGTATCTGCCTGAGGCTTTTTTCTTGTCCTTAGCATAATGAACGACAAAAAATGTTGGAAATATGCTTTTTGAGCACATTCCAACATTTTATATAAAACCTTTCCTTCAAAACACCTTAAAACAAGTTCAGCAGCGCTCCATATAGCTTCTCATTTCCCATCACCACCAGCGCCAGTTCTTCTTTTGCCTCGCTGAGCTGATAAAAAAGATGTCTCACATCGCGCTCTGTCGAGCGCAGATATCCCATTTCATCATAATAATAGCGCCCATCCAGCCGATACACCATGTGATCGACTTCTCGCGTATGGCGAGATTGTATTTCTACGGCAGAATCGGATTGCTTTTCCAGTTTTTCCTGCCAATCGGATTCCTGGCACTCATATCCCTGGTGGATGTAATCATTCAGCAAATTAGCTGCTTCTGACTCATCATTGGCATAAACCACCGCGACATGGGGATAGCGCCGCATTCCGCGTCCGTGCGGCAGGTGCATCATATTTTGTATAAAATAGGAAAGTTCTGCATTCGCACGGATCCGATTCGTCAGGTGGAATGTCTGGATTCCCGGCTGCTCCCCCAAGAGCTTTATTGCACCCAGATCCAATTCTTCCGGCGAAATCATATCCTCACAGTTACTGGAAAAAATAACCGGACGCGTTTTGCCGATCTCCAGCAAAATTTCCAATGTATTGGGCGACAGAAGGTGTGCCTCATCTACTAAGATCGCGCTGTATGCTTCAAACCTGATTTCCGTTCCCGCTTGAACACTATCCTCCGCCAGGTACTCCACCCGCCGCAGCCGCTCATGCAGCACCTTCCACTCTTTTCCCGCTTCACCGCAGTGGATCATGCACACCCGCTGCCGCCCGGAGAGTTTCATCGCAATATCATATAAAAGCAGCGTTTTTCCCGTCCCCGGAAGCCCGGTAAACCAGAAATATCCCGTCCGGTCTGCCCGGATTTTCTTTAAAATCTGGCGTTCAATATCCCTCTGCTGGTATGTCAGAAAATATTCTTTCTTTAAGAACCGTCCCGGCTCTGTGAGCGGCGAAATCAGGTACAGCTCCGCCTGAAACAAGTCTTCGATATCGCCTGGATAATCAGCACTCTCCTGCTGCAAATCCCGGCAGAGCTGTTCCCAGTCCGCCTCCACAATGCGGTCATGATTCGTCAGACGCACCAGGCGGTTCTGGCTGCTAATATAAGTGTACGAACGAATCGGCTTTCCCAGCGCCGCCAGATAATACCGGTTCTGTATGAGCTGCTTGCGGATCGCCTCATCCGACACCTGTCCGCTCTTTAATTCAAGGTTTAAAATTTGTTCTTCCTTGATTTGAAGCAGATCAAACTCTTTCCCCAGTCTCGGAATCTGAAACGAATAGAAAAAACGCAGTGCGTACACCGCCTGCATATGTCTCTCCAACTCCGAAACAAGCGCTTTCATGCTGTCCAGCTCCCATTCCCGTATTTTCAGAAACATATCCCGCCCCGAAAGCTGTCGTTCCAGCTTTTGAAGGTATTCCGTATTCTGATTTCGGGTAATCGTGTAAATAGAGATTGCTTTCATACCTGTACCGCCTGCGTTCCTTTTCGCCCTTTCCAAACTTTATAGATCCCTCTTTTTGCCGCAGCACTCCATGAGCGCCGCCAGCACCTTATCCATCTGCAGTGGTTTTGCCAGATGCACATTCATCCCAGCTGCCAAGCACTGCCTGGCATCCTCTTCAAAGGCATTTGCCGTCATGGCAAGAATCGGAATCTGCCTTGCATCCGCCCGCGGAATCGCCCGGATCGCGCGTGTCGCAGCCAGACCATCCATCACTGGCATCATCACATCCATGAGAATCGCATCGAACGTCCCCGGAGGTGCCGCCTCAAAGCAGTCTACTGCTTTCTTCCCGTCCTTCACAATCGTGACACGGGCACCCGCATCGGTCAGAAGTGTTTCCGCGATCTCTGCATTCAACTCATTGTCCTCCGCCAAAAGCAGCTTCAAACCGTGAATATCTCCTGACGGCGCTGCTTCCTTAACCGGGAACTCCTCCGGCGGCGGTGCAATCTCAAATGGAATTTCCACCACAAACGTCGTTCCAATGCCGACCTCACTCGTCACCTCGATGTTTCCGTGCATCTGTTCAATCAGCCCTTTGACGATCGTCATGCCAAGCCCAGTTCCCTGGTAAACACTACGCGCATCATTTTTCTCCTGTGCAAACGGGTCAAAGATGTGATCCAGAAATTCCTGGCTCATGCCAACTCCCGTGTCCGAGATCGTCCACCTATAGACGCACCAGCCGTCCCGTACATCCTGCGCCTCCACCCTGGTACTGATTTTTCCGCCCGGACGATTGTATTTGATGCAGTTTCCATAAATATTCAGGAAAATCTGGCGCAGATGGAGCTGGCTGCCATAAATATACGGATACGGAATCTCCGCTTTTCTTTTATCATACTCCCATTGAATGCCCGCATCTACCGCGCGCTCGATGATGATGCTCACGATATCGCGCGTCATCTCTGCCAATGAAATATAATCATGTGCCAGAATGATCTTTCCCTCTTCCAGCTTGCTCATCTGCAGCACATCATTGATAAGGGACAGCAGATGCCCCGCCGCCACCTGCATTTTCCGGTGATTTTCCATCACCATCTCCTTATCATCAAAATGTGCCTCATCGATTTTTAAAAGCCCGATAATGCCATTGAGCGGTGTCCGGATATCGTGACTCATGCGGCTTAAGAAATCTGTTTTCGCCCGGTTTGCCGTCCGCATTTCATCAAATGCCGCCTGCAGGCGCGCGTGCTCCTGTTCATCCCGCGCGTGCATCTGCGACGTATCCTGCAGAAGAATGATCGCATGAACCACCGGCATCTCACAAGAAAGCTCCGTATCAAACACGATCGTCTGCGTCATCAGAACTGTTTTCTGTACCCAGCAGATCGTGCCATCTTCCTCCTGGATACAGTATTCCACGGAAATATGTTTCTCCCCTGCCTCAAACCGCTTCAACAGCTTAGCCGGATCATCTGCCAGACGATAGCTTCCCAAGGTCTCCTGGGTGACCATCTTCATATATTCACTGCAATAATCACGGTAAGAACACGGCAGCGGATAGTCCATAAATAGCTCCCGGCATTCCTCGTCTTTTCCATTCAAGACAACACTCTTCTCCAGAATATCCTTTGTCAAATTAACTGTATATATCATATCCGACAGATCCAGGAGTGCATCCACATAGCTGTCATTTTCCAGAATCGACTGTTTGAGCTGTTCATAATAAAGCGTCAGCTGTTCCTTCGCATCTGCCCGCCCTTCTGAACTTTTCCGGATCGTCTCAAATGCCAGCAGGAAATGATGCAGCTTTCCTTCCTCATCCCAATCTACCGGGATCAGCGTCAGGCGGCTGTAGAGTCCCTGACCGTTCGTGTCATACTGCAATTCGAGTAGATCTCCCTCCGCCTGCAGCTTCCCGGAAAGCTCTGAAACCTGCAGGCTCTGGCGGATGTTGGCGCGGTCAGCACGAGCCACCCGTTCCGCTGCTATCTGCTCCGCCGCACCGGAATAGCTTCCGTCTGACGCCAGAAAGAAATCAGCACTGGCACGAAGTGCCCGATAGGTATCCATGTGCGCGTCGCAGTAGAGACAATCCGAAAAGTTTCTCCCGTACCGGTTTAAAAGCTTGAGCAGGTGGAAATCCAGCCGTTTTTCCGCTGCCGCTTCCTCGCGCTTTACATGGTTTTTGTTGATATACATATTTTTATCGGCAAAACTGAAAAGCTCCCGCATCGTGCTACCCGGAAAATCACTGGCAAGTGCATACCCGGCCGCATAGCTGAGCGGCATATCCGGATATCCCTTTGACTCCTCTGTCATCGCCTCCCGCACATGGGTGAGGCATTCCCGCATGGCCTCCTCATCCAGACCATGCGTAACGGCAATAAATTCATCGCCGCCGTCCCGCCCTACGAACTGTTCCGCAGGCATGGACGCGCGCAGGCAGACGGCGAACCGCCTGATGTAGGCATCCCCCGCCTCATGCCCCATGCTGTTGTTGATTCGGCGGAGATTATTCAGGTCAAAACTGCATACTCCCACATTCTCTGCCGCCGGTTCCGGATCATCCAGCAATTCTTCGCATTTATTCTTATTGGGAAGTCCGGTCGCCTTGTCCAAATACACCTTTTTCTGCAGCGCACGGTTCATCGCCGCAAAGCGCACCGCCTTGATAAATTCATATCCAATCAGAAGCATCAGAACAATAATATCAATCGTGATATATTTTTCAATTACCGTCAGCGAGGATGCCTTCCGCTGGGAATACGCCTCCGCCAGTCCCGTCGCCTCATCACAGATTTCAAAGAACCGCTCGCTCTTATCAATGATCTCTGTATTCTCATAGCCGACTTCCCGGACACGCAGGATTTCATAGTGAAGCGTGGCAAAGTACTCCTCCAACTCCTGCATCTTACTCTGAAACGCCCCGTCATCAAGGCGCACCAGCCCCAGTTCGCCATTGCCATTCCGCAGACCATCGACGAAGGCCTCAATATCCTGAATCATACCATCCTCCGGCTGACCGGAAATTTCCAATTTAATGATACGCTGTGTCTTTCCGCGCACCAGTCCCGCATAATTGACCACACGCGCCGTTCCCTGAATACTGGAGACAATTCCCATCATCACGATAATCAGTGCCGCCAGCACAACCGCCAGCACGCCGATGCAGATCTGTATTATGTTTGAAGTCTTTTTCTTCTTACTCTTATTCGCATTCTCGGAATCCATCGCTCCGTCCTCCCGCAAAAACCCTGGCACGCCCTTTTCCCTGCACCTGCCATCTTGTTATTTTACATCTTATATCCCAGAAAGCATTCATCCTCATGCGACTCAATCCGCCCGACCGCCTGCAGATACGAATAAATAATCACCGTCCCGGCAAACTTCATCCCACGCTTTTTGAGATCTGCCGACACTGCATCTGAGAGCGGCGAGCTGACCTTGCCTGTCTCATGAATCACCGTGTCTCCTGTCCAGTGAGTCAGATACGCGTCAAAACTCCCATATTCATTCTGAATTTCCCGGAATATCCGTGCATTCGTGACAGCGGCATGAATTTTCAGCCGGTTATGTACAATTCCCGGGGCGGTCCGGAGTGCTTCCTCCTTCGCCTCGTCGTAACCACACACCTTGTCCAGGTCAAATTCATCGAACGCGGCGCGGAACGCCTCCCGCTTATTGAGGATGCACTCCCACGAAAGCCCTGCCTGAAAGCATTCAAGGATCAGCATCTCAAAGAGCTTCGCATCATCCCGAACCAGCTTTCCCCACTCCTCGTCGTGATAACGGATATACAATTCATTCTTTGGATTCGCCCAGCGGCAGCGGTGTCTTCCATCGTGCCATTCCATACGTTTATCTCTCCCTGTTCGTCATTTGCTCTCACATTTTTTTCTTATTTATCCTTGTTTTTCATTCAAGAAAACATAAATATGCCATATCTCTCGTTTTGAAGTTCTACATAAGCGGCGCCAGAATCCGCAGTGCCTTCCCCGCAAACCGCCGGATAAACGGATACTTCCGGCAGTTTTCCAGAGTGATCCGCTCGCTCTTTGCAAGTGTTTTCTGGAAATCTTCTTCCACATCCATCACAACCGCATTGCGGAAGAAATAGGACGCGCACTCAAAATGCAGATACAGGCTTCTGAAATCAAGGTTGATCGTTCCGACCACCGCCTTCTCATCGTCGCTTGTAAACATCTTCGCATGAATAAAGCCCGGCGTGTATTCATAGATCTGGACACCAGCCCGCAGAAGCTCCGCATAGTAGCTGCGCGCCAGCAGGTACGCATATAACTTATCCGGTATATGCGGCATGATAATAATGACCTCCACGCCGCGCTTTGCCGCAAACTTGAGCGCCGCCAGCGTCGTATCGTCGAGAATCAGATACGGAGTCGTAATGTGCACATACCGGCGTGAACGCCCTAAAATATCGAGGTACACCGACTCGCCGACATTTTCCCCGTCGAGCGGGCTGTCCGCATATGGCATCACAAAGCCGCCATAGTCCATGCCCTCCGGCATATGAAATGTCTCCGGACACAGAAAACGGCGATATTCTTCCGCATCCCGTTCCGTCACATCCCAGAGCTGCAAAAACATCATTGTAAAACTGTCTACAGCTTTTCCCTTGAGCATGACCGCCGTGTCCTTCCAATGTCCGAAGCGCACCCGCTGGTTAATATATTCATCTGCCAGGTTCACGCCCCCGGTAAACGCGGTATGACCATCGATCACACAGATTTTCCGGTGATCGCGGTTATTCTGGTAACTCGAGAGAGCCGGACGCACCGGCGCAAAAATCTTGCACTGGATACCTTTCTCCTGCATCGCTTTCTCATAGCCGTGCGGCAACGTGAAGAGATTTCCCATGCCGTCATACATAAACCGGACTTCCACGCCCTCACTAGCCTTCGTCTCTAACACCTGTAAAATCGCATCCCACATCACTCCGTGTTCTACGATAAAATATTCCATAAATATAAAATGTTCCGCTTTTTTGAGTTCTTCCAATAATACTGGAAACATATCATCTCCCAGTGGGAAATAGCGTACCCCCGTATTTTCATACGCCGGGAAACGTCCGTACTGGTTCATATAGCGGACGAGATTGCCGCCGCTGGCGCTGATGCTCTCATAGTGTGCCAGCACCTCCGGATCCTGTAAAAGGTACGGACGAAGTTTTGTCCCAACCTCCTCGATCCGCCGGTTAATGCGGCGCGTGCCCGGCTGCAGCGTCAAAAACAGATAAAACAGCGTTCCAAACACCGGAAATATCAATATCGGCACTACCCAGGACAACTTGATCGTGCTGTTTCCCTCATCGCTGATAATATAGATCAAAACCAGCGCACTGAGCATCGCAGATCCACCGTACATATAGATCAGGTACTCTCTAAACCAGTCAAACCCGGCAAAGAGCACAAGAATCTGTATCAGCAGAAACAGCGTTCCCAGCGTGGTACGCCCGAAAATCAGACGCAGCAGTTTTTTCAATTTTTTAAGTATTTTCTCCATTTTCTACCAGTCCATTTCTTTGCCTCATTCATCAGGCACCTGCTGTATCATTGAAAACTACAGTGCCATCTCTCATAGTATGGCAGATTTTTGCAAATAAAACAAGAGGTCAGCCGGAGACTGACACAGATTTATGTGTCATCCCGACTGACCTGTCGTTGTAAGCGCTCATTTTAACAACCGCATTGAAACATCTCACGGATACCCGGCATAAAGCTGTTATATCGCCATTCTTGGCATTTTAGTCCTCCAGCGCCTGACGGATATCCTCGATGATATCATCCACATTCTCAATTCCGACACTCAAACGGATCAGGCTTGGATCAACGCCTGCCTCCCTGAGCTGCTCATCGGAGAGCTGACGGTGAGTATGGCTTGCCGGATGCAGAACGCAGGTTCTCGCATCGGCAACATGGGTTACGATGGCTGCCAGTTTCAGCTTATCCATGAACTCGCCAGCTGCCTGACGACCGCCCTTTAAGCCGAAAGAAATAACGCCGCATGTACCGTTCGGCATATATTTCTGCGCCAGTGCATGGTATTTATCATTTTCAAGTCCCGGATAATTCACCCAGGCCACATCTTCACGGCTCTGTAAATACTCGGCGACCTTCTGTGCATTCTCACAGTGGCGCGGCACACGCAGATGCAGTGTCTCCAGACCGATATTCAATAAGAAGGAATTCTGCGGGGACGGGATGGAACCGAGATCACGCATTACCTGTGCGGTTGCCTTGGTGATATAAGCCGCCTTACCGAATTTCTTCGTGTAAATAATGCCGTGGTAAGACTCATCCGGCGTCGTCAGACCCGGGAATTTATCTGCATGTGCCTCCCAGTCAAAGTTGCCACTGTCCACGATGCAGCCGCCGACGGTCATCGCATGTCCATCCATATATTTTGTAGTAGAATGCGTTACAATATCTGCGCCCCACTCGAACGGACGGCAGTTGATCGGAGTTGCAAACGTATTATCTACAATAAATGGAATACCATTTCTGTGTGCAATCCGGGCAAATTTTTCCAGATCCAGCACTACCAGAGCCGGGTTTGCAATCGACTCACCGAAGATACACTTTGTGTTCGGGCGGATCGCCTTCTCGATCTCCTCTTCCGGCGCATCCGGGTCAACTAACGTAACATCGACGCCCATTTTTTTCATCGTAACGACAAACAGGTTTGATGTGCCGCCGTATACGGTTGCCGAGCAGACCAGATGATCGCCCGCGCCGCAGATATTAAATACCGCATAAAAGTTTGCCGCCTGTCCGGAGGATGTCAGCATTGCTGCCGCGCCGCCCTCCAGCTCACGGATCTTATCTGCGACTGCATCATTGGTCGGGTTTGCCAGACGGGTATAAAAATATCCGTTTTCCTCCAGATCGAAGAGTCTTCCCATCTGCTCACTGGTTGAATACTTAAAGGTCGTGCTCTGGTAGATCGGCAGAATTCTCGGCTCGCCATTTTTCGGCTGCCATCCGCCCTGGATGCACGTTGTTTCCATTGAACGTTTCATTTTTCTTCTCCTTCATATGTTTATTTTTAAATAATTATATAGTAATTGAGCCTATTTTTTAGTACAGCTCTTTTACATCACCATATCAAACAGCGAAAGCTGATTGCTCTCCGGCAACCCCGTCAGAATTCCCAGCTCTGCCATCAGATCGCACACCGTTTTCGTAACCTTGGTACGGTTGATAAAGTCCTCTTTCGACAAGAACTTTCCATCCTCCGCCGCAAAAACAATCGCGTCTGCCGCTTTCTCGCCGAGTCCGTCGATACTGCTTAACGACGGCATCAGCTTTCCGTCTATGATCTGGAAATTGCGGGCTTTTGCCCGGTAAATATCGATGGGCATGAATTCAAATCCGCGCGCATACATTTCCTGTACGATACGCATATCGCGCAGCGTGTCCTGCTCTTTCTTGGAAAGAGAATCCGACCGGCTCTTGTACTCCGCCAGATGGTACTCCAGCTTATCGCGCCCCTGGCACATCAGCTTGTAGGTAAATCCACTCGCCCGGATGCTGAAATATGCCGCATAGTATGCCAGCGGGTAAAATACCTTACAGTACGCCACACGCCACGCCATCATAACGTAAGCCGCCGCGTGCGCCTTCGGGAACATATACTTGATTTTCAGGCAGGAATCGATATACCACTGCGGCACATCGTGAGCTTTCATCTCCTCGATCCACTCCGGTTTCAGTCCTTTTCCTTTTCGGACAGACTCCATGATAGTGAAGGAGAGTCCCTCTTCAAGTCCTTTCTGAATCAGATAAATCATAATATCGTCTCGACAACAGATCGCCGTCTGAATCGTCGCCTGTCCGCTCAGGATAAGGTCTTTCGCATTGCCTAACCATACATCCGTACCGTGGGACAGACCGGAAATCCGCACCAAATCCGAAAAATATTTCGGTTTGGCGTCGATCAACATCTGCATCGCGAAGTCTGTACCAAACTCCGGAATGCCAAGCGCCCCAAGCTTACAGCCGCCGAGATCCTCCGGCGTGACACCGAGCGCTTCCGTGTTCTGGAAGAGACTCATGACCTCCTTCGAATCCAGTGGAATATCCTTAACCGGATCGAGTCCCGTCAAATCCTGCAGCATACGAATCATGGTCGGATCATCGTGTCCGAGAATATCGAGTTTTAACAAGTTGTGGTCGATGGAGTGGTAATCGAAATGCGTCGTAACGGTACGCGTCGTCATATCGTCCGCCGGGTGCTGCACCGGCGTAAACGTGTCAATCTCCTCTCCGAGGGGCAATACGATGATACCGCCCGGATGCTGTCCAGTGGTACGCCGCACACCGACGCAGCCGGACACGATGCGCTCAATCTCGCACCGGCGCTTACGAATTCCTTTATCCTCATAATAATGCGCCACAAAACCATACGCTGTCTTATCTGCCAGCGTACCGATCGTCCCCGCACGGAAGGTTTGTCCTTTTCCAAAGATGACCTCCGTGTAGCTGTGCGCCCGGCTCTGATATTCACCGGAAAAGTTTAAGTCGATATCCGGCTCCTTATCGCCCTTGAATCCCAGGAACGTCTCAAACGGAATGTCGAACCCGTCTTTTTTCAGCGGTTTGCCGCACTTTGGACATATCTTATCCGGCATATCACAGCCCGCCATACCCGAAAACTTTTTTACATCTTCTGAATCAAAATCGTAATAATGGCAACTCGGACAATAGTAGTGCGGACTCAGCGGATTTACCTCCGTGATACCAGACATCGTCGCCGCCAGTGAGGAACCAACAGATCCTCGCGAACCAACCAGATATCCATCCTCATTCGACTTCCAAACCAGTTTCTGCGCGATGATATACATAACGGCAAATCCATTGGAAATGATCGAGTGAAGTTCCCGCTCCAACCGATCGACTACCATCTTCGGCAGCTTATCGCCGTACATATCATGTGCACGGTTGTAGCAGATGGTACGCAGCGTATCATCCGAATTCGGAATAACCGGCGGACACTTGTCCGGGCGTACCGGGGAAATGCGCTCACACATCGCCGCGATCTTGCGCGTGTTTGTGATAACGATCTCCTCCGCCTTATCGCTGCCTAAATATTCAAATTCCCTCAGCATTTCCTCGGTAGTCCGCAAATACAGCGGTGCCTGATCGTCTGCATCCTTAAAGCCCTTGCTCGCCATGATGATACGGCGGTAGACCTCATCCTCCGGGTCGAGGAAATGGACATCGCAGGTCGCGCAGACCGGCTTGTTCCACTGTTCGCCAAGTTCAATCACTTTGCGGTTCAGATCCTGCAGATCCTCCCAGGTGTTGACCGAACTTTTCTCATCCCGCAGCATAAATGCGTTGTTTCCAAGCGGCTGCACTTCCAGATAATCGTAGAAATTTGCAATTTTTCCCAGTTCTTCCTCCGGAATCCCGCGCAGGATCGCCTGAAACAGCTCTCCCGCCTCGCACGCCGACCCAAGAATCAGCCCCTCGCGGTGGCTCGCCAGCAGACTCTTCGGAATCCGCGGACGTTTTGCAAAATATGTCAGGTTCGACTGGGAAATCAACCGGTACAGGTTGATTCGCCCGACATCATTCTTCGCCAGAATAATAATATGGTAGGTCGGCATCTTCCGGATCATTTCCGGTGTCATTTTGCTGAGTTCGTTGAGCTGCGTCAGGTTTTCGATATCACGAGCCTTTAACATCTCGATGAACTTGACAAAAATCTCTGCCGTCGCCCCCGCATCATCGACCGCCCGGTGATGGTTTTCAAGGGAAATTTTAAGCTCTTTCGCTACCGTGTCAAGCTTGAAGCGGTTCAGGTTCGGCAGCAGGACACGCGCCAGCGAAACCGTATCGAGAACGGTCGGCTGGAATGTGAGTCCCTGCCGTCTCGCATTTTCTTTGATGAAACTGATATCAAACGACGCGTTGTGCGCGACCATGACCGCACCCTCGCAGAATGCCAGAAACTCCGGCAGAACCTCTTCGATCGTCGGCGCGCTGATTACCATGCCGTCGTTGATGCTTGTCAGCTGTTCAATGTCATAGGGGATTGGCACTTCTGGGTTGACAAATGTGCTGAATTTGTCCACAATCTTTCCATCCGTCACACGCACCGCGCCGATCTCAATGATGCGGTTCTTGATCGGGCTGAAACCGGTCGTCTCGATATCGAATACAACGCAGGTGTGGTCTAACGTCTGTCCTTTCTCATTCTCCGCCAGCTCCTTCATATCATCGACGAGATAGCCCTCAACACCATAGAGGATCTTGAAGTTTTCGCCCTTATCGACCGCATGGTTCGCATCCGGAAACGCCTGCACACAGCCGTGGTCGGTGACAGCGATGGCGTCCATGCCCCACTGTTTGGCACGTTTGATGATATCCTTGACCTCGGAAACACCGTCCATATCGCTCATCTTTGTGTGACAGTGAAGCTCCACGCGCTTGACCGGACTGTTGTCCATCCGCTTGCTGGTGAAATCTTCGCATTTCTTGATGCCGGAAACCGAACCGATCGTCAGCTCGCCGTCAAATTTATCAATGTTGGCAACACCCTTGATGCGGACAAACTGTCCCGCCTTGGTCGCCGTCTTCAAATCATCCAGCGTATCCTCCCGTGCAAAGATCTTGACGCCGATTGTATCTGTAAAATCCGTTACCGAAAACATAAACAGTGTGTTGCCGCTGCGAAGCTCCCTTAGCTCGCAGGTCAGGATCTTTCCGCGGATGACAACCTGCCCAACCTCGCCTTCCAACTCCTCGATCGGGCTCGCCTCCTCATCGAAATCGCGCCCAAACAGCACATCCGGATTGTCGGATTTCTTCATATAGCCCGAACGGCGGTACTCGCCGCCCTTGCCAGATCCAGCATTTGCGCTGCCTGCCTGGTTTCTGCCTCCTGCCGGATTCCCCCCGGCTTTCAGCTTACCAACCGGTTTTAAAACAGTCTTTCCCTCGTCAAATGGCAGATCGACACCGCCAGAGGCAGGTTCTGCCCCCGATGGTTCCATATATGCCTCATTGGCACCTGCTGCTCCGGCAGCCGCGCCGCTTCCGCCTGCCGCCTGCGGCTTCATGTAGATGATCTCCGGCTCAGTATTCTTCTTCTCAACCGGACGGTAGGAAGTCTTCACAACCACCGGCACATTGCAGCGCTCGGTGAAGATTTTCTCCAGAATCCGCACCAGCTCCGGTGCCTTATCGCGCACGATCATCGTGTCCTCCAGCGACAGCTTCAGGTATCCTTCTTCTTCAAAATTCATCTCCGCCTTACGGAACATATTATAAAGAAGGATACTGTAATTTTTCAGCTCCATCAAAATGCTGTCCCGGTATACATTCATGAGTTTTTCCGGCGTGTACTGGCTGGACAGATGGTATTTCTCCAAAATCTTGATCGTCACCCGTTTGCCCGGAAACAACTGCTCCTTGATGCCTTTTTCCAGATCGTAGATACTCTGCTTGTGCATCAGGCGCGGGCTGTCGATGTATACGCGGATCACGCTCCGGTCACGGTTCGTCGAGATCTTCTCGATCCCGACCATTTCAAGCAGTCCCCGCACATTTTCCGCAATATGTAAATCTGGAAATACCTCCAGAAATGTTTTCATTCTATCATTCCTTTGCTTTTTTCTCTTCCACCATCCGGTCAAGCTCCGCTTTGAGCGCCGGTAAAAGTTCACTCTCCGGCAGTTTTTTCACAATCTCGCCCTTGCGTATCAGAAGTCCTTCGCCGATACCGCCGGCTACACCGAGATCGGCTTCCTTCGCCTCGCCCGGTCCGTTGACCACGCAGCCCATGACGGCAACCTTGATATCCAGCGGATATCCCTGTACCAGCGTCTCCACCTGGTTTGCCAGACCGATGAGGTCGATCTGCGTGCGTCCGCAGGTCGGACATGAAACAACTTCCACGCCTCCCCGACGAAGGCCCAGCGTCTTCAAAATCAGCTTTGCCGACTTGATCTCCTCCAGCGGGCTGCCTGTCAGGGACACGCGGATCGTATCACCGATTCCCTGACTCAAAATCAGTCCCAGACCGACCGCTGACTTGATATTGCCCGCAATCACAGTTCCCGCCTCTGTGATACCGACATGCAGCGGATAATGAGTCTTTTTTGCAATTAGTTCATGTGCTTTTACACACATCATAACATCCGAAGATTTGATGCTGATAACCAGATTGTCATAACCCATCTGCTCAATCAGGGCAACCTTATCCAGCGCACTCTCAACGAGTCCTTCCGCTGTCACGCCGCCATATTTCTCTACCAATGGCTTTTCCAAAGAACCGCTGTTGACGCCGACACGAATCGGCACGCCATACTCTTTTGCCTTGTCAACCACCGCCTGGATCCGCTCTCTGGAACCGATATTTCCCGGATTGATACGGATTTTGTCCGCGCCGCACTCGATCGCCGCGATCGCGAGACGATAGTCAAAATGAATATCCGCCACCAATGGAATATGTATCTGGCGTTTAATCTCCGTCAGGGCAGCAGCCGCCTCCATTGTCGGCACTGCCACACGGATAATATCGCAGCCCGCGTGCTCCAGCGCCAGAATCTGCTCGACGGTCGCCTTCACATCCTCTGTTTTCGTATTACACATCGACTGGATCAGAATCGGATTGCCGCCGCCGATCTGACGTTTTCCAATCTGCACCACTTTCGTCTCGTCCCGGTATCCCATATCGTTCCTCCCAAACCTTTCTTCTCCGACATGAAATTTCCGGTCTTTTTCGAGCGAATCTTTCATGCCTTTGAATTAAATGAATTAGTAACTGTTCAGTACCTTCACAGTCACGCGCAAAAATCCATCAAAAATTGCCTACGGCAATGGGATTTTTGCCTGCTGACCCATGTTTTCGTACGGTCAGCGCAGTAAATGCGCAGACCTACTGAACAGTTACATGAATTATTACAATAAATTTCTAATATCATTAAACAATACAAATAACATCAGCGTCATCAATGCCGCCATGCCCGCCATATGAACCATGCCCTCTTTTTCCGGATCAACCGGCTTGCCGCGCAGCATCTCCAGAATGATAAAGACGAGCCGTCCGCCGTCCAGCGCCGGGATTGGAAGCAGGTTCATGACACCCAGATTGGCGCTGAGCAGAATACACATATTTGCCAGATTGACAAGCACAATCATAAGTCCGTAGCTCTGGCTTTCCTTGACCGTCGTGCCGATCATTGACACAATCCGCACCGGACCTGCGATATCGTTCGAGCTGACCTGCCGCTTCAGAATCATGCCAAGGCTGCTGAATGTCACACGGATCCAGTAGCGCACTTCGCAGAAGCTATACTGCGCTGTCTGAATCACGGACGCCGGTTTCTGGTAAACGCCGCCGCTGATTCCAATAAGATAGCGTCCCGCCTCCTCGGAATAACGCGGAACCATCTGCGTCGTGTGGGATTTCCCATCCCGCACATACTCCACCGTGACACTCTTTCCCGGATGGAACTGCAGATACGTCTGCACGTCGCGGTACAGATAGGTGCGTGTGCCATTTAAGCGCTCGATCGTATCGCCCGCCTGCAGCCCCGCCTCCTGTGCCGGATAGCCGTCCTCGACACTGACAACCGATGCCGGGTCAAAGCCCACACAGCTGATTACGAAAAAGGCGCAAAACCACGCCAGAATGAAGTTGAATACAGGTCCTGCCACCACGACTTTAAAACGTGTCCAGGCAGAAACTGCATTAAAATAAGTCCCGGAGGCGCCCGGAGGCAGCAGGATCCGTTCCGTTTTTCCATCTGTCAGACTCTGGTTCTGATCGCAGGAACTTCCTTTTTCCGCCTCATCCGGCGCATCATACCCTTCATCTTCCCCCAGCATCATACAAGAACCGCCAAACGGAAGCAGTTTCAGCGAGTACCGCGTCCCGCCTTTCACAAAACTGAAGAGTCTCGGTCCCATGCCGAGTGAAAACTCAACGACGCAGATTCCGCCCCGTTTTGCCAATAAAAAATGTCCAAATTCATGAAACAGCACGATCAGGCTGAATACAATCAGCGCCGCCAGCAAACTTACCAATCTACCACCTGCTCTCTATAAAATCATAGGTTTCCTGTTCTGCTGCCAGAATCTCTTCAACCGTCGGATTCTCTTTCACGGTATGGTGTTCCATCGCCGCCTCAATCATATCAGTGATGGTCAGATATCCGATCTCGCGATCGAGGAATTTCTGGACTGCCCGCTCATTTGCCGCGTTGAAGACGGTCGGAAGCGTGCCACCGCGCCGTCCGGCTTTGTATGCCAGGGAAAGCCCGTGGAAATTTTCAAAATCCGGCGCTTCAAAGGTAATCTGTGCCAGCTTTGCAAAATCCAGCCGGTCGCCCGCCAGGAAGCGGCGTTCCGGATAATACAGCGCATATTGGATCGGAAGCTTCATATCCGGCGTGCCAAGCTGCGCTATTACCGCGCCGTCCTCGTATTCTACCATTGAATGAATCACACTCTGCGGCTGCACAACCACCTGCACCTGATCCATCTCCACGCCAAAAAGCCATCTCGCCTCCATAACTTCCAGACCTTTGTTTACCATCGTGGAACTGTCGATCGTGATCTTGCGTCCCATCGTCCAGTTCGGATGTTTCAGCGCATCTTCAACCTGCACACCCTTCATCTGCTCTCTCGTCCATCCGCGGAATGGTCCGCCGGACGCTGTCAGGAGAATCTTGTGGATCTTATTTCCCGTCTCGCCGTTCAAGCTCTGGAAAATCGCGCTGTGCTCGCTGTCCACCGGCAAAATGCGGACATGTTTCTCTTTTGCCAACGGCATAATGATATGCCCCGCCGTCACCAGAGTTTCTTTGTTTGCAAGTGCAATATCCTTTCCGGCATTCATCGCCGCGATTGTCGGGCGGATGCCGATCATGCCGACCACCGCTGTCACCACAATCTCCGCACTCAGTTCTGTCGCCACTGCGAGAAGTCCATCCATGCCGCTCTCAACACGGATATCCAGATCCCGCACACGGTCTTTCAGTTCTTTTGCTTTTTCCTCGTTCCAGACCGCCGCGATCTTCGGAGAAAACTCCCGGATCTGTTTCTCCAGAAGATCAATATTGCTTCCAGCCGCCAGAGCCGTTACTTCTATATCTTTATTCGCCCGGACCACTTCCAATGTCTGTGTTCCGATCGATCCGGTTGATCCAAGTATCGCAATTTTTTTCATTTCTTATTCTCCTGTTTCTGTATTTTCATACATACTTTCGTTTTATCGTAAAAACGTCAGTGCAAAATAAATCGCCGGTGCCGTAAAAATCATGCTGTCGAACCGATCCAGCACGCCGCCGTGTCCCGGAATCAGGTTTCCGTAATCCTTGACATTGTGGTTCCGCTTGATCGCCGACGCCGCCAGATCCCCGATCTGGGAAATGACCGCCGCAATCGCACACGCCACCGCGCATGCCACCATCGGATTGCTGACCTCGTCCATCTTCGCACCGAAGAAATATGCATAAATGCAGCCTAACAGAGCCGATCCGACCACACCGCCGACGGCGCCCTCGATCGATTTTTTCGGGCTTAAAACCGGTGCCAGACGGTGTTTTCCAAGGAGCATTCCCGCGCAGTATGCGCAGGTGTCACAGCCCCAGGAGCTTAAAAAGATCAGCCAGACAAGGTATTTTCCGTCCGCCATTGCCCGCACCTGATACAGGTAGGAAAGCATAATTCCCAGATAAAAAATGCCGAAAAATGCTACTGTAATCTGCTCGGTCCCATATTTCGGAAACGTGAACACGTAAATGCTCATCAGCACCATCAGGGCTGCAATCGCAAGCAGCGTCACATAATGCTGCCCTTCAAACCACACCAGCCCATAATATCCCAGACACGCCAGATACCCGGCGATGCCCGGCGCTTTTTTCTCAATCCCCATAACCCGGTAAAGCTCAAACATACCGATCAGGGAGATCGCGGCGGTCACACAGTACAGAAGGACACCGCCCTTTGTAACCAGTAAAATCGCGAGTGCTACAAGCACAATCCCGCTTATCAGCCTCGTTCTGAACATGGCAACTCCTCCTTATGCCTTGACTCCGCCAAAGCGTCTGTCTCTTTGATTGAACTGCTCAATTGCCTTTATAAGCTCGTCGCGGTTGAAATCCGGCCACAGGCAGTCCGTGATATAAATCTCACTGTAGGCAAGCTGCCACAGCAGATAATTGGACAGGCGGATCTCGCCGCTGGTGCGGATCAGAAGATCCGGGTCCGGGATGCCCGCCGTATCTAAATAGGACGCAACGGTCTGCTCTGTCACGTTCTCCGGCACCAGCTTTCCGTCCTGACAGTCCATCATCATATGGCGCACCGCGCGCGTGATCTCATCTCTGCCGCCGTAGTTGACTGCGATCACAAAGGTCATGCCCGTGTTTGCCGCCGTCTCGTCTTCCAGGCGGTTGATGCCCTCGATGATATCGCTGTCAAAGCGCGTGCGGTCGCCGATCATTTTGACTCTTACATTATTTTTCTTGGCAATCTTTAAAAGCCGTTTCAGATAAAAACGGAAGAGCTGCATCAGCGCCCCTACTTCTTCAGCAGAACGCTTCCAGTTTTCCGTTGAAAAACCATATACCGTCAGATAACGGATTCCCAGTCTCGCTGCATCCTCAACCGTCTGTTCAACCGTCACACACCCCTGTTTATGACCTACGGTTCTCGGAAGACCTCTCTTCTTCGCCCATCTGCCGTTGCCATCCAGAATGAGGGCGACATGCTGCGGAATTACCAGGTTTTCGATGTCCCTTTCCATCCAGTTTTCCTCCATAATATTCCCTTAATAGCCAGAAAACAGGACCAGCCGGCCATCCGCATCTGCAATGCCGGCCAGCCCTGCTTGAGGCAGCCTGATTTTTACATTTAAACTCTATTGTATTTTTATACAGTCATGATCTCAGCTGTTTTTTCTTCTACTGCTTTATCAACCTTTGCGATCATCTTGTCAGTCAGCTTCTGGATCTGATCCTCGCCATCTGCCAGCTCATCCTCGGTGATCTCGCCGCCTTTTTCCAGCTTCTTTAACAGGTCGTTTGCATCACGGCGGATATTGCGGACTGCAACCTTCGCGCCCTCGCCCTTTTTCTTAACATCCTTTGCCAGATCTTTACGGCGTTCCTCAGTAAGCTCCGGGAAAATCAGGCGTACTGCACTTCCATCGTTGTTCGGGTTGATACCCAGATCGGAAGTCAGGATCGCTTTCTCGATGTCCTTAATGAGCTTCTTCTCCCACGGCTGGATCAGAATCATACGCGGCTCCGGTACAGAGATATTTGCCACCTGCTGTAACGGGGTCGGTGCGCCGTAGTAATCTACTTTGATTTTGTCCAGTACATGCGGGTTCGCACGTCCAGCACGAATGGATGTATACTCATTCAGCAGTGCGTCATAGGACTTATTCATCTTCTCTTCGTAAACTTTTAATCTCTCCTGCATAAAATCCTCCTAGTTATGCGGTAACCACTGTACCGTTAATTTTTCCGCGCATTGCATTTACAATTCCGTCTTTTTCATTCAGGCTGAATACTGCCATCGGAACGTGATTTTCCATACACATGATGGAAGCTGTGAGGTCTACGACCGCCAGCTGCTTATCGATCACCTCCTGAATCGTGATCGTATCATACTT
This sequence comes from Clostridium sp. AF12-41, assembly GCF_003461685.1. Classification (NCBI taxonomy): domain Bacteria; kingdom Bacillati; phylum Bacillota; class Clostridia; order Eubacteriales; family Clostridiaceae; genus Clostridium; species Clostridium sp. AF12-41. The sequence goes on along the minus strand of NZ_QTXO01000001.1, from coordinate 366,016 downwards.
CTTTGCATCCGGGTTGATCTTCGGATCGCTGTCATAGACGCCGTCGATCGCCTTGGCCAGAAGAATGCAGTCTGCATCCATCTCAATCGCACGCAGCGCTACGCCGGTATCAGTTGAGAAATACGGATGGCCTGTACCGCCTGCAAAAAATACGACCATACCCTTTGAGAAATATTTATTGGCTCTGTCCTTTGAAAACAGCTTCGTCATGGAACCGCACTCAAATGGTGTCAGAATCTGTGTCATCATACCCTCGCTCCGGAAGATCTCCGACACGTAAATACAGTTCATGACCGTTGCCAGCATTCCGATCTGATCCGCCTTGGTCCGATCGATTGCATTGCTCTGGCGGCCTCTCCAGAAGTTTCCGCCGCCGATCACGATACCTACTTCGATTCCGTCATCGACCGCCGTCTTAACCTGTCTGGCTACTTCCTTGACCGTCGCCTCATCAAACCCGGTTTTCTTGTCGCCTGCCAGCGCTTCTCCGCTCAGCTTCAGTAATACCCGCTTTAATTCCATAATTCGGTTCTCCCTGTCTATATGTACGTTCTGATGTACATTTTATCTGTGATGACCGTAAAAAGCTGCGTCACCTTATCAAAGATATTCTACCACAAAAAATCCGAATGTGCGATAGAATTTTCGTAAATCCTGTGCATCCTTTCATCATTTTCCCCAAACGCCTTTCTGTATACGGATTCTTCGCCCTATTTTTCATTTTTTCTCAAATTTTAGCGCCCGTTTTACTTTTTTTCTATTTCACCTTTTCCCGCCGCTCTCATTCTGCCCCCAGTTTCTCATTATTTATCTGCACTTATCCTCTGCAATCTTTTTCTGTGCATTATTTAACAGCCTTCCTGGGTGCAATCCATGTATGTGCATTATTTTATTGGATATGCATTTTATAACATTGCAAATTTGAACCATTATATTGTTTGATAAAAATCAATTTCCAGCTACAATAGTTATATCAGTTGTAATTATTTATTATCTCTGAAATAACAATAACGCATGATTCTTTCGGATCGGGGAGGCACTTGAAAAATATGACAGCAATCGATCAAAAACAAATTAACAAGCAGCAGACAAACCGTTATGAAAAATATTACCGTCAGATAGGTCTCAACATCGCTTATTACCGCAAACTCCGTGGCATGAGCCAGATGGCTTTAGCAGAGGCGACCGATTTAAGCCGGACTCATATATCCAACATCGAGGCACCGAACATGAAAACGAGTCTTTCCTTAGAGAGTCTCTTTGATATTGCAGGTGTTCTGCAGGTTGCACCGCGCGCCCTGCTCGATTTCCGTGATGAGAAACCGCAGGATTTTCATGAATAAATCATGATAGAGCACGTAGATTCATGAATTTCTTTAAAGCATGACATTTTAGGGTTCCAAAGATAAATTGGAACCCTTTTTGTGGTATTCAAAAGTAAAAAATCAAAATTATGGTGAGCATTTTCCACCTATTTATTCGTCTTCCGGTTAATAAACTCCGTCCTCGTCTTCGAGTAGATAAATTTCTGACTCGCATACAGGCTGTAATAACCAGAGAAACTAAAGCTGACTGCAATCACCAGCACGAAAAACGGCATCGCCTCATAGCCAAAAAGCTCAAAGCCCAGCAGAAGCGTTGAGATCGGGCAGTTTGTGACTCCCACGAAGAGTCCCAGCATACCGCAGGCGGTCATAAGACCGACTGGCTGTCCAAAGAGAAATGCAAAGAAACTGCCAAACGCCGCGCCGATCGTCAGGGTCGGCACGATCTCGCCTCCCTTGAAGCCTGCCTCCAGCGTAACCGTCGTAAAGAGAATTTTCATCAGGAAATCCCATGGAAGTCCCTCGCCCTCGAAACATTTTTCAATCAGGGAGACGCCGCTTCCGTTGTAGCGGGTCGAACCGGTCAGAAGCGTCAAAACAATCACAATCGCCGCGCCGGATAGAATCCGCCAGACCGGCGATGGAAGATATTTTTTGTAGAGATGTTCCGTTGTGTGAAGCGTGATGCAGAAAAGCTCCGACACCAGCGCGCAGCCAGCCGCCAGACCGACAGCCACGATCGCTGTTTCAATACTCCACGTTGGAACCGCACCAATCGCAAACCGCTCCGGCATCAGTCCCCAGAACCTCGCGAGCGCCGCCGCCGTAAAGGCAGAAAAGACACACGGAACCAGCGCTGCATAGTACATAACGCCGATGCTGATAACCTCCATTGAAAAGATCGCCGCCGCCATCGGTGTGCCAAACAAGGCGGCAAATACACCGCTCATGCCGCACATGACCGCAATCTTCTTATCTTTCTCATCAAATTTCAGCCATTTTCCGATCTGGGTTCCGATGCTTCCTCCCATCTGCAGCGCCGCGCCCTCGCGTCCGGCAGAACCGCCGCCCAAGTGCGTCAGAAGCGTTCCTGCAAAGACTGCCGGGGCAGTCGCAAAACTGATCTCTGTGTTCGAATAGATCGATTCGATCACCATATTTGTGCCCCGGTTATTATCCTCTCCCAGCACATGGTAAACACCCAGAACCAGAAGACCGGTGAGCGGCAGCAGAAAGACCATCCACGGGTGGCTCTGAAAGAATGCCGACACCCATAGGACGCATTTTCCAAATGCCGTGCCGATGCAGCCGCTCACAATTCCAATCACAATCGCGCCTTCCGCCCATTTTATAAAATAGGAAATATTTTTTAACACCGGCTCATATTTCTCCCGCTTCATTTCAATTCTCCCCTGTCTGCTCTATCTACACTGTTTTTCATTTCCACCTTAGACATCATAGATATTTTTGGATTTTACCAGCTTCGGACGGTAGCCTGCTTCCTTGAGCGCTTCCACTATCTTATTCTTGTGATCCGTACCAAACGCCTCAACGGTGATCCGCAGCTCCACTGCTGCGTTGCGGTTGATGCTGACAAACTGGTTATGCTCCAATTTGATGACATTGCCCTGTTCTTCTGCCATCAGGGTTGCGACTTTTGCAAGTTCGCCTGGCTTATCCGGCAGCAGTACCGATACGGTAAATACGCGGTCTCTCTGGATCAGACCATGCTGTACGATGGATGCCATTGTGATCACGTCCATATTGCCGCCGCTCAGGATGGATACGACTTTTTTCTTCTTCACATTCAGGTGTTTCAGAGCAGCCACAGTCAGAAGACCGGAGTTCTCAACGATCATCTTGTGGTTTTCTACCATATCAAGGAATGCCACGATCAGCTCGGAATCCTCGATGGTGATGATATCATCCACATTGATCTGTATGTACGGGAACAGCAGATCGCCCGGGCGTTTAACGGCAGTACCATCCGCGATTGTGTTGACGCTCGGGAGAGTCACTACTTTTCCTTCTTTCAGGGATTCCTGCATACAATTTGCACCTGCCGGTTCTACACCAATCACTTTGATCTTCGGATTCAGCAGTTTTGCCAGCGTTGCAACACCGGTACAGAGTCCGCCGCCGCCAATCGGAACCAGAATATAATCAACGGTCGGAAGCTCTTTGATGATCTCCATCGCGATGGTTCCCTGACCGGTGGCTACGTCCAGATCGTTGAACGGATGGATAAAGGTATATCCGTGCTCCGCTGCCAGCTCATTTGCATATGCCAGCGCCTCATCGAATACATCGCCGTGAAGAACCACCTCTGCGCCATAGCTTCTGGTACGGTTTACCTTCATGAGCGGCGTGGTCGTCGGCATAACAACCGTTGCCTTGCAGCCAGCCAGTTTTGCCGCGTATGCAACGCCCTGTGCATGGTTTCCAGCCGATGCGGTGATCAGACCGCGCTGTTTCTCCTCATCGCTCAGGGTGCTGATCTTATAAAATGCACCTCTTACCTTGTAAGCACCTGTATACTGCATATTTTCCGGTTTTAAATATACTTTATTGCCAGTCAAATTCGAAAAATATTCACTGTAAACCAGTTTTGTTTCGGAAATAACCTTGCTGACAACCTCCGTTGCTTCTTCGAATTTCTCCAGCGTCAGTCCCTGCGGCTCAGCCTGTACTGCCTCCGCTGTCTCTTCCTTTATTGTCTCACTCATTGTCTTTCCTCCATTTATCCGTATTTCTCAGAATGCGCCCTGCTTTTGCCGGTTCTCTGACCAGACAGTCTGCCGGGTGTGTCCTGTTTATCTGAATCTACGGCTTAAGCAGATTTGTTCTCCGCCAAACCAGTTTCAGCCGTGGCATGCTCAGCTATTTTTAGCTTTATTCATTCTCTGTCAATGCTTCATTTCTCTTAAACAGTGCATTGACGAAATCATTCGCATCGAATTTCTGTAAATCGTCGATCTTTTCGCCGATTCCGACGTATTTAACCGGAATACCAAGCTCGGACTGGATCGCAACCGCGATACCGCCCTTTGCCGTGCCGTCCAGCTTCGTCAGGATGATGCCGGTGATATCCGCCACCTCCATAAACTGTTTTGCCTGTGCAAGCGCGTTCTGACCGGTCGTTCCGTCAAGGACAACCAATGTCTCACGGTAGGCGTCCGGATATTCTTTGTCGATGATCCGGTTGATTTTCTTTAACTCTTCCATCAGGTTTTTCTTGTTGTGCAGACGACCTGCCGTGTCGCAGATCAGCACATCGGCATTTCTTGATTTTGCCGCCGCGATCGCATCGTAGATAACAGCTGCCGGATCAGAACCTTCCTGCTGGGCGATCAGCTCAACGCCCGCGCGTCCTGCCCACTCCGTCAGCTGCTCAATCGCTGCCGCACGGAATGTATCCGCCGCCGCCAGAATGACCTTCTTGCCCTGATCCTTTAACTGACCCGCCAGCTTGCCGACCGAGGTCGTCTTCCCGACGCCGTTGACGCCGATCACCAGCACAACCGACTTGCGGTTTTCAAATTCGTAGGCATTTTCGCCCAGATCCATCTGTTCCTTGATGCTGGCAATCAGAAGATCCTTGCACTCTGCCGGATCCTTGATGTGGTTTTCTTTTACCTTTTTCCGGAGATCCTCGACGATCGCCATCGTCGTCTGGATACCTAGATCGCCCATGATAAGCGTCTCTTCGATCTCCTCATAAAAATCATCATCGATCGCGGAAAAACCGCTGAATACGGAATCAATTCCGCCTACAATGGAATCTCTCGTCTTCGTCAGCCCTTCTACCAGACGGCTGAAAAAACCCTTTTTCTTATCTCCCATGGCTGCGCCTCCTTTTCTATTTCTGAACTCTTTTTTGCAATTATAATTCTGCTTTTTCCTCTTCCCGCTCCATCTGCGCCTCGATCAGGCTGACCGATACCAGCGTGGACACACCTTTTTCCTGCATCGTGATACCGTACAGGCGGTCTGCCGACACCATCGTACCTCTTCGGTGGGTGATGACGATAAACTGCGTGTAGCGCGTCAGCTTATGCAGGTACCCGGCAAACCGGTCTACGTTGGAATCGTCGAGTGCCGCCTCAATCTCATCAAGCAGGCAGAATGGCGACGGTTTTAAGTTCTGAATTGCAAAAAGCAGTGCGATCGCCGTCAATGCTTTCTCCCCACCGGAGAGCTGCATCATATTCTGCAGTTTTTTGCCCGGCGGCTGTGAAATAATCTGGATGCCTGCCTCCAGAATATCTTCTTCCTGCGACAGCTCCAGCGTACCCGTTCCGCCTCCAAATAATTCCTTAAATACTTTATCAAACTCGCGGCGGATCTCACCAAATTTTTCCCGGAACTGACGCCGCATTCCTTCATCGAGCTCCTCGATAATTTTTTCCAGCGCTGCCTGTGCCGCTACCAGATCTTCATGCTGGTTTTTCATAAATTCGTAGCGGCCGGATATCTCCTTGTAGTCCTCGATCGCGTTGACATTGACATTCCCAAGAGCGCGGATCTCCATCTTTTTCTCATTGATCGACCGCTTCATTTCCGGAATCGAGGTCAACTCTTCCTTCCGCAGCTCTTCCGCGCGCGAATACGTAAGCTCATACTCACTCCACATATAATCGACCTGCGACTCCAGGCGCTCATTCAGGCGTTCTCTCTGATTCTGGAGACGGAAGTTCTCGCGATCTAAAAGCTGGAGACGTTCGTTCAGCTCTTCCTTTTTATCAAAGAAAGTTTTCTGCCGCCCCGCCTTTTCTTCCTTCTCACGCTGCTTGTTCTGGATTACCAGTTCCATCTGCGTCCGCTTGTCCCCGGACGCCTGTATCTCGGCTTCCAGCGCTGCAATCTCGCGCTCTCTGGCAGCGATCGTCTCGCTGCTGTCCGCGTGACCGCCGGAAAGTTTCTCTTTCTCTGCCCGGAGACGTTCCTGCTCCTGCAATACACGGCGCAGATTTTCCTTGATAAACGCGCCTTTCTGCTCCGCCTGGGAATGCCCAAGCTGTATCTCCGAAAGGGCTGCCGCCGCTTCCCCACGCTGCTTTTTCGCCGTCTCAAGACCTGTCTGCTGCTCTTCCACGTACTGGTTCTTCTCATTGCTTAGCGTTTCAAGCTTCATCTCTTCGGTCTGCAGCTCCCGCAGCGCCCCGCGCAGATCGCCTACCTGCAGTTCGAGTTCCTGATTTTCTGAAGACAGATCCTGCGAGGAATCTGCAATCTCCTGCCGTCTCGCCTCTAGCTGGCAGATCGTCAGTTCCAACGTATTCTGCTGGATCTGCATCTGCTGGCGCCTCTCCTGGACGGATGCCAGTGTTCTCTTCGCTTCCGTCAGCCTGCGCCCCGTCTCTGCCAGCTCCTTCTGTACCGCTTCCACCTGTTCCAATGCCTTTTTGCAGGCAGCTTCCAGTTCTTCGATCTCACGGCGTCGTCCCAGCAGATTGCTGCTGTTCTTGAATGCACCACCGGTCATCGAACCGCCAGGGCTTAAAAGCTCGCCGTCCAGCGTCACGATCCGGAGAGAATAGCGGTATTTCTTTGCCAGCGCAATCGCATGATCGATCTGATCCACCACGACCACGCGTCCCAGCAGATAGGACACCAGCCCGCTGTATTTCTCATCCGCAGAGACCAGTTCGCTTGCCAGTCCAAGAACCCCCATTTCTTTCAGCGCCCCCGGCTGTCCAAAACTCTGGCGGCGTTCCATGCTGGTCAGCGGCAGAAACGTCGCACGGCCATACCGGTTCTTTTTCAGATGTTCAATCAGGCGTTTCGCCGTCTCCTCGGAATCCGTCACAATGTTCTGGATGCTGCCGCCAAGCGCCGTCTCGATCGCCGTCTCATATTTCTTCGTCGTGCTGATCAAATCCGCCACAACGCCATGAATGCCCGGAACACGGTCCCTGACTTCCATCACGCGGCGGATACTACCGCCGTAGCCCTCGTAGCGCTCCGCCAGATTCCGCATCGATTCCAGCCTCGTCCGGTTCGTGTGGTAATCCTGCTGAAGGCTCGAAAGTTTCTGGTTCAGGCGGCGTTCCTGTTCTTCCTCCGTGCGCGTCTGCTCCTGCAGCTCTTTTTCCTGCGCCGAAAACGCTTCCAGACATTCCCGCACCTTCCCTAATTTGGCTTCTTCTTCTTTTTTCTGCTCTTCCTGAACCGACTCATCGCTCTTGAATTTCAAAAGCTTCTGCGTCACTTCCGCCCGGCGCACATCCGCCTGCTCCAGCATCGTCTCATAGCGCTGACGGCGGGCGGCAAGTTCCGCTTTCTGGTTCAGAGCGTCCATGATCTCGGCTTTTGCCTTCTCGATCAAGGTTTCCGTCCGGCTGACCGCCTCGTCCATCGAACGGACTGCTGCCTCCGCTTCCTGCTGTTTTGCCTCGATTGTCTGCACCGATGCATTTAGTGCCTGTTTTTCAGACTCATATTCCGCCTGTTCTTCCTCTTTCTGATGCATTTCGCCGTCGATCGACGCCATCCGGCTGCGGATATGTTCTTCGTTCATCTGCTCCGTCCGGATCTGCTCTCTGAGAACTCCGATCCGTCCGGTCTTCTCCTGGCGTTCCAAGTCTTCCCGGCTGCACGCCTCACGATCCGCGGCAATCGCCGCATCCAGCGCATCCAGCTCGGTTCCGAGCAATTCGTACTCCGATTTCAGTGTCTCCGATTCCGCCCGCACACTCTCCTGATCGCCGGTCAGAATCATCTCCTTCTGCTCCACTTCCCGGATCTGGCGCTTCAATTCCTCCGATTCTGCCAAAAACAGGTTGGCGTCCAGGCAGCGCAGCTCTTCCCGCAGACGCAGATACTCCTTCGCCTCCTCCGACTGCCGTTCCAACGGTCCTACCTGTTTTTCCAGCTCGGACAAAATATCCGTCACGCGGATCAGGTTCTGTTTTTCATCTTCCAGCTTCTTCTGTGCGATCGCCTTGCGCCGCTTGAATTTCACGATTCCAGCCGCCTCATCAAACAGCTCGCGCCGTTCCTCCGGCCGCCCGCTTAAAATCTGATCAATCTGTCCCTGTCCGATGATGGAATATCCCTCTTTACCGATACCCGTATCATAAAAGAGCTCGTTGATATCTTTTAGACGGCAGCTCGTTCCATTAATCTTATATTCACTCTCACCAGAACGGTAAAGACGTCTTGAAACCGTGACTTCGTCGTACTCAATCGGAAGTTTGTGATCGGCATTATCCAGTGTGATCGCCACGTAGGCAAATCCCTGCGGTTTTCGAAGCTCCGTACCAGCAAAAATAACGTCCTGCATCGTGCCGCCGCGCAGCTGCCTGCTTCTCTGCTCACCGAGCACCCAGCGCACTGCATCGGCGACATTGCTCTTGCCGCTGCCGTTTGGCCCGACGATGCCCGTGATTCCGTTGTGGAACTCAAACAGAATTTTATTGGCAAATGACTTAAAACCCTGTATCTCAATACTCTTTAAATACATACCTACTCCTGCAGTTTTCTGATAGTGAGGATCCCACGGTACGCCGCACGCTGTTCCGCTGATTTTTTCGTCCGTCCGATGCCGCGCCCGATCTCCTGATCACCCAGCATTGCAGACACTTCAAAACTCTTGTTGTGGTCCGGTCCTTCTTCTTTCAGAAGAACATATGTAAGTGTCTCGTCCGTGTGTCCCTGCACAATCTCCTGCAAGATAGTCTTGCTATCATAAAAGAGCTTTTTGTGTTCCATATCGTTGAGAATAAATCGATGAATAAACTCTTTTGCATTAGCAAAACCACCGTCCAGATAAATCGCACCGATCAGTGCCTCCATCGCATCCGACACCACCGAATCGCGCCCCCGTCCGCCGGTCGCATCCTCGCCTTTTCCAAGCAGCAAAAATCCACCCAGATCGATCTCCTGTGCGCAGAATGCAAGCGTCGGCTCGCAGACCAGACTCGCACGTGTCTTTGTCATATCGCCCTCCGGCATCTCCGGAAACGTGCGGAACAGGAAATCACTCGATACCACTTCCAGCACCGCGTCGCCTAAAAATTCAAGACGCTCGTTGCATCCCAGTTTTCCAAGATGGTGCTCATTGGCATACGAACTGTGTATCATCGCGTGTTCCAGAAGCTTCTTGTCCTGAAACGAATAGCCAATCCGTTTTTCCAATTTATTTAATGTATACTCCATATATTTCTCTCTTTCCAGCCTGTCCTGCTGCTGACTGATTCCGGCAATCATTGCTATTTGTGTCTGTGAGCCAGAGTCAAACATCCGTTCTTTTTGGAAAGGAGCTGTCGCGATCCTGCCCTTCGGCAGCCCGCCCAGCCCCTTTGCCTGACAGACTTCTCTATAACTTTTTAACAAACATTGAATTAGTTCAGTGCGTTCTTGATCTGCTCTACTGCATCGCCCACAGATACAATCTTTTCTGCCTCCTCAGTCGGAATTTCGATATCAAACGCCTCCTCGATTCCCATGATAATCTGAAAAATATCCAGCGAATCAGCGCCCAGATCATCCACAAACGTCGTATTTAACGTAATTTCATCTGCTTCAACATTCAGTACCTCCGCGATAATGTTCTGTAATTTTTCAAATTCCATAATTTTCTTCCTTTCTATGAACTTATTTTAAAATATTTAGAATTCTAGATTGATTAAAAACATATCGTTTTTTCGCTACATTTTATAATTTCACGAAAGCTTCACAGACTTTCCTTGATCTTTTCATTAATCGCCTGCTCTTTAAAGGTCACACACTGAAGAATCGAATTGCACACCTCGATGCGCTTGGAATTTCCGTGCGTCTTGACAACCAGCCCCTTCAATCCCAGAAGCGGTGCGCCGCCGTACTGGCTCGCATCGAATGCTTTGAGCGTCGTCTTCAACGCCGGTTTTACAAGCAATGCGCCGATCTTTGAGCGCAGGCTCGTCATCATGCCCTGTTTTACCATGGAAATCAGGGTTGCACCAACACCTTCATAGAGTTTCAGGATGACATTTCCGACAAATGCCTCAGAAACGATGACATCCGCGCCGCCGTGCGGAATCTCGCGTGCCTCGATGCTGCCGATGAAATTGATGTCCTTACATTCTTTTAAGAGCGGGAATGTCTCTTTCACCAGCGCATTGCCCTTCTCTTCCTCCGCACCGATGTTGACGATCGCCACACGCGGATTCTTGATGCCAACCACGTGTTCCATGTAGATGGAGCCCATCTTTGCAAACTGTACCAGATGGGACGGTCTTGCATCGACATTGGCGCCGCAGTCGATCAGCAGGGATACACCCTTTTCTGTCGGAATCAATGGAGCCAGTGGCGGACGTTCAACGCCCTTGATTCTGCCGACGATCACCTGTCCGCCGACCAGAATCGCGCCGGAGCTGCCCGCGGAACAGAATGCATCCGCCTCACCCCTGCGGACCATATTCATGCCGACCACGATGGACGAATCTTTCTTCATGCGGATCGCATTGACCGGCGGTTCCTCCGTCTCGATGACCTCAGTTGCATTGACAACCTCGATCTGTTCTTTCTTATATGTATGCTTTTTTAATTCTTCTGATACGACTTCTTCCTTGCCGATCAGGAAAATCTGAATATCTTCCCTCGACTGGGCTGCCATCACGGCACCTGCCACGATCTCACCCGGTGCGTTGTCGCCCCCCATGGCATCTACTGCTATCTTAACCATTGCGTGTTCTCCTTCTATAATTTATAGCGATACACATACCAAACCTGTCTTCCGCCACTGCGGCATATGTGGTCCGAACGAATCGCTCTTTCATCGTCACGCTGCAGCTGTCCCGCTTTTTATTGTCCACAGCCACATTACATCAATCTTTACTATACTAGAGATCAATCTATAAATCAATAAGATTTGAACCAATTTTCCATTGCATGCATCTGATTGGCAGCATCCTTCCTGCCGATATCATACGTCTCCTGCAATTTTTCAACACTATGTTCGGTTCTGCCGATTGGAAGCGCCACGCTCGGACGGATAACAAAAATTTTTCCCTCTTGTTCGAGGCGATCGATCCATTCCACCGTCTTATTATAGAAATAATAGCGGCTGCGAAGCGCCCTCACGAACGCCGGATATTTGTGATATGCCGCCTCCGGCAGCCAGAAATTGCCCGGTTTCTTGCGGTAGCCCGCCGGACGGGTCAGCACAACGACGCATTTTTTATACCCCATCTTAGCGAAGGCACGCAACGGAATGCTGTCCGTGCAGCCGCCGTCCAGAAGCTTCATTCCACCAACCTCGACCATATGGGACACATACGGAAGGGATGCCGTCGCACGGAAATATTCGACATCTTTGAACATATCTTTGATCTCCAGATACTCTGCTTTCCCTGTCTCCACATTGCTGCATGCCACATAAAACCGTGTATTTCCCCGGTCAAATGCCTCGTAATCATACGGATCCAGCCGTTCCGGTATATCATGGAAGCAGAACTGCTCGTCCACCAGATTTCCCGTCCGCAGCCAGTTTTCAAAGCTCATAAAACGCTTGTCATTGCAGTATTTTTTATAATAGCGGATGCTCCGCTCCTTCTGCCCCGACACAAACGAAGCCCCATGCACTGCCCCCGCCGAGACGCCGATCACGCCGTCAAATGAAATATCATGATCCAAAAACACATCCAGGACGCCCGCTGTGTAAATACCGCGCATCCCGCCGCCCTCCAGAACGAGACCGGTCTTTTTTTCTTTTTTTAACTCTGTCATATATCATCAAACTCCTATTAAATATCTTATATACTATAAAACAAGATCGAACAGATAGCAAATACGATTTTTCTATCTAATTCCATATTTTTTAGTATAACGTTACTGTTCACGCATACGTGCCCAGTAACGGAATTTGTTGTGGCTTCGCATTTAAATACGGCAAATTCCTGCTGCCACCACGTTTTCTTACGGCACTTTCGGTTCCAAAAGTGCCCACCCGGGAACAGTAACAGTATAACACCTCGGCAGAAAAAGGGAAAGGGGGACGTGCGCCGCCTATGCACACGTTCCCCTTTCTCTTTTCCTTCGATATCTCTATTATTTTATTTCTGCATCGTGTCCATCCGCGCCTGCACATACTCCTCCAGCATCTTCGTCGTTCCCTCAATTCCCAGCCGGCTGCTGTTGATCGAAAGGTCATAATTTCTGGAATCTCCCCAGCGTCCGCGGCTGTAACAGTTGTGGTAGGATTTCCGCCGCCAGTCCTTCGTCTTTACCAGACGTTTCGCCTCGTCCTCTGAAAGTCCGTGCAGCTGCTCGATTCTCTTCACCCGTGTTTCCTCATCGCCCAGCACAAAGATCGTGATCAGTCCGTCATATTCCTTTAAAACCGTCTCCGCACACCGTCCAACTACCACAAACGATTCCCCCGAATCAGCCTTGTCTTTCAGGTAACTGAACTGCATCTGCGCCAGATTGTTCTCCAGAGAGCTTGAAAATCCGCTGACATTGCGCGCCAGAAAACGGTTTAGCGGCTTCTCGTCGTATTTTTCCAGCACACGCGGATCCACACCCTTTTCCTTGGCAATACTATCCAGCATCCTATGATCATAAATCGGAAGTTCAAAATGCTCTGCCAGCGCTTCCGCTATCTTGTGTCCGCCGCTGCCAAACTGTCTGCTGACCGAGATGATCACTCTGTTTTTCCTCTCCTCCATATAAAAGCCCCCTTAAAAGTATCTCACATATATACAAACCATGGAAATCAGGATTACCAGCACCGTCGCCGGAGCTGCATACCGGCAATATTTCCCCCAGCCGATAAAATGTCCGTTTTTCGCTGCCACTGAGATACCAACTACGTTTGCCGAGGCTCCGATCGGAGTTCCGCAGCCGCCAATATCCGTACCCATCGAAAGCGCCCACGCCAGAACCGAGAGATCCATGCCGCCTGCCTGCGCCAGACTCCGGATAACCGGGATCATCGTCGCCGCAAATGGGATATTGTCCACAAATGCACTCGCAAGCGCCGACAGCCACAGCACAATCGCTACTACCCATTTTACATTATTTCCACTGACTGCGTCAATGATCCCTGCTAAAGAATTTAGGACGCCCGTCTGCTCCATGCCGCCGACCACGACAAAAAGACCAATGAAGAATAGCAGCGTCTTATAGTCAAGCTTCTTAATCATGCTGAGCGCCTCACCGCCGGATGCCAGCAGCGAAAAAGCACCGATAAATAAGCCGATCGTCGCAACTGTCAGTCCCGTCTGTGCATGCGTCACCAGCATCACGATCGCCGCCGCAAAGATCACCACGCTGACCGCAAACCGTTTCCGATCCGCGATCGCCTCCTGTGGGGATGGATATGTAACCGCTTCGTCATGCTTTTCACTCGCCTTTAATTCTTTCCTAAAGGAAAAATAGAAAAACAGCACGATAAAAATCAGCGAAACACCCGCCATCATACCTGTATTTAAAATAAAATCTTTAAATGAATATCCGAGCGAGGTTCCGATGATGATATTCGGCGGATCGCCGCACATCGTCGCAGAGCCGCCCAGATTCGAACAGAAGATCTCTGAAATGATCATCGGAATCGGATCAAAATGCAGAAGATGCGCCAGCTCTACCGTGACCGCTGCCAAAAAAAGAATAACGGTAATACTGTCGATAAACATCGCCAGAAACGCCGACATCAGCATAAATGAAATAAAAATCGGGATCGTCTTATAATGTACCGCCTTGGCGATTGTCAGGCACAGCCACCGGAAAAATCCCGCGCGCTCCATGCCCTCCACCATCAGCATCATACCGGCAATAAAAAGAATCGTCGCCCAGTTGATGCCGCTCGAGGACTCTGCCGCCGCCTCGGTCTGAAACCAGAAGTTCGGAACCATGAAGCTGTGCAGGCTCAGTGTCTCCGCCGCTGCCGCCTCACTGTGCATACAGACGCCAAACACCAGCACCAGCGTCAGAAGCCCGCATCCGAGCGATACGATATGCCTCTCAATGTGATCCCAGATGATAAGTCCAAACATTACAATAAAAATAATCACAGCCAAAATTTGTGCTGCCATCTTTGTGCCCCTCCTTTGTCAGTCCTTTTTCTGCCATCCTCCATACTGGCTTAGAACCCCTTGCAGTCTCTTCTCAGACCGCCCCTTCCCCTAGATTGTTAAAAAATAGGCAGTCATGAGATACCATCTCTATCTTACTACTTATTTCACAATATGCAAGTATACTTTTTGTTATTTTTTTCATTCCATCAGAAATAACTGTCACCTTATCTTTCAGCACTCTTTTCATGTATGTGTTTTCATTCTGCCCATCGTTCTGTTTGCAAATATTCTCTTAATTTTTCTCTGTTTTTAAATGCAAAAGAGACAGACCGCATATTCCGTGCAATCTGCCTCTTCTCACATCTATTTTACAATTCTGTCTTCATCTTCCCTGACGGATTTTCATCAAAATTGTTTCTTAAAAATTTTACAGAAGCGCCCCGTCGTCCCCGACCTGCTTGCCGTCCGGCGCCGTCGTATTAACTAACATCGCGCCATTTACATCCAGATAATACCATTTTCCATTCCAGAACACCCAGGTATTCGTCTTGCAATATGCATTTTCATCGAAGAAATACCACACACCGCCGATCTGCTGCCAGTTATTGGTCACATAGCTTCCATCGGAATTGCGGTACTTATAGCCAAGCGCATCCTGTTCCCACGCACCGGCTGCCGGACCGCTGCCTGCTTCCTTGAAGACAAGCGTCTTCTGAATTTCCTGCGCCCGCTCCGCCGTGATTGTGAAGGAATCCGATGTCTGCCATTCGCCGTGCCGTGAATCGCTGTAAACCGCGCGCACATCAAACGTGTAGGTTCCCGCCTGCGTAAGATAACGTCCAAGATTGTATTTCGTTTCTTTTCCCGGTTTTACCGTACTTAAAAATTTCTCATCCCGGTAAACGCGCAGCTCATAGTATTTCGCATCCTCACTGCCGTTCCACTCTGCAACGCCATCCATCTGATCCCACTCTGCCTCATCTACATCCAGGCTGTAATCACTGGAGGTTCCTTTTAAAGCTTTCAGGGTGATCACGACCCGGAGTTCCTCATCGCCCTTGCGCTTGATGGAAGTAACCGTCGCACTGTCACCGCTCAGAGTTACATTCTTTTTCGCATAACCGGATTTAAAATAATAATCATCGTCCGCCTCCAGAGTAACCTCCAGCTTTGGCTTATCCTTGTCCACCCATTTACCGGACGGCTCGTTGATCACATCAACATTGGAAATATCGCAATCACCGAAATCGAGCGAAACATCCACATCTGAACTCTCATCACCGACATGGATCGAGGACGAAACATTTAAGCCGATCGAGCCAACCGGGCTGCGGTTCTCCGTATCCTTCGATGCAAATGCCTGAAATGGGATCGCCGCCAGAAGCGCGGCGGCTGTGACGGTCAAAAGTAAATATTTTCCCTTTTTCATATGTAAAACCTCCTAACGTGATATTTATAAAACATTATCCCTCTTTTTTTCTTCTCTATATTAACAAAAAATAGCGGCATTGTACACCTTTTTGCATACAACACCGCCATCTACATAGTATCTCAGTTACTGTACACACATACGTGTCCAGTAACTGAATTTGCCGTGGCTTCGCATTTAAATACGGCAAATTCCTGCTGCCACCACGTTTTCTTACGGCACTTTCGGTTCCAAAAGTGCCTACCCATGAACCAATGTCAGTAAGTTAAGCTTTAGCGTTAAATCCCCTATAGGAGTCTAACATATTTTTAAATTGATACTTGACAAAAATGTCAAAATATGCGACCGCTCTCGCTATTGATCTTTTTCAGAAGTAGCGAGAGCGGCCCCTGTAATTAGAAATATATTTTCATTTACAGGAGGCACATATATGACTTTTGCTAGTAAAAGTTAAATAACAAATAACAGTACATAAAATACTTTGTTAAATAACATTCTTATAGGGATAGTTGAGCTTAATGCTCTTCTATCCCCATTTTTTACATTTTTACTAATAAAAATCACAGATTTGATAATATTCACGAAATATAAAAAATGGAGAGATTATTGCAAATTAATAATCTCTCCTGTTTTTGACCACATTTTATAAGCCATAAGTTATAGTTGCTAAAATCTACCCAAAAACACCTGTTAAACACCCTCTTGAAATGGGCTAAAATGCGAAAAAAGGGTTAAGCAAAAATCGCTTAACCCCTTATTTTTCAATACTTGTAGCTTAGTCTTCTACTTTAACGATTTCTTTCTTGTTGTAGCTTCCGCAAGCTTTGCACACTCTGTGAGGCATCATCAGAGCACCGCACTTGCTGCACTTTACTAAGTTCGGAGCACTCATTTTCCAGTTAGCTCTGCGGCTGTCTCTTCTTGCTTTGGAAGATTTGTTCTTAGGACAGATAGACATGGTTACACCTCCTTAAATTCATTGAATATCTCCTGGATAACCGACATCCTTGGATCGAGCGACCTAGTGTCACAGGTACAAGTCCGAAGATTAAGATTTGTACCACATCTATTGCAAATCCCCTTGCAGTCTTCTCTGCACAGGACTTTCATAGGCAAGCTCAGTAGCAGTTCGTTGCAAACCAACTGGTCTACATCCAGATTGTACCCCTTCATAAAGGGTTCATCATCTAAACTCTCCTCCTGACCGTCCTGCACCTCAAACTCTCGTCCAAAATCCAGTTCGCAGTCGAAAGATACTGGCTCCAGACAACGCGCACAGTGACCTCCCACCGTCAGCGTCGCATGACCACTCATCGTATACTTATGCCGTGTCTTAGCCGTCAATTCCAGTTCAAAAGGCTCAGCCTTCTCAATCTGAAACGTCTCTCCGTCAAAATCAACAGAGTCCAGCGCAGTCTCGACTGTATAGACTTTCTTTCTACCCTCGCAGTTAAAAAGTTCCGATAAATGAATCAGCATACTAATCTCCTAATACGCACTTTGATATTATACAAAGGTCGAGCGCGTTTGTCAATGATTAATTTTACATATTTTTGCAAATTTTAATTCATATTTAATTATTTTACCAGTGCAAGAGTCTCGCGGGCGATAGCCAGCTCTTCGTTGGTCGGAACCAGGAGAACCTGAACCTTGGAGTCGTCAGCAGAGATGATTCTCTCCTCACCTCTTACGTTGTTCTTCTCCTCATCCAGTTTAACGCCTAAGTAGGTCAGGCTGCTGCAAACATCTTTTCTCATCTTGATGTTGTTCTCGCCGATACCAGCGGTAAATGCGATTGCATCTACACCGTTCATAGCTGCTGCGTATGCACCGATATATTTGATTACGCGGTAATCGAATACGTCCAGGGCCAGCTGTGCTCTCTTGTTGCCAGTCTCAGCTGCTGCTTCCAGATCACGACCATCGCTGGATACGCCAGAGATACCGAGCATACCGGATTTCTTATTCAGGACTTCGTTCATCTCATCCAGGGACAGACCTTCTTTTTTACCTACGAAATCGATGATAGCCGGATCGAGGTCACCAGAACGTGTACCCATAACCAGACCTTCCAGTGGAGTCAGACCCATGCTGGTGTCTACAGATTTGCCGCAGTTTACAGCGGAGATGCTGGCGCCATTACCCAGGTGGCAAACGATGATCTTCATCTGATCATACGGTTTTCCAACGATCTCAGCGGTTCTCTTAGATACGTAGCTGTGGGAAGTACCATGGAAGCCGTAACGTCTAACTTTGTATTTCTCATAGTATTCATACGGAATACCGTAGGTGTAAGCAACATCCGGCATGGTCTGATGAAAAGCGGTATCAAATACAGCTACCATCGGTACGCCTGGCATAAGTTCCTGGCAGGCACGGATACCAATCAGGTTTGCCGGGTTGTGAAGCGGTGCCAGATCGTTGCACTCTTCGATCGCTTTCATGGACTCGTCGTTGATTAAGCAGGAAGAAGTAAATTTCTCGCCGCCGTGTACGACACGATGTCCAACTGCACCTACCTCAGACAGGCTCTTGATAACGCCGCTCTTCTCGTTAGTCAGGGCTGCCAGAACTGCGTTGATAGCCTCTGTATGGGTCGGCATAGCGATCTCAGATTTCTCTTTTTCGCCGCCCTCCGGCTGGTAAGTCAGCATACCGTCGATGCCGATTCTCTCGCAAAGACCCTTAGCCAGAACGCCCTCTGTCTCAGAGTTGATTAACTGATACTTTAAGGAAGAACTTCCGCAGTTAATAACTAAAATATTCATGGTAATAGATTCCTTTCTTTATAACATCACAATTCAGCCGCAGGTATTCTCTCTATATGCGGTTCACACGGAAGCATCTGCAAAAACGTCTGCACTGCCCTGTTGTGAACTGCAGGATTATGTATGAATACCGGGCTGAACTGTAATTATCACTTTTAATTCTTAATTAAACGGATTTAGGATTCTCTGACGCGGTGCCAGTTCTCCATCCATTTGATTCCAATTGGTATTAATTATGCCTGCTGAGCCTGTACAGCTGTGATAGCTACTACGCCTACGATATCGTCTGCGAAGCATCCTCTGGACAGATCGTTTACCGGCATGGACAGACCCTGAAGAACCGGACCATAAGCGCCAGCTTTTGCAAGTCTCTGAACCAGTTTGTAACCAATGTTGCCTGCTTCCAGGGACGGGAATACTAAGGTGTTAGCATGTCCAGCTACGGTGCTGCCCGGTGCCTTAGCCTCGCCTACAGACGGAACCAGTGCTGCATCAAGCTGAAGCTCGCCATCCAGTTTCAGTTCCGGGAACTTCTCATGGGCAATCTTAACTGCATCTGCTACCTTGGTAACATCATCATGTTTAGCGGAACCCATAGAAGAATAGGACAGCATAGCTACCTTCGGCTCTGCGCCAACCAGCATCTTGAAGCTCTCTGCGGACAGACCAGCGATCTCAGCCAGCTTGTTGGAATCGAAGTCAGTGTTTACTGCACAGTCAGCGAATACGAACAGACCGTTCTCACCGAACTCGCAATCCGGAACTTCCATCAGGAAGAAGCCAGATACAGAGCTGATACCCGGTTTGGTCTTCAGAAGCTGCAGAGCCGGACGAATGGTGTTGCCGGTAGAATGGCATGCACCAGATACAGCGCCGTCAGCATCGCCGCACTTGCACATCAGGCAAGCATAGTACATATAGTCTTTCTCCATCTGCTCTTTTGCGACTTCCGGAGTAACACCTTTTTTGCCTCTTAATTCAACGAACTTGTCGATGTATTTCTGCTTATTCGGATCATTGTACGGGTCAACGATGGTGGCACCGGAAATGTCGAAGCCTTTGCCGTTTTTCTCAATCTCTTCCGGAGTACCGATGATGATCAGATTTGCGATACCCTCTTTCAGAATTTTCTCAGCTGCCTCGTATGTTCTCTTGTCCATTGACTCTGGAAGAACGATGGTTTTCTTGTCTGCTTTTGCTCTTTCCTTAATCTTGTCAATAAATGCCATGGTTATAAAACCCCTTTCATAAGTGTGTGTCTATTACTGCTAACATTATATACCAGTTGTTTATTGTATACAAGAGCGATTTTCAAATTTTTGATTAATTAAATTTTTAACAAGATGCACTATAATTTTCCCTTTACGCTCCCACACTTCCACTATATAATGTAAATGAAGCAGAAAATGGCTGCTATTTTTTATAGATTTTCTGCCGCAACAGCAACAGTCTTTTATTTTTATTTCTATTATAAATAGGCTGCTACAAAATTCCTCGCAAAAATGCAAAAAACAGGATTGAAATTTATGAAAATCGTTGGTTTAATTACCGAATATAACCCGTTCCATGCCGGACATCTGTATCATATGCAGCAGGCAAGGGAACTGACCGGCGCGAACTACTGTGTCGTCCTGATGAGCGGCAGCTTCGTCCAGCGCGGCGAACCCGCCATCTTTGATAAATATCTCCGCACGAAAACCGCCCTTCTCGCCGGTGCTGACCTGGTACTTGAGATACCGGCCGCCTTCTCCACCGCCTCGGCGCATGAATTTGCCGCCTATGGGGTTGCGCTTCTGTCGGCGATCGGTGTGGATGCCGTTGTGTTCGGCAGTGAATGCGGGCAGATTGAAATCCTTAAGCAGGCTGCTTATGCGCTGAATCATGAATCGGCGGAATTTCAGGAACGGCTGCGGAAAGGGTTGAAGGCGGGACTGACTTATCCGCAGGCACGGGCGAAGGCGCTGGGAGAAACACAGGCGGGCGGGACAAGAGTTGAAAATGTAGAAGATTTTCACGCAAATACAGATGTGTCGAACTCTCATATATGGTCTTCCATTTTAAACTCCCCTAATAATATCCTTGGGATTGAATATCTGCGGGCGGCGGAAGATCTGCACAGCCCGATGGAATTTTATACGATTTCGCGGGAGGGAAGCGGATATCATGAGGATGCACTGTCTGAAGCAAAGTTTCCATCCGCTTCGGCAATTCGCGGGATAGTTCGGAAGAGCTATGAAAATCTGTCAGCAGATAGTCCAGCTTCACTAAAACAGGAACCGGGTTCTGATTCAAAAAGTGAGATTTTATTTAATATTTTAATACCTCATCTGCCAGCCGTGACGCATCCCGCATACGCAGGTGCACTTCCCGTTTTTACGGATGACTTTTCAGAACTTTTAAATATGGCTGTTTTACAGATGCAGAAATCTTCAGCGAAAGGTTCCATTGCTGCCACAAACGCCGTTATGCCTTCCAGCACTTTGTCTGTTGATACCAATACGCAGGCTATATCCCGCATCGCAGATCTCTCCCCGGAGCTTGCCGCCCGCCTTGCAAAACCACCTTACTTTCCTCTCTCTTTTGAAGAACGGATTCAGGCATTAAAGACGCGCCAGCTTACCTACACGCGTGTCAGCCGGGCGCTTCTGCATCTGGTACTCGGTATGCGCGAGGAAGATATTTCCCGGTGGAAGGACGAGGGCTATGCACTCTATGCACGAATTCTCGGTTTTCGCAGGCAGAGCAGCCCTCTGCTCTCCTGTCTGCATAAAAAAAGCAGCATCCCCCTCATCACTAAAATGGCAGATGCCGCCCAGAACCTCTCCCCGTCGGCGCTCGCGCTGCTGGAGCAGGAGGTGTACGCCTCGCATTTATACCAGACGGTGCGGATGAAGCGCAGCGGCGTATTTCAAAATGAATATACAGAAGGACTGGTTTTTGTATAAAAATGAACCAATTTTCAAGTCGAACGTCCGTGAGACTTGGCGCGTGATTCTGGTCAGCAAAGCTGACATATTCCATACAGAATCACTGCGCATCCCCGCGGAGCGTTTATCTCAGTCGGAGACCCACCTCCCACTGAGACAAATTTGCTATTACTCGCCACCTAAAGAGGTGGGACTCTTCTCGACTGAGATAAAACTTACAAATGGAGGAAAACATAGTGAATAGAAAATCACCTATTATCATCGGAATTGCCGGAGGAACCGGTTCAGGAAAATCCACTTTTACAAACCGTCTGAAAGACGCATTTGGTGATCAGGTAACCGTGCTTTACCACGACAACTACTACCGCGCCCACGATGACATGCCATTTGAACAGCGCAAAAAGCTGAACTACGACCACCCGGATGCATTTGAAACAGAGCTGCTTCTTGAGCACCTTAATAAACTGAAAAACTGGGAGGCGATCGACTGTCCAACCTACAACTACGCCAACCACAACCGCGCCGAAGCAACCATTCACATCGAGCCGCGCCCGGTTATCCTGTTGGAGGGCATTCTCGTTCTCTATGACGAAGCACTCCGCAATCTGCTCGACATCCGCATTTTCGTCGATGCCGATGAGCGAATTCTCCGCCGAATCTTACGTGACACGAAAGAGCGCGGACGCGATATCGAAAACATCATCGATCAGTACCTGACCACCGTCAAACCGATGCATGCCCTCTTTGTAGAACCGACCCGCGCCTATGCGGATGTGGTTACCAACAGCGGGCGGAATGAGGTTGCATTCTCGCTGGTGCGCGGGGAGATTGCACGGCTGCTGAATGAGGCGAAGGCGGGAGAATAATATTTCAAAATATTGGGATCATCGAGGTCACAAATGAGGTCATCGAGGTCATGATTTGATTTCTGACCTCAATGACCTCATTCTGACCTCGATTTACACACCAAAAAGCAGCGGTATCACACTGTCAGCGCTCCATTCTTTTTTGAATGTCTCGCTGCTGCCGATACCGCCGCTTTTTCCTATATACTTTTTCTATGATATCTGCTCTAACATAACATTTTGTTTAATTCATCATCACACAGCTCTGCTCGATCTCAATCTGGCTCTCCGCAATCACTCCCTGAAACCGTTCATATTCCGCCGGTTCCATCCGCCAGGCAATTCCACAGCCTGCTGAGAGTTCGCGTGGGACAGGCACCAGGCGCCCTCTGATTCCCTGTTCCCGGCAGAATGCCTCCATCTCCATCGCCGCAGCCGTCGTGTGAAAGGTAAAAATCCGATATTCCCGTTTCTGCCTCATCATTTCCACCTATTTAATATTCCAGAGCAGCATCACGCTTCAAAGGTAATGGTGAAACAGCCGTTTTCCAGCACCTCGGTGTGCCCCTCTTTTCCATGATACTCCAACGTGCGCTCAATATTCGTCCGGGTGTGTGCCTCATCGCCAAGCACACGGATCTGTTTTCCCGGATGTTCATCCATCGCATCCATCACCATCAAAACCGGTTCCGGACAGGAGAGTCCCCGCACATCTACCTCAACAAAATCTGACATTTTCCGTTTCCTCTTTTCTTTATTTCTTTCTACGTTTCATATTTGCCGCTGCAATCACGAATAACAGGGCAATACATACAATTACGGCAATTTTGCCCGGCATCGCCGGACCACCCAAAACGGCTGCCTCTGTCTCGGTTGCCGCTTTTGCTGCCGCACCAACCAGGTTAAAATTGTGTGCAAGTGCCGCCCCTAACAGCATTCCCAGAAAGGTTACCGCACTGTCCGAGGAGCCCTGCCCTGCCAGAATGATCTGACGCAGCGGGCATCCGCCAGCCAGAACGGCTGCAAATCCAACGGCATACATACCCAGAATATTCCAGAGATGCTGGGAGTGCGCGATCGGCTGACCGGAAAAGCTCAAATGGAAATTGTCAGTTGCAAGGTTAAAAATCAGCATGACTGCAAACAGTGCGCCGATAATGCTGAGCAGATCAAAGTTTTTCATCAGAATCACATCACGGATGCTACCTGCAAAACACATACGGCTCTTCTGTGCCAATGCACCAATCAGGAGAGCCGCAACCAGGGAAATCAGAACCGGTGCGTGCTTGCTTCCCGGTCCTTCCGTGCTGGCTGCGTATACGCCTGTTACTGCTCCAATGATAAAAAGCGCCAAAAGGAGCACCGGAAGCACATATCCGCTTGATTTCTGCGTCTCATACGCTCTGCCCAGTGAAAATCCCTTTTTCAGGAAGAACGAACCAGTTGCAATACCGCCTGCAAATCCAACCAGCGCTACATACGCATTCAGGTCACCGGCTGCCATACGCAGAACCATACGCAGCGGACACCCTAAGAATACCAGCGCGCCGATTACCATGATCGCACCCAGAACAAAGCGGATCATCGGTGAAGAACCTGCTGTCGCCTTATACTCGTTCGTCACCAGTGAGATCGCAAATGCTCCCACTGCAAATCCTACAATCTCCGGACGGAAATACTGAACCGGTGCTGCTGAGTGAAGTTTCAGCGCGCCCGCCGTATCACGTACGAAGCACGCAATACAGATCGCCATATTGGCCGGATTTCCAAAATACGCCAGCAATGCTGCCAGCACACCCACAAGCGCGCCTGCCACTGCCAGCTTCCATGTCTTGTCAAATACTTTCATACCTGCCTCCTTTTTTATTTCATGTACTCTTAAAGTTTTTCTCACCCTCGTCATTGTGGGTGATTTCACGCACCACACTAGCATTTCATCAATACATATCAGAAATTTGAGTGCATCTGGCAAAAAAATCATCTCACAAAATCAAACAAGAAAAATTTCAAGCGCGTACATTTCATGGATCTATCCATACTTTCCGCAGACAAGTATAACATCCTGTATTTTTATGGTAAAATCGTTTATATTGATATTTGCTATAAACTTATTGATATTTTCAATAAATAAAGCTACACTCTTCTTTAGAGATTGTTTTCACCTGTCTACTATTCATTTTAATTTTGGATTTTATCACAGAATCATTAAAAATTGATTTTATCTATAGAAAGGATTTTAAATATATGGACATCCGCCAATTAGAAGCTTTCGTGTACACCGTCAAATATCAGAGTTTTTCGCTTGCCGCCCAGAAGCTGTACATCTCACAGCCGACTGTCAGCGCCCACATCCGCAGTCTGGAGGAGGAATTTCACACCCAGCTTTTAAAGCGCACCACCAAATCGCTCTCCCTGACTCCTGCCGGGACAAAATTATATTCCTATGCCACGGAGATTCTGACCCTGCAGCAGAAAGCAATCGTGGAACTCGCCAACGAGACGAAACCGCAGCTTCGGATCGGCGCATCCTCCGTTCCGTCCCTTTATTTTCTGCCGGAACTTTTAAGCGCTTATCACGCAGTTCATCCTGATATCCGTGTCTATGCCTCCTGCTCAGACAGCCTGGACGTTGTACATAAGGTGGATGACGGCATCTGCGACATCGGTCTGGTCGGAACTACTACCTCGGACACCTCCTGCGAATTTCTCCCATTTGCCTCCGATGAGCTTGTGATCGCTGCCCCCGCCACACCGCATTATCAGGCTTACCAGTCTATTCCATCACCGCTGGATGCCCTTTTAAAAGAACCGTTTCTGCTCCGGGAAGATAATTCCGGCACAAAACAGGAAACCCTTTATTTCCTGAAAAATAAAGGGCTTTCACTCGATGATTTAAATGTTATTGCCGTGATGGACGATGCCGCCGCCCTCAAGCAGTGTATCATGCTGGGAATGGGCATCTCCATTCTCTCAAAAGCAACTATACAGGCAGATGCACGGCAGGGGAAACTGCTTCTCTTTCCGCTTGGGGAAGCTGCCTTTCTCCGGAAACTCTATCTGGTGTATTCACCGGTTAAGTATATGGCGGAGGAAGGCGGGGTGTTTTTGGAATTTGCGAAGAGGTTTTATCAGCTATAACTGTCCAGCATTATCAACCCCCATAAAAGTGCTTTCTAAATTTCCTACGCCTCTTCCCCCACCAACAATCCATACAATGTCGGCTTCACATGCAATTCCTTCATCATTGTCTCTAATGCCGCCCCGTCTGCTTTCTTGCCCTGGCGGATCGCACGGATCATGATGTTTTTCGGTGTATGTTCCATGTCGATGAATTCGAGAATCTGCGTCCGGTAGCCGGACATTTCGAGGAGCTGCCCACGGATTCCGTCGGTCAGAAGCGCCGACATACGTTCTTTCAGAAGACCGTACTGTAAAACCGGCGACAGAAGGTCGTTCTGAATCTGCTTGTTAATCTCATGCTGACAGCATGGAACGGAAAGAATGACTTTTGCGCCCCATTTGACCGCTTTTGCCAGCGCATAATCGGTCGCTGTATCACAGGCGTGCAGCGTCACGACCATATCGACCTGATCGACGCCCTCATATCCGGCGATGTCGCCGTGCAGGAAGGTCAGGTTCTCAAATCCAAACTTCTTGCTCAGGCGGTTGCAGAGCGCAATGACATCTTTTTTCAGATCCAGACCGATGACACGGATCGAATATTTTTTCAGCACATGCAGATAGTAATACATCGCAAACGTCAGATATGATTTCCCGCATCCGAAATCAATGATCGTATTCGTCCGGTTCGGATCGAGATTCGGAAGTACATCCTCAATAAATTCCAGGAAACGGTTGATCTGGCGAAATTTGTCGTAGCGGGATTTCACAACTTTGCCTTCTGCCGTCATGACACCGAGATCTACCAGAAATGGGACTGGGACGCCTTCCTGAAGGACGTATTTTTTAGTACGGTTATGGGATAACGAAGCCAGACGTTCTGAAAACGCTGCGGCATCCATGCCAGCCGACAGTCCTGTTCCTGCATTTTTCTGCTGTTTCGCATTGCTCTGCAGTTTACCATTTCCCTGTATTTTAGCACTTCTCTGCATCTTTCCGTTTTCGTGACTTGACTGACTCTGACCCGATTTTTCGAGCGAATTTTCTTTCACATCTGCATGACTCTTCGCCGGCATCTGCTTTCCAGCTTTCTGCACATCACCTGCTGCCACCGATACCGTCCGATTCTCTGCCCTTTTAACCCCTACCTTCTTCTCTTTGATCGTCACTGTCCCCTTCTTACTGATCAGAATATTGACAATCCCGTGAAGCGACGCGATCTCCGCATTGCGGTAACGGTTTTCCAGTTCTCCGAGCAGGTACTCGACGGTCTTTTCTGCGTTCTGATTTTTCTGAAATGCCTGTTTTTCCGTAAATTCTTCCGTCTGAAAAGCAAGCGCCCCCCGCAAAAGCAGAGGACGCACGGTTAATTTCAGATAGGATTCACGGGTTCTCGGGTTGCTGAAAATGATTCGCTCCAGATCGGCATCGAGATACCGCAGAAGCACCTCTCTCAGTTCCTGTGATTTTTCCATATGAAACTCCTATTAGTTCTTAAAGCTGTGTACTGGTGCCGGGATACGTCCGGTACGTTTGACAAAGTTGTCGCAGGAGAAACGGTTGACCGGAATGATCGGCGCATAGCCAAGCAGACCGCCGAACTCTGCCGTATCGCCCACTGTTTTTCCGATGACCGGAATCAGGCGGACTGCCGTTGTCTTCTGGTTGATCATGCCGATTGCCGCCTCGTCCGCGATGATACCGGCGATCGTGGTCGCTTTCGTATCGCCTGGGATCGCAATCATATCAAGACCTACAGAGCAGACACAGGTCATTGCTTCCAGCTTCTCAATCGTAAGCGCACCCTCAGAAACTGCATCGATCATGCCCTGATCCTCGCTGACCGGAATAAACGCACCGCTGAGTCCGCCAACATAGGAGGACGCCATGATGCCGCCCTTCTTAACCTGATCATTTAACATTGCCAGCGCTGCTGTTGTACCCGGTGCACCACTGCGCTCTAAGCCGATCTCTTCCAGAATCTCCGCCACACTGTCTCCGACTGCCGGAGTCGGTGCCAGCGACAGATCAATGATGCCAAACGGAACGCCCAGACGTTTGGATGCCTCCTGTGCTACCAGCTGTCCAACACGGGTGATCTTGAACGCCGTCTTCTTGATCGTCTCACACAGCACCTCAAAGTTCTCGCCACGTACCTTTTCCAGAGCCGTCTTTACAACTCCCGGACCGCTGACGCCGACGTTGATGATCGCATCCGCCTCAGTCACGCCATGGAATGCACCTGCCATGAACGGGTTATCATCCGGCGCGTTGCAGAATACAACCAGCTTCGCACAGCCGAGAGAATCATTGTCCTTCGTTGCCTCTGCGGTTGCCACAACCATCTCGCCCATCAGACGGACCGCATCCATGTTAAGACCTGTCTTGGTAGAACCGACATTGATGGAGCTGCACACACGGTCGGTGCAGGCAAGTGCCTGCGGGATCGAGCGGATCAGAAGCTCTTCCGCCGGTGTCATTCCCTTGGAAACCAATGCGGAATAGCCGCCGATAAAGTTGACGCCCACTTCTTTCGCTGCCTTATCAAGTGTTTTCGCAATCTCTACAAAATCCTCGCTCTTCTTGCAGGCACTTCCACCTACCAGCGCGATCGGAGTAACCGAGATACGTTTATTGACGATCGGAACCCCAAATTCACGTCCGATGGCATCGCCGGTCGATACAAGATCTTTCGCATAAGTTGTAATCTTATTGTAGATCTTCTCATTCATCTTCGCCAGATCACTGTCCACACAGTCTAAGAGGCTGATACCCATCGTGATCGTCCGCACATCCAGTTTTTCATGCGCGATCATGTTATTAGTTTCCAGAACTTCCTGCATGTTAATCATTGGTTTTACGTCCTTTCTGAAAATATTTGCTTAGATTCTGTGCATACTGGTAAAAATCTCTTCTCTCTGACAGAGAATCTTTACGCCGATCTCCTGTCCCAGCTTGTCCAGCTCATGCGCCATATCATCAAAGGATGTCTTGGAACCGGAAATATCCACGATCATCATCATGTTGAAATATTCCTGCAGGATCGTCTGCGTGATGTCAAGAATGTTCATGTTGTGGTCAGCCAGATAATTACACGTTTTTGCAACGATACCGACGCGGTCCTGTCCAACGATAGTAATAATAATCTTACTCATAGCTTTCATCCTCCTGTGTGCTCTCCGTCCTATGGCGGAAATGTTTTTATGACTTACTAATTTCTATAAAAATTCAACTGCCATCCGGCTGCTGACTTTTACACCTAAAATGATATTTCGTTGCTGTACACGGGTAGGCACTTTTGGAACCGAAAGTGCCGTAAGAAAACGTGGTGCCAGCAGGAATTTGCCGTATTTAAATGCGAAGCCACGGCAAATTCCGTTACTGGACACGTATGCGTGTACAGTAACGATATTTCTGTCAACCCCACACGTTTGTCCATGCCTCCAAGCCATAACCCCAAATATATCTTCTGGCTTGTTTTCAGACTTTGTATAACCAATTTTAATACTTTTACGTCTTCTACACCGTCACAATCTGCGACACTGCATCGCGTTTTGCCACTGTGATCGGGAAATCATTCGCCTTATACGGCGTATCTCCCTCTGTGATCTCCAGACGCACCGTCTCATATGCCAGCTCTTCGTAATTATTTTCCTTACTCAGATGCCCCAGGAAAATATGCTTCAAATTGTCATGCAAAATGGAACTTAAAAGCCGTCCCGCATTTTCATTGGAAAGGTGTCCGTAATCGCCTAAGATACGACGCTTCAGGTAATACGGATACGGTCCTGCCTCCAGCATTTTGACATCGTGGTTGGCTTCCAGCAAAATCGCATCCAGCCCCTGCAGATGGTCAATGATATACTGGGAATAATGCCCCATATCCGTCGCCACCGCCACCGATCTTTTTTCATTCTGAACCCGGTAGGCAACAGGATTCGCTGCATCATGGTCGATCCGGAACGGTTTGACTTCCAGATCTCCTACCATAAAATCAACATCCGGCGTAATCGGGTGCATCAGATCTTCCGGAATCTCGCCAAGACTCTTGGAATCCTGAATTTCCTCTAATGTCTCTTTTGTACTGTAAATAGGTGTGCCATATTTGCGCGCCAGCACGCCGAGCCCTTTGATGTGGTCGGAATGTTCATGCGTGATGAGAATTCCATCCAGTTCCCGCGCATTCAGCCCCAGGTCATTTAACCCCATCTCAATACGCTTGTTGCTGATCCCCGCATCCACCAGAACGTGGGTGTTGTCGCTTCCTATATAAATACAATTCCCGCTGCTGCCGCTGGCAATACTAACCATCCGCATATGTATCCTAATCCTCTTTTCCTAAAAATGACGCTATCTGCTTCCGAATATCCTCAATCCCGCCGTTGTTGTCCAACACACGCGTCGCAAAACTCCGGTAATCGTCCTCGGATGCCTGATTTGCCATGATGCCCCGGCATTTTTCCTCGCTGTAGCCGCGGCTTGCCATCAGACGCTTGATGCGGTTTTCCACCGATGTGTATACATACCAGATTTCATCAAACATCGCATTATGGTCGTCATCATAGAGAGCTGCCTCCACAACGATGATCTCCTTGTCGGAATGGTTGATCGCATAGCGGATCTCCTCCCACGCCATCGGGTGGATGATGGCGTTCATCGTCTCCACCGCCTCTTTATTCTGGAAAATAAGCGCCGCCAGCTTTTTGCGGTCAATGCTGCCGTCCTTATTTAAAAAGGAATCACCCAACGCCTCTACCACATGCTGATAGCCTTTCTTACCCGGCTCCATGAGCTGGTGAGCCACTTCATCTGCCTTAATAATTTCCGCGTCAAATTCCTCCTGCAGCACACGCAGGACCTCACTCTTACCGGAACCAACGCCTCCGGTAATACTGATTATCTTCATGTTTATCTGTACCTTTCCATTATTTCGTTTCAAACCACGAATTTCCCGTCTTCATATCGATTTCCAGCTCCACCTGCAGCTGCGCCGCACGTTTCATCTCCGTCGCCAGAATCGACTGCACCTGTTCCAGCTCTTCTTTCCAGGTTTCAACCAGGAGTTCATCGTGCACTTGGAGGACAATGCGGGAACGCAGTCCTTCGCGGCGCAGGCGTTGATCGACGCGGATCATCGCAATCTTGATAATGTCGGCTGCAGTTCCCTGAATCGGGGAATTCATCGCCACACGCTCACCGAACGAACGCTGCATAAAATTGCCGGATTTCAGCTCCGGAATCGGTCTCACACGCCCATACATAGTCTTGACCTCGCCGTATTTCCTGCCCGTTTTTACCAGACCATCGAGAAAACGTTTGACATCCGGGTAGGTTTCAAAGTAGCGCTCAATGTACTCGGTTGCTTCCTTGCGGGAAATACCGAGATCTTCGCCCAGCCCAAACGCGCTGATACCATATACGATACCGAAATTGACTGCTTTTGCATTGCGGCGAAGCTGCGGTGTCACTTCCTCAAGCGGCACATGGAATACCTGCGACGCCGTGATCGCGTGGATGTCCTCCGCCTGTCGGTATGCCTGGATGAGGTTCTTGTCATTCGACATATGCGCCAGCACACGCAGCTCAATCTGGGAATAATCAGCGTCAACCAGCACACAGCCCTCGCGCGGTACAAACAGCTTCCGGATCTCGCGTCCCAGCTCCATACGCACCGGAATGTTCTGCAGGTTCGGCTCTGTACTGCTGATACGTCCTGTCGCTGTGATCGTCTGGTTAAAGGTTCCGTGGATTCGTCCGTCCTCCCGGATAAATGCACCCAGCCCATCCGCATAGGTCGATTTGAGTTTCGCCACCTGGCGATAGTCTAATACTTTCCGCACAACCGGATACTCCGGCGCCAGTTTTTCCAGCACATCCGCCGCCGTCGAATAGCCGGTCTTCGTCTTTTTGCCGCCCGGCAGGGACATTTTTTCAAATAAAACCTCACCCAGCTGCTTCGGGGAATTAATATTAAATTCACAGCCCGTCTCGGCGTAAATCTCCTGCTCCAGTTTCTCTACCTGCGTCTGGAGGCGTTCGCCGTAGGCTTTCAATTCCTCCCTGCGCACCTGAATACCTTCCTCTTCCATATGGTAGAGGCTGTAAATAACCGGCATCTCTATCTCATAAAAGAGATGCAGCATTCCATGTCTTCGAAGCTGCCCCAGCAGGATTTCCCGCGATTTCCACGCCGTATATGCCATGTAGCAGACACAATTCAACGCTTTCTCCGGCATTGTCTCAAATGCATCCGACAGCGCCGTTTTTCCAAGCAAATCGACCTGTGACGGCACGGTCATATCCAGGTAATCGCGCGCCAGGTCATCATATCCATAGGTATCCTTGAGCGGATTTAACAGATACGCCGCCACGCCTGCGTCCATAACCGCACGGTTTCCTTCTGCATTCCGGATGCCGTCCACGATCCGGCGGCTATGATTTTTAAGAAATGGAAGCTGGATCTTGAGATCCAGAACCGTCACAGACGGAACCACCTCCATCAGGCGTTCCAGCTCCTCCGCCAGATACTGTCCGGTCAGAAATCCAACTGCCGGGATCGCATAGATCGATGTCCCGTCCAGGCAGAGTGCCAGTGCCACAACCTCTTCTTTTTCAATCACCAGCTGCGCGCCGATCTCCTCCGCCCGCTGTGCACGGTCAAAAATCACCTGTGCCTCGCCAAAATCATTTACCAAACGGAAAGATTTTTCCATTTCTGATGACGCAAAGGCGTCCTCACCAAATTTCTGCAGAATGGACTTAAATTCCAGCTGCTTCATATACTGATATGCCTCCGGCGTGTAAAGCGAATCCAGCTTCGCCTCCTCCAGCGAAAAACCAATCTCGCAATTGATACGGATCGTTGCCAGATCCTTGCTCATCTGCGCCATGTCATAATGCTCCCGAAGCGCTTTCTGTGCACGCGGCGGCTTTACCTCATCAATGTGTGCATACGCATTCTCAATGCTTCCGTAGGTGGTAATCAGGCTGGTTGCCGTCTTTTCACCGATCGATGGCACGCCCGGAATATTATCCGAAGTATCGCCCATCAGCGCCTTTACATCAATAAATTCGATCGGCGTCACCTGATACTCCGCCTTCACATCCTCCGGGTAATAGTCGCGTATCTCCGTCGTACCTTTCGAAGTACGTGGCATCCGAATCTTAATGTGCGTATCTGCAAGCTGCAGCAGGTCACGATCTCCTGATACGATAGAAACCTCCACGCCCTCCGCCGCACAGCGTTTCGCGATCGTTCCCAGAATATCGTCTGCCTCATACCCCGCCTTGGTAAGAATCGGCACGCCCATCGCTGTCAGCACTTCCTTCATCACCGGAACCTGCTCATGCAGCTCCTGCGGCATCGGTTTTCTCGTTCCCTTGTATGCCGCATACATTTTGTGACGGAATGTTGGCTCTTTCAAGTCAAATGCCACTGCCAGATAGTCTGCCCCCTCATCTTCGATCACCCGGAACATGATATTTAAAAATCCGTACACTGCATTGGTGTGGAGTCCCTTCGAATTTGTCAACTCCGGCACCCCGTAAAATGCCCGGTTGAGTATACTATGACCATCTATCAGCACTAATTTGCCCATCTGTTTCCGTCTCCTGTTCTATCACTTGTTGCTTTTTTCTATGGTGCCAGCCAAATCCTGACCTGCAGCATCACCGTCACCAATACCGCCATCACGCCCAGCGTATTGACCGCATACTCCATTTTCCGGAAGCGCCACATCCGGCGCACACGGGCATATGACTCAGCGATCCGCTTCTGCAGTGCGCCCATGATATCAAAAGTACCCGATCCGGTGTCCAGCTGTTTCAGTCCGACATCCACCATAAAATAAATTTCCAATTCTTCCTGACAGTTGCGGCAATGTTCCAGATGCTCCAGAAACGCTTCCAGCTCATCCCCGCTCAGTTTATCCTGGATATACGGCGTCACAAGACGCTCCGCTTCCCGACAGGTCACAGACGCCACCTCCTTTTCCAGTCTGTCATTCCATATGAATTATCATTCACGCATGACGCGTTCATAAACCCATTTGAACCTAATCATACCTTATTTTAATGAAACACGCAAGCCCCTGCGAATGCTTCGCTTCTTAATTTCAAAACAAACAAAAAAACAGTTGCAATCTGTCTCCAATTTTGGTAAGATAAAAAGCGTCGATAGACAGCCGGCTTGTCGGAATGGCAGACGAGGTGGACTCAAAATCCATTGGTGGCAACACCGTGCGGGTTCAAGTCCCGCAGCCGGCAGATTTGAAACCCCTTGAAAATATTGGATTTTTCCTTTATTTTCAAGGGGTTTCGGTGTTTTAAGGGAATTATCCGTCTTTCTTATCCTGCTTCATTTCCCGCCTTTTCTTCGTCATCAGACCGCCAATCCGCCCGCTCTCCTTGGCAGTCAGGCTTCTCCAGCCATACTGTCGTACCTTGTCCGCCAATCCAACTTCTTCCGCCACCTCATATTTCAGCCGCTCTGCCGGGGTCATTTTCTCAAAATCCACCTTATTTTCATCCATAAAAAAACATACTCCTTTCCATCTTGTGTACTCAGAGTATGTCCATTTTCTGGAAATCTATTCGTATTGTCTTTCTCCGTTCAGCTGCTCTTTTACCTCATCCGACTCATCAAGCTCTTCCGGCAGCTGCTCCGTATCATCCCATATTTCCTCAGAATCACCCCAATTATATTTATCCTGAAAATTTTTTTCCTGATCGATCAGAAAATCCAGTCCGGCAGCTGCGCCTCCGATGGCAGCGCCAATCGATGTCACGCCGATTCCACCCACAAAGAGGACAGCGCCTATGATTGCCATTTTTTTCATCCATTTTTTCATTTTCCTATCCTCCTACGCCCTGGCTGACAGATAACCTGCCGCCTGACGGCAAAGCTGAATGATTCCCTTGACTGCCCACGGCAGAAATACACCGTAAAACAGGATACAGCCGCATATCAGAAGCAGACAGCTGCCCTCTGCCGCGATACCCAATCCGATGAACATCAGTCCCATCGCAAAATGTTCAAACAGACTCGCCGTACCCAGAACAAACAGCATAATTCCGCCAACAAACACCAGCACCGTCATCAGTCCCAGCACCACCAGTATCGCTGCCAGTGCGACTGCCAGCCCAAAAACACTTCCCACAGTTCCCGTTACCAGCGAAAAGATAAATGGAAGAACTGCAAGCACTACCAGAACTGCCACAACCATTCCAATCTTGGAACCGGTTATTTTTTCTTTTAAGCAATGCAGCATCTCGCTCAGACGGCTTCTTTGATTCTCATTGGATGCCGCATTTTCTCCCGTTTCCTCATCCCGAAATTCCCGGAATGGGGCATCCTCGGTTCCAGCCTGAAATCCTGCTTCTTTTTCTCGTTCTCCCTGTCCTGCCCCACCGCTTCTGGATAAAGTCGTCCGCTTTTCTTCAAACCGGCTGTCATTGTACCCCCGGTCTGTAAATTCGCCGCCACTCCATTCACTCTGCAGCTCCATCCGGATTACCTCGGCAATATGCTCCGGACTCTGAAATTCTGCAAGTACCTCTTCTTCCTTCTCCGGTCCCGCTTCCTCCAGATAATCGCGGTAATAGTCAATCGCATCCCGTTTTTCTTCTTCCGGAATATCCTGCAAGAGCGCTTCCAGCCTCTCTAAAAATGCTTCTTTTTTCATGATCTGCCTCTCCTTATCCCTCTTTCAGTATCTCTGAAATTTTTCCTGCATACACGTTCCACTCACCCCGGTAAAGATTCAGCTGAATCCGTCCCGCCTCCGTTATTTTGTAATACCGTCGGTTTCTGCCGTCGATCGCCCGGTCATATGTTTCCAGGCAGTCATCCTTCTGAAGCCGCCGCAACACCGGATAAAGCGTGGACTCCGATATTTCGATTGCCTGACGGACATCCTGCGTGATCTTATATCCATAGGTTCCTTCTGCAGATTTTGATACAACTGAAAGGACGATCGCATCCAGAAGCGCAGCTCCTGTATTAAAAACCATCTTATCCCTCCTAAGATTCACTGATTTAAAATATAATATTTTTTCTTGTTTAATATTATACGTTATATAATATTGTATCTGAATTATATATCAGTGTGCCTTCTTTGTCAATATTTTTCCAAATATCCTTATGACTCACTCCAATCCATCTTTCTGCTTCCCCCCTTCACCACGCCGTATTCCGCTCCTCACCACGCAAAAAACAGACCGTACAACCTATGTTCCATCACATACGCCATACTGCCTGTTTTCATTTTTATCTTAATAAAATCACCAAATAGCTTTCTACAGCGCCAGAAACAGCCAGCTCTTTCTTCCAATCCCAGAAATACCCAACTGCGTTCCGGTCAAGAATACCATGTCCCACGCCATCACAAAAACGGCTGCCACCTCCACATTCTTCCTGTGGAAGTGACAGCCTGATGATTCTTTCATCCTCCGTCTGACGCACTATCTGTCCGATGAGAAACTAGCGTCAACCGTTTGATTAGTTTTCTTCTGCTTCCTGATTCTCAAGAGCTTTCATGCTCAGGCTGATCTTGCGGTCTGCCTCGTTGAAATCAACTACCTTAGCAGTGATAACCTGTCCTACGCTCAGTACGTCGGATGGTTTGTCAACATGCTCTCTGGAAATCTGGGATACGTGAAGAAGTGCATCTACACCTGGCTCCAGCTCAACGAATGCGCCGAAATCAGTCATACGTGCTACCTTGCCTTCTACTACGTTGCCTACAGCATATTTCTCAGCTGCGTTTGCCCACGGATTGCTCTCCGGGAACTTTAAGCTCAGAGCAATCTTCTCGCCGTTGATATCTTTGATCAGAGCTTTTACTTTATCGCCTACTTTGAAAACCTTCTTCGGGTTCTCAACTCTGCCCCAGGACATCTCAGAGATGTGAAGCAGACCGTCAGCGCCGCCAAGGTCGATAAATGCACCGAAATCAGTTACATTCTTAACAACACCTTCTACGGTCTGACCAACAGCGATCTTCTCGAATAATTCTTTCTGCATAGCAGCTTTCTTCTCAAGCAGGATCTGCTTGCGGTCGCCGATGATACGGCTTCTTCTTCCGCTCGGATTGAACTCGGTAACTACGAACTCAATCTCCTGACCTGCGTACTTGGATAAGTCTTTATCATAAGTATCAGAAACCATGCTTGCCGGAATGAATACACGGGTTCCCTCAACCTCTACTACGAGGCCTTTCTCCATAACCTGTGTAACTTTCTCTTTCAGAACTTCCTTGTTCTCGAAAGCTTCTTTCAGACGTTTCAGACCCTTATCAGCAGCCAGTCTCTTGTAAGATAAAGCAGCCATGCCCTCTCCGTCGTTTACTTTCAGAACTTTTGCTTCCAGTTCGTCGCCGACCTGAACTTTGGTTCTAAGATCTACGCCCGGCTCATTGGTGAATTCGCTTCTTGTGATGATGCCTTCGGATTTGCTTCCAGCGATGCTGAGAATGATTTCGTCTTCCTTGACACCGATAACCTGACCGGTAACAGCCTCTCCTGTACGTAATCTCTTGAATGATGATTCTTCAAACATTTGTTCAAAACTTAATTCTGACATTAGTATGAACCTCCTCGATAATTTGATTTGGGGTCGATGCCCCGGCTGTAATACCTACGCTGCGCACAGTACCTGTTATCTCAGGCTTGAAATCTTCCAGTGTCTGAATGTAGTAAGTGTGTTTACATTCCCTGCGGCAAATCTCATACAACTTTTGTGTGTTAGAACTGTTCTTGCCTCCAATCACAATCATAACATCAACCTGTGAAGCTATCTGCCTCGCCTCAACCTGTCTCTCCTGTGTTGCATTGCAAATCGTATTTAAAACAAGTATATCATAATACGTTTTTGAAATTTTTTCAACTAAATCTTGAAATTTATTGTAGTTAAATGTCGTCTGCGCCACGATACAGAGCTTTTCATCCGGTCTGAGTGCCAGATTTTCAAATTCCTCCAGTGACTCGACTGCCAGAGTATACTCATTTCCCCAGCCTTTAATACCCTCGACCTCCGGGTGGTGCTCATTTCCCACGATAATCACGCGGCGTCCGGCTTCGCACTGTTCCCGGACAATCTTGTGGATCTTTTTGACAAATGGACAGGTCGCGTCCACAAGCTCCAGTCCCTGGCGTTCCAGGAGTTCATAGATCTCCCTGCCTACGCCGTGGGAACGGATGACGACCACGCCTTCTTTCAGGGCTTCCAGTTCCTCCTTCGAATGGATGACCTGTACGCCCTTCTCTTCCAGATCCCGCACCACCTCTTCATTGTGGATGATGGGACCGTAGGTATAGATCGGCTTCTTCCCCGTCGCTATCTGATCATATACCTTCTCGACTGCCCGCTTCACGCCAAAGCAGAAGCCAGCCGTCTTCGCAACTGTAATTTCCATGTTCCTGCCCGCTATTCCTCCTATTCCTCATCGTCTTGGATAAATAAATCCCCTCTGTCTCCTTCATAAAATCCACCTTTGCTCCTGTCTCTCATAGCATCCCGCGAATTCTCCAGAATAGAAATTCTTCCGCCTTTAATCGGCAACTCATTTACCCTCATTGTTATAGTCTATCATACTTTAGACTGCTGGTAAAGTCTAAATCGACGTAAAATTATATAAAATTTACACGATTAACTGATTTTGCAACCACATTCCGGAATTTACGCCGCATTCAGTCCCTGTCTTCGGAAATTGCCGTTACTCCTTTTGCCTCCCGGCAGCCGGATCGGCGTCCGGATCATCCGACCGGATGCCTGCCAGACGCATAAACTCACGCATCGCCGCCGTCACATAACGCCCCCGCTTGACCGAAAATGTGATCTCCCGCTCAGACAACGGGTCGTCTATCTTATAATAGACCAGCCTCGGGTCCTCCGGACGCCACTGTACAATATCAGAACGCACAAACATCGCTCCAACCCCATTGGAGACGATATTTAAAGAAGTCAGCACCTGATCCACCATCATCACAGTTTTCATCGTAAAACCGCTGTTGCGGCACATTTTCGCGCCTCGTTTATACATATCATTGCCCGGTTTCATCGTGATAAACGGCACATCCTTAAATTCCTTTAACGGAACTGCCTCCACCTCCGGTTTTAAAAAGGACTTGGACAGAATCTCCTGCCTGGACAGTCGGTATGGCTGCAGCTTCCGGTTAACCGGAAAACTTTCCGGAACTGCCAGAATCAGATTTTCCTTCCGGAATAAATACCGTTTGATCGAAGTATCGTCCTTCTCCATCGCCGTCTCCAACACCAGATCCAGCGACTCATTTTCCAACCCCGCTTTCAGCTCCCGCGTATTTCCTTCTGTTAGGTCAATCGTAACCTGCGGATATTTTGTCTGAAAACGGGCAATCAGATCCGGATACACAAACGAGCAGAAATAAGATGCACCGCCGAGCGCCAGCGTGCCGCCCTGAAGCCCCGCAATATCTTGAAAATACCGTTCCAAATTCCGTTCCAGAAAAAGAATCTTTTCAACGGTACGGATGTAATACGCGCCCTCCTTCGTCACCGTCAGCGGAATCGTACTGCGATCAAAAATCGGCGCTCCCATCTCTTTCTCTGCCTTCCGCACCATGTTGCTGAGTGCTGGCTGGCTGATAAAAAGCTTCTTCGCCGCTTTGGAAAAACTCTTTTCTTTGTAAACCTCATACACGTACTTCATTTCATTCAGCATTTGTCAATTCCCCCTGTCCATTTTCCATCCTGCTTTGCTTAAATGATGTTACGGTTCTTGCACACATGACCCATAACGAATTTTGCCATGGCTCTACACTTAAATATGGCTGATCCGCTTTCCCATATCTCTATGCTAAAATCTGCTATAAACGAATATAACCGCCATATCTAACAGTTATTTTTTATTGTTATTATTTTATCATAAGATTTCTATATCTGTAAACAAATAAACTGTATTTTCCGTCCGTTTTCAGGCAGAATCCAACTTATTTTACAAAACTTCCAGGTGCGTGAATCAGCACTCAAAAGAAGCTGCGAACACCTGCGCTCTGCACATCTAAGGCAGCTAACCTGCGTCCACAGCTTCCATTTTTAATATGGAGGTTTATTCAATTCCTAAGCTTTTACAAATTCCTGATGTTTTATATTGCGGCTGCTCAAGGGGAAATCACAGCCGCAATTCATGCAGTCTTTCATTGACAATTCGTTCTTGATATTTCTTAATATATAGCCATATTATTTGTCGCCCAAACAAACAACCTTGCCGTCTTTTACGATCAGAACTTCTTCTGGTGTTCCCTCGTCGAAGATAACGGTCGGATTGTACTGTACCATGTCGATATGTACGGTCGAACGTGCAGGCTGTCCATAGTAGAATCCGTTGCCCATTGCGATGTGGCAGGTTCCTCTTGCCTTCTTCTCTTCCTCGAAGTCTCCGTTAAACATACAAGCCGGATTAAGTCCAAGTCCGATCTCTGCGATGTTGTCGGAATCTTTAACTTCTGCGATCTGACGGCGGATTTCTTTACAAATCTTCGGATCGCCGCCAACTACCTCTACGATACGCCCTTGTTCGATTCTTAACTCAACCGGTGTGGTCGGGCATCCATAGTAGCAGATAGGTCCATCAATTACCAGTTTGCCATGGGTTGTGTCGATCACCGGTCCTAAGGAAACCTCGCCGTCAGACCAAGCCATTGCATCGCCCGGATTTCTCGCGATACCACATTCGATGATCGGCTCCATCTGATTCATTTCCATGTACAGGTCGGTACCAGCCGGTGTGGTGATGTGAGCCATCTTATGACCTCTCCAGATAGCCTGCAGCTTCTCGCCATCTGCGTAAACTGCTTCGTAGTCTGCCAGAGCGCCGCCTCGTGTGAAGTTATCGATACTTCTT
Organism: Clostridium sp. AF12-41; assembly: GCF_003461685.1. Classification (NCBI taxonomy): domain Bacteria; kingdom Bacillati; phylum Bacillota; class Clostridia; order Eubacteriales; family Clostridiaceae; genus Clostridium; species Clostridium sp. AF12-41. The sequence continues at coordinate 325,722 of NZ_QTXO01000001.1, read as the reverse complement.
AAGCAGATGGAAACCTCACGGAGTTTCTTCTGGTTGATGAGCTCTTTCAGATGGTTATTGTATATAGCTGCACCGGATGCAGTTGTCATGCCGACAAATACATCGCAGGCATCCATGCCAAGTTCCAGAGATTTCGGGAAAATGGTTGCTTTATCTTTTCCACGAATCGGCATCATGTATACGCCGTACTCAGCGCCGCAGTTTAAAGCGGCTGCTGCCATCGCCTGGGTCATTCTCTCGTCGGTCTGAGGGTCAACGACAATCAAAACTTCCTCGCCCGGTTTAACAGCCATCAGGTTGCCAAGAAGATACTGTGCACGTTCCATACATTCGATAATTCTGTTATCACTCATAGTTTTAATCTCCTTTTCTTGTTTTGTCTGGTTCCCTTAAATTTTTTCACCTTTGCAAGTGGGAATTATTTCTGTTTTTTTCCTTTTTATCCGGAAAACGTGGACTTTTCAGAACCGGGGGTTCCATATTCCATCTTTGATTCACGTTCTGCACAAATTTGTCGTTTCCCCGCTTTCCGGGTTCCATACATAACTACTGCCCAGATATATTTCACATTTCATACGAATCCGGGATGTCTCTTTCTAAAACTCAAGCTGCCTTTTTGGCTTCTTCCTGATTGAAAATCTCGTGATCCAGTTCGCCCTCCATCTGAGAAATGCAGACAGATGCTACCAGGTCGCCTACGGAGTTAGTAGATGTGTGAATCTGGTCGATGATACGATAGATTCCAGCTACCAGTGCATATGCATCCAGCGGAAGTCCCATCTGGGTCATCAGGGTTAAGCTGATAACCAGACCAATCTGCGGAGTTGCTGCACAGCCAACGCTTAAGAAGGTTGCCTGTACAACCAGCATAATCTGCTGCTGAATACTTAACTCTACGCCGTACAGCTGTGCGGCAAAGAGAACAACGATACCAAAGTATGCACACGTTCCGTTCATCTGAGCGGTACATCCAAGCGGAAGTACGAAACTCGCAATATCTCTCGGAACGCCCATCTTCTTCGGTGCTACTTCCATCGATACCGGAAGAGCTGCTGAAGAAGTACAGGTACTAAATGCAATCATCCAAGGTTCAAACGCTTTGCGCCAGAACTTCATCGGATTTACCTTTCCAATCACGCTAAGGAAAATGCTGTATCCAACAATACTCATGGTGATGCAGGCAAGATAGTCAGTTAAGATGAATTTCAGAACCGGTCCGAAGATGGCAACGCCATATTTTGCAAGTGCTACAGTCATCAAACTGAATACGCCGTAAGGGATGATTCCAAGAATCATGTCGATAACCTTAAACATCGTCCGTGAACAAAGGCTGATGATGTCACATAACTGCTGTGCTTCCTTGCCAATGCTGATGATGGCAAATCCAAGAAACAGGGAAAAGACGATAATCTGCATCATCTCGCCGCTTGTCAGTGCCTGGAATGGGTTGGACGGAATTAAGTCGAGCAGTGTCTGGTAGATACCCGGAAGTTCTTTCACCTCCATTGCTGTCTCTGCCGTTCCCAGCTGCAAGCCACGTCCCGGTTTGATGATATTGGCAAGTATCAGACCGATGGTTGCCGAAATACCGCCAGTTGCTAAAAACCAGATGATGGTTTTAACGCCGATGCTTCGAAGTTTCTTGATATCGCCCAGCGAAAGTGCCGCGTCGATGATACAGAAGAACACCAGCGGAACGACAATCATCTTGATCAACTTGATAAACAAATCTCCAATGAACTGGAAGAACGGAAGGACATATCCGTTAATGATCTCATTCTCCACGCCGCCCATAAAATTTAAAACATAACCAAACGCGATACCTGCAAACAATGCAATGAATATTTTCACGTACAACGGAGTTTCTTTTTTCTCCGCCCCATTTTTAGTTTTCTCCACCATGTGATACCCCCTTATGTAATGGTTTTTTATTTCTCGTGTTCCTCATGAGGTTTGACTACATAGTATCAAAAAGCCGGATTATTATAAACAAATATATCGAATCGCGAATAAGTTATAATAATTCAGTGATACAGAGTTAGTTCTGACTTACTTTTTAGGTATTGTCTCCATAATAAAAACAATTTTATTTTTGCAAATCAATTCCGTACTGTTTTCTGTAAAATACTAAAAGCGGGTAAAAGTTTTTTCGCTTTTACCCGCTTCTTGCTTGAACCTTCTTCTTAAAGGTTTCTATTTTATTTCGTCTGTATCATCTACTTTTTTAGAAATGGCATTATATGTGAACCATTTTAGCTTTTACTGGTTATCCGAAACATAAACCGCTGCTTCTGTTCCTGCAGTCGAACCAAACATAACCGCCTCGGTCAACTCATTGCCGGAGAGCACACCTTCACCGTCTACTGCCGCTGACAGGATTGGACCTGCTGCATAAAGACCATTGATCAGCTCGCCGCTATCTTTGTTTAGCTGTTCCGCATTGTTGCTGACAACCAAGGCAGCTGCCTTTCCATCTGCCTCATATACCTGAGATTCCTCAAAAACCGGAATCAGGGAGACATCGGTCGCTACCAGTGCCAGGCAGTCAATCTCCTGATCCTTGCCGTCCACCGTCACAGTGATGCGGTCAAGGGCACCTTCTTCATTGTAAGCGACGCTCTTTAATTCTGCCTTATATTCAACCGGAATCTTCAGCTCTTCGACTTTTTTAAGCAGCGCTTCCTGTGCAAGCTCGTTCAGATTTCCCTCTTTTGCCGGGAAACTGCGGGCCACCGAGGAACCTGCCTCCTGTGCCAGATCGCCATACTCCATTCCCAGTGTGTCGGCAAGCCAGTCTTTCGCCTCTTCGCTGTTCTCCGATACATATGCCGCCATATCCGAATTGTTCGTATTATTTCCTGCCGTCATAATATCGGACAGATAAATCTCAAAATCATCCGTAAGATTCGCCTGGAACTGCTCATCCGTATCGGCTGCATTGACATACGGTGCCATCTCCGTCATATCTGCCGCCAGCTCTTCGCCCGGTGCCAGAATCAGGATCTTCGACGGATCCATGCCCTCGGCTGCCGCCTGAACCGCCGCGATCAGTCCGGCGCTGTCTCCACCTGCGATGACAAGCTGTGCATCCGATGCTTCTGCCTCTCCGGTCGCTTCGGTTGCTTCCTCGCTTGCCGCTGCACTCTCTGTTGTATCTGCCTTACTGCCGCATCCCGCCAGTGCCGCTGTTCCCAGAACCGCTGCCGCCGTCAGAATCCCTGCCTTTTTAACTGTATGGAATGATTTTTTCATAATCGTTCTCTCCTTTCCCTCTCGCCGGAGTTCCTGCAGCTGTCTTCAAACATGCACAGTACCTCTCGGTTGTGGATTTCAGTCTAACATAGAACCTGCGGCGAATCAATTAAGGTTTCTTTAATTCTTACGGCGGAAAAAACGAAATTTTCTGTTACTTACACAAATCCGCAATCACCTGTGCAAAAATCTTCGCGCTTGCCACCAGATCACTCACATAGGCAAATTCATCCGCCCCATGCATACGGTTGTCCACGCCCGGCATCGACGCGCCAAATGCAACGCCGTTTTTCAGGTCATGCACATATGTGCCGCCGCCGGTGTAGTTGCACTCGCCCTTGTTGCCGGTATAAAGCTCATAAGCATTCAGAAGTGTTCTGACAAACTCGGAATTGCCATCTACAAAATGCGGCTCTCGCAGCTGCGGGGACTCCAACTTCATGCCGTGGGACGCAAGTTTTGCCTCCACCGGTTTCAACAGGTTGTCATCATTGCCGCCGATCGGGAAACGTCCATCAAAGTACGCTTCCATCCGTGTCTCCGTCATCGTAAGCATCGTGAATGCCAGAGACAGCGCTCCGGATCCTTCTGCCTGCATCGCCACGCCAAGCGCCTTTCCCTCGGTATCATTCCACGGGAAGCACTCAGTCAGGCTGTGAATCAGCTTCGTCTGTCCGCAGGATGCAAATGGCAGGCGATCCAGAAGCAGAAGCAGGGATGCCAGCGCATTTTTGCCTTCCTCTGGTGTCGAGGCGTGTGCGCCCTCACCGACTGCGGTGATCACGATCACATCTTCCTCTGCCTGAAGCTCAAACTGTACGCCAGTCTCCTTCGTCACGCCCTCTGCCATCGGACGTACCTCTTCCTCGGTCAGTCCTGTAATTGTCGCATGCGCCTTGCCCGGAACAACATTGATCTTGATGCCAGCCTCGATGGACAGGATCCGCGCATTCTCCGTCGATACCTCAAAAGAAGCTGTCACATGCCCCGGGAAACGTCCTTTTTCGATATTGATAACCGGGAACGAAGCATCCGGGGAAAATGTCATCGGCGCTTCCTTCTCCACTTTATAATAATGTTCAATATCGCTGCTGCCGCACTCCTCATCCGTTCCCAGAATCAGGCGGACATTTTTTGTCACCGGGATTCCCAGTTCTTTGACCGCACGCATCGCATACAGAGCTGCTACCGCCGGTCCCTTGTCATCCGCCGTGCCGCGTCCGTACAACTTTCCGTCTTTTACAATCGGTTCAAACGGCTGTGTCACAGTCCAGCCCTCGCCTGCCGGGACAACATCCAAGTGTGCCAGAATATCTAGCTGGTGCTCACCGTCGTTTAAATCGGCGGTTCCTACATAATTATCGTAATTGTTGATGGAAAATCCATACTCTTCCGCCATTTTGAGTGCCTGTGCCAGTGCGCGGCTCGGACCTTCGCCGAACGGATCGCCCTCCTGGTATGCCGAACGCTCGCTGTTGATGCTGCACAGCGCGCATATGTCATCTAACATCTCCTGCTTGTGCGCCTCGATATACTGCTCGATTTTCTTTTTATACATAAATCTTCCGCCTCGTTCTTTTCCTTTGGTTATTATTTGGACAGAATTCCAGCCAGTACCTGGTTCACTACCTTTCCGTCTGCCTTGCCCTTTACCTTCGGCATCAGGGTTTTCATGATTTTGCCCTTGTCAGACGGTGCCGGATTTTCAATGCCAAGCTCTGCCAGAACACTTTTGATCACCTCTGCGATCTGCTCTTCGGTCAGATCCTCCGGTGCAAATTCCTGATAAACTGCCAGACGTGCCTGTGCCTCCTCGCGGATATCCGCACGATCTGCCGGAGCCAGTTCCAGAGTCTCCTTCGTCTGCTTGATCTCTTTCTTTACAACTGCGTCCGCCTCTTCCTCAGTCAGCGGAGAACGCTTGTCGATCTCCGCATTTTTCAGTGCGGATAACAGCATGGATAAGGAATCTTTTCTTGCTTTGTCCTTTGCTTTCATGGCTTCTACCATGGCTGCACGTACTACATCTACTCTGCTCATATGAAATGTCTCCTTTTCTGATTTTTTCTATATTTTCACCATGCCCAGGGGGGGCGATGGGGACTCTCTCTTATTTCGCCATGCCCAGGGGTGCGATAGGGACTCTCTCTTGTTTTACCATGCCCAGAGGTGCAAAACCTGCGGTTTCACACCCCTGTCCGGCTGCGCCGTATAGCAGAAATCCCCCTTTCAGCGCCTGAAAAATAAATTTTCCATTCGCTGAAACGGTGCTTTCCGCTGCATGGCTTTAGTTACGCCCAAACTCGCTTAATTTAAGCTTCGGATTCCGCTCTTCTACCATTCCCACACTCCAGCTGTTGACAAACAGAAGCAGCGGATTGTCTTTGAGGTCTTTGATCCGCTTCATATCCGAAGTTCCCTGGATCTTGGCTACGTCGATCTCGTCAGCGTTTTCTACCCAGCGGATGTACTCGTATGGAAGTTTTTCCAGCTTGACTTCTACATTGTACTCATTTTCCAGACGGTAGGTCAGTACCTCGAACTGGAGGACGCCGACTACGCCGACGATGATCTCTTCCATACCTGTGTTGAACTCCTGGAAGATCTGGATCGCACCTTCCTGGGCGATCTGGCTGATGCCCTTGATGAACTGCTTGCGCTTCATCGTGTCCATCTGGCGCACGCGTGCAAAATGTTCCGGTGCGAACGTAGGAATGCCTTCAAATTCTACCTTTTCACCTGTACAGAGTGTATCACCGATCGAGAAAATCCCCGGATCGAATACACCGATGATATCGCCCGCATATGCCTCCTCGACGATCTTTCGATCCTGCGCCATCATCTGCTGTGGCTGGGAGAGACGGATCTTGCGTCCGCCCTGCACATGCGTTACTTCCATGCCTGCCTCAAATTTGCCGGAACAGATACGCATAAATGCGATACGGTCGCGGTGCGCCTTGTTCATATTTGCCTGAATCTTGAAGACAAACGCGCTGAAATTCGGAGAGAACGGATCCACCATGCCGGTTGTCGTATTTCTCGGCAGCGGCGAGGTTGTCATTTTCAGGAAATGCTCCAGGAATGTCTCTACACCAAAGTTTGTCAGCGCCGAACCAAAGAATACCGGGGATAAATTTCCGCGGCTGACACGCTCCATATCCAGCTCATCGCATGCGCCGTCCAGAAGCTCGATATCATCCATCAGCTGCCGATGGTAGTCTGGACCGATGATGGAGTTAACCTCATCGCCCTCTAACGAGAACTCCTGAGATGCGACCTCCTTCTGTCCGCCCATTGCTGCTGTGAAAGTTGTGATCTTCTTTGTAGCACGGTCATACACGCCCTTAAAATTCTTACCGCAGCCGATCGGCCAGTTGACCGGGCAGGTACGGATGCCGAGCACGCTCTCGATCTCATCCATCAACTCAAACGGATCGCGCGCCTCGCGGTCCATCTTGTTGATAAAGGTAAAAATCGGGATGTGGCGCATAACGCAAACCTTGAAAAGCTTGATCGTCTGCGCCTCGACACCCTTAGAACCATCGATGACCATGACCGCCGAATCGGCTGCCATCAGAGTACGGTAGGTATCCTCCGAGAAATCCTGATGTCCTGGTGTATCCAAGATATTGATGCAGAATCCCTCATAATTAAACTGTAATACGGAAGAGGTAACCGAAATACCTCTCTCCTTCTCTATCTCCATCCAGTCAGAAACCGCGTGCTTGGCCGCTTTTCTTCCCTTGACCGTACCAGCCAGGTTGATCGCGCCTCCGTAGAGAAGAAACTTCTCCGTCAGGGTTGTCTTACCAGCATCCGGGTGGGAAATAATGGCGAATGTACGCCGTTTTTTGATCTGCTCCGCTATATTTTCCAAAAAAATCTTCCTCCAAACTTACTACCATTCTTTAACTTTGTCTAAACGTATTTATTCTATATTATTTTAAACGAATACGCAAGTCCAAGTTACGGTTCACTCACGCGCGATCGGTAACAGATCTTAAAAACATTTTTCATCTTCTTCTTGATCCTTTTCTTTAAAAAACATATAATCATACTATTAACGTGGATATATAATAAATAGTAACAGTTGAACATATGAAACCGTTGCGATAACTATACAATCAACATTTTATAAGAGATGTTGATTATTGTAGAGATGCAGGAGATATAAAGGAGTTATTTTATGATTCTAGCTATCGACGTTGGAAACACCAACATTATTATCGGCGTGATCGACGCAAAAAAAACGTATTTTGTAGAACGCATCACGACCACCATCGGAAAACCGAATCTGGAATATGCCGTGGCGCTGAAAAGTATTCTTGAAATTTACCATATCGCCCCAGATCAGCTTGATGGTGCAATCGTCTCCTCGGTCGTTCCGCCGCTTAACCGGACGATTCTTGCCGCCATCCGTAAAATAACGGGACTAAACGCAATGCTGGTCGGTTCCGGCATGAAAACCGGCTTAAACATCCTGATGGACAACCCGAAATCCGTCGGCAGCGATATGATCGTAAACGCAGTCGGTGCCCTTGCAGAGCATGAACCGCCAATCATCATCATCGAAATGGGAACCGCTACGACCATGTCTGTCATCGACAAAAACGGACGCTATGTCGGCGGCGCGATCCTGCCGGGACTTCGCGTTTCCCTCGACAGCATGAGCGCCAGCACTGCCCAGCTGCCGCGCATCAGCCTCGATACGCCGCGCCGTGTCATTGGCAAAAATACCATAGACTGCATGAGAAGCGGCGTCATATTTGGCAATGCCGCGATGATCGACGGTATGCTGGATCGCATCGAGGAAGAACTCGGAGAGAAAACTTCCATCATCGCCACCGGCGGCATCTCCAAGATTGTCCTGCCGCTCTGTTCGCATACGATCACGTATGATGGGGCGCTGTTGATGAAGGGATTACTACATTTATATGAAAAAAACAGGAGAACCGAATAATCAAAAAGGCTGTCTCTCGGCAGATGTATCTATATGATACATTCTGATGGGAGACAGCCTTTTCACCACAGTTTATTATGCTGACATCTATTCATTACCGGTCACGGTCACAGCAGCATTTATTTTACAACCTTCAGCTTCATATTCTCTTTCTCAATCCGATCCAGCTTCTCGCCGTCCAGACGGAGTGCAAATCCAAACGGATTTACCACGATTCCATTCACGTAATCCAGATATTTTTTCAGATCGCGGAAGCGGACTTCCATTGCTCCAAACTGATGTTTACGGTCAAATTTTCCAAATTCTACTAAATCCGTAAATGCCGGATAATAGCGTACACCCTTTCCGGTGGTCAGAACCGGCACTGCCGTCGTCTTCTGCGGGTCAGCAACCGGAACCAGCAGACGCGCACCGTAAAGCTCTTTGCACATCAGATCCTGCATCTGTGGGAATGCCTGGTGCTGTACCAGTGCCTGATAGAACTGATTTGCAGAACGGACCAGGGACGGGTTCATCACGATCTCGGATGTATCCTTTGGTTTCTCGATGATGCTGAACAGCGACATGGACATATGATTTTCCTGTCCCTTGTCGATCACAACTGCCTCAAAACCGCTGCGGTAGAGGTCGTTGAAAAAGGAAATACGCTGTAATGGGCGGATCTCCAGTACCTTCGTCTCTACGCCGACCATCTCCAGCCCTTTCACGAACTCATCTGCATACTCGCGGCTGGTGTAAAGGAAAGCAGCCGCCTTGCCGTTCTCTGCACCCAGGAAGAAGTTTTTCGTCGCATGGACAGTCACAACAAACAATCCCGGCTCTCTCTGAAGCAGCTCCAGAACCTCTCCCATCACTTTTTTATCTGCTTTATCCTGATGTTCTTTCATCAGCTCACGTAATTTCTCCATTTGAATTCCTCCGGCTCTTTTTAATGTACTCTCGGAATCTTTCTGTGCTTGATTTTGTGAGATGATTTTTTGTCAGCTGTGCCCAAATTTCTGAGGCGTACGCGGTGCGTACGTTGATGAAATTCGGGTACGGCTGGCGGAAAATCAGCCACAAAAGCGAGTGCAGAAAAGACTCCGAGAGTACATTTTATCATGCGCGAGGCTCAATCCGCCTGCGCCTGTCTTTTCTACTCTGTCTGCTGTCCATGACTGCCTGAGTGTCGCATCGCCAAGCTGCCTTTATCACTAATACTCCGCTCAACCCCAGTTCAGATAACAGTCATCTGCTTGATTTTCAGATTCTTTTTGCAGACTATATCTTCTATATTTTAACACAGAGCCGCCAAACAATCAATCAGAAGAATCTCACACAATCCCTATAACACAATCCCTATCAACATTCAGCTCAAATAATGCTTCATGCTTTTTAACGCACTCTTCTCCAGCCGTGACACCTGCGCCTGCGAAATATGGATTTCTTCGGCAACCTCCGTCTGTGTCTTTCCCTCAAAAAAGCGCATATCAATAATGCGGCGTTCCCGGTCCGGCAGGTGCTGCATCGCCTCCCCCAGCGACAGATCCTCGACCCAATGTTCCTCTGAATTTTTCTTGTCACTGAGCTGATCCATCACGTAGAGCGGATCGCCGCCGTCCGTATAGACCGGTTCGTACAGGCTGACCGGGCTCTGGATAGCATCGAGCGCATACGCTATCTCCTCTTTGCTGACTCCCAATTCTTTGGCAATCTCGCAGAGTGTCGGCTCCTTTGACTGCTTTTTCAGCAGATTTTCACGGGTATAGATCGCTTTGTATGCCGTATCGCGGAGCGACCGGCTGACCCGGATTGAATTGTTATCCCTCAAATACCGTTTCACCTCCCCCAGAATCATCGGAACCGCATACGTCGAAAAACGGACATTCTGGGTAATATCAAAATTATCAATCGCCTTGATGAGGCCGATACAGCCAATCTGGAACAGATCGTCCACATTTTCCCGGCTACCCGAAAAGCGCTGTATTACACTGAGCACCAGCCGCAGATTCCCCTTGATATACTGTTCTCTTGCCTCCCGATCGCCCTTTAGAATCCGGCGAAACAGTTCTTCTTTCTCCTCATTACTTAAAAGAGGCAGCTTGGATGTATTGACCCCGCAGATTTCCACTTTATAGACCGGCATTTCCATTCCCTCCGTATGATGGACGATCAACGCAAACGGTTGAATCGTTTTGATTTTTGTTTTGTCACCTATACATTAGAATGGACAATTCAAAGCTCATTTATACCCGGACAAATGAGAACCGTTTTCACTCATTCCAATTTCTTGCCTTTTCTGCCGTTCCATAGTAAAATATATTTTCAGGGGTTTTACGATCAATATTATTTATAGAAAATAGAATTCAACCACAAGGAGATCCATTCATGAACACACAAAAAAAAGCCCGTTCCCTCTACTGGGATATCGTAAAGGGATGGGGCATTATTGCGATCGTGCTGGGGCATACCGGATATTTCGCCGGTGCGTTCGTCTATCTGTTCCACCTGGCACTGTTCTTCTTTATCACAGGCTATTTTTATAATGAAACGAAATACGGGGATACGCCGTTTCTCTACTTCGGCTCCCGTCTCGCCGGTGCATGGCCCAGGTATATGTTCTACACGCTGTTTTTTGTCCTGCTTCACAACTTTTTTGTAACGCACAGGCTCTATGCGGGACAGGAACTTTACAACCATACCAGAATGCTTACGGCATGGATGAGCAGTCTTTCCTTCAACTCCCCGGAACAGGTTCAGGGTGCCCTCTGGTTTCTGCCGGTCTGGCTGGTGTCCTCCGGACTCTTTGCCGGATGCGTCTGGTTTGGACGCGCAGCTGCCCGCTTCGCCCGGAAAGATAATGTCAAGCTTCCTGTATGTGCATTTGCATGCATCCTGATTGGCCTTGCCGGTGTCTTCTTAAATATGAGAAGCTGCCCGCTCCCTTACAATCTGCAGGCGGCGCTGCTCGTTGTTCCGGTCTATCTCATCGCCTGGCTGATGCAGCAGTTTTTCTCCAATTTCCGCCACTATACGGTCTGGTACGGCTGCCTGATAAGCGCCCTGCTTCTGCACCTGACGAACACAAAGCTTCACATTTTCATCGATCTGGCAAGCATGCACATTCCGGGCGTCTTATTTTATCCGATCTCCATCATTGGAATTTACTTCGTCCTTTCGCTCTCTGACCTGTCCGAGCGCATCAGACCGCTGGCAAAGGTCCTTGCCTTTTTAGGACGCCATTCCTTTGACATTATGGCGATTCATTTCACGCTGTTCAAGCTGATCGATTTTGCCTATGCCCGCTTCATTTTGAAGGAAATACCGGAAACGCTTTCCAACTTCCCGGTCTCCTTCCGCTATGAAATGGGTCCGTTTTACATCCTGATCGGTCTGTTTCTTCCAGCACTTATCGGCTGGTATATAGACCGCATTGCTGCGAAATTTCTTTTTTGAGGCGTTTCATAATCTTCTTTTCCAGCCTCGATATGTATGACTGCGAGATACCCAGAAGGTCGGCAACCTCCTTCTGGGTCATTTCATCTTCCTGCTCTCTCCCCAGACCAAAGCGCAGCTTCACGATTTTCTGTTCCCGCGGATTCAGGCGGTCGATCGCCGCATTCAACAGTTTCCGCTCTGTCTCATCCTCCAGATCCCGGTAAATAATATCCTCATCCGTTCCCAAAATATCCGACAGAAGCAATTCATTTCCATCCCAGTCCACATTCAACGGTTCATCGATCGAAACCTCGAGCTTCGTCTTATTATTTCTCCGGAGATACATCAGAATCTCATTTTCAATACAACGGGATGCATAGGTCGCCAGCTTAATATTTTTATCTACGTCAAACGTGTTGATCGCCTTGATAAGACCGATCGTCCCGATCGAAATCAGATCTTCCACGCCCACGCTGGTGTTGTCAAACTTTCTTGCTATGTAGACCACCAGGCGCAGGTTGTGTTCGATCAGCGCCGAACGCGCCTCTTTATCCTCACTGGTTCCAAATTTTCTTAAAACCTCCGCCTCCCGCACACTGTCAAACGGTGCCGGAAGGATATCGGTTCCCCCGATATAATGAACTTCCCCGTCCCGGTGCATCAGAAATGACCGGAACGACGGCATCATTTTTAAACGAAACTGACCTGGAACTGAAACTTTTATAAACATACGCTTTCCCCCTTATGTTGTTCGCTATGGTTCAGACCATAACGGCTGTTTTTCTTCACAACCAATATTTTTCATTGAGCAGCATCTGATACTCGCCCTTCTGCGACAGCGCCTCCTGTGAAATGGCAATCCACGGCTTCTCAATCACCCGCATACCGCTCTGACCGGACACTTCCATCCGCTCCGCCTGATATGCCGGAATCACGCCGCCGCCCTTTCCGACACTCCGAAATGGGATGTATTGGACACCGTCCTCCCAGGAAAAAAATCTCTCTGCCACACACGCATCCAGCACCTGCACCGGACGCCCCGAAAGCGGCATCGTCAGATGGTTGCCTGTGTCGAGAATCGCCTGCACATGCCGCTCCCTGCCTTTGTTAAAAAGCGTTACCGCGTACTGGTGTTCCAGCTTCATACACCGCTGCATACCAAACCGCCACACCGCAGATGGAATCAGAAAACTCCCCCCCGCGGTAAACAGCCAGAACAGAAGATTCACCCGTATTCCAAGCGGCTGAACCAGTTCCATGCAGCCAGCCGCCAGCATAGATGCTATGTAAAGCCCGATCGCGGCTTCTGCCGCCTCCGACTTCCTACGGATGGAAAATGCCGTCCATGCCATCAGCACGCTCATCGTGGCGCTTAGGAGCATCCGCCCGGCATATCCCAGCGGAACCGGAGCTAACACCATTCCTAACGCATACACGGCTCCCAGAAGACTCCCTGCCAACCGCCCATACCGGCGTTCCGGCAGACGCAGGCAATTCTTCACCACCGACAGAAGCAGGAAATCCGCTGCCAGATTTTGCAGCAGGATGACATCCGCATACACACGATAGGTCACTGTCTCTTCCCACCTTTCTGTCCGACACGGGATATTATAAGAAAAAAGTTCCGCAAAATTTGTCAAACCGAGGGTGCAAAACGCCTGTTTTGATCGCCAAAAATCGGGGGAAAAACGTAAAATTTGAATAGATTCGACATAAGTCGAAGGTCTGAATCGACGATAAAAAAGAATGTGCCTTTTTGTGTAATAGGGGATTCCAAGGAATTTCCTATTACACAAAAAAACACGCATCAGAAATTTTCACTTCTAATGCGTGTCTCTTCCAAAAACAACTGCTTCTGTATATATTTTGTATTTTTGCTAAAGCAAGAGCAGTTCATCTCTCACTCTTATATTATTTCTTATTTCTCAGAAAATCCGGAATATTGATCTGTGTTTCCTGGCGCATCGGGCGGAACGGCTGTGCCGGTGCCGACTGCGGTGCTTCCTTCGGAGCGACTGGCTGTGCCGGTGCTGCTGCAGATGGTGCACGGAAGGTCGGTGCCTTGTAGGTCGGCTGCGCTGCCGCTGCAGTCTGTGCTGCCGGCTGAGCGTATGTATTGCCAGTCGTCTTTGCCTTGAACGGAGTCTTGAACTCAGTCATCGCTTTTGCGACCGGTGTGTTCACACCGTGGGAATCCAGTCCAGTCGCAATAACAGTGATCGTCGCCTCATCCTGTGCATTCTCATCGTACATCGCACCGAAGATGATATTGGCATCGTCGCCTGCAAGCTCCTGTACATAGCTGGCTGCGTCATTTGCCTCGATCAGGCTGATATCGCCGGAAATATTGATGATAACGTGGCTTGCACCCTCGATGGTTGTCTCAAGCAGCGGGCTGGATACAGCCTGCTTAACAGCCTCAAGTGCTTTGTCATCACCCTTCGCATGACCGATACCGATATGAGCGATACCCTTGTCCACCATAACGGTCTGAACATCTGCAAAGTCAAGATTGATAAGACCCGGAACATTGATCAGGTCGGTAATACCCTGTACCGCCTGCTGAAGAACCTCATCTGCTTTCTTCAGTGCATCCGGCATCGTGGTACGGCGGTCTACGATCTCAAGAAGTTTATCATTCGGGATAACGATCAGAGTATCGACAGCTGCTTTCAGTTTTTCGATACCATTGAGCGCATTGCTCATACGGGTCTTTGCCTCGAAACGGAACGGCTTTGTGACAACGCCGACCGTCAGGATGCCCATATCTTTTGCGATACGTGCAATAACCGGAGCTGCACCTGTACCGGTACCGCCGCCCATACCTGCGGTAACGAATACCATATCTGCACCCTTGAGAGCCTGTGCCAGCTCTTCCTGGCTTTCCTCAGCTGCTTTCTCACCGATCTCCGGCTTTGCGCCTGCACCAAGTCCCTTGGTCAGCTTCTCACCAATCTGCATAGCTGTGGACGCCTTGCAGAACTGCAGTGCCTGCTTATCTGTATTGATACCGATAAATTCTACACCGGCAATATCTTCATCGATCATACGGTTGACAGCGTTGTTACCGGCTCCGCCGACACCTACTACTATAATTCTGGCAGAGTTCTCTGCTTCATTTATCTTTATCTCTAACAAGATACTTCCTCCTTCATTTTCCCATCTGTTCCGGTTTTATCATCTTTATACTAAAATTAGGGTCTTTTAAATCTAGCCTACCTAATACTATATTTGATTTTCAGCAAAAAATCAATCGTTTCTTTTATAAATTTTCAATAAACCAGTCACAATGTTACTGTTCACACATACGTGCCAGTAACGGATTATGCCGATTCTTCCTAGTTTTTATCAAACCGGTACATCGGATTTGCATTCGATTCATCGTAGCTATCCAGATAGAGGGTTCCGGACAGATCCG
Source organism: Clostridium sp. AF12-41 (assembly GCF_003461685.1). Taxonomy (NCBI): domain Bacteria; kingdom Bacillati; phylum Bacillota; class Clostridia; order Eubacteriales; family Clostridiaceae; genus Clostridium; species Clostridium sp. AF12-41. The sequence goes on along the minus strand of NZ_QTXO01000001.1, from coordinate 310,675 downwards.
GATAATCCCGCAGAATATCCGTCAGCTCCGAAAGTTTCCCGTTCATCTCACTGTTGCTTCCCAGCTCAACCTTCAAGCTCCTGATTTGAAGCGTCGCTTCCTTTTCCTTATTAAAACGGATCTCGTCCACCGCAACCTCGTTGACCGACAGTACCTGCGTCAGGTTCAGAATCTCGTTGAAAACGCTGATATCCTCGACCGGCAGCGGCTGATGCAGCACGATATGTCCAAAGGAAAGTCCGGCAATCTTCGGCACACCCGGCAATGTCTCGCTTGTGCTCTCCACAATGATGCCGTCCTTGTCAAAATACATCCGGCTGTTCATGTAGGAAACGTAACCAACCACACTCTTCTCGTAGACGATCACCTCCACGTCCGACGGGCTGCGGAACACCAGCTTGTAATCCTGCACGAACGGAATTGACTTGTGCGGCCGGAAGCGGTACTGCATATAGCAGAACACCGGATTCCGGCTCAGCCGCGAATCGAAAATAGACGCCTCTATCTGCTCTGCCGTATATTGCCGGTTTCCACTGACATGGATTGTATTAATCTGAAGCAGCGACAGACCGACAAAAAACGCGGCTGCCACAAGAAGTGCTGCCGCCGTGATCCAGATATGTTTTTTTCCACGGCGGCGCCATACCTTTTCCTCTGTCTTTTTTTCAATCTGTATCTTCTCTATCTCCATCATCCTCCCGGCGCCGGATCTCTGCTCCTAATGCCCGCAAGTCCCGGCAAATATCTTCATATCCCCGCTCAATATGTTCACATTCTGATACTCTGGTCCATCCGTCCGCCCCCAGGGCTGCCACCGTCAGGGCTGCGCCGCCCCGCAGATCGCGGGCACGCACCAAAGCTCCCCGCAAGGTTTCCACTCCGTCAATCCGGGCAATGTTCCCGCTACATTCGATGTTCGCCCCCATTTTTTGAAGCTCCGCCGCTGTGCCAAACCGGTTTTCAAATACCGTCTCCCGCAGCATACTGGTTCCATCTGCCCGTGACAGCGCCGCCATCAAAAACGGCTGCAGATCGGTCGGAAACGCCGGATACGGTCCGGTTTTCACCGATACCGCCCGCAGGCGCTGTCCGCTGTGTACATATATAAGTTCCGGTTCCTGATAAAGCGAAACGCCCATATGCTCCAGCACCCCGGTCAATGCACGCAGCTCCTGTGTCTGCACGCCGTCCACGATCACCTCACCGCTGCAGGACGTAGCGGCAAGAAGATAGGTCCCGGCTACGATCCGGTCGCCGCCGATCACAAACCGGCTGTCATGAAGCGGCAATCCGCCTTCTATGATCAGCGCATCCGTCCCGATCCCCCGGATCGATGCCCCCATACCATTTAGGAAATGGCACAGCTGTCCAATCTCCGGTTCCCGCGCGCATCCCCGCAGAACCGTCCGCCCCACCGCTGCCACAGCGGCAAACAGGGCATTTTCCACCGCGCCGACACTCGGGAACGGAAAAATAATCTCTGCCCCGCGAAGTCCCGTTGTCTGTGCATGCAGGAAGCCGTCCGACTCCGGTTCCTGTATTTCCGCGCCCAGCGCACGGAGTGCCCGCAAATGCCAGTCGATTGGACGTTTTCCGATCATACATCCGCCGGGGCTGTAGACACCCGCCTCGCAAAAGCGTCCCAGGAGCGCTCCCAAAAGCATAATGGACGAGCGCATTTTCCCCATCGCTTTCTGCTCGATCCGCCAGCCATTCATCTTCGAAGTATCGATTTCCAGACGGTTTCCGTGCAACGCACACCGGCATCCCAGAGAATCAAGAATCCCCATCATACAGAACACATCCTGTATTCTGGGGACATTTTCAAGCACGGTAATTCCGCGGTTTAACACTGACGCCGCCATCATCGGCAAAACTGCATTTTTCGACCCCTGCACCGTGAGTCCGCCCTGAATCCGGCACGGTCCGTGAATCTCGATGAAAGCCAAACAATCCCCTCCCACCGGCATCTATGTATTATTATATGCCAACGAGAGAAAATGGTTCTCATTTTCTATATTTCCCGAAGTAAATATGTAACTCCGCCAAATATTCCTACTGCTCCAGCTTAATCTGGTTCGAGACGCTTAACACCATCCCCATCTCCAGCATCAGGAACATGACGGACGTACCTCCGTAACTGATAAACGGCAGCGTAACACCCGTGTTCGGGATCGTATTCGTAACAACCGCGATATTTAAGATAACCTGAATCGCGATGTGTGCCATCACGCCGATCACGATCATCGCACCCATCAGATCCGGTGCATTTCCAGCAATTACCATGAAGCGGTAAATCATAAACATGAAAATCAGAATGACCGAAATCGCGCCAAACAGACCTAATTCCTCACAGATAATCGAAAAAATCATATCATTCTGCGCCTCCGGCACGAAACCGAGCTTCTGGAGACTCTCGCCCAGTCCCTTTCCAAACAGACCGCCGGAACCGATCGCGTACAGACCCTGGAGCACCTGATAACCGCCGGAACGTGCATACTGCACCGGGTTGACCCAGACATTGATTCGTCCCAGCTGATAATCCTTCAGGATATGGAGCTTTACCAGCAAATGCCCTATATAGGGGGCGACCGCCAGAAGTCCAACGCCGCCTCCGATGCAGAGAAAAAACGGCCATTTGATCTTGCACGCCACAAACAGCATCACAAACACGATGCCGCAGATGATGATACCAGAACTTAAGTTGTTCGCCGTAACTAAAAGTGCCAGCGGCGCCGACAGCGCCACGATAAATCCGACTGCCCGCAGCTGGTTGATCCGCACGCCCAGATTGGCAATCAGAACCGCCAGAAGCAGAATCAGGGAAATCTTGACAATCTCGGTCGGCTGGAACTGGAGCGGTCCCAGGCGCAGCCAGCGCTTCTTACCATGCGATGCCACGCCCAGAGGTGTAAAACGCGTCAGAAGCAGCGTCACATATGAAACGATATATCCCAGCATCGCAAACCGCGCAAACCAGTGATAATCTATCTTGGAGACGATATACATCGCAACAAAGCTGACACCCGCGATGCCCGCCTGACGAAGCATAAAATATCCCGGATTGCCGTAATCAAGCTGCGCCTTATAGGAGCTCGCGCTGTAAATCATGATCAGTCCGAATACCGTCAGGAAAATGATGGTAAACAGCAGACTGTAATCATAAAACCGATGTGGTTTTTTCTTTTTAATTTTTCCCGGTTCCGGCATACTTCCACTCCCCTGCTTTTTGTTGTTACAGTTTCGAAATTCTGCCTGTAAACGGCAGTTTTTCCTTCAAATCAGGGCTGCCGCAGACAAATGCCGGCTGCGACAGCCCCCTTAAATACATTAAGCCTTTATTCGTTACTGTTCACGCATACGTGCCCAGTAACCTTTATTCTTCCAATACCGAATTGCTGCGTGCTTTGCACTCCGCAATTCTCAAAAGTCACAATTCCTCCTGCAAGCAATCTTGCGTCGGATTTCCGACCTTTGAACCTTGGTATTACAAATTTCTCACAAACTCTTTGAATTTGCGTCCGCGCTCTTCAAAGTTCTTGAACTGCCCCCAGCTTGCACATGCCGGTGAAAGCAGGACGTTATCGCCCGGATTTGCGTAGGATGCACATACCTGTACAGCCTCCTGCAGATCTTCCGCGTACATGATATCATTGAAGCCGTGGCGTTTTGCACACTCGGCAATCTTGTCGCGGGTCTGGCCGATCAGCACCAGATAGCGTACCTTTCCGCCAAAGCTCTCGATCCACTCGTCAAACTCGGAATGCTTATCATATCCGCCTGCAATTAATAAGGTCGGTCCCGGCATCGCCTTGATCGCCTGCATCGCTGCATCCGGGTTGGTTCCCTTGGAATCGTTGTAGTATTTGACGCCGAAACGCTCGGTTACGAACTCAATGCGGTGTTCAACTGCCTTGAATTCCTTGATCACCTTCTGGATCTTCTCCAGCGGAACGCCCATGTTCATACTGATAGCAACCGCTGCCATAACATTTTCATGGTTATGACGGCCAAGTAGCTTCAGATCGTGGATATTGACAATCACGGTCTCTTTCTCGCCGTCGTTGTATACAATCTCATCCTCTTTCAGGTAGAAACCTTGTTTCAGGGTACGCAGACTGGAAAAATATACCACCTTGATGTCTTTTAAAGTCTCACCAAATTCACGCAGTACCGGATCCTCATAGTTCAGGACACAGACATCGCCCTCTTTCTGGTTCTTGGTAATGCTCTCTTTCGTCTCGATGTAGCATTCCATCGTCTTATGACGATCCAGATGATCCGGGGTAATATTTAAAATAGCGCTTACATTCGGGTGGAAATCAGTCATGGTCTCCAGCATGAAGCTCGATACCTCTGCGACGGTTACGGTCTCATCCGTTGTCTCCAATGCGTGGAATGCAAACGGCTCACCGATATTTCCAACTACAAATACGCTGTCATAGAATGACTTCATGATCTCGCCGGTCAGGGAAGTCGTCGTTGTCTTTCCGTTCGTGCCGGTAATGGCTGCCATACGTCCTTTTGCACAGTGATATGCAAGCTGCATCTCGCCCCAGATCGGAATACCGGTTTCACGGATCATCTCTACAAACGGTGCATCGGTCGGGATGCCTGGGCTTAAAATTGCCAGCTCCACGCCTAACAAATCCGTCTTTTTCAGCTCTCCGAGGACGAACGTGATCGTCGCGCCTTCGTCAAATTTCTTTTTCAGCTCCTCTGGATCCAGTTTTTCATTGCCATCGTAAAGCACTACCTCCCCGCCTTTTGAGAGAAGGAGCTTTGCAGCTGCAATACCGCTGATACCTGTTCCTGCTACTAATACTTTCTGACTCATAATCTTCCTCCTATAATCCTAAGTATGCTATAAGGCAAAGGATTGCCGTAATAATCGAAAATACGCCTACGACCCTGGTCTCAGACCATCCGCAGAGCTCGAAATGATGATGGATCGGCGCCATCTTGAAAAAGCGCTTTCCGCCCGTCTTCTTAAAATAGGTTACCTGAATAATAACAGATAATACTTCCACCAGATAAATCAGACCCACGATCGCGATAAAGATCGGCATCTGCATCATAAAGGCACTGGAAGCAACAAAACCGCCAAGTGCCAGTGAACCGGTATCGCCCATAAACACACGCGCCGGATAGACATTGAACAGAAGAAAGCCCAGAAGACTTCCAACTACTGCGCCGGTAATCGGGCTAATGCCGCTGTTCTCCCCGATCGCCACGATCGTAAAGAACGTTGCTACCAGAATCGTCACACTGGTGCACAGACCGTCCAGACCATCTGTGAAGTTCACGCCATTGTCAGTTCCCAGAATGATGAAGAACAGTGCCGGTACAAACAGCCAGACCGGAAGCTGTAAATACTTGCCGGTAAATGGAATCAGCATCCCTGTTCCGATGTCCGGTGAGGTTACAATATAATAGGCAAAAATACCTGTGATCACAAACTGTCCGATCAGCTTCTGGATCGGATTTAAGCCCTCCGAACGTTTCATCACGATCTTGATGTAATCGTCCAGAAATCCAACCACGCCGAATCCGACGGTCATAAACAGCACCGGAATGATCTTCGGATAATCCCGGATATAGAGCAGAGACGTAATGATGATGCTGGAAAGAATTACCAGACCGCCCATCGTTGGGGTTCCCTGCTTTTTCAGATGCGTCTGCGGCCCGTCATCGCGCACCTGCTGTCCGAATTTCAACCTGTGGAGAAACGGTATCACGATCGGGCACAGCACTGCGCTGACCACAAATGCGATGATAACCGCCAGTATTGTTTCATTTACCATGTCACACCTCTAACTTATCTTCCTATGTATACAGAGATAGTTCCTCAAATTATACACTTCAATAGTATACGTCTTTTTAGGGGAATAATCAACCTCTTTTCTCCACCCCCAGATACGGCAAAATGACCTCAAACAGATCGCGGATCACCGGGGCGGCAATCGTCCCGCCATAGTAGATTCCTTCCGGTTCATCGATGGTGATAAGCGCGATCACCTGCGGATCGTCCGCCGGTGCAAACCCTAAAAACGAGGAAATATATTTTTTCCGGCTCCTTGGAAGTTTCTCCGAGGTTGCCGTCTTTCCGCCGATCCGGTAGCCCTCGATCCGGGCGTTTTTTCCACTCCCCTCCGCCACCACCTGTTCCAGAATATAACGCAGCGTCTCACTCGTCTGCTCCGATAAGATTCTCTCCCCTTTTGGATAGGTAAACACGTGGACTGCCTGACCATCTGCCCGCACGGCACGGATCCCGATGTGCGGTGTGATGCGCGTGCCTCCGTTGATCAGGGAGGATGCCGTTGTAATGAGCTGGATCGGCGTGATCTGAAACGACTGCCCAAAAGAGACGGTCGCCAGCTCCACCGGTCCGATCTGATCCGGCTGGTGCATGATCGTCCCCGCCTCACCCGGCAGATCAATCCCAGTCTTTCCCAGCAGACCAAACTGCTTAAAATACTGATAGTACCGCTCCGGTCCCAGCCGCTGTCCGACATCGATCAGAACAGGATTGCAGGAATTCATCATTCCCTGTAAAAACGTCTCCCCGCCGTGTCCGCCCACCTTGTGACACCGAATCTTCCGATCTTCCACGATCCGGAATCCTGGGCAGGAAAACTGATCAGTCAGGTTGACCACGCCCGCCTCCAGTCCCGCAGCGGCAGTCACGATTTTGAATGTAGACCCCGGTTCGTATGTATCATTTAAACAGGGATTGCGCCACATCTGATTGAGGAGAGCTTGTTTATTTTGCGCTGATGCTGCGTGTGACTGCACTTCATTCTTCCAGGATATGTCTTCTTCTGTTTCTGAATCTTCGTTTTTTCCATCTGTCACCAGCTCAAACGGCTCATTCAATGAAAACTCCGGTGCATTTACCATTGCATAGATTTCCCCGTTCTTCGGGTTCATCACGATGATCGAGACGCGGTTCGCATTCTTTTTCTGCATCGTCTGGTACGCCGCCTGTTCCGCGTACATCTGGATATTGACATCCAGACTCGCCTGCAGATCCCGCCCTGCCTCCGGCTCGATGCGATCCTCCGCCTCATTTTCCAGCTCGATCCCCGCCGCGTCCGTGAGCGTCAGGATCTTGCCATCCGTGCCCTTTAAATACTTCTCATACTGTACTTCCAGACCGATGATCCCCTGATTATCTCCCCCGGTGAACCCCAGCACTTTCGATGCCAGACGTCCATATGGATAATATCGTTTATAGTCCTCATCCACCTTGACCCCCTCCAGGCGCATTGCCCGGATCACATCGCCCCGCGTTTTCTCTACATTGGACTTGATCACCTCTCTGGAAGATCGTTTTTCCGTCTTTTTCCGCACCTCCGCCTCCGGAAGTCCCAGTTCTTCGCTTAAAACCCGGATAACTGTCTCCGGATCTTTTACCTGATTATGAATCACTGAGATAGTACACACAGTCCGGTTATCAGCGATCACCGTTCCGTTCCGGTCAAGGATCCGCCCGCGCGGCGCTTTGATACTGCGCTCCCGCCGATGCAGCTCCTCCGCCATCTGGCTGTAATAATCCGCTTTATACAGCATGAGGAAGAACAGTCTCCCCGCCAATCCTGCCATGCACAGGCAGATGGCGGCGCACAAAAAGACAGTTCTTCCTCTGTGATGCGTCCGGTTCCGATTCATACTGCTTCCTGTCTGATCTCATTGCTACAGTATATCATAAGAACCGTTTCTTTATTCTGTATTTTCGTTACTGTTCACACACGTGTGCCCAGCAACGGGATTTTGCCGATGCTACGCATTCCAAATCGGCAAAATCTGCTGCCAGAACTGTATCGTACGGATTTTTCAGTTCAGAAAATTCCTACCTGTGAACAGTTACTCATTATCCGCTGTTCCGGTGTCTCTGCCCGTTTCCGCCGTTTCACCGTTTCCAATCGCCGCCGATTCATCCTGCACATTTCCCATCGTATCCGGATAGCTATACTCGTCTCCGGAATCGATAAATTCCTCATCGTAGTTCGCCCAGCCGCCCTCCGGAGCCGGAGTCGTCTCTGCCGGTGTTTCAGCTGCATTCGGATCCTCGGTTGCTGTGCCGCTTATAATGCCTTCTTCCTGGCTGGAAAGATTGGTCTCGAGATCCTGTGCCGCGCCTCCTGCCGGGAATACATTCTTATATGGAAGGACTTCCGCCATGATCTTGCTGAAAATCTCGCTGGCAAAAGTCGAATGTGCCTGCTGCTCGCCCGGCAGATGCGGGGTATCTACTACCACATAGCAGAGCACCTGCGGATTGTATGCCGGTGCATATCCGATAAAGGAAACCAGATAATTCTTCTCCGCACGCGGCTGCTTCTGCGCCGTACCTGTCTTACCAGCCACTTCGTAACCAGCAACTGCCGCCGCGCCCGCAGTACCGCCATCACCTGATACTGTCTGGTAAAGCGCATTATTAATGAAGTTCGAGGTCGATTCCGAAACCGTCTCTCGCACCAGATTTGGGGAAACGGATTTGACAACGGATCCTTCGTCGTTCAGAATCTCTTTTACCACATGCGGCTCATAATAGGAACCGCCGTTGATTAAGGACGCATATCCGGCTGCCATCTGCACCATCGTACAGTTATAGTTCTGTCCAAATGCGTTGGTCGCCAGAGATGCCGGATCCATATTGGATGCCTGATAAATCAGACCGGACGCCTCGCCCGGAAGGTCGATGCCCGTCTTCTCGCCAAATCCGAAAATCTTCTGATACTGGACAAACTTCTCTTTTCCCTCCAGTGATACAATACGCATCATAACGACGTTGCAGGATTTCATCAATCCCTGTGTGATCGTCAGCGGTCCGTGACCGGCTCGGGCAACACACCGGATATCCCAGTCTCCGAAATGCAGTTTTCCGCCGCACTCAAAGACCTCGTTTCCGGAAATCGCGCCTTCCTCGATCGCCCCGGCTACCGTAAATGCTTTCTGTGGAGAACCCGGCTCATAGGAGTCGCTCACGCAGAAGTTTCTCCACATTTTATACCACGCCTCGGACTTCGTCTTTTCATCCATCGCCTGGATTTCCTCATCCGTATAGTAGGTGCTTAAATTGTACGGATCATTCAGATTGTAACGGGTCGTCGTATCCATCGCCAGGATCTCACCGCTGTTCGGATCCATGACGATCGCCGCCGCCAGATTACTTCCAATGCCCGCCTGCCACTCATCCAGATATTTCTGGACAATCTTCTGGATGTTGACGTCGATCGTCAACTCCAGCGTCCTTCCGTTCTGCGCCGGTTTTACCGTTCGCTCGACGTTCGAATCGCCGTTTAAATAACCATACTCACGACCGCTCACACCGTTCAGGATATCATTATAATACTGTTCAACACCGCCGGATGCATTGCCATCCTTGAGGGCAAAACCAACCACATTGCATGCCAGCTCATTGTACGGATACGTTCTCTTATATTCTTCCTCGAACCATACGCCCGTGATACGCTGGTTGCCGCCTTCCTCCGTCGGCAGCGCCCGGTATTCCTTGTTCTTGTCCTTCTCATAAGTCTCAAACTTCTCTTTGTCTTCCGCTGGAAGCTGTTTCGCATAGATCACATACTGGCTGTCTTTTTTCTCCTCGATCATCGCCTGCAGCTCGTCCCGCTTGTAACCGAAGCACTCCACCAGCGCGTCCAGCGTGGCATCGAGATACTGGTAGTTCTCCTCCGTATCCAGAATCTGCTTCGGATCGATGACCAGATTGTAAACTTTCTCGCTAATCGCCAGATACGTCCCGTTCCGGTCGATAATATTGCCGCGCTTGTAGGGAATCGTGCGGCTCTCATAGTCCTGATGGCTCAGGACTATCTGATTGTACGACTCGCCCTTACTTTTTACCAGATTATAAAGCACCAGCACCAATGCAAACAAAGCCAGCATAATTACCAGGACGGTAATTGCCAGCTTTTCCTGCATATATTTCCGAAAGGTCTGTCTGCCGTTAGTGTTTTGGGATGTCCTCATACTGTCTTACATACTCGCTTTCCGTCTTGTCATATAAAAGAATCTGATCCTTATTTGCATATACCATGCCGAGCTCTTCGGTCGCCACTTTATATACATGATCCAGATCCACATACGTGTCAATCCGGGTCTGAAGTGCATCATTCTCGGACTTCAGGTTCTCCAGTTTCAGCTCCAGATCCTCAATGTGGTTGATACGGGTCGTGATCGACGCCTGCTTATGCAGATAATTCATACATAAAACCAGCGTGATCAGCGCAGCGATGGTCAGCGCCAGCACATACGGTCCGTTCATGTAAAGCGCCTTTTCCTGGTTGCGGCGCACGGCGTGTTTATGCCGGTACTCCTCTCTCTCATCTCTTTCTGGTCTTATCTCCACGGTTCTCTGAACTTTTCGCACGGTATTACCGTCCACATACGTGGAGGCCGATACATGTTGTCTCCTTCTGACAGACATAACGTTCCCTCCCTGCTCTTTCGCTTTTTCTCTCTTTTATCTCCCCCGCACCTGAAACGATCTCTGTTCTGAGGTGCAGTTATGCTTTTGTTTATGATTTTTCAAATACCCGGAGCTTTGCGCTCTTGGAACGCGGGTTTTCTTCCATCTCCTGATCGGTCGGAAGAATCGGTTTTCTTGTAATCACCCTGCCGCGGCTTTTGCGTCCACAGACACAGACCGGAAAATCCGGCGGGCAGATGCATGGATTTTCATTCGTCCGGAAACGGTTCTTTACGATTCTATCTTCCAGGGAATGGAACGTAATGATCGAAAGCCGTCCGCCCGGTGCCAGGCGTTCAATCATCGTATCGATCGAATCTTCCAGCACATCCAGTTCCCGGTTTAACTCGATCCGGATCGCCTGAAACGTACGCTTTGCCGGATGACCGCCGGTCGCCCGGACCTTTGCCGGAATCGATGCCCGGATAATCTCCGTCAGCTCGCCTGTCGTCTCAATCTCTTTTTTCTGTCGTGCCTGTACGATGTGTTTTGCAATATTCTTCGCAAACCGATCCTCACCGTAGTCCCGGATGATCCGGTACAGTTCCATCTCACTGTAGGTATTGACGATGTCCTTCGCGGTCTGCTCATTTCTCTGATCCATCCGCATATCCAGCGGCGCATCGTCCTCGCGATAGGTAAATCCCCGTTCCGCTGTGTCAAGCTGGAAGGAAGAAACACCCAGATCCAGATAAATTCCATCCACCTGCGGAATCTCCAGCTCATCTAACACCTGTGCAATCCGCTCATAATTGCTCCGCACAACGGTTATCTTATCTCCAAAGGGAGCCAGACGTTCTGACGCAGCCGCAATCGCGTCAGCATCCTGATCAATCCCGATCAGGCGTCCGCCGTCTCCCAGCCGTGCCGCCACCTCGCTCGCGTGACCGCCGCCTCCCAGTGTCCCATCCACATAGATACCCTGGGGCTTTACACAGAGACTGTCAACCGTCTCATTTAATAATACTGATTTGTGATTAAATATCATATGCCAAGGCCTTCCATATTTTCTGCAATCTCTTCCATGTCATCATAGACATTCTTCTCCGCCCAGGTCGCCTTGTTCCAGATCTCGATCCGGCTTCCGACGCCGACCAGAACAACCTCCTTCTCGAGTCCTGCAAAATCCCGCAGAACCGAAGGAAGCAGGATTCGTCCCTGACGATCCACCTCACACGCCGAGGCACCTGCCAGAAAGAAACGGGAGAATTTTCTGGCATTCTGATTGGTAAGTGGGAGTGCCTGTAACTTCTCTTCGAACTTTTTCCACTCGGTGTTATCGTACACAAAAAGACAGCCATCCAACCCCTTTGTCACCACAAATTCGTCTCCAAGCTGTTCCCTGAACTTCGACGGAACGATCAAACGTCCCTTCGCATCGATTGTATGATTGTATTCTCCCATGAACATATCAATCACCCGTCATCCGATGTGTACCACTTTTGCGTCCCGAAAATCCATTTCGTTCCACTTTTCACCACTTTCTACCACTTGTTATGTTTATTTTAGTACATGCCCATCAAAATGGCAAGGTCTAAATCGAAAAAAAATCAGAAAACTCAGGCACCGGTTCTTTTTCCGAACACATGTACCTGAGTTTTCTGTACTTATCTATATTTGTTTCTATTTCCACTCTTATTTTATAGCGCCGTCTCCAGCCCTCTTTCAGTCTCCGTCTCCAGCCCGATATACTGATTTAAGAGTTTGTCAAGCTCCACACTGTAGTGATAAATTATGTCATATGCTGCCTTTGTGTCAATATTTTGATTCAGCTGCTGTCTTGCCCGTTCAATCTTTTGAACTAATTCTTCTCTCATATCCGCCATCCTATGCATTCTCCTTTTCTATTCTCTAGTGCCATTCCTCCTTACTTCACTGTCATTTTACGTCTTCCACCAGCAAAAAGCAAACTATTTCGACCGATTAAATTCGACAAAAAACGACGTTTGTTACTGTTCACACACGTGTGCCCAGCAACGGGATTTTGCCGATGCTACGCATTCCAAATCGGCAAAATCTGCTGCCGGAACTGTATCGTACGGAATTTTCAGTTCAGAAAATTCCTACCTGTGAACAGCAACCGGCGTTTGCATATAACAATAGGGCAGGATCCCGAAGAATCCCACCCTACTATATAAATACATTATTCAGAATAAATTTGCTCTATCCTATTTCACGCCAAAGATAGCCATGAATGTACCTGCTGCTACGGCAGTACCGATAACACCAGCTACGTTCGGTCCCATTGCGTGCATCAGAAGGAAGTTGCTCGGATCTGCCTCAGAACCAACCTTCTGGGATACACGTGCTGCCATCGGAACTGCAGATACACCTGCGGAACCGATCAGCGGGTTTACCTTACCATGAGTTACCTTGCACATAATCTTACCGAAGATAACACCTGCTGCAGTACCCAGAGCGAATGCAATCAGACCCAGAACTACGATCTTGATGGTATCCAGGTTTAAGAAAGCCTCTGCACTGGTAGTAGCACCTACGGAAGTACCCAGGAAGATAACGACGATGTACATCAGGGCGTTGGAAGCAGTCTCTGTCAGCTGCTTAACAACACCAGACTCACGGAACAGGTTACCAAGCATAAGCATACCAACCAGCGGAGCAGTTGTCGGCAGAATCATGCAGACAACGATTGTAACAACAACCGGGAACAGAATCTTCTCCAGTTTGGATACCGGACGAAGCTGCTCCATACGGATCTCTCTCTCCTCTTTGGTGGTAAGGAGTTTCATGATCGGCGGCTGGATAATCGGAACCAGAGCCATGTAGGAGTAAGCTGCTACGGCAATCGGTCCCATCAGACCTGTCTGACCAAGTTTACCAGCCAGGAAGATAGAGGTCGGGCCGTCTGCACCACCGATGATGGAGATAGCAGCCGCAGCCTTATCGTTGAATCCCATGAAGATAGCCATGAAGTAAGCGCCGTAGATACCGAACTGAGCAGCTGCACCGAGCAGGAAGCTCTTCGGGTTAGCGATCAGCGGACCGAAGTCTGTCATCGCACCGACACCCATGAAGATGAGGGATGGTAAGATACTCCACTCATCCAGTAAATAAAAGTAATGTAAAAGTCCACCAACTCCGTTCGATGAGTCTTCAATCGATCTCATAATATCCGGATAGATATTTACAAGCAGCATACCAAAGGAAATCGGAAGAAGCAGTAACGGCTCGAATCCTTTTCCGATTGCCAGATACAGGAAAATCAGCGCTACGAAAATCATAACGATGTTTCCAAATGTCAGGTTTAAGAATGCTGTCTGCTGAAGAAGATTGGACAATGTAGTTGTTATATATTCCATATTAATTCCTCCAAACGGAATAACATATCCCGTATTTTTTCAGCCAGTTTTATAAAAATTAGATTAGTTTAATGTAGCAAGAACTGCGCCCGGTTCTACCATATCGCCTACTGCAACATTAACACTGGCAACGGTACCGTCCTGAGGAGCTACGATCTCGTTCTCCATCTTCATAGCTTCCAGAAGCAGGATAACCTGACCACGTTTTACAGCTGTGCCAGCTGCTGCCTTAATACCAAGGATCTTACCTGGCATCGGGGATGTGATGGTTACGCCGCCTGCTGCCGGTGCTGCTGCTGGAGCCGGAGCTGCTGCCGGTGCTGGAGCTGCTGCTGGAGCCGGTGCTGCTGCGCCTGCAAATCCTTCTTCTACGGTTACCTGATATGCTGTACCATTTACGGTGATAGTATAATTCTTCATTTTAAATTCCTCCAGATTTTATCGATGATTATTTACGTGTAATGGAGCGGATATTTACGCTGTCTGCCGGTACGCCGGTTGCTGCTGCGATCGCTGCAGTGATAACTGCTACCAGTTCTCCATCGTTTGCCGCATTGCCTGCTGCTGGTGCTGCGGTACGTGCCGGCGCTGCTGCCGGTGCTGCAGTCTGTACAGGTGCCGGTGCTGCTGCCGGTGCCTCTGCTCCTGCTTTTTTAGCCTTTACATTTGCCTCAATCTCGTTAACCTTCTTGAAGCTGCTGATAATTAAACTGATGAAGATCAGTACCAGGAATACGGTACCCATACCCATCAGGGTATTTAATGCTGCCTTCTCCATCTTCTCACCGAAGCTGTAGTTTACAACAAAGGATAACTCAGTCGGTACCAGAGAAGTACCGCCGTAGCTGCTTACGCTCTCCTCAGCGGTCAGGGAGAAAGTCAAGTTTCTCTTCTCAAAGGAAGCCTGAACAACTGCTGTGTAGCTGTCATCATCGGCGCGCTCTACGGTCACGCTCTGAATCTCACCCATCTTGCCTAAATCGTCCTTAGAACTGGTCCAGGAAGAAATTGCAGACTCAATGACTGTGTTTTTCTGCTTCTCAGCCTGTTTCAGCTGTGCTGCCAGATCTTCGTCACTGTAGCTGGCGAACTGCTCCAGATAGCTCTTAGCGCCATCGCTCATGGTCTGCTCGATCTCCGGAGAAATCGGCTCTACCGCTTCTTCAGAAGCGCTACCACAGGCGGACAGAGCGAAAAAGCAGACTGCCATGCAAAGTACAAGCAGCATTCTTTTCATATTCTGTTTCATAAATGTGTCACCTCGTAATTAGATCGTTCCATGCTTTGATGGACGTCCCTCTTTCTTCGTGAATCATATCCTGACAGCATCCATGTTTCTTTCATGGCGCCATCCGTGATACTTCCCACCTATCTGTGTTTGCAGGTGTTTTTGCAAAATTTCCAGAGCTTGTCATCCACTCCGGGAATTCTCCATCTGACACGCTGCGGCAGCAGAGGATTGTACACTCTCCTCTGCATACATAAATGGCATGCACTTCCGTCTATGCGAATCCGACTTTAATAGCCATGCATACATAAACATCTGTACCACTGACTTGTTATTCGATTCTCACATAAGCGCTGTCCGGTGCCTGACTGATGACAAACACTGCCCTCATCCCTGTTTCCGGAAATGATTCCGGCAGCCAGCCGCACTGACATCCCTTTTTTAGCACTACAACTCCGCCGACGGTTCTGATTATATAATCATTATACAATATGTAAAAACACGCTGCTTCCATGCAGTACTAAATCCGGAATCTGCATTCTCCGACCTTTCCCTGCCTGCGTCTTAGCGCAGCTGTCTGCCTGCGAACCACTGCTTTCACAGTTTCCTGCTGACAAACGCCCCGCTTTCGCACTACTTCTGTGCCCGCCATCCCGATTCTGCGCTTTTGCCGATATAACGCATACCGAGGCTCTTCCTAATTTGCAGCCAGAAGAGCCTCGCATCTTTCGTCAAATCCGCACCGGAACAGCCGCAGCTTATCTTGCACATACAGTTGATATAGCAGTTTGAAACGTCATGTTATGCCAGATTACTTATGCTGGTTTCCTCCATCCCATAAGCAAGTCCATTTTTTTGCCTGTTTAACATTGTATAATGAGGTCGGCAAAAAAGCAAGTTATTTCCGTTCGAATTTGTTTACTTTTTCATTTTTTTAACTGAATCAGCTCCAATATCTGGGTACTGGTTCAAATCATATTTATATTATACCCCTGCCGGACCGGACGGCTGCACCGGTGACTGGCTTCCGGTTATCGGAGTCTGTCCATCCGTCGAACCGCCATTTCCCGCCGCATTCTCCTCCGGCAGAACTACCGTGCAGCTTCCGTCTGCCGCTGCCTGCCAGGTATTTCCATCCATCTCGAACGTAATACCTGCGTACATCGCGCCGCTGGCATCCAGGTAATATTTCTTACCGCCAAGATCCAGCCAGCCGGTCCGCATCACGCCGGACTCATTCATGTAATACCACTTTCCGCCGACTGCCTGCCAGCCCGTCGTCATGGCGCCGGAGCCGTCAAAGTAATACCAGCTTCCGCCCAGGTTCTGCCAGCCCGCCTGCATCGCGCCGGATGCGTTCAGATAATATTTCTTGCCGCCCGTCTCCAGCCAGCCGGTCTGCATCAGACCATTGTCCGCCATGAAATACCAGTTTCCATCGACCGCACGCCAGCCCGTCGCCTGTTCGCCGGATGCGTCAAAGTAACGCCAGCCGCCGTCCAGCGTCTTCCAGCCGGTAATCATATGACCGTCCGCCTCCAAATAATACTTTTTGCCCGAAAGCTCCAGCCATCCTTTAGACGGATTGCCCGCCGCATTCATATAGTACCAATTCTGACCATCGTTGATCCACGCCGCTTTCTGCATCACATGGTTCTGATAATAGTAACGGTTCCCCGCGATCGTCCGCCAGGTATTGCCCGGAATGATCTGCGTATAATCTTTATACAGATAATCAATATCCACATTGCCGTTCACGCCCTTGACCGAACCGGTGTTGGACGCCTGCCACATCGAGGTCTTTGAATATGTATACTTCTGCTGGTATTTTGCCACCCATATATCATACGAAATCTTCGACATATCGATCTTATTGGCAATCCAGTATTCATTTGCATAGACCATCGGATAATATCCTGCATCCTGAATCCGCTTACAGAACGCGTTGATCACATCGCTGACCTGAGACTGCGTCAGGGTTCCCAGCGTATTAGCATCCTCGGCATCAAAGACAACCGGGAAGGAGATAGGATAATCCTTGATAAGATTCAGGACAAAATCCGCCTCCTGCTGCGCCATTTCGACCGAAGTCGCATACGAATAAATGTACGCGCCCAGCCGCAGCCCTGCCTGGCTCGCATTTGCCGCGTTCATAGCGAAAAACGGATCCACATTACCGCGGAACCGGGTTGCCAGCATCGCAAACTGTACATTATCCGATGCCACCTGGCTCCAATTTACATTCTGCTGCCAGTAGGACACATCCACGCCGCGCGCAATCGCACCGATCCCCTCATTCTCCGTCACCCGGTACACGCCAAGCCCCGATGTGACCGCGCTCACACCCCCATTGGAAACAGAAGTCGAACCGCCAGAGCTGCCTGTACTTCCCGAATTGGAGCTGCCCGAACCGCCGCCCGGCCCCGCATTCGAGGATGACGATGTAAGAGAAGAATCTCCCGCCGGTCCTGCCAGCGCTGTCATCGGCTGAAAACACAGCGCTGCTGCCAGCATGCCAGCCGCTGCCCGTGAAAGCACACGCGCGCGCCCCATCCTTTTTTTGTTCATTCTATTCCGATTCATGCCAAAAAACCTCCTTGATTATCCTTTTATACCTGTTGTCTGTTCACCATTTATATACATTTCCCCGCCTGATCCGGCGGGGGCATATGCGAAACAAATATGGTTCATCCACACACTGTGTAACCAACAGCAGAACATTTCCTATTATAACCTAGTTTAACAGATACTCCCCATCCACTTCAATAGAGAAACTTTAAATAAAATCTGTCAAATTTATTACAGAATGCTTCCCTTTCTGCTAAAAGAATGAAGCCGTCCATGCCAAAAACAGGATTTTCAAGCAGAAAAACACAATAATGCCGGAACAAAGCTTTCCCCCGTTCCGGCATTTCATTTTTGCATATTCAGTTTTCCGCAAAATTCCACTTTTCTTTATTCCTCCAAAGGAACTTCTGTTCTCCTGAAAGATTTTTTCCTATTTCCGATTCCGGTTCATCAGGCGGATAATGTACAGAAACAGGTTGATAAAATCGAGATACAGCTGCAGCGCTGAGAATACCGATGCTTTCTGAAGCAGCTCCGGATCCGCGGAGAAAATCTGGTAATTATCCCGGATCTTGGTTGTATCATAAGCGGTAAAGCCTAAGAATACCACGATACCGGCATAGCAGAGCACTGTCTCAAAGCTGCCTAGATTTAAAAACATTGAAAGCAGACCAAAGAGAATCAGAAACAGCAGTCCGCCAACGAGCAATGGACGGATTCCGCTCAAGTCCAGCTTGAAGATCAGGCTGACGCCCGCCATCATTCCGAAGAACAGCGCGGTCGCCGCAAATACAAACACCATCTCCACAACACCGAAGATCAGGAAATACATCGAGAAAACAACGCCGTTTAAAGCTGCATAGAATAGAAACAGCCCTCTCGCCGCTCCCACCGATAACTTGTGAATCCGGGCACTCAGCCAGATCACCGTCAAAAGCTCCAGTCCCGTCAATGCGAGGGTCGCATACGGAACCTGAAATACATACAAAATCGCTCCCGTCACGTATCCGGCTAATGCGATGCCAAATGTCACAAGAAGCCCTGCAAACATCCATAAATATGTCTTCGCCACATACTGTCCCAGTGTCTCATGGCGTTCCCCCGCCATCTGCCAGGACTCATTCATTGGTTCATAGCCCATAATTCTGCCTCTCTTTCTGACCAGCGGCAAGTGCCTCTGCCCTCTGTTTCGAATCTCCGTTTTATCTGCCGCTTGCGCGGCATCCATCCAGGAAGAAACACTGTCACCTATCTTTTGTAACATAAGAATATCACACTTTCTGAAAAAAATCCAGTACCACCCCGTTTTGTCAATCATTTTCGAAACCATGCATAACTGTTTACAGGTTATGAAGCTCCCGCCTCTTTTTCTTCCACGGAAGCGGCACATTCCATTTTTTCAGCGCACTGAAAAAATAATAATAAATATTAAAGAGAACCGTTGTGATCGTCCAGGTCAGCGGATAGCTGAATACCACTGTCAGGATATCCGGGCGGATCGGAACAGCGATCAGGATCCAGACAACCCGCAGGACGCACACGCCCAGCGCCGTCATAATCATCGGAATCCAGCAGTCTCCCACACCGCGCAGTGCGCCGGAATAAATCTCAATACAGAGGTATGTCACAAATGCCGGCACCAGGAAGTGAAGAATCTTCATGCCGATCGCGATTACCTCTGCATCCGTTGTGAACAACAGATAAATATAGCCGCCCGTCAGATACAGGATCGTGCTCAGCCCCACCGTGATAATACAGGAAATTCCCAGGCAGACGTACACGCTGCGTTTCACACGGTCCAGCCGCCCCGCGCCGTAATTTTGTCCGACAAAGGTCGTGATGGAGATCCCCAGCGCATTAATGATCATCCAGTAAGTGCTGTCGATCTTTCCATATGCAGCCCACGCCGCCACCGTGTCTGTTCCCAGTGCATTGACGCTGCTCTGGATCACGAGGTTGGAAAAGGAATACATAACCGACTGGAGTCCAGCTGGAAATCCAATCCGTATGATCCGCACCAGAATCACCGGTGTGATCCGCGTTTTCCGGATCTCAAACCGGTACGAGCCATCCGCACGCATCAGCGTTCCCAATACCAGACACGCGCTGACCACCTGGGAAAGGATCGTCGCCACCGCCGCACCACGCACGCCCATCCGAAGTCCTACTACAAACAACAGATCGAGCGCAATGTTTGTAAAACAGCTGATCACAAGGAAATAGAACGGTCTTTTAGAATCACCGATTGCCCGCAGGATTCCGGCACCCATATTATATAAGAGGTTCGCCGTGATTCCGACAAAATAAATGTGCAGATACCCGCTTGCATTGTCCATGATATCCTCCGGCGTCCCCATCAGGCGAAGCGCCGTGTCGGAAAAAAGGAGTCCGCCAACCGTCATAAGGATACCGCACAACAGCGAAAAGGCAATCGCCGTGTGGACTGCCTCGCTGACCCGCTGACCGCGTCCCGCCCCGTAAAACTGGGCGATGATAACTGTCGCACCCGAAGAAAGTCCTACAAAAAAGCCAACCAGCAGGTTCGTAAGCATCGATGTGCTTCCGCCGACCGCCGCCAGCGCTTCCTTTCCGACAAAACGGCCTACTACCACCGCATCTGCCGTATTATAGAGCTGCTGAAAAAAAGTTCCAAATAAAATCGGGAAGAAAAATAGCAGAAGCTGTTTCCAGATCACTCCCTCTGTGATCGCATTTGCCCGGCCAGTCTCCCCGGTTTGTCTGACTCCCTCTTCCCGTCTGGTATCTTTCATCCAATCCACCCCCTCTTATGTTCTTTGTCTCTGTTTCCTGTATGCATCCTGCTCACAGATATTTCACCTATAGGAATTCATATGTCTTTTCGTTATTCTTCTCCCGCAAATCCCATTTCCAACTCAATTCAGCTCCGCAATCCGCGAGATCCCCACATAGATATGAGAAATCTTGTACCAGGTAGCAAAATCGACCACGCCCGTCTGCGGAAGTCCAAACACCGACTGGAACGCCCGTACGGATGCCTCCGTTCCGGGTCCGTAGATCCCGTCCGGCGTAACCCGCGGGATCGCTGTATACACAGTCGCCACCGCGTCAAGCTGCTGCTGCAGCTGCCGCACCTTATCGCCGCTGGACCCCACTTTAAGCGGTTCCCCCGGATAAGAGATCGGGATTCCTGATATCTGTTCCGCAGTGTTGATGTAAATACTATTTCCATAGAAGCGCCGCAATATCTCGATCGCGCTGTATCCCTGTTCTCCCAGACTGCACGAACCCCACTGGGTCATCCAGCCCGGGCAGGACACCCGCCGCCCATCGCAGTACTGTGTCAGAATCGGCTGCCGCACACCGGGGCGGGACAGATAGTTGTCAAAAATGTCGTCCACCACCTCTGAGATCGGCTCGAAAATATCACGCCCGTAAATCCACTTGTGATCGAATGCCGTTGAGGAAGTGATTGTAAAATCGTAGCCCTGGTTCCGATACCACTCCGTATACACCCGGTTCAGTGTAAATGACATGATCGCAAGCACATTGGCGACGATCGTGCTGCGCGGCCAGGTCGCGTAGATCTCGCTCGACGCCACGTTTTTGATATAATCCCGGTATGACACATAGTAATCTTTTGCGGAGGCATTGGTCGGTACGCCGTCATGCACGACGATCGTCTGCGGTACCACCACGCGGCTCAGCACGATCTCGCCGCTCTCCTGCACCGGTTTTACCTCATCTTCGGCAATCTTGGGCGGATAGGAACCATATAAGGTATGGTCCGGAATCTGGATATTCTCCTCCGCTCCGGTCTGAGCCGGAAGCGGAATCATCCGGATCGGCTGGACTGCCAGCACGCCCGCCAGCACCTCCGTTCCTTTTACCTTCACCGGCTCATAGCCCTCTGCCCTCACTTCCACCGTATAATCCGCATACGGCTTTTCCCGGTTCTGTTCTTCCAGTGAAAGCAACGCAGGAGGCGCCGCTACCGCAATCTCCTCCGTCTGCCCGGATAAATTGGTTCTAAGCACTTCCTGCGTCTGTCCTGAATTGCCATAGCTGACCGAAACCTCTGCTCCCTCAATCGGGAAATTGTTTTCACGGTTTACCACATCGATCCTCAGATAGCCGTCCTGCATTCCAGTTGTCTCACAGATTCGAACACGGTCGAACAAATGATAGCGCATACACGCAGCCTCACATTTATTTTACATGGTCATTTACAGTTTATATCCGGCATCTTTTATCTATGCCGGTTTTTAACCGCTTTTTAATGTTTTACTGCCGTATCTTTCTTATTTTTCTCCTCTAAATCGCTCGCGTCGCCTCTGTCAGCCATGCTTTCTCTTCCTCCGTCATATACGGAGACAGCTTCTTAAACACGCCCTTGTGGTACGCGTTCAAAAGCTCGCGGTCACGCCCTTCCATCAGCGATACATCGATCGTGTCCAGATCAATCGGAACCCAGGTCAGATTTTCAAATTTCATGAACTGACCAAATTCATTCTTCACATCTTTCACACAGAGCATCAGATTCTCCGTCCGGATGCCAAATTTTCCTTCCAGATAAAGACCCGGCTCATCAGAGGTAACCATGCCTTCCTCCAGAACCGCATTTTCAGCGGGCGATGTGAGCAGCCTCCATCGGATGGAATTCGGGCGCTCATGCACACAGCCCAGATAGCCGACACCATGCCCTGTTCCATGGTTGAAATCCAGGCCGTTTTTCCACAGGAGTTCGCGCGCAATATAGTCCAGATTGATACCGCGGCAGCCATACATAAACTTCGCATCCAGCAGACGCAGCATCGAGCACGCCACCAGCGTACAGCAGCGTTTTTCTTCCTGCGTGATCGGTCCGACCGCGATGGTACGCGTCACATCCGTCGTTCCCTCATAATACTGTCCGCCGGAATCGACCAGATACAGCCCCTTCTTCGGTACACTACTCTTCTCTGTCTCAGACGCCGTATAATGGCACATCGCCGCATTCGGTCCCCACGCAGAGATCGTCGTAAAGCTCATATCCAGGCAGTTTTTTTGTTCCAGGCGCAGCTTATCCAGATATTCCCCTGCGGTCCACTCGTCCAGTCCTTTTTCGCCTGCATGTTCCTTCACCCAGCGCAGGAAACGGGTCAATACCAGACCGTCCTGCACATGCACACGGCGCATATTTTCCTGTTCCACTGGATTTTTGACTGCTTTTGCCGCTGCCGTCGGATTCATCGCCTCGATCACTTTCACGCTCGCATCCAGGCACCGGAACAGACGGTAATTGATCTTCGACTTTTCCAATAAAACGCGCTCATAGCGGAATGCGGATGCAATCTGGTATACCGCCTCATATGGCATGATCCGAACGCCCAGTCCATGCAGATAGGCACGTACTTCTTCGTTCAGCGTCTTCTCATGAATAAAGAGGAATAATTCCTGTTTTGTCACAATCAAGTAGGACAATACAACCGGCGTATGTACAATGTCATCACCCCGGATATTTAAAAGCCACGCGATATCATCAAGACTCGTCAGCAGATGCACCGTCGCCTGACGCTTTTTCATCTCCCCGCGCAGATCTGCAATCTTCTCCTCCGCCGGTTTTCCCGCATAGTTCTCTTCCAGAATCCAAACCGGGTTCATCGGAAGCGCCGGGCGGTCGTCCCAGATGCTTCCAACCAGATCCTCACCCTCCGAAATGCGTACCTTTTTCCCGGACAGTGCTTTCGCGATGCGCTCGCCCTCTGCCGTATCGACCACTCTGCCGTCAAAACCCAGAACACCCTGTTCCGGCATATGTTTTTTCAAAAATTCCAGCGTCGTCGGCACGCCCTCCTGACCGGAACGGTAAAGTTCCACCCCGCTGCCGGAAAGCTCTGCTGCCGCCTGCACAAAGTATCTGCCATCCGTCCAGAGACCTGCGTCCTCCATCGTAATGACCGCCGTTCCCGCCGAACCGGTAAAGCCTGTCATATATTTCCGGCATTTGAAATACCCGCTCACGTATTCCGATCCGTGGAAATCCGATGTCGGAATCAGATATGCGTCCATTCCACGCTCCGCCATCTTCTCGCGAAGCTGTTCAATTTTCGCCCGAACCTCACGTCCCATTTTTCTGCCTCCTGTTGTTTCTCTATTATCCATTTTTCAACGCATCTTTGATCGCCTCCGTGATCGCCTCACTGTACGTCGGATGCGCGCGCATCGCCGTCGAGAGCTGATATGCCGTAAGACCATTGGCGATCGCCGTTGCCATCTCTCCGATCATGTCCGTCGCACGCGCACACATGATCTGCGCCCCGATCAGCGTGTTGGTATACGCCTCAAAAATCAGGCGCACAAAACCGCGGCTGTTTCTCGCTAAAAGCGCTTTTCCATTTTCCGTCATATATGCCACACCGCACTTGATCTTCATATTATAAAGGCGGGCGTCATTTTCCGTAAATCCAACCGCCGCAATCTCCGGCTCCGTATAAATACAGGTCGGCACAACCGGAAGCACGACATACATACCGTTCGGCACGACCGAAAGCTGCATCCGGTGTCCGCGTCCCGCCAGGTTTTCGACCAGATAAGCCGCATGGGACGCTGCCACATGGGCAAGACGTTTCCGCGCCACGGTATCGCCGATCGCATAGACATTTTCCTGCGTCGTGCGGTAAGTTCCCTTGATGAGCGGACGCCCATTTTCCAGCTGTACCTGACAATCGTCCGCCAGAACCTTCGACATATTCGGGCGTCTGCCGACTGCCACCAGCACGCGGTCCGCCGGGCTTTCCTTCCAGCCACGCTCACAACGGTAATTGACCGACACCGTGTCGTTGCCGCGATCCTTGATCTCCATGACCTGTACATTGCAGTGGACTTCAATACCCTTAGAACGCAGATTTGCTTCCATCTGCTCGGAAATCATCGGATCCATCGACTCCAGCAGACGGTTTGCCTGCTCCAAAAGCGTTACGCGGGAACCGAGCGCCGCGAAGATCGTCGCGATCTCCACACCGATGACACCGCCGCCGATGACCGTCAGACAGTCAAAATTCCAGTCATCCATCCGCAGAATATCACGGCTTGTCATAACCTGCGGCAGATCAATTCCCGGGATATCCGGAATCACAGGGCTGGAACCGGTTGCCAGAATCACATTTTTTCCTTTCAGCGTCAATGCGCCTTTGGAGGTCGTCACACGCACCACATTATCCGCATGCAGGCGCGCATCGCCGTGAATCATCTCCACCTCCGCTTTTTCTAACATTCCCTGAATCATTGAGCGGAATGATTCCACGGACTCATTTTTATAAATCTGCATCTGCCGCCAGTCAAAGCTGACCTTCTCCGCCACGATGCCAAACCGGAATGCTTTCAGCATATCCCGGTAGACTGCCGTCGCCTGCAGAAGCGCCTTGGCAGGAATACAGCCGGTATTGACGCATGAGCCGCCCAGCGCTTTTTTCTCGATCAGGACTGCATCCATCCCCATCGCTGCCGCACGCAGCGCTGCCGTATATCCCGCCGGTCCCGCACCGATAATAATTAAATCATAGATATGATCCGCCATATAAATATCCTATCCTCTCATTCTATGGGCTTCCCATTACATAAAAAGAATGTGCCTTTTTGTGTAATAGGGAATTCTAATGAATTTCTTATTACACAAAAAACTGCCGCAGAAAATCACTTTCCCGGGCAGCTTTTCATCAATTTTATTTTTACAGCAGATGAATGTTGTGAGCCTCTGCCTCTGCGCGCACACCGTCCGGCCAGATCGACGCCTGCACCTCTCCGATATGTGCTTTCCGCAGGAAGAACATACAGATACGGGACTGACCGATACCGCCGCCGACTGTATACGGAAGCTCTCCCTCCAGAACTGCTTTCTGGAATGGCAGCTCCGCGCGTTCCTCACATCCCGCCTTTACCAGCTGCTCTTTCAGGGAATCCTCATCAACGCGGATACCCATGGAAGAAAGCTCCAGTCCGATATCCAGAACTGGATAATATACCAGAATATCGCCGTTTAATTTCCAGTCATCATAGTCCGGAGCACGACCATCGTGCTTCTCACCGGATTTCATCTTGTCACCAATCTGCTCAATAAATACCGCACCATGCAGCTTCGCAATCTTGTACTCGCGCTCCTTCGGTGTGCAATCCGGATACATATCTTCCAGCTCCTGGGTCGTCACAAATGTGATATTTTCCGGAAGATAACGTCCAATGTACTCATACTCATATGCCATATAGTCCTCGGTCACTTTCAGTGCCTTGTAAACCGAACGGACAATGGATTCCAGTGTCTCACGGGTACGATCTTTTTTACTGATGATCTTCTCCCAGTCCCACTGATCCACATAAATGGAATGGATGTTGTCTGTATCCTCATCACGACGGATCGCGCTCATGTCGGTGTAAAGGCCTTCACCTTCCTGAAATCCGTACTCTTTTAATGCCTGACGTTTCCATTTGGCGAGAGAATGTACAATCTCAGCCTTCCGATCTTTCTGCTCCAGAATTCCAAAGGACACCGGGCGCTCTACGCCGTTTAAGTTATCGTTCAGACCAGATTCCGGCAGTACAAAAAGCGGTGCGGACACACGGGTCAGATTGAGCTGTTTTGCCAGTTCTCTCTGAAAAAAGTCCTTGATTTCCTTGATAGCAACCTGTGTTTCTCTCAAATCCAATACCGGTTTATAACCAGCCGGAGTAATTAAATGTTCCATCTGTTACATCCTCTCTTTTTTCCCGGTGCGTGTCCGGTTCCCTGCCGCACTGCCGATTTCTGCAGCCGCAGTTCATCCTTTTAGTCAAAGCTTGCAGGCACGCGCCTTTTAAGTCATTTCTTGTTATTGTACTGCATGGAATTTCTACTCAAAGAAACTCACCTGTGGACAATAACCGTTTGGTAGCTATTATATCATTTATATAGGAAAATGGGAACAGGTAAAATAGGAAAATAACTTCTTTAAAATAAATGAAGGTGTTCGCACGCTTTATAAATTCCATCTTCCCCGATCGGTGCCGTCACGTAATCGGCTACTTTTTTAAGCGCATCCACTGCATTTCCCATCGCCACGCCGATGCCGGCTTCCTGCACAACCTCAATATCATTCATGCTGTCGCCAAATGCCACTGTATCGGAGAGATCTTCTTTTTCTCCAAAATACACCGCCAGCCTGCGGAGTCCGTCCGCCTTGGAATTGCCTTTCTCGACCACATCCGCGCCATGTCCGCTCGCAAACATCGGCAATTTCAGGGTCGGAAATTCCCGTTCCATCTCCTTCACCTGTTCACGGCTGCCGACAAACGCCAGTGTCCGGACCGGCATCGTGAGCATCTTCCACGGATCCTGGAACTGCCGCCCGCAGCTTCCCCAGAAGCGGATATCATTAGCCGCAATGATCTCCGGATGGATATAGTAATCTTCATCCCCCACCGTCATGCCGATTCCGAATCCCTTTTCATCGCAGAAACTCAGCACCCGGCGCAGGAGTTCCGGATCAAAGATGTGCTCAAACAGCAGCTTATCTCCCACTGTGATCTTCGTCCCGTTCATATGTACAATCGCATCCGGACGGACGATGTCCCGGTACGATGTACTGTAATAATTATCCATATCGCGCCCCGTTGCCAGCACAATCTTGTACTTCGGGCGCAGCTTTTCAATCGCCTCCAGCG
Organism: Clostridium sp. AF12-41; assembly: GCF_003461685.1. Taxonomy (NCBI): domain Bacteria; kingdom Bacillati; phylum Bacillota; class Clostridia; order Eubacteriales; family Clostridiaceae; genus Clostridium; species Clostridium sp. AF12-41. The sequence goes on along the minus strand of NZ_QTXO01000001.1, from coordinate 283,407 downwards.
CACTCGGTGTGATCTGATCCGTCCGGTGGTCTAAAAGGGTCATGTCGAGGTCAAAACTTATCATGATGTTCTCCTTGGGGTTGGTTACTACAAAAGGTCACAGCCGAAGACTCTGCTATGACCTTTTCTTTTAATTATCCACGTTTTCATCATACCATTTTTCAAATTTGGAGTCAATATTGGGAAAATATTCATTCTATTGATCCATTCCATTGATTCGTAAAATTCCACTCAACCATCAAAATTACATCAAAAAACAAACATCCGGCAGCGAAAATTTAGAAGTCATAGTTGATTTTTGATGTAATTTTGATATAATGATACGCATATAATACTTCAACAAATGGCAGTATATGTCAGCTGAAAATTTGGCAAAGTGCAGCTATGATTTATTTTCGGGGTATGGCGTAGCTTGGTAGCGCGCTCGGCTGGGGGCCGAGAGGTCGCAGGTTCAAATCCTGTTGCCCCGATTTTTAGCGTATTCTTAGAGTTCTTAATAACTGAAGGGAAGAAAGCCGGGCAGCTCTCACCGCCCGGCTTTCTTTCCCTCAGTTCACACCTCGTGCAAATTGAATCGCCCTCTCTAGTTTCCGCAGCCACAGCCGCCATTATTGCCGCAGCCGCAGCCAGACTGGCTGTCTCTTCCGGCATCATAGCCATCCCGATAGCCGATTGCATAACCATCGTTGAAACCTCTCCGATAGGAATTTCTTCCGTTATTTCCACAGCTATTCCAGCCCCATCCATTATTTCCACAGCCGCCGCATCCTCCGCAGTGTCCACAACCATTACCCCAAGACCAACACATATGATAATCTCCTTTTCATTTTTCATTGATACTATATCATATGCCTGTCAACGCAAAGTGTGTCCCACTTCCCCGGAAGCCACACTGTCAGCCGTTTCAAGCATCTGTCCCAAAACAAGCCACCAGCCATTTTCTCTGCATCATGGCAGCAAAAATGGGCGCATGCCAGACACATCACGCCCACTTTTATCTACTTACACCCGGAAGTTCCGGCTCTTAAACACATACACATGTGCGAACAGTGTCACCAGCACAACTGCCGCCAGCACCAGATCGCCCGTACCGCCGCCCAGATGAAACGCCATGCCAAACAGCGACAGCGTATCAATCGCAAACAGCCATTTTTCAACCGCATACACCTTTTTCAGGTTATATTTCTTCGGATCGATCGAATCCGATATAAAAATCAGGAAATCTTTGCCGCAGAACAAATCAATTGTCTCTGCCAGTCCCAGACACCCCGTTAAAAAGAACAGTATATCCATCCGCATTCTCCTTCCCTAGAACCGCTTCCAGGTTTCCCTTGAAAACAGCAGAAGTACCGGGAAAATCTCCAGACGTCCTGCCAGCATATCAAAAATCAGAACCACTTTTGAGAAATTACTGAAAAATCCAAAGTTTCCGGTCGGTCCGACCAGCGCCAGACCCGGTCCGATATTATTAAACGTAGCCGTAACCGCCGTAAAATTCGTCACCAGATCGTATTCATCCAGAGAAATCAGCAGAACAGATACCGTAAAAATGAGCACATACGCAACCATAAACACATTCGTCGAGCGCACAACCTCATGCTCCACGATCTTTCCATCCATTTTGATCTTCTCCACTGCACTCGGGTGCAGGTACTGTTTCAGTTCCTTTTTTACCGATTTAAGCAGAATCAAAACACGCGACACCTTGATACCGCCGCCTGTACTGCCCGCGCAGGCGCCGATAAACATCAAAAGTACCATAATCGTTCTTGAAAGCTGCGGCCATTTATCAAAATCCACCGTGGCATAACCGGTCGTCGTGATAATCGAACCGACCTGGAATGCCGCATCCTGGAATGCCTGCAGTGCATTGCCGCAGAGTGCTACCGTATTGACTGTAATGATGCCAATCGCCGATGCAATGATTAGAAAATATGCCCGGACCTCCTGCATTTTAAAGGCCTGTCCCATCTTCCGCATCAGCAGAAAGAAGTAAAAGTTAAAGTTCACTCCGAACAGAATCATAAACACCGTCACGACATTTTTCTGAAATGCCGTGTAGCTCGCCAGACTATCATTCCGGATTGCAAAACCACCCGTACCTGCTGTTCCGACCGTGATCGTGATCGCGTCGAAAATCGGCATTTTCCCAAGAATCAGAATCACAGCCTCAAGAATCGTCATTCCCAGATAAATCTGGTATAACAGCTTCGCCGTCATCTGAACCTTCGGAACGAGACGGCTCACGATCGGTCCTGGGCTTTCCGCCTTCATCAAATTCATATGGGAACCGCCCACCATCGGCAGGACACTCAGAAGGAATACCAGAACGCCCATACCGCCGATCCAGTGCGTAAAACTCCGCCAGAATAATAAGCATTTCGGCAGCTGCTCCACATTGCTCAGAATACTTGCACCGGTCGTCGTAAAGCCCGATACCGTCTCAAACAAGGCATCGATCGGATTTGGAATATAGCCGCTTAATACAAACGGCACTGCTCCCATCACACTGAGTAAAACCCAGCTTAGAGAAACCGCCACAAAGCTCTCCGCCACATAAAAGATCTGATTTTTCGGTTTCCGGCGTACCAGAAGCATACCAACCATCAGGCATACTGCCATCGTTGCCAGAAAACACCATACCTCTGACTCACGGTAAATCAGTGCCACTACCGTCGGAAGCACCATAAAAGCCGCCTCAAAATTCAGGATCCAGCCTATGATATAAAATACAATCGAATAATTCATCTATGCCGCCTACTTTCTCAGGATGTCGCGGATATCCCGCAGACCTTTCTGACTCGTCAGGACGATCACTGTATCGCCCTGCTGGATGCAGTCCTGTCCACGCGCGATCTTGATATTGCCGCCGCGGTTGATGCATCCGATCAGCAGGTTGTTCTTGAGATTCAGATTCATCAGCGGAATGCCCGTCACTTCCGACTCCTCGCGGATCACAAACTCCAGCGCTTCCGCCCGGCTGTCGAGAATATGGTACAACGTCTCCACATTGCTGCCGATGGTATTCTGCATCGCGCGCACATACTGTAAAATGTAGTCCGCCGTGATGTATTTCGGATAAATCAGACTTCCCAGATCCAGCTTGCTGATCAGCTCGTCAAAGGCGATCCGATTAACCTTTGTCACCAGCTTCGCGCTGGAATTTTCCTTCGCATACAGCGCAAGGAATACATTTTCCTCATCCATATTCGTCAGAGTGACAAATGCCTCCGCCGTCATCAGCCCCTCTTCCAGAAGAAGCTGCCGGTCCGTTCCGTCACCGTTGAGGATCAACGCATCGTCCAGAAGCTCTGTCAGAACCTCGCAGCGCGCTTTATCTTTCTCCACAATTTTAACCCGGATCTTCATCGCAGCCAAAAGTTTCGCCAGATAATAAGCAATCGTACCGCCTCCGACAATCATCGTATTTCTGACCTGGTTTGTCTGGATGCCGATCTTGCGGAAAAATTCTGCCGAATTTGCCGGGGAAGCGATAATCGACACCATATCCCCGTTTTTAATCACAAATTTACCATCCGGGATCGCCACCTCATCGCCGCGCTCAACACCGCCGATCAGGACATCGCAGCGGAATTGGCTGTCAATATCCATGACCGAAAGCCCGTCCAGCTTAAACTCCGGTTTTACCTTAAATTTCAAAAGCTCTACCTTTCCCTTGGCAAATGGATCGATCTTGATCGCTGACGGGAAGCGCAGAATTCTCGAAATCTCCGTCGCCGCCGCATATTCCGGGTTGATAATCATGGAAATTCCCAGCTGCTGCTTGATAAAGGTAAGCTCGTTGCTGTAAATCGGATTCCGCACACGCGCAATCGTGTGGCAATGTCCCACTTTTCTCGCAATCAGGCAGCAGAGAAGGTTCATCTCATCCGACCCTGTCACGGCAATCAGCATGTCCGCCGTCTGCACACCTGCCTCGATCTGCATGGAAATGCTGGCACCATTTCCCACCAGCTTGATCGCATCAATATCATCTGACACCCGCTGCATTCGCTCCGCAGACGTATCGATCATCACCACATTGTGATCCTCCCGGACAAGCTGCTCCGCCAGCGTCGTACCAACCTTGCCGCATCCGATAATGATTATATCCATAGTTTCCTCCGTTATTTTCTGCTTATCCGCCATACCGATACAGAAAATCTCTATTTTATATACAAAATAAAAAATGTGCCTTAACACTTTCCTATGACGGAAAAAGGGTGCCTGAAAACCGCGCCCTGATCCATACCGAATTATTATAACACCTTCTGCGAGTTTTTGAAATATAAATTGTGTTAAGAGGGCATTTTGTGGGCGTTTTGAATATATTTGTCTCTTTCGATCCCAAAAGTGCCTACCCGTGTACAGTAACTTTCCTCCCTTTTTGGCAAGATAAATTTCTTGACTTTTTCAGAAAAAACAGTATACTTAATATATATTTGCAGATATGGTTCATCGGTAGAACGCTAGCTTCCCAAGCTGGAAAGGCGGGTTCGATTCCCGTTATCTGCTTTTTTTGATGGATGCGGAAACCCTTGTAAATGCTGGATTTTTCCTTTATTTACAAGGGTTTCTGGTGTTTTTGGAGCATCTACCACGAAAGCATATTTCAGTATAAAGAACCCCTTTTTCTGGGGAAATATCACACGAAATATCACACGAAAAAAGGGCTGTTTTCCCTTTATTTTCAAGGAATGACAGCCCCTTATTATGCGCTTATATTGTGTTTTTCATCATATTTTATCGTATATGTCCGTCCTCTGCTATCCGATCTGCGGTAATCATCCAGCCATCCGAATCAAACGCATACGCCTGCCCGTCAATCTGGCAGACTGCATCGTGCCGGTAGGTGTACCCACTCAGCAGATACCACCAGCGCCCGTCCTGGCACACCCAGCCAGTAAGATACTTGCCAGACACCCAGCCGTCCGCGGTCTGGATCCACGGTGCTCCGCTGACAAAACACTTCCGGATCGGCTGCACCTGCTGATCCTTACTGTATCGCTTGCCAGAGCCAGCACCTGCCGGAGCTGTCCGGATGATGAGCGAGGATGCAGTGACGCTCAAGCCGTGTGCGCCGCTCTTGATGTCCTTGAGATCCGCCGCTCCGGCATCGCTGTCGGCTTTGACTGGCGCTACATCCATTTTAGGCCAGGTCTTTTTAAACGCCTCAAAGGTGCCGTAACGCTGTTTAAGAATGTTGGTGGCGCTGCCCCAGTCCGGCAGATAAAGATGTGGCTTGTCTACGATGCTACGCCAGTCTCCGCCCCAGGCAAGTCCTAAAGCTTTTGCCAGCTCTGCGGCCTTTTTAAACATACCTGTGCTGTCATTGTAGGCATCGTCTGACATGCTGCCATCGCCGTCCACATCCATCTTAAGATAAAAATCAAAGGCAATCCCCCACTGATGCTGACTGCTATAGCTACTGCCTTTGGCATTGGTTACAATGTTGCCAGGCTTGGTACGTCCTTGCGCGTACAGAGCGTCCTGCTCCGCCACCGTCCGCAGTGTCTCTCCGATGGCTACTGTGATACCCTCGGTCGCACAGGCTTTGATCCAGGCGGACGCAATGCGCTGGAGACGTGGATGACATAATGTGATATCTCTCATAGATTTGTCCTCTTTTCTTTATGATATGAAAAATATGACATTTTGTTTTCCGGGGGTATCTTGCAAAGAATTTTCGCATATACTATAATGCCGATAGGCTAAGAGATAGTAGTTGTCCATCACAGGCAACGACAAAACCCCCAAGGATCGCGACTCCTTGGGGGTTTTTATTCCTACTATCGGCTTTCGTCGATTTTCCCCTATTGTTGCGATGTCGCAACGGCAGCCATGCCCCGAACTGCCGCGGGAGATAGTCGGATCGCCTCCTTCTACTCTTCTTTTCCTGACTGCTTAAAAATCTGGTTTACATACGTAGACAATCCCGCCACAAGGACGCCCTGTGTAAGTGCCGTGAAAACCGCCAGCGCGATATCCTGACCACTACCGCAGGCACAGGTGGCGAACACATAGATGGCACAAATCGCAACGCCAATCAGCCCATTAATGAGTGGGATGTATTTGTCTTTCACTGTCTCGCTCTGCTTCAGCCACATCCCAATAAAGTACAGCACTACTGCTACCACAAGTAATTCCGGCTTTACATAATCTTTAATCTGCATACCTTATCCCTCCATCTGCTTTTCCAAATCTGCGATCCGATGGTTTGCCACCCGGATCTGTTTCTGCATCACTGCCTCGGTCTCCTCTAATTTATATGTACGCTCAATTACTGTATGAAAGCAATTATGAATGATGAAGTCATGGAACGACTGATTGATACGCTGATGGAGTTGCAGAAGAAAGAAAGCACCGATCTGCCTCTTTTGAAAAAGTAGCTTGCAGAAACGGAAAAAGGTATTAACAATATGCTCAACTCCATTCAAGCAGGGATTTTTACTCCGTCCACCAAGCAAAGACTGGACGAGTTGGAGGAAACCAAAAGGCAGCTTGAAGTCAGCATTTTGCAGGAGGAAATGCACAAGCCCCTGCTTACAAGAGAACAGATAGCATTTTTCATTTACCGCTTCCGTAAATTTGATGTGACAAAGCGGGAACAGCGGCAAAGACTGATTGACAGTTTTGTAAATGCGGTGTATCTTTATGAGGACAAGATAATTCCTTACTTTTAACTGTAAGAACAGTTCTAAGACCATCACACTGGCGGAGGTTGAGGGTTCGGATTTATCCGCACTCGGTGCTGGTTTGAAAACCTCCGTAAAGAATGAATTTGACATTGTTTACGGAGGTTTTTGTTTTATCCCTTCGCTTTCACTTTATCAAACTCTGGGTTAAACGTATAGAAATTACGACTGCTCAGGTGATCCTGTACATTTCTTAAAGCTTCACCAAACCGCTGAAAATGTACAATCTCCCGCTCGCGCAGAAAACGGATCGGATCGCATACTTCCGGATCTTTGACCACGCGGAGAATATTGTCGTAGGTTGTGCGGGCTTTCTGCTCTGCTGCCATATCCTCATATAAATCCGTGATCGCATCGCCCTTCGACTGGAACTCGCACGCATTGAACGGGATTCCGCCTGCTGCCTGCGGCCAGATTGCCGTGGTGTGGTCGATATAGTATGGTCCGAACCCGGATGACTCGATCTGTGCCGGAGTAAGGTTGCGCGTGAGCTGCTGGACAATGGCGGCAATCATCTCCATATGGGCGAGTTCCTCGGTTCCGATGTCGGTCAGAAGTCCTTTCTGCATCTTATAAGGCATCGTATACCGCTGGGACAGGTAGCGCATAGAGGCTCCGATTTCGCCGTCAGGACCGCCATACTGGCTCATTATATATTGCGCGATCTTCGGATTCGGCGTCTTGATATTGACTGGATATTGTAATCTTTTTTCATATCTCCACATACGCTACACCTCCCCTTCCCACGGCCAGCGCTCTGTAAGCCAGGACCATGTGCATGCATCGTCCGCATCCTCGATCGTGAGCGGTCCAAACGATGCCTCATACGCTTTAACAGCTTCTTTCCGAAGTGCCACCACATACCGGTAATAATTCAGCGCATTCCTGTCATCCGGGTGGGTGTCCAGATAGAGAATCACATCATCCATTGCAAAGCTGGCATCATCAATCCGTTTCATCAATTTTCTGGCAGTCTCATTCATCAGCAGGCACCTCCCATCATAAACGGCAGATCCAGATCCGGAAAAATAGTTCCCCGCCTGAATGCGGTTTCCAGCGCATACGGCTGCTGCCAGGACTGAACCGGTACATATCCCATGCCGACCGGATAATTTCCGCCTCCCAGAAATGTCTGCGGCGGCCTGTTTCCTCCTGTCTGCGGATACGGGCGGGCAGGTCGGATTTCTGGCCCCTGCGGGCAAAATGCCCCATTTTCCAAAACAGGATGCACCGAACCAGCACAAGGTATTTCCGGCGGACAGGTTGGCGGTGCAGTATTTATGCAGCGATTGCCAGAAATGCCTGCCACCGGGCATGACATAAGAGGCATTCCCGAACGGCAGGCATTTTTCCGGCTGGAGTTATCCTGATAACCATTCATATTTCATTCTCCTACAAAAGCAGTTATACTTTATCTTATGCAGGAAATATATAAATGCGATCGCCGCTGAAAAACAGAGCGATCATTATGTACTATTTTTTACAAAGGTAACTGATAACATCTTTTCTGGTAATAATACCGATAAAATTTTTCTGATCATCCAGCACCGGCACGAAATTCTGGTTCATGATCTTTCCCAGAAGATCTTCCATATCCGCATTGACAAGTACCGGCTGATTATCGGAACGGCGTGGAATCTCAGTGATCCGCACTTTTTCCAGTCCTTTCTGCACCAGATCTGTCTTATTTTTGAGTCCCCACAGCAGATCGCCCTCGGTTAATGTTCCTGCGTAACGCCCTGCCTTCGTGATGATCGGCACCGCAGAATACTTGTACTTTTCCATCGTATCCATTGCCTGCCCAACCGTGTCCTCCTCATTCACATAAATGACTTCACTTTTCGGTGTCAGAAAAAATAATATATTCATGGTTTACCTGTTCTCCTTTCATCTTTCCCCATACGTACCCCATACGTATCTGTAGATTTTGTATATTTTCGTTCAAATCTGCCTTCGTTCTTCTTGATTATACCAAATCCGTCCAAAAAAGATATAAAGAAATCCTTATTTTTCCATCAAATTTTTCTATAATCGGTACTGTTCATACCCGTGACCAGTAACTATATTCCGCTCCTAATAACCCATCTCCTCATCCACAAACACAACCTCTACTTCCATCCCATTGCTCGGACGCTCCAGGATCACGATCGAATGGCAAATCCGTGCCGGGCTGTTGCAGTCTACGCAAACGCCCGTTTTCGCACACGGGGTCTGGACCTGCAGACGGGCTGCGTTCTTCGGTGCTGCGATCTGTTTTACACGTTCCATCGCAGATGTCAAATCCGGACAGACTTTATTGTTTCCAATGACAAAATATACTTTTTCCGGTCCGAATAAGGTCTGCGACACGCGGTTTCCGGTTCCATCGATATTGACCAGTTCTCCGGTTTTGGAAACACCATTGGCGCTGGTTATGTACACCTCGGCACTTCTCGCTTCCATAAGCGTCTCGCGCCCTGCCTTTTTCCAGTGCCAGATCACCTCATTTTTCTCGGAAAGTGCCTCATAAAGTCCCATCTCCTGTGCCGTCACACTTCCGCCTATCGCAACTTTTTTCCCGGAAATCTGATCTTTCAGATAGTCCGACGCAGCCTTCTTTGTATCAAAGAAACTCGTTTTAAATCCGTGACGTTCAAAATTATTCTTCAACAATTCCTGTTCCATCTTTGTCCTCCTTATTAAATCGTTCAATTTATAGTAACTTTTATTTATAACCTACATTGACAGCCTTTGATCTTTGAAAATATTCGTACTTTACCTATAGTATATCAAATATTGGCAGAAAAACAAGGCAGAGCAAATTAGCTGCCCGCCTTGCTTCAAGTCAAGTTACTGTTCACACATGCGTGCCCAGTAACGGAATTTGCCGTGGCTTCGCATTCAAATACGGCAAATTCCTGCTGCCACCACGTTTTCTTACGGCACTTTCGGTTCCAAAAGTGCCTACCCGTAAACAGTATCAAGTCAACAAAATTCCCTGTCTTCATGTTTTCATACAGCAGCTTTCTGTTTCAAAACCACCTGTCACAAAACACAAACTTATCCCTTCATTTCCAATTTCTGCCACAGCCAGAACCAGACTGCAAGGCGTATCATAAACAGCATTTCAGCCTGTCATTCCAGATAGTCCAGCGCATCCACCGGTTCTCCGTCGTGCATCAGCTCGAAATATACGTTATTTCCCTCAATCGAATAGTATTTGGTCGGCTCTGCCACATATCCGAGTATCGTATCTTTTGCCACATACTGCTTCTGCGCCACCTGAACGTCTTTGAGCTGTCCACAGACCGCCGTGTAGCCGCTTCCCAGATCCAGCACAACATAATTGCCGATCTCCTCATTAGAACCGACTTCGGTTACCTGCGCCTCGGCGGGTGCGGCGACCGGCTCACTCACATCGCCCTGGATAATGAGTGCCGGATTGCATTTGTATTGATCGAGCGTCGGAAAATAGATGGTCGAATCCATGCTGTAATCGAGAATTACATTGCCCTGGACCGGCCAGCTTAAGCGATCGGTTCCATTGTAGGAAAGTGCGCGTGCGGCAGCTGCTCCGGCTCCCAGACTGCTCTCTTTTTCCTCCTCCATCGGCTTCTGATCGGCTTCATTCCGGTTATTGACCGAATACGAGGCGTCCGAACTTCCTGCCACCTGTGCGCGTGTTTCTGCCTGTCCGTCGTTTTCTTCTAAACGGTTCTGCGGCATCTCTTCCGCCAGGATTCCCTCCGTCTGCGGCACATCCAGATACGGATTTCTTCCATCCTGTGCATTATCTTTTCGAATTTTTACGGTTCCTGCTGCGGCTACGATTGTCAGCAGACCAAGCACTGTCATTACCAGAACAAGTTTGTCCCTGAATAACTGTCTTACTTTATTTTTCACGTTTATCACCTCGGTATTAGTCTTGCCGAAGTGAATCGTTTTATTCAGAAACGATTTGAATATTTTTAAAATAATGCTTTAAAATTTCTTCCGCGCTGCTCCCATTCTCCGCCATGAGTCCCGCCCCGTACTGCGACAACCCGTAACCATGCCCGCGCCCATAAGTAACACAGCGGATTTCGTCCCCGTCTTCCTCGAGGGAAAAAGCTGGCGACGGCACGCCTAACGCATAGCGCACCGCGTCCCCGCTGTATGTCTCCGCCCCAATCTGCACGGTTTCCACATAACCGGCGCTGTCCCGTTTCACGATCTGAATCTCCTCCAGAATCCGATCTTCTTCCAGATTTTCCAGATCCGGGTGTTCTCCCAATGCATTCAGTCCTTCTTCCAGACGTTTTTTCAGTTCTTCCCGTGTCATGCCCTGCCGCGTCAGGTAGCCACCAGCGCCCTCATCCTCCTTTGCCGCAACCGATGCCAGATACGGATGCGCTTCATCCCCTTCGCGCGTCCGCCCCGCGCTCACTGCATGAAACAGCGGCTCAATATAATCCCCATCCCAGATCGCCGTCTGTCCTGCGCTCTCCCGCACTGCCCCACAGATCGTCTGGTAATATTCCGGCATTCCAGCCGCCTCAAACTTGCTCTCGATCTGCTCCGGCTCCAGATAATCCATATCTAGCGCCGATTCCTCGATCGAATCTGCCCCGTCCATCTCCCGGTACAGCGCTGTCCGCGCCAGAATTGCCTGTGCCTTGACTGCCTCCTTCGGATAGCCGTCCGGAATCTGCACTGCAGTCAGACCGATCAGATATTCTTCCAGCGGGACAGCATATCCGGTTCCGTTGTTGCGGCCGCCATCCTCCCGATCCAGAAGGATGTGCCGATCATCCGTCTGACTTCCCCCTCCAGATGTTCTATCTGAATTTCCTCCGATTTTTCCTCCATCCGCCCCCTGCACACGCCCGGAAACTGCCAGTGTTGTGATATATGGGATCAAAAAAGCCGCCAGTACGGCGGCAGTTCTCTTCTTCATTTCGGTTCTCCTGTTTTGACTGTTCCAGTACGGTTTCACGCATTTTCTGTTTTGCCATACCAGTAAACTTATGGTTTCAATGCCTTACAAACCTGCTTCTTTTCTCTGCCTTCCTTATCTTATGACAGGCACTCAAAAAATATCACAAGTCTACGCTCCGGCTTTTCCTCCGCCGCCCTTTGCAGTCTCTTCCAGTTTCCCCTCTATCATTCTTTTACTCCCCCAGCGTCACACCATCCAGCAGCCAGCGGAACCATCCCTTTTTCTTCATCACCACAGTTCCATGAAAGTCCATCGTCTTCTCCGGTGCCAGCACCTCATCGCCTTTTTCCAGGCAGAAACGCACCGAAACCGTGTAGTCATACGTCCGCGCCTTCTTATCCCGCCCCGTCTCGCTCAGCTGACAGTTCGTCACATACACGCGTTCCACCGGAGCGGAAAACTGCGATAATAAAAGGACATATGGAAGCCCCGTCTGCTCCAGCGCCTCGCATCCAGCCTCGGTTGCCGTCTTTCCATACTCTTTCGCATAGATCGCCGTCAGACCGTCCTGATACACCTCATCCAGATCAAACGCCCGGTTCGCCGTATAAAGCGAATAGATTTCCTTTTTCGCCTGCTGATAGGCGCTGTTTTTATAAGAAGCAAACAAAAACAGCGAAATGATAAAAAAGAGGGAAGCACCCACAAGAGGAACCGAAAATCCTTGTGTCCCCGGTCTTTTTCTGTATCCTCTCATAGTGTGTCCTCCCTCTTTTTACTCCTTTTACAGTGCCTTTACATCATCATCGTCCACATGGATCTTCTCCAGATGCCAGATGTCGCGCACATACTCCTCGATGGTACGGTCAGAGGAGAATTTACCAGCGCTTGCTGTGTTGAGCATGGCTGCTCTCGCCCACCAGTTCTCGTCACGGTAAGCTGCCTCGACGCGTTTCTGTGCTTCCGCATAGGAACGGAAATCTTTCAGGATGAAGTAGGTATCTGCCTTGGCACTGTTCTTTGTATTTAACAGAGAATTGTAAATATCGCGGAACAGCTCCGGATCCTGCGGTGAATAGTAGCCGTTGATGAGCTGCATCAGCACGCGGCGGATATCCTGGTCGGTGTTGAAGATCTCCTCCGGGTTGTAACCGCCGTTGTTCTCATAATTGATAACCTCGTCAGCGCTCAGACCGAAGATAAATGCGTTCTCCTTGCCTACCTCCTCGACGATCTCCACGTTCGCACCATCCATCGTGCCCAGCGTCAGCGCACCGTTTAGCATGAACTTCATGTTGCCGGTACCGGACGCCTCCTTGCTGGCGGTGGAAATCTGCTCGCTGACATCCGCTGCCGCAAAAATCAATTCTGCGTTGGAAACGCGGTAATCTTCGATAAACACAACTTTCAGCTTACCATTGATGGATTTATCATTGTTGATAACATCTGCTACGGAGTTAATCAGTTTGATCGTCTTCTTGGCAATCTGGTAACCTGCCGCTGCTTTCGCACCAAAGATAAAGGTTCTCGGAACCATATCCATGTTTGGATTGTCTTTGAGCTGGTTATACAGGTACATTACATGAAGGATATTTAAAAGCTGTCTCTTGTACTCATGGAGACGTTTTACCTGTACATCGAAAATGGAACGCGGATCAATGTCGATGCCGTTGTGCTCCTTGATGTATTTTGCCAGGCGCAGTTTATTCTGGTACTTGATGTTCATAAATTCCTGCTGGAATTTCGGATCATCGACGTATACTTTTAATTTTGCCAGGTGCGGAAGATCGGTAATCCACTCGTCGCCAATCTGCTCCGTGATCCAGTCTGCCAGAAGCGGGTTGCCATGCAGCAGGAAACGACGCTGGGTGATACCGTTTGTCTTATTGTTAAATTTCTCCGGCATCATCTCGTAGAAATCTTTCAGCTCCTGATTTTTCAGAATCTCGGTGTGAAGTTTTGCCACACCGTTGACGGAATATCCGGCTACGATGGCCAGATGCGCCATCTTGACCTGACCGTCAAAGATGATCGCCATCTTTTTAACTTTCTCATAGTTATCCGGGTACTTATTCTGTACCTCGATCAGGAAACGACGGTTGATCTCTTCCACAATCTGGTATACACGCGGAAGCAGGCGGGAGAACAGCTCGATCGGCCATTTTTCCAGCGCCTCTGCCATGATAGTGTGGTTGGTGTATGCACAACATTTTGTTGTGATACCCCACGCCTCATCCCAATTTAAGCCTTCCTGATCCAGGAGCAGGCGCATCAGCTCAGCAACTGCCACGGTCGGATGCGTATCGTTCATCTGGAATACGATCTTCTCCGGCAGTTTGTGAATATCATCGTTTGTCTCTTTGAATTTCTTCAGAGCAACCTGTAAGCTGGCAGAAATGAAGAAATACTGCTGTTTAAGACGCAGCTCTTTACCCGCATAGTGGTTGTCGTTCGGATAAAGGACCTCAACCAGGTTCTTCGCCAGATTCTCCTGCTCGACCGCCTTCTGGTAATCACCCTTGTCAAATGCAGAAAGGCTGAACGTGTCGATCGGCTGTGCATCCCAGATACGCAGGGTGTTGACTACGTTGTTGCCGTAGCCGACAATCGGCATATCATACGGAACTGCCAGAACAGACTGATAACCTTCCTGTACAAAATGGTTGCGCCCACCGTCCCACTCGGTCTTGACATAACCGCCAAATTTAACCTCGGTCGCATACTCCGGGCGGCGAAGCTCGAACGGATAACCGTTTTTCAGCCACTCATCCGGCACCTCCACCTGGTAGCCGTCTTTAATTTTCTGCTTGAACATACCATAATGGTAACGGATGCCGCAGCCGTAAGCCGGATAACCAAGCGTTGCCAGGGAATCCAGAAAACATGCTGCCAGACGCCCCAGACCGCCGTTTCCAAGTGCCGGATCCGGCTCCTGATCCTCAATCGCATTGAGGTCAAAACCCAGCTCTTCCAGTGCTTCCTTCACTGCTTTTTTCGCACCCAGGTTGATGATATTGTTACCAAGCGCACGTCCCATCAGAAACTCCATAGAAAGGTAATATACCTTCTTTGCGCCTGTCTCGTCAAACTGCTTCTGAGTTGCAATCCAGTCGTCGATAATCACATCCTTGATCGCATAGGACACAGCCTGGAATATCTGCTGCGGTGTCGCCTCGTCGATCGTTCTGCGGTACTGGTTCTTTACATTTTCGATAATACTCTTTTTAAACTCTTCTTTGCTGATCTCGCGCATCCTGTCCTCCTAATATTCGTAGTATCACGGTTTCCCGCCAGGCACATCAGTCAGTCGTTTTCTCAACACCAAACATACCTTTTTCGCCATTGATATCCCACTCTTTTGTGTGTCCGCCCATGGTGCCAATCAGGATATTATCAGCCAGAACCTCTTTCTTGATTTCCTCTGTATGGTTCTTTAAAATTTCTGCAAGTTTATCATTTCCGTCCTGGAAGACGTTGATATGGTTCATTACCTCAAAACCGGCTTCCTTACGCATCGTCTGAATCTTACTGATGATCTCACGGACAAAGCCCTCTTCGATGAGTTCCGGTGTCAGATTAGTATCCAGAACAACGGTAACGAAATTGTCACCCTCAGATACAAAGCCCGGTACCTGTGCCATGTCAATCAGAAGATCTTCTTTTGCCAGCTCTACCTTTGTACCGTCCTGCGTCTCAAAGCTTAAAAGGTCGGTTTCATTTAAGGTATCCATCGCCTGATTTCCGTCCAGACCTGCAAGAATCTCTTTGATCTCGTTTACATACTTGCCATACTTGCGTCCAACGGTACGAAGCTGCGGCTTGAAGCTGTAGGAGGTAAATGCGCGGACATCATCCGTGAACTCTACCTTCTTCACATTCAGCTCATCCTGGATGATTTCCTGATAGAACGCCGGCAGAGCGGTCTCTGCCTTCACGAACATACGTCCGATCGGCTGACGGTTCTTGATGTTAGCAGTATTTCTTGCTGCACGACCCAGAACGACAACCTTCAGGACTTCTTCCATTTTCGCTTCCAGATCCTTGTCGATGTGCGCCTCATTTGCAACCGGGAAGTCGCACAGATGGATGCTCTCCGGTGCCTCTTTATCCAGACTGCGAACCAGATTCTGGTAAATGTCTTCGGTCATGAACGGAATCATCGGAGCCGCTACCTTCGCTACAGTTACCAGTGCGGTGTAGAGTGTCATGTACGCATTGATCTTATCCTGCTCCATGCCCTTCGCCCAGAAACGCTCACGGCTTCTTCTGACATACCAGTTACTCATATCATCGACGAAATCCTGGAGCGCTCTTGCAGCCTCCGGAATGCGGTAGTTGCCCAGATCGTCGTCCACCTCTTTGATGAGGCTGTTTAACTTAGACAGCAGCCATTTGTCCATAACCGGAAGTTTATCGTATTCCAGCGTATATTTGGTTGCGTCAAAATTATCAATATTCGCATAGAGTACAAAGAATGCATAGGTATTCCAGAGAGTACCCATGAAACGTCTCTGTCCCTCGATAACGGCTTTTCCGTGGAAACGGTTCGGCAGCCACGGTGCACTGTTAATGTAGAAATACCAGCGGATCGCGTCAGCGCCGTAAGTCTGCAGTGCATCGAACGGGTCAACCGCGTTGCCCTTGGACTTACTCATCTTCTGTCCGTTCTCATCCTGGACATGCCCCAGAACGATAACATTCTTGTACGGCGCCTTGTTAAAGATCAGGGTCGAGATAGCTAACAGGGAGTAGAACCATCCACGCGTCTGATCAACCGCCTCGGAGATGAAATCTGCCGGGAACTGCTGCTCAAACAGTTCTTTATTTTCAAATGGATAATGATGCTGTGCAAATGGCATGGAACCGGAATCAAACCAGCAGTCGATAACCTCCGGTACACGGTGCATCTGTTTGCCGCACTTCGGGCAGGTGATCGTCACATCATCGATGAATGGGCGGTGAAGCTCAACCTCTCCATTTGCCTCCTGATCCATCTCTTTTGCATATTTTTTCACAACGTCCGTGTAGTTCGGACTCATGGATTTTAATTCTGCCTGGCTTCCGATCGCGTGCTGGCAGCCGCACTCGCACTCCCAGATATTTAATGGAGTACCCCAGTAACGGTTACGGCTCACGCCCCAGTCCTGGACATTCTCCAGCCAGTCGCCAAAACGCCCTTTACCAATGCTCTCCGGAATCCAGTTGATCGTATTGTTGTTGCGGATCAGGTCATCCTTAACTGCGGTCATCTTGATGAACCAGGATTCACGTGCATAGTAGATAAGCGGTGTATCGCAGCGCCAGCAGTGCGGGTAGCTATGCTCAAATACCGGTGCGGAGAACAAAAGTCCGCTTTCTCTTAATGCTTTCAGAACCTCCGGATCGGCTTTCTTGCAGAACATACCGGACCACGGAGTCTCCTTCGTCATCTCGCCCTTTCCGTCTACTAACTGTACAAACGGAAGATCATATTTTCTGCCGACCTTGGAGTCGTCCTCACCAAATGCCGGTGCGATGTGTACGACACCTGTACCATCGGTCAGGGTTACATAATTATCGCAGACAACGTAGAATGCTTTCTTATGCTGTTTTTCACAGGTTGCTACGGCATAGTCAAATAACGGCTCATACTCTTTGTATTCCAGATCTTTTCCGACAAAGGTTTCCAGAACATCGTAAGTACCCTCGCCCAGAACAGTATCACACAGCGCCTGCGCCATATAATAAACCGTGCCATCCTCTTTCATTTTTACCTTTACATATGTCTCGTCCGGGTTTACACAGAGCGCAACGTTGGACGGAAGTGTCCACGGGGTGGTCGTCCATGCAAGAATGTATGCATCTTCGCCCTTTACCGGGAACTTAGCGATCGCAGAACGCTCTTTGACATCCTTATATCCCTGTGCCACCTCATGGCTGGACAGCGGGGTGCCGCAGCGCGGGCAGTACGGTACGATCTTGAAGCCCTTATAAAGAAGTCCCTTGTTCCAGATTTCTTTTAATGCCCACCACTCAGACTCAATGAAGCTGTTGTGGTAGGTAACATACGGATGCTCCATGTCTGCCCAGAAACCAACGGTGTTGGAGAATTTTTCCCACATTCCTTTGTATTTCCAGACACTCTCTTTACAGTGCTCGATGAACGGCTCCAGACCATACTGCTCAATCTGCTCCTTGCCGTCCAGTCCCAGCATCTTCTCTACTTCCAGCTCAACCGGAAGACCGTGGGTATCCCATCCAGCCTTTCTCGGAACCATGTAGCCCTTCATCGCGCGGTATCTCGGAATCATATCCTTGATAACACGGGTCAGCACGTGTCCGATGTGCGGCTTGCCGTTTGCGGTAGGCGGTCCGTCATAGAATGTATAGGTCGGTCCCTGCTTACGGCTGTCGATACTCTTCTTAAAAATCTGCTCATCTTCCCAGAACTTCTCAATGTTCTTTTCACGTTCCACGAAATTCATGTTTGCCGGAACTTTGTTGTACATGATAAATTCCTCCTAAAAATATGAAATAAAAATGGACCCATCCTGTAACAGGACAAGGGCCCACTTGCTTTTAACCACCTATTACTGCATACCTTTATATGCGCTCCCTATAACGGAGGAAACCGTCGGTACTTACTGAATTTTCCTTCCGGGCGCTGTCAGAAACGGCGCTCAGACTTCCAAAAATGGTTCAGCCCGAAGCTCCGGAGTGATCTTCGCATCCGCTTTACTCACAGCAGGCTCTCACCGTCCCTGCCTCGCTCCCGCTTTCCGTGCGGCGCTACTGTCTCCATCATTGCTTTTCCTATCATAATTAGTAATCAAATCACTAACATGGACATTGTATCTTTTTTCCAGATGGTTGTCAAGGAATGTTTCGGATATGATTCACATGTTATAAAATTATCATTATTTTGCCATTCCCCTGATTTTATGGTATAGTATATAAAATATGTCTGTATTTACTTTAAAAAACAGACACAGACATTCATTGCAAATATAAACAATGAAGTATACTATATATAAAAAGAAGGGCGTGCCCGCAGCCGTCTTTCGCAACAAAGGAGAATATTATGGAGCCAAGAAACCTTACCCTATTGACCGACCTGTATGAACTGACGATGATGCAGGGCTATTTCCGGGAGAAAGATGCCAACGAAACCGTCATTTTTGATGCGTTCTACCGCACAAACCCGGATGGAAATGCGTTTTCCATCTGCGCCGGCTTAGAGCAGGTCATTGACTATGTGAAAAATCTTCACTTCGATGATGCCGACATCGAATACTTACGCGGACTCGGCATTTTTGATGAAGATTTCCTCGAATATCTTCACAATTTCAAATTTTCGGGTGACATTTACGCAATCCCAGAAGGCACCGTTGTCTTCCCGCGTGAGCCTCTCGTCAAGGTCATCGCGCCGATCATGGAAGCACAGCTGGTTGAGACTGCCATCTTAAATATCATCAACCACCAGAGTCTGATCGCGACCAAAACATCCCGTATCGTCTTCGCCGCACGCGGGGACGGAATCATGGAGTTTGGGCTTCGCCGCGCGCAGGGTGCTGACGCCGGTACCTATGGCGCCCGCGCTGCCATGATCGCCGGCTGTATCGGCACTTCCAATGTACTGGCCGGAAAACTATTTGACGTTCCGGTCAAGGGAACCCACGCACACAGCTGGATCATGAGTTTCCCGGATGAGCTGACTGCGTTCCGCGCTTATGCAAAGCTCTATCCGAGTGCCTGCATCCTGTTAGCCGATACCTATGATACCCTGGGTTCCGGTGTTCCGAACGCGATCCGCGTCTTCCAGGAGATGCGCGACGCCGGTATCCCGCTGACTTTCTACGGCATCCGCCTCGACAGCGGCGACCTTGCATATATTTCCAAGAAAGCCCGCAAGATGCTGGATGACGCCGGATTCCCGGATGCAGTCATCTCAGCCTCCAACGATCTGGATGAATACCTGATCGACAGCCTGAAGATTCAGGGCGCTGCCATCACGTCCTGGGGTGTCGGCACAAACCTCATCACCTCCAAGGACTGCCCTTCCTTCGGCGGCGTTTATAAGCTGGCTGCCATCATGGACCGTCACACAGGCAAATTTATCCCGAAGATCAAGCTTTCGGAAAATACAGAAAAGGTTACCAATCCGGGCAACAAGACCATCCAGCGAATCTATGACAAGGAGACTGGCAAGATTATCGCAGATCTGATCTGTCTCGTGGATGAAGAGTTCGATGAGAAGAATTCCCTTCTGCTCTTCGATCCGATCGAGACATGGAAAAAGACACACCTCGCGCCGGGCACCTACACCATGCGCGAACTTCTCGTTCCAATCTTCAAAAACGGCGAATGCGTTTACGAGTCTCCAAAGGTTATGGACATCCGCGAATACTGCAAGAAAGAACAGGAGACGCTGTGGGATGAGTCCCGCCGTCTGGTAAACCCGCATGAGATTCATGTGGATCTCTCCAACGAGCTGTGGCATATGAAGGCACAGCTGTTAGACAGCTATCATTATACAAGCAACTAGTAGATAAAATACGAGTAAATACCATGTTCAGGCAAGTTTATTGCTGCCGGACATGGTATTTTTTTCTTTAATGCTTCCATAAAATTTGCAATATAAAAACGAATGTGTCTCCAAGGAAATTCCTATTACACAAAAACTGCCGCCAAATACATCCGGCTGCCAGCCCTCTTCTTTGAAAAGTCCAGCCCGCCATTGTATTCCAGCGACAGTTTTTATATGAATCGTATCTTTATTTTTTTAAATCTATATCAAATATGATATCAATTACTCATCCCAGTTATGGTAAGTAGCCTGTACGTCATCATCCTCATCCAGAAGATCCAGGATTCTCTGCATCTTTTTGATGGATTCCTCATCGGTAAGCTCTACCCAGTTCTGCGGAATCATGGTAACGTCTGCTTCCATCATCGGAACGCCAGCCTTCTCCAGCGCCTCGCGGACTGCAGAGAAATCTTCCGGTGCGGTGATCACTTCGTAGCTGTCCTCCTCCTCGGAGAAATCCTCAGCTCCTGCATCCAGTGCAAGCATCATCAGCTCATCCGGATCCATCTCGCACTCTTCTTTGTCGATGATGATCTGACCTTTTTTATCAAACATGAAGGACACGCTGCCCGGAGTACCTACGTTTCCGCCGCCCTTGGTAAATGCGCTGCGGACATTCGCTGCGGTACGGTTCTTGTTGTCGGTCAGGGTATCTACGATGATAGCGACGCCATTCGGACCATATCCCTCGTATGTAAGATTCTCGTAATTGACAGAGTTTGCATCTCCGGCTGCTTTCTTGATACCACGATCGATGGTATCGTTCGGCATATTGTTCGCTTTTGCTTTTGCAATCACATCACGCAGACGGCTGTTGTTTGCCGGATCCGAACCACCTTCCTTAACAGCTACGGCAATCTCACGGCCGATAACGGTAAAGATTTTTCCCTTTGCTGCGTCGTTTCTCTCTTTTTTGTGCTTAATATTGGCGAACTTTGAATGTCCTGACATAAAATAACACTCCTCTTTCTATCTTCTTTGTTGTATCTTTTCGCTCATCAGCTTTTATATCACGCCGATTTCGGCACTAAAAAGCTGCATCTTAACTATTTTAACACCATTCTGTATGCTTGACAAGGGGTTCGCGGCTGATTTTATGTATCCAGTTCCAGACTGACCTTCAGCGCACGGTCCACTTCCTGTAAAAGCGCCCCGTCGATATGACAGATTTTCTCTTTCAGCCGCTGCTTATCGATCGTGCGGAGTTGTTCCAGTAAAATGACCGAATCCCTCACCATCGCACAGCGGCGCGTGTTTAATTCCACATGCGTCGGCAGCTTGGCTTTGTTCATCTTTGATGTGATCGCCGCGCAGATCACGGTCGGGCTGTGCTTGTTGCCGATATCATTCTGGATGACCAGCACCGGGCGGACGCCGCCCTGCTCTGAGCCGATGACCGGTCTTAAATCTGCGTAATAAATATCTCCTCGTCTGATAACCACTCGATTCACACTCCGTCCAAACTATTTTAAGATATAAATAACTGCTTTGTACTTTCACAGCTCCACAGTCCGTTTATACCGTTAGTATGGACAGATTTACACCGCCTATACGCGGGTCGTCCCATAAATGCATCCGGCAGTCCAGGTTCCCGGCTTTGCCGAAGCTATCTACTTTATCTTATGAATCCTTTTTCTAAATGGTTCAAACGCCGGCTTTACTCCATAAAATCCTCATACCGATCATCATTATAATCCTTTTTCCCGACGATCTTTCCACCTCTCACGTACACGCGCGGCACACGTTTTCCAAGCACGCACGGGATCTCATAGTGGAAACCGCCACTCCATTCCGCCAGCTCTTCCATCGTGATCTCGTCGTCCCCGTCGCGTCCGACCAGCGTTACCCGCGTGTCCTCAGCAGCCTCCGGGATATCGGTCACATCGATCATGCACTGATCCATGCAGACGCGTCCCAGAATCGGTGCGCGGTGTCCATGAATCAGGACATAACCCTTTCCAGAGAGATTTCTCGGATAGCCATCGCCGTATCCGGCGCCAATCGTCGCGATCCGCATCGGACGATCCGTCACAAAGGTTCCGCCGTAGCTGATCGGCGTGCCCGGCTCCACTTCCTTAACATAGGTAATAAAGCTGCGGATCTCCATCGCCGGGTAAATCTTCATGTTCCGCTCTACCTCATCCGACGGATACAGACCGTATACCGTGATACCGGCTCTCGCCGCATCCAGTCCCATCCGCGGCAGTTCCATGATCGCCGCGCTGTTCGCACAGTGGCACATCGGAATATGAACGCCTGCATTTTCCAGACCTTCATGGAATTTCTGGTACCGCTCATACTGTAAATGGGTAAATGCCTTATCCGCCTCGTCAGCACGCGCAAAATGTGTAAACATTCCCTCGATCTCAATGCCCGGAAGCTTTGCAATCCGCTCTATCTCTTTCAGGCTATTTTCATCCGGGTGAAATCCGATTCGTCCCATGCCGGTATCGAGCGCAATATGCATTTTCGCCGTCTTTCCCATCGAAACCGCAAGTTTTGAGAGCAGCTCTGCCTTATCTTCCTCAAAGATCGCTGGACGGATATCGTCCTCAATCAATTCCGCAAAATGGCGCGGGTGCGTGCTGCCAAGCACCAGAATCGGTTTGTCAATGCCGTGGCGGCGCAGGTTCTGTCCTTCCTCCAAGGTTGCCACCGCATAGCCCCAGACAAACGGCGCAATCGTCTTCGCCACCGGAACAGCCCCGTGACCGTAACCATCCGTCTTAACCACGCCGATCATCTTCGTTTTTGCCGGAAGATTTTCGCGCATCGCCTCCATATTTTTCACAATCGCATCCAGGTCAATCCGCGCATAAATCCGAGTATATGGTTCTTCTGCCATTGTATATGCTTTTTCCATCTTTTTGTCTTCCTTTTTATTTTCAATCTATCTTTTCAAGCAGACAGTCCGCGATATCTCTTGCCAGCACGGAATGCTCTCCCTTTTTACAGGCAGCTGCCGCCCCAGCTCTTCCGTGCAGGAACACGCCGAGCGCCGCCGCTTCATCCTCTGAAAATCCCAGCGCCAGAAGCCCGGCAATCACACCGGTCAGCACATCGCCGGAACCGCCCTTTGCCATCGCGGCGCAGCCGCTGTCGCCGATATACACATTGCCATCGCGCCCCGCCGTCACCGTCACGGCATCCTTGAGCACGCAGGTCACGCCTTTTTCTTCGCCATACCGCACCGCTGACTCGACCAGATCCCGTTTCAGATCCTCAATCGAGCGTCCCGTCAGACGCGCCATCTCGCCCAGATGTGGAGTAACGATCACATTTTCCGTAAAATACCCGGACAAATGCGGATGCTGTGCGACAGCATTTAATCCATCCGCATCCACAATGATCGGCACATAGGCGGAAAGCAGCACGTTCTGCACCAGACTTGCGACATGGGCTTCCTTTCCCAGTCCCGGTCCCAGCACGATCGCGCTCGCCCAGCCGCACTCCTGTTCCACCAGGCTCTTAAAACCTGCCGGATCTGTCTGTGCCTGTTCCGGATCATACGGCGTCAGGATCGCCTCCGGAAGGAGATTTTGCAGAATCGGCACATTTGCCCGGACGGTCAGGATCTTCACAAGTCCCGCGCCCATCCGGTACGCAGCCAGGGCGCTCAAATACGCTGCGCCGCACATCCCCTCCGAACCGGCTGCGATCAGGATTTTTCCATACGTTCCCTTGTTGGCGTCTGCCCGCCGTTTCGGGATCTGGTTCTGATCCTCCGGATCATAGGCAAAATAGGTATGCCCTTCATATTTTGTATACGCCGGAAACCCGATGTCGGCAATCACAATCTCGCCGCACAGCTTCCGTCCCGGATAGAACACCATTCCCAGCTTCTCATAGCCGAAAGTAACGGTCAGATCCGCCTCAACTGCCTCGCCAAGCGCCTCCCCCGTCTCTGAGCTGACGCCGGACGGAATATCAACCGCAACTACCGCCTTTGGCTCCTGCTCCCGCATAAAACGGATCGCCTCGGCAAATTCACCGCCGACCTCTCTGGAAAGACCCACACCAAAGATCGCATCCACCATGATCTCCACATGCCCCGGCACATAATTTTCAAACGCCTCCACCGGGATCCCCAGATTCCGGTCAATCGCCACCTGACAGGTCATCTCCCCCGTCCAGTGCGCCTTGTCACCGACCGTGAGCACCGTCGGAAGCGCGCCGCGCAGAAAGAGAATCCTAGCCAGCGCCGCGCCGTCCGCACCGTTATTGCCCGTTCCGCAAAATACCAGAAGCCTCTGCCCTGAAAGCTTTCCATACCGTTTTTCCATCTCGTCTGCAACCGCCAGCGCCGCTCGCTCCATCAGTACCAGAGAGGGTATCCCCACTTTCCGGATTGCATATCCATCTATCTCTTTCATCTGTTTTCCTGTCACCAGACGTCTCATTTCCATTCCCCCTCTCCGACTGCGTAAGCGGATGCAAGACTGCCTGTATTCGTGATCGACACGTGAATCCGGGTGATTTTTAGGCTGTCCGCAAGTTTCTTTGCTCCCCCGTGAAGCCGCACCCACGGTTTTCCAAGCTCGTCCCGGAGCACTTCTATATCCAGCAGTCCAAAGCCCCGAAAGCCTGTTCCAAACACCTTCGAGACTGCCTCTTTTACCGCAAAATCGCCGGCGAGCCGGGACACCTTCCCCCCAGCCTGCCGACGCTCTTCTTCTGTATATACACGCACCAAAAAAGCCTCTTTTTCACAGGCTTTTTTGATTCGCTCTATCTCTATCAGATCCGTACCAATTCCGACGATCATTTTGTTTCTCCGGCACCAGCTGCCTCTTCCTGCTTTCTCTGCGCTTCTTCTCTCGCTTTCTGATCCTGCATGCTGCATACGCGGTAAGAAAGGCGCATCAGGCTCTCCGACAGATGGACATTTTCCACCACAACGTCATCTGGAACCTGTAAATCTGTATGGGCAAAATTCCAGATCGCCTTGATTCCGGCTTTGACAAGCCGATCCGCAATCTCCGGCGCTTTCGACTTCGGAATCGTCAGTGCTGCGATCTGCACTTCATTGTCCTTGATAAACTGCTCCAGATCCTCAATACCGCGGATCTCCACTCCACGGACTACCAGGCCGACCAGACGCGGATTCACATCAAACATGCCTTTGATTAAAAAACCACGCCGCTCAAAATTCGTATAATTCGCGATCGCCTGACCCAGATTTCCCGCACCGATAATAATTAGGTTATGCTGACGGTCAATTCCCAGAATCCGGGCAATCTCCGAATATAAATACTTTACATTATAACCATATCCCTGCTGACCAAATCCGCCGAAATTATTCAGATCCTGACGAATCTGGGACGCTGTCACCTTCATGCGGATACTCAAATCATTCGATGAGATTCTCTCTACTCCCTCCTCGAGCAATTCGCCCAAGTAACGATAGTATCTGGGTAGCCTAGAAATGACCGCTTTAGATATCTCTTTCTGTTCCACGGCTTTCTTCCACCTTTCTTTCCTCTGACGTTGTCCATATGGTTTACGCAAACCTTCGGACAATCTGATAAATTTATTATAGTCATATGATAAATAATTGTCAATTTTTTTATTTCATATGAGGGATTTTACATTGTATTTCGTAAAATTTTCTGACCAGAAACAGCCATTAACCGTTCTCATTCTTGCATTGCTTCTTTATTTATATTATAATTTGAGATTGACGGTATATTTTTAACCGAAATACATGGATACAACCACAGGAGGAATCTATGATTTTATCTTGCAGCAATATTTCAAAAGCATTCGGTACAGAGGAAATCCTCAAACACGTATCGTTTCATGTAGAAGATCACGAAAAAGCCGCCATCGTCGGCATCAACGGAGCCGGTAAATCGACTCTTTTAAAAATAATTGTCGGAGAACTCGCAGCAGACGAGGGCTCCGTGACCATCGCCAAGGGCAAAACCCTCGGTTACCTGGCACAGCACCAGGATCTGCATAGCCAGACCACCATTTATGACTCTCTTCTGGAGGTCAAACGTCCGATTCTGGAAATGGAACAGCAGATCCGCACGCTGGAACTCCAGATGAAGCACGCCGAGGGCGAAAAGCTCGAAACGATGCTCAACACTTACAGCCGCTTAAACCATGAATTTGAACTTTTAAACGGCTACGCATGGCAGAGTGAAATTACCGGTGTCTTAAAGGGACTCGGCTTTGTCGAGGAAGAATTTTCCAAACCGGTTTCCGAACTTTCAGGCGGTCAGAAAACGCGCGTCTCCCTCGGTAAGCTCCTGCTCTCCAAACCGGACATCATCCTTTTGGACGAGCCGACCAACCACCTCGACATGGAATCCATCGCGTGGCTGGAAACCTATCTGATGAACTACGCCGGGACGGTCATCATCGTCGCCCACGACCGCTATTTTCTGGACCGCGTCGTGACCAAGATCGTCGAGCTGGACGGCGGCATCGCCACCTCTTTCCAGGGCAATTACACCGCCTACAGCGAGAAAAAAGCGATCATCCGCGCCGGTGTGCTCAAGGCTTACTTAAACCAGCAGCAGGAGATCCGCCATCAGGAGGAGGTTATCACCAAACTCAAATCCTTTAACCGTGAGAAATCCATCAAGCGCGCCGAGAGCCGTGAAAAAATGCTTTCCAAGATGGATCTTCTGGAAAAACCAACCGAAATCAACGACGCGATGCACATTACGCTGGAACCGTGCGTCACCAGCGGAAATGACGTTCTCTCCGTCCGTGAGCTTGCCAAGAGTTTCGACGGCATGACACTCTTCACGGATCTGAACTTTGAGATAAAACGCGGCGAGCGCATCGCCATCATCGGCAACAACGGAACCGGCAAGACCACAATTCTCAAGATGATCAACGGTCTTCTGACCCCGGACAACGGCGAGATCCGGTTAGGTTCCAAGGTGCATATCGGTTACTACGATCAGGAACACCAGGTTCTGCACATGGACAAGACGCTCTTTGACGAGCTGCAGGACACCTACCCGGATATGAACAACACGCAGATCCGAAATGTGCTGGCGGCATTTCTCTTCACCGGCGACGATGTCTTTAAGCGCATCCGCGATCTGAGCGGCGGCGAACGCGGACGTGTTTCCCTGGCGAAGCTGATGCTCTCGGAGGCGAACTTCCTGATCCTCGATGAGCCGACCAACCATCTGGATATCGCCTCAAAGGAGATTCTGGAAAACGCGCTGGTTCATTATACCGGAACCGTTCTCTACGTCTCCCATGACCGATATTTCATCAACAAAACTGCGACCCGGATTCTCGATCTGACGATGGGAACACTGATTAATTATATTGGAAACTACGATTATTATCTGGAAAAGAAGGAGACGCAGGAGAAAGCCTATCTGGCTTCCGCCGCACAGGCAGCCAGCCACTCTGCAAAATCTTCCGGAGCCGGAAACACAGGGACTTCCAGCCATCCGACCGCTGCGGCAGGCTCAAATCCGACTGCTCTTTCTGGAAATGGCACTGGTACCTCTGCTGCTTCGTCCGCTTCTGCCGTGACCGCTGCAGTTCAGGCGGCAGCCAGCGCTTCCTCCGGCAAATTGGACTGGAAGCAGCAGAAGGAAGAACAGACGCGGCTTCGTAAGAAACAGAATGAATTGAAACGCGTCGAGGAAGAAATCCACACCCTTGAAACCCGCGATCAGGAGATCGATGCGCTTCTCTGCGATGAGACTGTCTTTTCCGATGTTCCGCGTTTGATGGAACTGAATAAAGAGAAGGAAGAACTGAATGCAAAGTTAGAGGGATTGTATGAGAAGTGGGAGGAATTGGCGGAGTAGAGGTTACTGTTCACGCATACGCGCCCAGTAACGGAATTTGCCGCGGCTTTGCATTTACATACGGCAAATTCCTGCTGCCACCACGTTTTCTTACGGCACTTCCGATGCCGGACCACTCTTAGCCTTTAAAGATTCATCCCCAGCCGGTCCGGCTCCGCTTCCGGCAAATTCCGGATCAGAGTTCATCTCGACCCCTTCGGCTTCGTCCGGTTTTTGTCCTTCCTGCCAGAATCCTAACTTTACGACATATTTGTATAATTCCGGACTGTTTTTTCGGATGTCAGCTCGGACATCTTCGTCACAGCAGGCGGCGAAAAAGCTGCCGAACTGCATCTCCGACTTATCGTCAAAGTAGGATGGAAGCGGCTGCACCAGTCCACTGCCAGCCAGATATCGCTCGAAATCCGTCAGGGCACGTGAGGTTTCTTCGTCGCTTAGTTCCGACGCAGCGAACTCGCCGAATGCCATCGCAAGTCCCTGCGGTTTAGAAAATTTGATTTTCTTGTAATGCACATCTGTATCATAATTGACAAAATAGATACCCTGCTCTGTTTTCGGCGCTGAGAAGTATGCCTTGTCTGTGTAGTACATCAGCTCCCAGCCTGATTCTGCAAATCGTTTGATCCACTCTCTTGGCACGCCTGCCAGTTCTTTCGTAATCTGTTCTTTTTCACTGTCCGACGGACGCCGTTTTCCCATCAAACGCACATCATGCGTCCGGTCGCGCAGTCCATTTGCATCGTAGTAGTTGAGTTCCACGTACTGATCCGCCGCCATCTGACCATTGTCAAAGAAATAATATTTATGCCCGTTTACCATCCGGTTTCCGCCGCTGAACATAACACATTTGGAATCAAACCAATACCAGGCATTTCCTGCCTGATACCAGCCGGTCGTCAGTGCCCCATCCTCGTTTGCATGATACCACTGATCCGTCTCTTCCTCATAAATCCAGCCAGTCATCATCGCGCCGCTCTCGGCGAAATAATAACGGTTTGTGCCGATTTTCCGGAGTCCCCGCTGCATATAGCTGCTTTTTCCCAGATAATACCAGTGACCATTCGATTTCAGCCAGGACGCTTTCAAAAAGCTGCCATCCGTCAGGCGGTACTGCCAGTCCTCGCCGTCTCCGACCCACTCGCCCTCATACAGATACATTTCTTTATTTTCAAAACCAGCCGCGCCACTTTCTGTCGCCGATGCCTCTGTCTCTGTTATATCATTGGCATTATTTTCGGTGCCGAACCTGTAAACTTGATTTTCTTCCTTGCCCTGCGCCGGGGTGTCCGCAAACGCATCGTTACCTGCCGCCAGCGCTGTCCCACAAACAAACAGGGATACTAAAAAGGATGCTGCCCACATAAATTTTTTCTTCCAATTCATCGTGTGCCTCCCCTTTCTTGTTCATAATTAAGCAAAAAACTGTGAACAGTTGCCACATCTCTTCTTATTTTACCGCACCGCAAATGAAAAGTATAGAAAAAAATTCTTACATCCTTTATAATAATAAAATAAAAGACAGTTCATCAAAGACAGCAATATCCAATCTGCCTTTGAAACAATATAAAAATGATTACAAATTCCAATCACTCTTTTTTATAGAGTTATAAAATTAGAAAGGATACCATATATGAAATCAAAACGCATTTTGGCGCTGACGGGTGCTGTTATCCTAATCACCCTCTACGTCTCTTCCATCATCTTCGCCCTGATGGACAGTCCACTGGCAGAAAATCTGCTGCTGGCATCGCTGTTCTGCACGATCGTTATACCGGCGGTGCTCTATGGGTATGCGGTGGCACTGCGATATTTTAAAAAGAAAAAATAACGTTCAAAAAGCAAACGACTGTCTATTTCTAACACAATACGCAGTCGTTCGCTTCTTTCATTCTTCTATACTGACTGCCTCCGCAGTCTCCTGTCATTTTTTCATCATCCCGCCACTGTAACCGCATTCTCCCGGACATCATTAATCGCTTTCATAAGCGCTGTTCTCGTTCTCACATCAAACAACTTTAAAAAACTAATTGGCTTATCAAACGGAGGCTTCTGCAAAACAGCCACATTCTCCATATACCCATTCTGCTCCATATGATTAATAATCTTATGAACAAAATTGATCTGCCGTTGGGTGAACCTCACATGGCTAAAGTCACATGCTTCTCGGCCGTTTTAAACGGCAAGACTAAATATCGGCGGATACGCCAGTAACTTAGAATTCGTGCGGATACGCACTTTTTCCACGCCGGATACGGCTGGTTTCCACATTACAGGTAGTCCGCTGTATATCTGCCTGTATTTATGCCGCTTTTAAGTTATTTACTTCTACATAAAGCTTTCTCAAATCTGCATAAACGCAGGAGGTTCTACGCTTCACTGCAGGTACTTTTGCCTCCAGTGAAGACCTTTCCGTTTCCGGCAAGGGTTTTAAAAGTTCCCGTATAAAATATCTCGCCCCGATATTATAAGTTGCTGACAAATCACAGTTATACTGCTTTCCTGTCTGGAAGATACATAGGCTATGGTTCTCCGGATTTCTTACTACCGCTCCACTTCCGTCACAGGCCAGCCTGCTGGTGTTCCGGGCACTAACTCTGGACACACGAATCCTGTTCCGATGTGCCTGATGTTCACATAGCTTCTGAATATCCCGCTTTCTCCATAAATGAAGTTTTTGCTTCTTTTTTCCGGATATTTTTCCCTGCATTTCCAGATACTCAAAAACAATTACATCTGCCTGATATTCTACGGCATATTTCGTGATCTCCGTAGCTATTTTGCGGGACAGTTCCATATTCAGCCTTTTTGCATAACCCCATCGGCTTTGAACCTGTCTGGAGGAATGTTCTCTCTGAAAACGGCGGATTCTGCCAAGTACATGATACAAATGGTCTTTATCACTGGGGAAATTTATAAATTTACGTCCCAGGATAGTGCCATCTGCCCGCATGATGCTGCAGACTGCATCCGTATTGATTCCCAAATCAACACTGCATATCACCTGCTCTTTTACAGCTGTTTTCGATAAGGTTACTTCCTCTGTGTATGAAAACCGAAGGAAATATTTATGATGTTTCCTTTCCAAAGTTGGGGCAGATGCCTCTTTCCCGCTCCACTTTTTTCGAAGATATTCCATATCGGTATGAAGTAATTTCACCTGAAACCACTTCCACTCACGCCCATCAAATAGCTTTAAATAAGCCGTATCTTCTCCCGGTTCTGCTTCCCTATACATGACATCCCGATAGAATACCGGCATCGCATGATTCTCACAGACCAGCTTCGGTTTCCCCCTCAGTTCTCCCTTTTCCCACAAACTAAGGCGTGATTGATAGGAGGACACGGCTCCAAGTGCGTGTTGAATCGCCGCTCTTCTCAGATAAGATGGCATCTTAGGAAAATGACGGTCAAACGGAAATCTGGCATGATTCTTTTTTGTCTCATGTACCAGATGTTCCGCCTCATTAAAGCGTTTTTGTAGATTTTTGATTTCTGAAAGTTCTTCCCAGATCTCTGCATACACCGGAATCAGATAGGAAACTGCTTTCCGAAAAATATCCAGCGTAGAGCGGAGCGGTATATTCTTTTTTTTAATTTCTACTCCATAGCTGGATACAATCTGCATAAAGGTCCCTGCTTTCTGTTTTCGATATTTCGCACACTGTGCAAAATGATACTGTAAAAAATACGCATTTCTTCTTCCTGCGAAAGTAATTTTTCTTTCGTAGGTAATACACTATATTTACATTTATATTATACCATGCATCTCTTTGCAAGGCAAACACTTGTTCTGTATCTATTAAAATAATTGGCACACCTAACTCATCACTACTACAATATACTTATGGGTAATCCCCTTACATCCAGTAAGGATTTATCCATCTCATTACTTAAACTGTTAGAATGTAGGATGCAATGGTATATCGACTTCATCACTAGGACTTAGCGTCCGTACTTTAGACTGATAACCAGCTCCTCATTCACAGTGTTCGTTTTATGCAGGTTGAATCACATTAAGTGCATTCGTGTCACACACAGTAGTTTGAGCAGGTAATGAGTAAATCTGGTATTTATCCATTGTAATATTTTTAAGGAGTGACAAATTTATGAACGCAGTAGGTATTGATGTTTCAAAAGGTAAAAGCATGGTTACAATTCTAAGACCATTTGGTGAGATTGTATCCTCTCCTTTTGAGATCAAGCACACATCCAGTGATATCCTTTCACTAATTAAACTTATTCACTCTATCGAAGGTGAATCACGAATTGTAATGGAGCACACCGGACACTATTACGAAGTACTTGCTCAGCAATTTTCAGCAGCTGGTCTGTTTGTCAGTGCTGTTAATCCTAAGCTAGTCAAAAACTTTAATAATGACTCTCTTCGCAAAGTTAAATCTGACAAAGCTGATTCCATCAAGATCGCCCGCTATGCTCTTGACAAATGGCAAAATCTTAAACCATATAGTATTGTGGATGAATTGCGCACACAACTAAAGGCCATGAATCGTCAGTTTCATTTCTATGTGAAACAAAAAACGGCTATGAAAAATAATCTTATTAATCTCATTGACCAGACATATGGCTGAGATCGGTGATATAACCAGATTTACACATAAAGGAGCCCTTACTGCTTTCGCCGGGGTAGATCCTGGCGTAAACGAGTCTGGCTCCTATGCACAAAAAAGTGTTCCAACATCCAAACGTGGGTCTTCAAATTTAAGAAAGACTCTTTTTCAAGTAATGGATGTTCTTATTAAAACAATGCCGCAAGATGATCCTGTATATCAATTCATGGACAGAAAACGTGCCCAGGGTAAACCGTACTATGTTTACATGACTGCAGGCGCTAATAAATTTCTCAGAATTTATTATGGACGAGTGAAGGAATATCTCTGTATTCTTTCTGAGTCAAGCTAATTCAAAACTTTTATTTGCAGACCAGCACTGCTTGTGGTGGTCTTATTTTAGTGCCTAATTTTAACCATGTAAAATTTTATATTTTTTTTCCCATTAAGTCTTGACTTTTTATTTGCAGGCTAAAGTAACGAGAATGCGGTGTGCCGTTTTTCAATGACTGATCGTTAATAAACTCTGAAAATGCCTGCATCGCCGCCTCATGATCCAGTTTGGCAATTTTGTGTACCATCAGACCAAATGGTGTATCTCCAAACTCCCTCTGGTAGTCTTCCTTACCGCCAAGTTCCGTCGTGAGAATCCGCTCTAACTCCTGATAATCTCCCTGTGTCAGCTTAATATTGTGCGTTAATTTATGAATCGCCAGTGTGTTTCCATGTTCCCCGATATATCGATTAACCTTTTCCCGATAATCCTCAAAATCATATGCCGCATCTAACTGGACACCCTCCTGCTGATCGATAATGGAATCTGTCAAATGAGTCGTGATCGTCCTGCCCCCCTGATCTTGATCCAAAAACCTCATCAGTTCCCGCAATTTCTGCCGGACGCGTTCAAATTGAAGAACATCATTTACCTTCCAAAATTCATCCGTCTGAATTTCTTGTATAAAATCAAGTTTTTCTTTTACCTGAGGAATACTGATCTTGCGCGACAGCAAACCAGCAATCTCACAAAGCACCTTTTTCGCTCTCTTAAAAGACGGCATCTGTTCCATAGAAGCCAGCATCAGACCATACATAAAATTGTCAAACCGTTTAGCCAGCTCATCTTCATCATTCAAATGCACCAGCGGCGCAATATGCTGTAAAAGTTCTCCCTTATCCCCTTCACTGATCACGTCAAAATCCGTCTCTTGTTTAAATTTCTCCACATATTGTAATTTAAGCTTTACAGAAATCAGCTTCGGATCCAACTCCACAAGCTGATTATGGCATCCCGATATCAGTTCCTTCCGCCACTCTTCATAAGTACCTTCCGCATAGCAAGCTTCCTGCGGCAGAGAAATGAGCCGGATTTGTTTTCCAAAAATATTTTCACTTAAGGATTTCGTCTCCTTCGACACAAAACCTTCTATATGTTCACGAAAATATTCAAAATTCCCACAATAATCAAAAATCAGGAAACGTCTTTTATCTGTATACTCCCCGTCTATCGGATCCATGCAGGTAAGTCCCTTGCACAAACGAGTGCCGCGTCCAATCATCTGCCAGAATTTTGCCTTAGAACGTACCTTCTTAAAAAATACAAGATTTACACATTGCGGCACATCAATCCCCGTATCCATCATATCCACCGATACCGCAATAAAAGGAGGCTTATTTTCAACCTTGAAGTCATCAATTACAGTCTGGGCGTATGCATCATCACAAATTACCCTCTGTGCAAATATCCCCTTCTTTTCCGGATAAATATTGGGATATAGCTTGTTGAAGCGTTCCAGAATAAACTCCGCATGCTTTTTATTCTGTGCAAAGATGATTGTCTTTCCAATCCGATCGCCGCCAGCCACATGAATACCACGTTCCATCAGATCCTGAAGCACCATATCTACCGTCACTTCATTAAAGATAAACTTATTCATCGCCGCAGAAGGAATAAATTCTGGCATCTGACCATCTTCCACAAAATCGTCCTCATACCGTTCCTTATCCTTATCGAATAAATCATCATACGTAATTCCTTCATCCAGAAACTTCGTCTTTACCTCATAATTATAATATGGAACCAGCACATGATCCTGATAAACAGCCGTCTCATAATCGTATGCATACGTCGGCACACCATGTTCCATTTCAAAGAAATCATACGTATTCCGATCCACATCCGTTTTCGGCGTAGCCGTCAGACCAACCATGATTGCATCAAAATACTCGAAAATCGCCCGGTATTTCTTAAAAATACTGCGGTGGCTTTCGTCAATAATAATCAAATCAAAATGTGCCGGTGTAAACAAGCGGATGCCATCCTTATTTTTCGTATCATCAATCGCATTTAACATCGTCGGATAGGTTGAAAATACGATACGTGCATTCCGATCATCTTTATTGGTACACAGATTGCAAAGTGACATATCCGGCAGATAATTCTTAAAATCATCCTTTGCCTGTTTTACCAAGGCAGTCCGATCCGCCAAAAAAAGCACATTCGTCACATATTTTCCACGACTCAAAACATCCGTCAAGCTGGAAGCCGTTCTTGTTTTACCAGTTCCGGTTGCCATCACAAGCAAATGTTTCCGATAACCGCGCTGTATCTGTTCGCACACCGCCCGGATCGCTTCTTTTTGATAATAACGATCCGTGATTTTATCATCAATCGGAATCTGCATTAAATCCTTATGTTCCGAACGTCGGTTCATCATCTTCTGCAAATCATCTTTACTGAAAATGCCACTGACCGGACGCTGTGGAGAAGTCTTGTCATCCCAGAAATACGTTTCAAATCCATTCGTCGTAAACATCATCGGTCTGCGGCCAAACTTCCGCTCTAAACAATCCGCATACAGCATAACCTGTTTCCGACCAACATTCGGATCCTTGCTGGTGCGCTTCGCTTCCACCACCGCCAGAGGGCTGCCATCCTTTCCAAACAGGACATAATCACAATAAACGGCAACTTCCCCCATGTATTATAATCAACCGAGAAACGGAAACTCGGCTCATGAATCAGGGACTGCAAATTGTCCTTGTACGGCATTTGCATCGTATTATCCGCAGAATAGACCCATTTTACCGCCAATTCCAATGCCTTTCTGCATCCTACCGCGCACATTGCAGGGGCGGATGCATATACCCGTTCCGCTTCCATCACCGCTGGCGCAAATAATGCATATTCTTTTGTATTCTTTAAAAATTCAAAGTTTGACATAAGATCCCCCCTATTTGGAAGTATTCTTCTTTTTCTTTGGCGCTGTCAGCTCATAGCTTAACGCAAGTAAATTTTTAATCGGCTCATCCAGCCCCGCATCCCCCAGCAAAACACTGATCCACTTCTCCTTGTTCATATGGTATGTCGGAAAATATCCTTTCTGCCCCCGCAAAGAACCTATCAGCATCGGATCACTCTTTAGATTTATAACATATATGATATTATCATCCTCCAACCCCAGCTTACTCCCTGCAACACTCAAAATCACGCCATACCATTTATCATTATCCGCCCGACGCAGCACTGCGTTCGAATCCTTCCACGGATATTCCGCTTCCGTGCCATATTCTTGTTTTACCCATTGAAATAATTCTTCTCTTGTCATTTTGGTGAAACGCCTCGCTTTCGGTTTAAAGGTAGAATATATTTGTTATTTGCAATGTTTGTGTTTGTGTAAATATGCTTTTATAGTGTAGTGTGATATTCTGTTTCAGCGACAATTTATCCTTTTACAAAAGCCACCCCAAAAGCTCTCTCTCGAACACCGCCAACGCCCGCTTCACATACTCCCTCCGCGCCGTTTCATCCACAAGTGAAACCGCACACGGATTCATCTGCTTAAAATCCGGCACTTCTGTCTCTTCGCAGTGGCGTTTTCCGTTCGGATAACACCAGCCAAACCACCAGTCCTCCGGCAGAATTATTTCCTTTTTGAGATATCTGGATGCCTCCTGCTTAAGCTCGTCGGTTATATCATCTACCTGATAGCCTTTCGAAAAGCCATCCTTGGATCTGGCTTCTTTATCAAACAGGCAGAATCCCGCAAACAAATTATGTTCTACCTCAATCCGAAACCAGAGTTCCATACCCGCTTTTTGAAATTTTGCCTTTTTTACCACATAATTCAATCCAGGATAGGTGCTGTAACAATCATAAAATTTATCATGCTGTGAATCCTGATAGGAATAATATCCACTATCCTTTTCTAATTTCAAACCATATTTTTCTAAAATTGGCTGCATCTGCTGCTGAAATTCTTCAAACACCTGGCGAATCAGCCGCACCTTTGCCTTTTTCATTGATTTTTCAATCTCAATTCCGGCAAGAAATTTTTCCGGCGATTCGTACAATGCCTCCATCACTTTATCTGCCACTTTCTTCTCTCTTTCATCCGCTATGCTATGTACCGCATCCAAATATTGCTCCATCACTGCCCGAAATGGCTCTTTTAAATTTTGCAATTCACCTTCCAGCCACCGATAGATATCTTCTGCCCATGAAATACACTGGATTTGCCCTAATGGTAATAAATTTCCTCCGCCTTTCTTCTTCCGGCTGTACTCAGATGGCGGAGTTCCAAAACGGGTTAGATATATCAATCGGGAATTTTGTGCCATCTCAAAGTAATCCGAACACTGTCCTTCCTGTTCCCCCGCATAGATTTTTACCTCGATCGGAATCTGATACTCCGCATTCCGTATGAAAATATCAATTCTTCTCTCTTTATCAATCGGGTACTCTTTGACTACCTTCGTATGCAATAGCAATGTATCGCTTACTGGATCCATTTTCAACACATCTCGGATAAACGATTTCAGAAACCGGATTCCGCAGCCATGTATTCCCTCTGGATTCAGCAGATCGGTCAAAAAACGGCACATGATCACTTCACGGCTCTGTATCTCTAATACATCAAAAATGTTGTAGGCTGATAATTTCTTATGAAATGGTATGTTTTTACAGTTTGTATGAATTTGCGATAGTAAATCTCTATATGCTTCCATTTTTCATTCTCTGGCGATTCCCGTTTGTCTCATTTTTCATTTACAAAACAATTCCTTTTTACCTATCATACCATAAAAAACACGGTTCTCACAGACTCTATCCAAGGCATCCCTCCAACTTTCTTCACACCAAATCATACCTTATCCTGAATTATTCCCTCTTCAAAAAATCAATGACAATTACGAAAAAATCGTCCTTTCCCTGAATCCCGGAATGGACTCTTCCTATGATGGCATAAAATCTTAGAATTTAATTGACTGGCTGATTTCAGAATAAACTTGAAAAAGAATGTGCCTTTTGTGTAATGGAGAATTCCAAGGAATTTCCTATTACACAAAAATAGCGGCGGTCTGCACTCATCATGCAGGACCGCCGCTGAAATTGATTCTATAAAGTTACTTTCTCATAATGATCTCATCACGTCCCGGACCATTGGATACCATGGTTACCGGTACGCCAAGCTCTGCCTCGATCGTCTCGATGTAGTTGCGGCACTCTGCCGGGAGATCTTCGTATTTCTTGATTCCGCGGATATCACATTTCCAGCCCGGAAGTGTCTTCAGAACCGGTTTTGCTTTCTCCAGCTTGTAGGTTACCGGGAAGTCTTTGACAACTTCGCCGTCGATCTCGTAGCCAACGCAGATCGGGATCTCGTCCAGATATCCCAAAACATCCAGAACGGTCAGAGCCACTTCGGTCGCACCCTGGATGCGGCAGCCGTAACGGCTTGCTACTGCGTCGAACCAGCCTACACGTCTCGGACGTCCGGTGGTTGCGCCGAACTCGCCCTTATCACCACCGCGGCGGCGGAGTTCGTCTGCCTCATCACCAAAGATCTCGCTGACAAATGCGCCTGCGCCGACTGCACTGGAGTATGCCTTTACAACGGTTGTGATCTCTTTGATCTCATACGGCGGGATACCTGCGCCGATAGCGCCGTAAGCTGCCAGAGTCGAAGAAGAAGTAACCATCGGGTAAATACCGTGATCCGGGTCTTTCAGGGAACCTAACTGACCCTCAAGAAGGATGTTTTTGCCCTCTTTGATCGCGTCATGCAGATATGCAGATACATCACATACATACGGCTCTACCATCTTCTTGTATTCCATCAGCTCTGCCAGAACCTCATCCGGGTTCAGCAGCGGTTTGTGGTACAGATGCTCTAACAGGACATTCTTTGTCTCGCAGACACGCTGTACTTTATCTTTCAGAGCCGCCTCGTCCTCGAACAGTTCGCTGACCTGGAAACCGATCTTCGCGTATTTGTCAGAGTAGAACGGCGCGATACCGGACTTGGTGGAACCGAAGGACTTGCCGCCCAGACGCTCTTCCTCATACGTATCAAACAGAACATGGTACGGCATCAGGATCTGTGCACGGTCCGATACCAGAATATGCGGCATCGGAACACCCTGAGATACCAGACTTTCCAGCTCTTTTACCAGGAATGGAATGTTTAATGCCACACCATTGCCAATGATGCTGGTTGTGTGTCCGTAAAATACACCGGACGGCAGAAGGTGAAGTGCGAAACGGCCATAATTGTTGATAATCGTATGACCTGCGTTGCTTCCTCCCTGAAAACGGATAATGATGTCGGATTCCTTAGCAAGCATATCGGTAATCTTACCCTTGCCTTCGTCTCCCCAGTTAGCTCCTACTATTGCTCGTACCATGAATTTTCCTCCCTCAGAAGAATATAAATACTTTTCGGCATGATCGAAAAACGATCATGCCCTCTTACTGTATAATCATACACAACTTTTCTATATAAGTAAAATCAATATTATTTATAAGCTACATAATTAACACTTATACTATTGATGCTCACACATATGCCAGGCAATGTGATTTGAAAAACCGCTACTTTGCAGCTCCTATTTTTCTCATGTGGTTACCTTCGCCAGCTGCTTAAAAAGCTTCGCAGCCGCTGGGGACATCCAGGCTTTTTCAGCTGCCACCAGACAAAACTCACGGGATGGCATCTCTTCGTCAAATTCCAACGCAAAAACATCCCCATTTCCAAGAGCCTCCGATGCAAAATCCGACATAAGACAGCCGATTCCCAGATTCCGCTTAACAAACTGGACAATCATCTCACTGGTGGCCAGTTCAAACTCCGGCTCCAGCCGAACCCCGCGCTTTGCCAGAAACTCATCCATAAAGCGGCGCGTACTGGTATTGCGCTCTAGGAAGATGCAGGGGCAGTTCAACAGCTCTTTATATGAAAGTTTTCTGCCCTTTAACTGGGCTGCATATTTGGGTCCGGCTATAAATACATTGCGGATCTCCTGAACCGGAAGACTCTTTACCGCCTGCTTGGTCTCAAAAGGTGTGCTGACAATACCGAAATCAATGTGTCCCTGATAGAGTGCTTCAAGGGTCTCGGGCGTCGGACCGTTTGAAACCGTCACCTTGATATTCGGATACTGCTCATGAAATTGTTCCAGATATGGAAGCAGATAAAACTGGAGTGTCATATCGCTCGCGCCAATGCGGATCTCGCCCGTTTCCAGGTCCTTCATGCGCCGCAGCATCGTCTCCCCGTCCTGTATCGCATCAATTCCCCGTCTGACATACGACAGAAGCAATTCTCCCTCGCTCGTCAGCTTCACGCCGCGCGATGTCCGCAAAAAAAGGCGGCAGCCAAGCGCGGTCTCCAGTTGTCGGACCGCCTGGCTGACCGCCGGCTGGGAAATGCAGAGTGCCTCTGCGGCCGCCGTGATGCCGCCGCATTCGCACACGCTGCAGAATACCCGGTAATACTCCAGATTCACACTTCCATGTAAATCCTGTTTAGACATTGATCTCTGCTTTCACTCCCAGATCTTCTTTATTTGCATCCAGAATCGGCTGGATTACCTCTGCCAAGAACTCATCTACCTGCTCTTTTGCACGGCCGGTGTAGCGCTCCGGTTTCATCGCTGCTTTCAGGTCATCTAAGGACAGATTGAACGCCGGATCCGCTGCAATCAGCTCGAGAAGGTTGTTATCCAGACCTTTCTCTTTCACATTCTTTCCAGCTTCCATCGACAGAGTACGGATCTTCTCATGCAGTTCCTGACGGTCACCGCCTGCCTTTACTGCATCCATCATGATATTCTCGGTTGCCATGAACGGAAGCTCTGCCATCATGTGTTTCTCGATAACCTTCGGATATACAACCAGACCGTCAACGACATTCAGGTACAGATCCAGAATACCATCAATTGCAAGGAAGCCTTCCGGAACACTCAGACGCTTGTTCGCAGAATCATCCAATGTACGCTCAAACCACTGGGTAGATGCAACCAGCATCGGGTTCATCACGTCTGCCATCACGTAGTTAGCCAGGGAAGCCATACGCTCGCTTCTCATAGGATTTCTCTTATATGCCATAGCGGAGGAACCGATCTGATTCTTCTCGAAAGGCTCTTCTACTTCTTTCAGATGCTGAAGAAGACGGATATCGTTGGAGAATTTATGGGCACTCTGTGCAATACCGGCAAGAACATTTAATACACGTGTATCCTGCTTACGGGAATAGGTCTGTCCGGATACCGGATAGCAGCCATCAAAGCCCATCTTCTCCGCGATCATCTGATCTACCTTGCGGCACTTTGCATGATCCCCATCAAAGAGCTCCAGGAAGCTTGCCTGTGTACCGGTTGTTCCCTTGGAGCCAAGGAGACGTAAGGATCCAAGCACATAATCCAGATCATCCAGATCCTGCTTGAGCTCCATCATCCACAGAGTTGCACGCTTGCCGACGGTGGTCGGCTGTGCCGGCTGGAAATGGGTAAATGCCAGGGTCGGCTGTGCTTTATATTTATCAGCAAATTTAGCCAGCTCATCCAGAACACTGATCAGTTTCTTACGTACCAGCTTCAGGGCTTCTGTCATAATGATGATATCGGTGTTGTCTCCTACGTAGCAGGAAGTTGCACCCAGATGGATGATTCCTTTTGCTGTCGGGCACTGTACACCGTACGCATACACATGGGACATAACATCGTGGCGCACCAGTTTCTCACGCTCTTTAGCAACATCAAAATTGATTTCATCCTTATGTGCTTTCAATTCATCGATCTGCTCCTGCGTGATCGGAAGGCCAAGCTCCTTCTCCGTCTCTGCCAGCGCAATCCAGAGTCTTCTCCAGGTGCGGAACTTCTTGTCCGGAGAAAAAATATACTGCATCTCCTTGCTTGCATAGCGCTCGGAAAGAGGGCTTACATATCTGTCGTACATGGCTAATTTACCTCGCTTTCTTTTTTCAGGGTATGGAAAATAGTCTCTTTCGCAGCCATTTGAAGGCGTCACCGACACATTTTCTCAATATCCTACCTGCAAATTATAATACAGGCACTTTTCAAAATCAATCACTTTTCGCTGTTCCGGCTGCAGCTCTTTCGTTCTTGGTTACTGTTCACACATACATGCCCAGTGACGGAATTTGCCACAGTAACCGTTCCTGCTCTTCCATTCATCATTCATGCCCGGCCAAACGTTTTTCCTGCCGCAAACAGTCACTCTCCTTCTGATTCCACCCGTTCGTGCACGATTTCCAGCTCTCCGGTCTTCAGATGCAGACGGATTTTCGTGGAAGTTCCCGTTTTTTCTGTCGCTCCGTATGTTTCCCCGGCATTTTCCCGTTCAACTGTTCTCTTCTCCTGCCAGTCTGCAGGCGCTTCCTCCGCCCCATTCTCTGCTCTTTCCCCCTCCGGCAGTTCATACTCGATCACATCCATCTCTCGGATCGACCAGATCCGTTCCCGCATCTTCCATATACTCGCCAGGTACATGGATACAGCCAGTGCAAGTCCATACAGAAAATACCTCTGCCTCCGCTTCCTCCGCCAGCGGACGCGTTTCAGATAGCGGCGAATCTTCCGTTTTTGATATTTAAACAGCTTTCTGCTTTGCGGCATTGATTTTTGTGCATTTCTATGTTTCTCTGACATCTGCATTCCTCCCGCAGGTGCCTCTCCATTTTTACTATAACAAATAGAAAAAAATCTGTAAAGATGATGCGGCTCACAGGCAGGGCTTTTCCGAACTGAAAGTTGTGGTTTTTAGGCAGTTTATTTTTTCTCATGATACGCTTTTTCTGTATTCACACTCCAGATATGCTCCTTATCCGCACTTCCCGCCAGAAGGAGATCCACTGCACAAAATGCTGTCATCATCGAATGATCCATGTTATTGTAGCGATGCTGTCCATTCCGTCCGATACAGAACAGATTTTCGATTTTATTCAACCATGCAGTCAATTCACCCATCCGGTCATAGGTGCCAAAATAAGCTGGGTATGCTTTCTTTACTTTCTCGATATGAAAATCAAGAATTTCCAGAAAACCAAATC
Organism: Clostridium sp. AF12-41; assembly: GCF_003461685.1. Taxonomy (NCBI): domain Bacteria; kingdom Bacillati; phylum Bacillota; class Clostridia; order Eubacteriales; family Clostridiaceae; genus Clostridium; species Clostridium sp. AF12-41. The sequence continues at coordinate 240,545 of NZ_QTXO01000001.1, read as the reverse complement.
TATAATTTATCACATAAGCCGTCAAAAGCACCCCCAGAAAGCCAGCGCTGATCGCCCAGTCTCTCTTTTTTTCTTTCATGACAACACCCAACCTTCCAGCCATTCCAGCCACTGCTCGGCAAATTCCTGTTTTACCGGATATCCAGACAGCACCGGATAGAAAAGAAGGAACGCGCCGATCACTGCTGCAAGATACAGCAACGCTGCTTTCCTGGTTCGTTTCGGATCTCTTTCCCAGAAAAAATGCAGACAATTTCCCAGCATTAAAATCTGTATCATACTGCACGCAAAATACTGATAGATAAACACGGTTCTGTGGATAAATAACCACGGAAACAGCATAGAAGCATAGGAAATGCACAGATATCCCGCTATTTTATCCTGTCGAATCTGCCACAGGTATATAGTATAAAATAGCGCCGGAATTGCCGACCACCAGATTACCGGGTTTCCAAAAGTTGAAACCACACTGATTTTACCAGACTTAAGCGACGTGTATGCATCCAGAAGCGGTCGTTTAATCCAGGCCCACTCATACCATTCAGAGGCATATGGATGTTCAAACACCGTTTTCTCATGGTAATGAAGCATAAGCTGCTGATTTTCCCACATAGTCTGGAAAACATTTCCATTTCCCATACCATTTCCATAAGAAAGATAGGATGCAACGTAAATCACTGCCGGAATCAAAATGTATGCAGCGATACAGATGACAGACAGCCCCGCCAGGTAACTTATCGCCGCCTGTCCAGACATTCCCTTTCTGGTCCGTGCCGCAGCTGTCCCATATTCCTGGAACAAAAATGTAAAAAAGAGGACTGCAATCCCCGCGCAGGCATATACCCCTGTCCACTTCGATGCCATCGCCGCTCCAGCTGCCATGCCATTTAAAATCATCAGACACACCGTTTTCCAGCTGCATCCCATTTTCAGGTCATCCAGCACCAGATACATCAGATAAAAGGTAAGCAGGATAAAAAATCCCACTATCACATCAATGGTTCCGATTCTTGACAATGTAAAGTGCATGAAATCAAAGACTATCAACAGTGCTGCAAATGAGGCAATCCATGTACTCCGGCTGATTTTCCGCATAAACGCATAGCTGACCGGCACCATCAGGATGCCAAACAGAGCGCATACACACCGCCATCCAAACGGCGTCATTCCAAATACGCGGATTCCCAGACTCATCCACCATTTTCCAAGCGGTGGGTGCGTTGTCTCATAAATTGTACGCCCTTCTACTATCTCATTTGCCGTTCTGGCATGGTAAACCTCATCAAACATACTTTGGTATTCATAGGTTGTATCCGCCGGAAACAATTCTTGCTCATCAAATGCCTCTGGATAATCATCTGCATTGGATGGAAGGATCGGATTTCCATCCGGATCCAGAAGAACGATTTCCAGAACCTCTGCACTCTCATCCATCGACACGATCCCTAGTTCGTAAGTGCGGTAATGAATTTCCACTGGATTCCAGCAGTATACAGATAACAATTCTGTCTCTTCCCCGATGGCATCCCAGCCATCTCCCTCGGCATTCGGAACCGAGCATACAAAATGTCTCTTCTCCTTTCCACCCAGATAAACCTGCGCTTCTGAGATAGTCACACTTCCATCAAACCGAAGCACCATCTCATTTCCGTGTCTATCATTTTTTTCAAATTCATACGCAGTCTGCGGCGCCTTCATGCTTCCAAGATTCACAAATGCCATCACAGCAAAGAGAACTGTCAATCCTGCTGCCATACACCAGTCACGGCCGGACCAGGGCGCGCCAGTCTTTTCCGACTCTGTGTTCTTTTCACAGGATTTTATTCCCAAGCTCTTCCCGGCATCTATTTTTTCACTCCCCGTCATTCGTTTTGATACGCAGCGTGCCGCTTTTGCTTTATCCAGCTCGACTTTCGATTCAGGAATTTGACATTTTTCATGTATTATTCCAACATAAGAAGCGATTCCATATACACAGGTTCCCACACCCAGTACCGCAAAAAACATCAGCATCAGCGGATAAAATTCATCTCCCGGACTGCACTGTCCGAAGCGCTCTCCGGTGATATCCCGCGCCCAGAGTATGCCAGTTCCCGCAACCGTGAGAAGAATTCCAATTTTTTTGAATCTTTCTATTCCAAGGCGCGCTTTGAAGCGCTCTATCCACGAACTGCCCATGAAAAGAATCAATACCGCCAGCCAGATAAAAAGCATCCGCTTTTTGCCCTGTGAAAGAACAGATAATACCGGGATCGGATTCCAGATATAAAGATACAGGCATTCCCACGCTGATTCCCGGCTTCCGTTTTTCCCGGACAAAATATATAAAAGTCCGGCTGTCACCAGATCCATTGCCATGACTTCCAGGAAGCCATGAACCTCCTGATTAGAAATGGCAAAGAATACAAAGCGCGTAATCAGATACCCGGCCGCTGCTTTCCAGCAAAGCTTTCCCGCCATCCCCCGCTTTTTCTTTTCCTCATACAGCCAGATGACAGTCAGGCACGCCGTAATGGCGATACAGTAAGCTGATTTCATTCTGGCACCTCCTTTAACGACTTTTTTAAGCGCTCCATTTCGGTGGCACTCCCCTCAGACACGCCGTTTCTTTCTCATCGCTATAATTTATATACTCCCGGGATCCTCCCTGCACATACGCAGGAAAGAGCTCGGGAGTATATGAATCTGTTTCCATCATCCTATATGCAGGAGAGCAAAAACAAGGTTAAATTATAGATGATTGTAATCGCCCCAAATCTGAACTTGGCCGATTATTTTCACTTCATACTCTTAGTTTCAGATTGATCACGGATCTGTTGGCTGCGACGGCTCCGTTGTTGACTGCGGCGGCTCCGTTGTTGTATCCCCTTCCGTCTCTCCCGGCTGGGTCGGTTTCACGCTCGGCGTCGGATTTTCGGTCGGTTCTTTCGTCGCCGGTGCATCACTCGGTACCACACTCGGCGTTTCACTTCCACCGCCGCCTCCAGAATGTCTGCGTTCTTTGGATGTTCTGGAATTCAGCTTCGGTGTATCGGCATTGGTCGTCTCTAAGATGGTCATCGTTCCGTCTTCTGCCACTTTTACCTCAAAGCTTCTCGCCGGTCTCGGCTTGCGGCCGCCGAACGATGTGCCATCGTTTTCAAACGTATAAGGAATTCCGTTGATACTGACAACGCCCGTTGCCATCTCTCCACTGTCCGGTGTGCCAAAATAATAGGTTTTTCCATTGATCCAGACAACACCGCTGACCATTTCCCCCGACGCCGTACAGAAATACTGTTTGTCCCCGTCTTTTACCCAGCCGATCTGCGGTGCTCCCTGTTCATTCAGGTAATACCATTTTCCATCGATCTGCTGCCAGCCTGTCTGCACCTGTCCATTTAGGATGTAGGCTCTTGCACCTCCTGTACCTACCCATTCGGCAAAAGCCGGTCCGGCATACAGGCCCATGATCAAAACGGCACTGAGTGCGCAGGCACCCACCTTCATCCATTTGCGTTTTCTCATCCTCATACCTCCTCGTATTTTTATTAATCGAAAAGCTATCTTTCATGTGTTTTTTATTTTTAATTCTGGAGTTTTTCTTCTTTTTCACGATTTCAAGCTTTTCTTGTTGTATTCATCTTATCATTTGTTTTATTTTTCTACAATTCACACTGCACAAGATGTCATTTTTTTACACAAGATGTAAAAAAATGATACTCTAACCTTGACAAATTGATTTTCGGAAGCTTTCATCCACAAACACAAGGGCAGAAAAAATTCCAGAAATGAAAACCCCGGCTGTGAGTGGATAAACTTACTCACAGCCGGGGTTTCATTTTCACATCTGTATAAAATCTCTTAGCCGATCACATCCGCCATATCATACCGTCCTTCCGGCTTTCCTGCCAGGAATTTGGCTGCCTGTACCGCACCCTTTGCGAAAATCGCCTTGGAATAAGCTGTATGATTAAAGGTAATCACCTCATCCTGACCAGCGAAAATGACATCGTGTTCGCCTACGATTGTGCCGCCGCGGATCGCCTGAATACCAATCTCCTTCGCATCACGTTTCTCACGTGTAGCGGAACGATCGTATTTGTAATGGTATGTATTGCCCATCGCCTCGTTGATCGAATCTGCCAGCGCAATCGCCGTACCGCTCGGAGCATCCACCTTCTGATTGTGGTGTTTCTCCAGAATCTCAATATCAAATCCAGCCGGAGCCAGAATCTGCGCTGCTTCTTTCAGAAGCTTTAAGAGCATATTGATACCAAGAGACATATTTGCAGAGCGAAGAACAGCTGTCTTCTCTGCCGTCTCTTCTACCTTTGCCAGCTGTACCTCGGAAAGTCCTGTCGTACACAGAACAACCGGCATTTTCTTCTCTGCACACCAGTCGAGAAGTTCATCGACAGCTGCTGCATTGGAAAAATCAATCACAACATCCGCTTCTACCTTGCATTCGTTCAGAGACGCAAAAACCGGATAATCATTTTTCTGCTCGGTTCTCATATCAATACCCGCAACGATAGAGATCTCCTCGTCCTTCGCTGCAATTCCGGAAATAACCTGTCCCATGGCGCCGTTGCAGCCATGCATAATTGCTCGTACCATCTGTTAAAACCTCATTTCCCTATCTCATCCTAATTTTAACGGTTCTTATCACTCTTTCAGGCTGATTCCGTAATTTACCAGTTCTCTTCTCAGACGATCGCGGTTTGCCGGTTCCATATCCACTAACGGTTTACGGAACGGACCCACTTCCTCGCCCATCATGTTCATCGCTTCCTTAACCGGAATCGGGTTTACCTCGCAGAACAGCGCCTCAATCAGTGGAATTGCATCTATCTGCATCTGTCTTGCCTTCGCTACATCGCCAGCCTTGAATGCCGCGCACATATCATGTACCTGACGCGGTGCCACGTTGGATAATACGGAGATAACGCCCTTTGCGCCCAGTGCCATCATCGGAACCGTCTGGTCGTCGTTGCCGGAGTAAATATCTACTGTTCCGCCTGACAGGCTTGCAATCTGTGCGATCGCGGAGAAATTGCCGCTTGCTTCTTTGACACCGACGATGTTCTCATATTCCTTGCACAGTGCCACGATCGTCTCCGGGGTGATATTGACGCCGGTACGGCTCGGTACATTGTACAGAAGGATCGGAAGATCAACTGCCTTTGCGACCTCTGAGAAATGAACCTTTAAACCCTTCTGGGTTGATTTATTGTAATACGGGGATACGAGCAGAAGTCCGTCTGCGCCTGCCTTTTTCGCTTCGGTAGACAGATATACCGCTGTCTCTGTGCAGTTGGAACCGGTTCCTGCTACAACCGGGATTCTCTTATTTACGACCTGACATACGAAACGGATCACCTCGATGTGCTCCTCATGGCTTAATGTAGCCGCCTCGCCGGTCGTACCGCAGGCGATAATACAGTCTGTACCGCCAGCGATCTGTTCTTCTACGATCTGCTCCAGTTTCTCATAATTTACGCTTCCATCCTCATGAAATGGCGTTACCAGCGCTACGCCTGCTCCTTCAAAAATAGACATTTTGTTTCCTCCTTATTCTTTTGCACGATGGCTGAGTTTCTATTCCAGAGTCCGTTTCTGTCCCCGCTTCAAACGAATGTTTGTTTGCAGCCTGTCGGTCCTGAGCGTACAAAAAGCTGGCACAATGGCCAGCTCTATGAATTCAAATCCAAACTCCCAGTAGCTCCCCATCTGTCGATGACAGTTACAGAATTCTTCATCCTGCACCCAGGAACTGCAGATACAGGCGCCGCAGCCCTTCGGCGTATCATCCTTTCAGCTGTCTTCTCCTGCACCTGCCGCATCCGACCGCTTACTGATAATCAACGCAACCTCTACTTGTTTTTTCTATCTTAGCATTACTTTGAATACTTGTCAACCGTTCATGCACGCATGATGTTACTGTTCACGCATACGTGCCCAGTAACGGAATTTGCCGTGGCTTCGCATTCAAATACGGCAAATTCCTGCTGCCACCATGTTTTCTTACGGCACTTTCGGTTCCAAAAGTGCCTACCCGTGAACAGTAACGGCATGATCGTTTGACGGCTTCAGGCATTCCAGGCGCGTCACCTCGTCTGCATGCTCCTCTGCCCCAGCCGGGCATACTTTTCCGGTCAGAATCAGATCGACATTCTCCTCGCGCGCTGCCAGCAGTGTTTCCAGAGCATCGTCTCCGACCAGTTTCTGATCTAACACCCCAAGAAATTCATCCAGAATCAGCATATCGCATTCGCCGGTACAGAGTACTTTTTTTGCAAAATTATACCCGTTCTGAATATTGCAGAGCTCTTCCTTTTTGCCTTCTTCAGAGAGATTTTCATAATACTCATTCTGTTTTTCAAATCGGAATACTTTAAATGCCGGCTCCAGCTGTTTTAATCCATCTGCTGTCTCATGGCTCAGCACTCCCTTTAAGAATTGTATCATAATTACCTTCCGGCCGTGCATGGCTGCACTGACACCACGTCCCAGTGCCATCGCTGTTTTTCCCATCCCGGTGCCGAAGATGATATGAACTTTCCCCTTTTTCATTTCCCTCTCCTCTTTCTGTGCCTCCCGCTGCGCTGGCGCACAGACTGTCTTTCCTGATGTCTTTTTACACACAGGCCTGTGTGTTTTATTTCTATCCATCCAATGATCGTTTTACGAATTCTGTAAACTGCCTTATTCTAGCATATTTTATCTGTTTTGGCAAGCTATGGCAAAACCAGCCATTTATCATGTCCTATAGATTGCATAACCGGCTTCAAAATTTGCTGTAACATCCTAAACCTATCCTATTCTTCCACGCACTCCAGCTTGCTGACCGACACCTCGTATGCCACACGTTTCTCGCACTCTGTCTCGCTCAGCTTCTTCGTATATTCACGGCTCTGCACGCGCCCCCACACGCACACGTGGCTTCCCACGCCAAATCCGGACGCATAGCGGGCATTTCTGCCCCACGCAATACACGGTATGTAATCGGATTTTCCATACGGACGGTTGACCGCCAGCAGCATATCGGCAATCTCGCGTCCCAGCGGTGTTTTCCGGTAGATTGGCTCCTTGCAGATATAGCCTTCCAGAAAAATCTGGTTGGTTTTGGTGTAATCCGTAAATTCTTCCAGGAAATGAATCTCACGGACAAACACAGACAGCACCAGACGGTTTTTCGCGCCCTCATGACGGTTGTAGGAACGGAACTGACCGATCGCCTCCATCGTCATTCCGCGGTAGTCTTTCGATACATCCAGAAGCCGTTCTGAAATCATGAGTGGAATCACGTCCACCTGATCGCTCAGACGGCTGACTGCCAGGTCTGCGATATAAAATCCTTCCCCGAATACTTCGTGGCTGAATGTAAATTCCGATACGACCTCACCAATCACGCTAACCTTGTTGTTTTCAATCATTTTTTCCGACATAGTATCTCTCTCCTCTTCTTTTTTGCAGTTTTTCACGGCAGGTTCTTGGAGTCCTGCTTCTTACTGTATATATGTATGAGGGGAATGACCGTTTTAGAAGAAGAAGTGAGGGGGAAATTTCGACAGGGTGGGGGACATGAATCGACAGAGGGAATGGGAGCGGCAGAGGGAATGGGAGCGGCAGAGGGACGGAAACGGCGGGGCACGTCGTTTCCTGGATATCTCTCGCTTGAATATACGAAAAGGAGCAGCTGGCTTGCGCGGCTGCTCCCACTTTACGATTATTTAGCTATTTTTACGGCTGATCATCGCTCTCTTTCTCAGAGTCGGATCAAGAATCTTTTTACGGATTCGTAAGCTGGTCGGGGTGATCTCGAGAAGTTCATCGGTATCGATGTAGTCGAGGCACTGCTCCAGGCTCATGATTTTCGGCGGAACAAGGCGGAGGGCTTCATCGGCGCTGGAAGAACGGGTGTTTGTCAGCTTTTTGGTTTTGCAGACGTTTAACTCGATGTCTTCCGGTTTTGCGCTCTGTCCGACAATCATGCCGGAGTAAACTTTAACGCCCGGTCCGATGAACAGGGTTCCGCGCTCCTGGGCATTGAACAGACCGTAGGTGATGGACTCGCCTGCCTCAAATGCAATCAGGGATCCCTGTTTGCGGTAACTTAATTCGCCCTTGAACGGTGCATAGCCGTCAAAGCTGGTGTTTAAGATACCATTTCCCTTTGTATCGGTCATGAACTCGCCGCGGTAGCCGATGAGACCTCTGGACGGAATCGAGAACTCCAGTCTTGTGTATCCGCCGCCGATCGGGCTCATGCCCTGCAGCTCGCCTTTACGGCTGGTCAGCTTCTGGATAACAGCACCGGTAAAGTCATCCGGTACGTCGACGTAAGCGATCTCCATCGGCTCTAATTTGCGGTTTCTCTCGTCATATTTGTAGAGTACCTCCGCCTTGCTGACTGCGAACTCAAAGCCCTCGCGGCGCATATTCTCAATCAGGACGGACAGATGCAGCTCGCCACGGCCAGATACCTTGAAGCAGTCAGCGGAGTCTGTCTCCTCTACACGCAGGCTGACATCGGTATTCAGCTCCCGCATCAGACGCTCGCGGATGTGGCGGGAAGTGATGAATTTACCTTCCTGACCTGCCAGCGGGCTATCGTTTACCATGAAATCCATGGAAATGGTCGGCTCAGAAATCTTCTGGAACGGAATTGCCTCCGGTTTCTCCGGTGAACACAGGGTATCACCGATGTGGATATCTGCGATACCGGAAATCGCTACGATCGAACCGATCTTTGCTTCCTGTACTTCTACTTTATTCAGACCTTCAAACTCATAGAGCTTACCGATCTTAACTTTGCGGAACTTGTCCGGCTCATGATGGTTGACGATGACGCAGTCCTGATTTACTTTCAGGTAGCCGTTGTCGATCTTACCAACGCCGATACGTCCTACATACTCGTTGTAATCAATCGTGCTGATCAGAACCTGTGTTTCTGCATCCGGATCTCCCTCCGGCGCCGGGATGTAATCCAGAATGGTCTGGAACAGCGGCTTCATATCCACATTCGGATCGTCCAGGTTCTTCTTTGCATATCCAGAACGCGCAGATGCATATAAGAATGGACAGTCAAGCTGCTCGTCGGATGCATCCAGATCCATCAGAAGTTCGAGAACCTCGTCCACAACCTCCTCCGGACGTGCTTCCGGACGGTCAATCTTATTGATACATACGATAACCGGCAGATCCAGTTCCAGTGCTTTACGCAGAACGAATTTGGTCTGCGGCATCGCGCCCTCGTATGCGTCCACCAGAAGGATAACGCCGTTTACCATCTTAAGAACACGCTCTACCTCGCCGCCGAAGTCCGCATGTCCTGGTGTATCGATAATGTTGATCTTGGTGCCGTTGTAATTAACAGCCGTATTCTTGGACAGAATCGTGATACCTCTCTCACGCTCAATATCGTTAGAGTCCATGACACGATCGACTACTTCCTGATTGGCACGGAATACACCGCTCTGGCGGAGCAGCTGGTCTACCAGCGTCGTTTTACCGTGGTCAACGTGAGCGATAATTGCAACGTTTCTGACATCTTCCCGTTTCATTTTCATATCTGCTTACTCTCTTTTCTTATGATGATTCATTACATGTACTAATTAATAATTATTTTCTGTCACAGACAGGCATCCTGCCGTTTCGTCTTTGGCAAAGGATCCGCCCACAAAATAATACAGCTTGTTATTTTAGCATTTTTTTATCCATTATTCAATCTTTTTTTACAATAAAATGATTTTTCCGTCATCCATGCCAAAATAAACTTCATCCAGTTTTTCGATCCGGCATCTTCCATTTGTGCCCTCTATGAGCTTCTTCTCCGCTGCTCCCGCCTGGTCAAACGGCACCAGGATCGTCAGATCCACGCCCTCGCCGTACTCGCTGTCCAGAATCGGCAGCTCTGCTTCTGCCAAAATGTACTGCACCTTTCCAAGCCCGCTGTAGTCTGTCCCGATCTTCCATTTGCGAGCCAGGCATTTTTCCAGAACCACACAGTATTTAAGACCTTCCTGGACCGCGCCGCCGTATGCCCGCACCAGTCCGCCGGTTCCTAAAAGTGTCCCGCCAAAGTACCGGGTCACGACCGCACAGACGTTGTGAAGCTCACGTCCCAGCAGCACATCCAGCATCGGGCGTCCCGCCGTCTGCGCCGGTTCGCCATCGTCGCTGCAACGCGCCACCTCGTTATTTTCTCCGATTGTAAATGCCGAACAATGATGTCTCGCATCCCAATATTTCTTCTTGACTTCCGCAATAAATGCCGTCGCCTCTTCTTCCGATTCCACCGGGCGGATCTCCGCGATAAAGCGGGACTTCTTCTCCACAATCTCGCCCTCGCCGCCCTGATAGACGATTTTATAGCGCTCTTTCATCTTTTCCTCCATCTATGAACTACGCATCCTTAAAACGGATGTTTTTTCACTTCTTTAACCGCTTGTAAACCTTAGTTACTGTTCACGCATACGTGCCCAGTAACAAACCTTATCTTTTATGATACCGTAAAAAAAACTTCATGACAATAGTATTTATTTATCCCATGAATTTTGATATAATTGGAAATACTGTATTTATTAATAGAATGAACCACTACGAACCCAAAGGAGGTTCTCATGAATTACGGTGTAAAAGCAACCAAGAAACGGATCCGGGCAGCCAATTCCCGGAAGAAGAAATACGCCAACCGGCTGTTTCTGACCTTCTTCAAGACTGCCTTTGTTCTTGTTCTGTTTCTCTGCGTGACGGGTGCCAGCACCTTTATCGGCATGTTTAAAGGCATTCTGGACAGTTCGCCAGACTTCAACCCGGACAGCTTCACCCCAAGCGGATATTTTTCTACTATATATAATAGCGCCGGGGAAGTGACTGACACGCTGGTCGGTTCCAACTCGAACCGAATCGAAGCATCCTACGAGGATTTTCCTCAGGATCTAATTGACGCGTTCGTCTCCATCGAAGACTCGCGTTTCTGGCAGCACAGCGGTATCGATCTGCGCTCCATTTCACGCGCCGTGGTCGGCGTCCTGACAAATAATTATAAGGGCGGCGCCAGCACCCTGACCCAGCAGCTCATCAAAAATACCGTTTTCAACGGCGGTATGGAGACAAGCAAGGGTTCCAAAATCGAGCGAAAAATCCAGGAACAATATCTGGCGCTGCAGCTGACAAAAAACGTCGATCGGAAGGTCATTTTAACGAACTATTTAAATACGATCAACCTCGGCAGCAATACGCTGGGCGTCAAAGCAGCAGCGCTGCGCTATTTTAATAAGAACGTCTCCGATCTGACTCTTTCTGAGTGCGCGGTCATCGCCGGTATCACACAGAATCCGTCAAAGCTGAATCCGATCAGCGGCGCGGAGGCAAATGCCGCCCGGCGCAAGGTCATTTTGCAGGCAATGTATGAGCAGGGCTATATCACAAAAGAAGAACAGGAGGAAGCGCTGGCAGACGACGTCTACGCCCGTATCCAGAATGTCGACACGGCGCTCAAGGAAAATGAGACACCGTACTCCTATTACACGGACGAGCTGATCAGCCAGGTCACCGAAGCACTCAAAGAGCAGCTCGGCTATACTGACACGCAGGCGTCCAATCTTCTGTTCAGCGGCGGACTGCAGATTTACACCCCGCAGGATCCGCAGATTCAGGCGATCGTCGATGAGGAAGTCAACAATCCTGCCAACTATGACGCGGCTCGCTATTCGGTTGAATACCGCCTTTCCCTGACCCATCCAGACGGGGAAACGCAGCATTATTCACAGGAAACTCTGAAAACATGGATCCAGCAGGTCAAGGGACAAAGCGGTTTTGACGGGCTGTTTAATTCCGAGGAAGAGGCGCAGACGGCGATCGATGAATACCGCACCGCCCTCACGCAGGACGGAAGCACCGTTCTCGGTGAATCAGTTACCATGATTTTAGAGCCGCAGACCTCGTTCGTCCTGATCGAACAGTCCACCGGCTATGTCAAGGCAATCAACGGCGGACGCGGACAGAAGACAGCAAACCGCACCTTAAACCGTGCGACCGACTCCCTGCGGCAGCCAGGATCGACCTTCAAGGTCATTTCCTCCTTTGCCCCGGCATTGGATGCCTGCGGCGCGACCCTATCAACTGTTTACTATGACGGGCCATACTCTTCCGGTGAAAAAGAGTTCCGAAACTGGTGGGGCAGCGATTACAAGGGCTATCACACGATCCGCGACGGCATTACCTATTCCATGAACATCGTCGCCCTGCGCTGCATGGCGGACACGGTAACGCCGCAGCTCGGTGTCGAATATGCCGAACGGCTGGGAATCACTTCCCTCGTAAGCCAGGATCAGACTCTCTCGACAGCACTCGGCGGTCTGACAAAGGGCGTCAGCAACCTGGAACTGACAAATGCATTTGCGGCGATCGCCAACGGCGGCACCTACACGAAGCCTGTCTTCTTTACTAAGATCCTGGATCGCAACGGAAAGATACTGATCGACAATGAACCGGAGACGCGGCAGGCGCTCAAAGACTCTACCGCCTATCTTTTAACCAGCGCGATGCAGGATGTTATGCAGAGCAATACAATGTATACGCGTTCCGGTTCCGGGGTTAAATCGACCGGTACGACAGCGGCGATTCCCAATATGAGCTGCGCCGGAAAGAGCGGTACGACCACCAGCAACGTCGACGTCTGGTTTGTAGGCTTTACGCCGTACTACACTGCCGGTATCTGGGGCGGGTGCGACAATAACCAGCCATTAAAAGGCGGCACCGTTTCAAACGGCGGTACCAGTTACCACAAGCGCATCTGGCGAAATATCATGACACGTGTCCATGAGAGCTTAAGCGACCCCGGATTTACGGTTCCGGACAGCATTGAAACTGCTGACGTATGCCGCAAATCCGGCAAGCTTCCGGTTTCCGGCGTCTGCAGCAGTGACCCGCGCGGAACGGCCGTCTACACTGAATATTTCGCGAAGGGCACGGTTCCGGCCGAGACCTGCGATCACCACACCCGCGTGACGATCTGCTCCGCCTCCGGCGGCATCTCGACTGCCTTCTGCCCGACGAACCAGCAGATTTCCAAGACAGTTATGGTCGTTCCGGAAGACGGCGGAGAAACGGACGATTCCCGCTTCTCCATGCCGGGCGAGTGCAAGATTCACAATGGTTCGTCCACGATCATCCATCCTTCTGAGAGCGCCGATTTCTCAGCTCCGGGCTACAGCCCCGATTCAGATAATCTATCGGCTCCGATCCACTCTGCGGTTCCACGCCCGATGGCGGGAAGTGGACGGAATGGAAATAATATTCCGATTGTCCCGGCGAATCCGGAGCATTAACAGCAAAATAATATATCTGCAAAAAGCTGCTGTAAAAAGTGACATTCATATGCCTCTTTTACAGCAGCTTTTAATTTTCTCAACTGATTTTCTTTTGCTTTCTTTTACTTTTCTTTCGTCTTCTCTCTAATCCTTCATCTTGGGTTTGCAAATCAGCGACGACAGATAGCCGAAGATCAACGCCCCGGAAATCCCCGCCGCACCCGCCGTGAATCCACCGGTGAACAGCCCCAGAACCCCATCCTTGTCAATTCCATCCCGCACGCCCTTCCAGAGCGTGTTTCCAAACCCCAGCAGCGGCACCGTTGCCCCGGAACCCGCCCATTTGGCATACGGTTCGTACAAACCGATCGCACCAAGAATCGAGCCACATACCACCAAAAGCACCATAATCCGCCCCGGCATGAGTTTCGTTTTATCCATCAGAATCTGCACGGCGGCACAGAGAAGTCCGCCGCTCACAAATGCTTTGATATAGTCCATTTTTCTGCTCCCTCTCTAAAGTTTCTTGCAAATACCTATCATTCACCGAACGATTCTTTTCCCTCAAGCACCACTCCATGGGCAATCCCCGGCACATTCTGCCCCTCATTAAAGCTGATCTGGGACAGCAGCGCCCCGGTCGGCACAAACAGGACGCGTTTCCACTCACCCGCCTGTATTTTCGGAAGAATATAGCCGCACAGCACCGCCGCCGAGCAACCGCAGCCGCTCCCGCCCGAATGGGTATCCTGCGTCTTCGGGTCAAACATTTCGATCCCGCAGTCCATATGGATGCCGGAAATATCCTGTCCTGCCTCGCGCATAAAATCAAGCAGGATTTCCTTCCCCACCATTCCCAGATCGCCAGTGATGATCCGATCATAGTCAGATGGTTTCCGGTTAAAATCACGGAAATTCTGCAAGATTGTGTCTACCGCCGCCACCGCCATTGCCGCCCCCATGTTCATGGAATCGCGCATCTGCATATCGACGATCTTTCCGGGGGTGGCAGCTGGGATACAAGGTTGAAATTTGGGATGCAATTTTTCCTGTCCGGCATTTTTCAGTGATTCTGACGCATTTTCTTTCGCTCTGCGCCCATCTTTCCCTTCATTTTTCTCATTTTCCTCGATCATCACACACCCGCACCCGGTCACCGTCCAGGTTGTGGACTGCGGTCTCTGATTCCCATACGCCAGCGGAAACCGGAACTGCCGTTCTGCCGATGCAAAATGGCTCGACGCCAGCGCCAGAACCCGATCCGCATAGCCAGCCCCTGCTGCCATCGCCCCCAGAATCATCGCCTCCCCCATCGTCGAGCAGGCACCGTAAAGCCCGAAAAACGGGATATCAAACGACTCCACACCAAACGAGGTCGCCACAATCTGTCCCAACAGGTCTCCCGCAAACAGGCAATTCACATCCGCTGCCTGTCTGCCCGCCTTATCCAGACATTTCTGCACCGTCTGGCGCTGCAATTCACTCTCCGCCTCCTCCCACGACTTTTTCCCAAACATCGGATCCGGCTCCACCCGGTCAAAAAAACTTGCCAGCGGTCCCTCTCCTTCCGTCTGCCCCACGATCGATGCCGCCGATGTGATGATGGGCGGATGCTCAAACTGGATGCTTGATTTACCTGCCTGCATAAAATTCCTCCTGAAACATAAAAACATTGTCAAAAATATACTGTTCAAACTTTCGCTACAATCTCAGTATTTACACAAACATACATTTTTATGTTTTCTAGTAATCTGCATTCCTCGCAGGATTCATTCACCCGTTTTTACCATATTATTAATACTGCACCGCCGCCAGTTTCTCTCTCAGTTCCTGCGGGTTCTGGGACGCATCGACTGCCGTCTGCGGTGTGATCACGCCCTCTTTCGCCATACGAATCAGAAAATTATCCATCGTAATAGAGCCCTCTTTTGCACTAGAAAGCAGATAGCTCTGCATCTGCGGTGTTTTTCCATCGCGGATCAGATTCCGGATCGCCGGCGTGAGCATCATAAGCTCACAAGCTGCCGCCCTGCCCTGGCCACCCGCCCTCGGCACCAGCTGCTGTGACAGCACCGCCCGCAGCGTCATCGAGAGCTGCATCCGGATCTGCGGCTGTTTATCCTCTGGAAAAACACCCACAATCCGGTCAATGCTGTCGATTGCCGAATTGGTATGAATAGTGGAAAAAACAAGATGTCCCGTCTCCGCCGCCATCAGCGCCGTTTCGATCGTCGCCGGATCACGCATTTCTCCAATCAGAATGACATCCGGGTCCTCACGGAGCGCCGCATAAAGCCCCTTATCATAGCTCTCTACGTCCACGCCCACCTCGCGCTGGTTGATGATCGCCTGCGCCGGTTCATAGACATACTCGATCGGGTCTTCCAGCGTAATCATATGGAGCGGACGATTCTGGTTGATCTCATTTAAAATTGCCGCCAGCGTCGTTGACTTGCCGCTTCCCGTCTCGCCGGTTACCAGAATAATGCCTTTATTCCAGCTTGAAAACTGATTCACTGCTTCCGGAAGCCCCAGCTCCGACAGGTTCGGAATCGTACTGCCCAGAAGACGGATCGCCGCAGAGAGCGCGCCCTGCTGCCGGAACAGATTCACACGGAGACGCCGTCCCGCAAACGAAGCACTAAAATCCAGCTGTCCGATCGCCTCGATCTGATCTGCCGCATTGCCTGCCAGCTGGCGTCCATATTCCTCACAATCCTCACGCGTCAGCCCGCCATCCGTCAGCGTCTCGATTCTGCCGTCAATTCTGCATTTTGGCGGCAGCCCTGCAATCAGATGCACATCCGATGCCCTTTTTTCAGCTGCCAGCGCGATTAATTCCTCGATTCCATACATACCATCTGTCTCCTCTTCTCTTTCTGCACCATTTACAGCGCCAGCAGCGTCCGGATCACCTCGTCCACCGTCGAAACACCCTCTTCTACCAGCTTCTGCGCGTGTTCCAGCATCGGAACATACTGGCTCGCTCTTCTGGCTGCCTCTAAGAAACGTGTCCGGTCAGCTCCTTCCAGAATGCACCGGCGCAGCTCCTCCTGAATCAGCATTACCTCAAACACACCGATTCTGCCCCGGTATCCCGAATGGAAGCACTGATCGCATCCGGCTCCCTGCCAGTATAATTTTCCAGGGTTCTCCGGGATTCCTGCCATCTCAAGCGCTTTTTTCGGCGGCTGAATCTGGGTTTTGCAGTTCGGACAGATTTTCCTCAGCAGCCGCTGGGAAATAACGCCTCGCAGTCCCGCCGCAATCAGGTATGGCGCCACGCCCATATCTCGCAGACGGTCAATCGCCGAGATCGCATCTTCCGTATGAATCGTGGTGATAACGAGATGTCCCGTCATTGCCGCACGCATCGCGATCTCTGCCGTCTCACCGTCACGGATCTCGCCGACGCAGATGATATCCGGATCCTGACGCAGAACTGAGCGCAGACCCGATGCAAAAGTCAGCCCCACTTTTTCATTGATCTGCACCTGTGTCGCGCCTTTGATATGGTATTCCACCGGATCCTCCAATGTAATCAGGTTGGTCCGATCCGAAAGAAGTTCGCGGATCAGCGTATACATCGTCGAAGATTTACCTGAACCAGTCGGTCCTACAATCATGATAACTCCGGAAGTAAGCCCTAAAAGTGTATCAATCTTTGCATCCTCCACTGCCGGAATACCGATACCGCGGCGGTTCAGCGTCTCCTCATTTCGTTTCAGAATACGGATAACCACTTTTTCTCCATACAGGGTCGGAAGGGTGGATATACGCATATCAATATCTTTTCCTCTTAAATGCATCACCGCACGACCATCCTGCGGAATTCTTTTTTCGACGATATCGAGCTGGGACATGATTTTAAGCCTCGAAATGACCGAATCCTTGAGTTCCGACGGGATCGTCATGATCCGATGAAGCTGCCCGTCGATACGCATCCTGACGACCATCTCCTCCTCCGTCGGCTCAAAATGGATATCCGAAGCATTTTCCGAAATGGCACGCTCAATAATCGAATTGACCAGGCGGATCATCGGTGTCACATTTTCCTGTCTTTCTCTTTCCGCCATCTGCCCCTGCCCCTGACGCACCTCTTGTGCCGCTGCCGTCTCTGCCTGCATCTGCGCCATCGCTTCTGCCGCTCCCTCGTTGCCATACAAAATATTGATCGCACGCTTCACTGCCGGTTCAGAGGCGATCATCGGCACAATTCTCTTTTTGGAAGTATGCTGTGCTTCCTCAATCGCCATGAAGTTCAGCGGATCCGCCATTGCCAGATAAAGCTGGTCTTTGGAAATACGCACCGGTACGATCGTCATTTTCTTTGCCAGGTTTTTCGGCACAAAACGCGACAGTTCCGGGCTGATATCGACCCGCGTCAAATCAATATAGTCAATGCCCAGCTGCATGCGAAGCGCATCGATCAGCTGACCTTCCGTGATATAATGATGCTTGACCAGCGTTGTTCCCAGACGTTCTTTCTCCTTCGCCTGATAGTCAAGCGCCTCTTTAAGCTGCCCTTCTGTGATCAGTCCCAGCTCCAAAAGCATGTCTCCCAATCGCTTTGTACGCATTCTCTCTACCTCCCTATAAATATGGATCTGGTTATTCAGCCATTTTACTGCGGAAATCCCGGATCCGGTCAAAGCAGTCCCGATCCATCTCGATCGCCGTCTGATTTCCAGTCGTCACAATCCACGCTTCTTCCAGAAGCCGCCGGATGATCCGCGCCGCCTCTTTCTGATCCTCTGCGGTCGTCTCACGGATCTCCTCTGTCCAACGACGGATCTGTACAATATCCAGGCCATTGTACGCATACTGCATCGCTGCCATCCGCCGTCCTAGGCATCCGCACGGCGCCGTCGCATTGCCGTAACTGCTTAAAATATAGCCATTCCGATCTGCCTCCGAAAGCTGCAGTTTTTCCAATACACCCGCTGCCGCCCGGATCGCCTCGATCGTCTCACTGACCTTCGGATCCCGGTATGTACTCGCCACGATCCGGTCCATCGTCGGCGTAAATGCAAACGACGCGCTGTATGCGCCGCCTTGAAAACGGAGCTGCGGCACAAAATACCGGTCATCCAGCGCATTTACATACGGAAGAATCCGCCCGGAAAATCCATCTACAGCGCTCAGCTCTGCCGAAAAGACGGTATACTGGCTGGAGCTCTCCACAATTACCGCCTCCCTGCGCGCCGGAACCGGGAAAGTATACCCAGCATTTTCCCCTCTGTTTTCCGTTTTATTCTCATGGTCTGGCATCTGTTCTCCCCGCAGATTTCCCAGAATCCGCCCTGCACAGTTCCGCATCCATTCCAGATTTTCCCTCGGTGCAACATGAAGGATCGTCACCGCTGTTCCATGCAGGATGCGGTCGCGCACCTCCTCCATCTTCTCTGCCAGCTGGAAGATCGCTGCATCCTCCTGTTCCAGTCGCCCGCGCAGTTTTTTCAAAAACTCATAAAACGCCTGTCCGCCGACATATTCCTGATACCGCGTATTGATGCTATAGCCAGATGCCGCCAGACGCACCGCCAGCGAATACGCATCACTGCGCGACTCATCACAGGACGGAATCGTCTCATCCAGTGCCTGAAGAACCGCATTCTTATCTCTCCAGAGTGGATGTGATAATAGTTCCAACAGGACATACAGGCTCTCTTCATAATCCTCCGCCATCCCATACCAGCTGACCGCCAGCGTCGGATGGCTGTTTCGTCCCGCCCGAACCTCCGGATGTCCCTCATTCATGGAAAAATCATGCAGATAGCGCTCAATCTGATTTTCCTTTTCCATTCTGCCATACCGGGCATTTTCAAGCTCTGAAACAAACATTGTATATAAAGGAATGTAAAAACGGTCCTCTTCCGGCACGCCGCTCAAATCCAGGTATAAACGGTTATAGCTGATCGCTTCCAGATCCGACGGCGATTCATAGACCGAAATCCCATTTATCTCATATATCTGATATTCCGGCGTCTCTTCCGGCGGCGGAAGCTCATCGACCCGGATCATAAAATCCGCATTCGAACACTCCGACGCATTCCACGCATCAAAATCCAGGGTCTTCGCAATCAGCGCATCCAGCTCTGCCTCGCTCATCTCCGCCTTCATCTGCGCCAGATACGCGTCGCGCTCCTGCTCCATCGCCTCTGCCATCCCCGGCGTCGGAATCGTCGTGACAAGAACCCGCCGCTTCGCCGCGCCAAGCTCTGCCGCAAACCGGCGAATCTCCGCCTGTGCCGTCCCTGCATCCAGAGAATCATAGGCTGCCGCCTCATCCGCATACACATCCGCATCGCCCGTCAATGCCCATTTCAGGCTGACTTCCGGCACGATCGAATCCGCAAATACATCCGTATCTTCGCCTGCCGTATAATCATGTATCGCCCGCGCCTTGAGCGCCGTCTCCACCACTGACGGGTCGATCCCGCGCTCCTGCATCTCGCATAATGTCTCATCCGACACCTGCCGGAACCGTTCTGCATCCTTCGGACTGCTGTCTGTCATTTCGAAAACAAAAAATGGCTTTTCTGCCTCCATCATCACCGATGCACTCGCATCACAATGGATGCCCGCCGTCCGCAGCTTTTCCCTGAAAACCGATCCATCCACATTCATCATTCCCGCAATGATGCTGTACTGGATCAGCTTTTCCCATGAAATGCCGCTCAGATCCATCGCATACGATACCACCGCCGCATTCTCCGATGCGTCTCCCCGGTAAGCAGGACTGGGAACGGTTGCCTGACGGAAGAATGATTCTCCCCCATTTTCCAAACCATCTGGCTCGGGGCTGTAAAACGCACTCATCCCTATATTCTGCATTTCCTGTTTTTCCTGTCGCCCGCTGCCTGACTGGAAACTCCATCCGTCTTCTTTTCCATAGCTTTTCTCTGCATCACACAGATACTCTTTATCCAGGAATGCCAGAAACCGTTTCCAGTCCAGATCCCCATACAACAAAATCAGAGCATTATCGAACCGATAAAATCGATCATACATCTCCATCGTATGTTCATACGTCAGATCCTTATAAAAACGGTGCGCCTGTCCATTCGCATTTGCCGCCGTCTCCCCCGGATACAGCGCCCGCAAAACATTCCGCAGTGCCTCATTATCTGTATCATTCAGCATGCCGAAATCCTCGCTGTACACCGTTCCTGCCAGCGTAATCGGGCTTTCGCGGTCGCGCAGCTCATAGCGGACCGCTTCACGGTCAAAAAAGCGGCGTTCCCGCCGGATTCCCGGCGCTTTCATGCAGCTTAAATACACATCTGCCATCTTAAGCAGCTGTTCCTCGCTCTGGCTGCACACCGGATATGCCGTAAATGGTATATAGGTAAATGCATTTACAAATGTGTGGTATGTCTTGCTGCAAAGATCAAAAAAAATATCCTTACTCGGATATTTATCAGAGGAAGCAAGTACCGAATGCTCAAACACATGATTCGTGTCCGTCTCATCCAGATGCGGTGTCCGATAGGAAATCGAGAATCCCCGGTTTGTATCTTTATTTCTGATATAAAACAGGGACGCCCCGCTTTTCTCATGTTCAAAATACAGTGTCTGCGCTCCCAGCGCCTGCAGTTTTCCCACCTGTTTCAATGTAAAACCTGCTGTCTGAAATCCCGGCTGCAGTCTCCCATCTGCCGCCCTCCACTGCTTTGTACCTGCCATTCTTTTATCATGCCTCCTGCCATCATTCGTCTGCTGTCTTTTCTCTATATCTATTATACAAGAGCACGTCCTATATTTCCATAAAAAAAAGCACATCCGGTTCTCTCTGTGTTCCGGATGTGCTTCTCTGATTCATAAATCTATTATTTATTCTTTCCGCAGCACTTCTTATATTTCTTACCGCTTCCGCATGGACACGGATCGTTCGGGTAAATCTTATGTGTATTGCGGACTGTGCCAGATGCCTTCTGCTCGCGGTACAGCTCTGTTCTTCTCTCCTCAGTCAGGATTGCATCCCACTGCGGAAGCTCATACAGCCAGGTAGCCTTTGCCTCTACCATGTTGTAATATAACTTCTCCGGGTCGATCTCAATCTTAACCTTGGTATCCTCATCCATGGTCTCGATCGGGTTCTCATAGCCCTTTAAGCTCTCATTGATTCCATCCAGGAAACCGGTCATGATCATAACTTCGGTATCATACTTCTCAGCCAGTTCCTTAACGGTACCTTCTACAACCTCAGTCGGGTTTGCAAGAATCTGCTCGTAAATGCCTTTCTCAATCGTAAAATATCCAGACCAGAGTTCCTCTTTCTTTTTATCATCCAGCCCGTCACCATATGCCAGATTGCGCCAATTTTCTAACAGTGTCATCGGTAATTCCTTCCTTTTTTCGTTCTTTCATTACTATAATAACATAGTATATTTAAGTATATAACAAGTTGGGGGGATTTGCAAGGAGGAAAACTGGCATCTGCCTATTTTATCGCATGAGCAAAAGTATCACTCATTCCGTATCGCCGCCAACGGACTCAGCTTCATCGCGCGCATCGCCGGGAAGAATCCGGCTGCCATGCCGATGATGATGGCAAATCCTACCGATGGAACTGCCAGCCAGATCGGGATCACGGACAGTTTTCCATCCATTCCATATAAAAAAGTCGCTGCCAGAAACTGGTTGATCAGCACGGAAACCATAAAACTCAGCGTCAGTCCGATAAGTCCTCCCATGAAACCGATAAAACCTGCCTCAATCAGAAACATATTTCGGATGGTCGCAAGGGAACATCCCAGCACTTTCAGCACGCCAATCTCCTTCGTCCGCTCATAGATGGACATCATCATCGTGTTGGCAATGCCGATCGCAGCTACCAGCAGAGAAACGGCGCCGATGCCGCCGAGAGCTGCCTGGATCATGTTGGACTGCTGTTTGGACTGTTCCAGCCATTCCATCTGGCTGTTTGCCTCATAGCCCATGTTGCTGATGGCTTTCTGTACCTCTATTACATGATCCATGTCGTCCACATTTACCGTCGCTTCTTCATAGACAAAATAATTGTAAGGTTTTCCTTTTTTGTTGGTCGGCTGTCCCGGAATCGGCTTTTTCTTAAATATCTGTTTCAGCTGTGTCTTGAGCTTATTCAGATCCACGTAGACGCCGTAGCTGTAATCACTCCAGTCTTCCGGTCCACCCGCTACCATTCCAGCCGTTTTCATCATATATTTCTTTGGCGCCGCTACTTTCTGGCTGCCATCCTCGCCGCTGGAATTTCCCTTGGACTGATAGTACGCATCCGTGTCAAAGATCGTAAACATCGGTTTGTTGATAAAATCGATGTCCGGCATCTCCCCGGTGTCCCAGTAACCTTTTCCTGTCTTGGCATTGCTAAAATTCTGTGCGACCATATTTCCGACTACCATCTCCATGTCCTTCGTTTCAGTTGTCGGCAGGCTTCCTTCTCCCAGCTTGATATTCTTCATCGCTCCCAAAGGGATCCCATGCAGCTGCACGTTTCCCTCGTAGGCACCCTGACGCATAATCACATTCAGGTTCAGATCCGGATAAGCACTTGTCACATGCGGAATCTTTTCAAATGTCTTCATCGTCTCATCCGTCATGAAGCTGTCTTCCGGATTTTTCTTGTCACTGGAATTTCCATTGTTATAATTATATACCTGAATCGCGGTCAGGCTTCCATAGGAAGAATACTGTTTGATGGTAAATTCTTTCAGTCCTATTCCGATGGAAACCATGACAACGATCGATGCCGTACCAATCACGACTCCCAGAACCGTCAGAAAGGTACGAAGCTTTCTGCGAAACAGGTTGTTGACGCTCATCGTCAGCAGATCACTGAATCTCATTTTCACCGGTCCTTTCTATTTTTTCTTTCTTTTCAGATGATCGTTTTGTTCTTTTTCAACGTCCTTTGTTTCGTCTTCCGATACATCTGCTGTCGTCATTTCCGGCTCGCCCAGCTCATTATCCAGTTCCTCTTCTAATTCGTCTTCAAGCGCCTTTTCTCCTGCTATTTTCTTCTTTTTCCTCTTCCAGACAACTACACCGACACCTGCGCCCACCAGCGCAGCGATCACAAGCATCGGAGCGATCCGCCCAGCGCCGCCCGCTTGCGCCGCATCGGCATCTGCATCCATGCCGTTGTCCATTCCATCCATGCCGTCCATCCCGTCATCGGAAAACGCCTCACTCACGTTCAGAAGCATTTCTTTTTCAGTCTCTGAAACGACTCCATTTTCATCCTCATAGGAAATGATAATCTTCACTTTTCCATCATCGGTTGTCGGCGCAATCGCGGTCAGCATCGTATCGACATTGCCGGTTTCGCCCGGCTTGATATTTCCCACATAAGCGTCAGCTGGTTGGATAGAATCTGCCTCAAAACGCGCCATAACATTGTAAAGAATTACTTTTCCGGTGTTGTTGATGCCAAACATGACATTCGTCTCAGAACCAACCTCAACCGCATCCGGCATCACATCGATCGTACTGGTGTTCAGACGCGGCTCCTGCTTGACCGGAAGTGCAATCTTGACCTCTTCCTTGGCATTTTTAAATTCCGGGCTGTCGTACTGCTCCTGAATCGTCATGCGGTATGATTTCTGCTCCGCCGTCGGCGCCGCCTTGAACACCATCGAGAGATCCGCCGTCGCCCCCGGCGCCATGTTATTGACAACTACGGAGGTGGAACCGCTCTCGGATGTAAAGATCGGCGTATTTTCAACTTCTTCCGAAGCAAATGTAAACATAATATTGGAAGCTGCCACATCCGAAGACGCATTCTTCATCCGCACACGCAGTTCAAATGGCTGTCCGGCATAGATCTCTGCCGGGATCGTCTCGAAGCTGTCCACGATGATACGCGCCTTGGTTCGATCCTGCTCGCCCGCATCCGCCGACAGCTCATCGTCATCTTTTCCCTTGACGCGCACGTAAAACACCTTGTCCACCGGCTCCGAAAACTCGCCGCCCTCTTCTTCGCGGTATGTAACCAGATAGTGAATCGGGAAAAAGCCCGATTTTACGTCCTCACGCACCATCATGCTGTACGGAACCGTCACCATCTGCCCTGATTCCATATCCCCCATTTTACGGTTATAGTTGCCCTCATTGATATCAAACGGGAATTTCGTAATATCTGCGTCAAGCTGCATATCCACGCGGACATCGTAAACCTTTTTAAGTCCCGTATTGGTCAGGTTCACGCCAAAATCCATGACCTGATTGTACCCCGCATACGGCGTCTGCTGGTTATCGCCGATGGAAAAATCGTAATCCAGCTTCGTGTTGTCGTCTTCCTCGGTGGAGGAACCATCGTAGGCGGATACCCAGATGTTGACACCAACCGCGGTCTTATCCTTTCCCTTTTGTCCAATAAAAAAGAATGCCTGATAATAGCCGGCCGGTAAATCTCTGCGTAGTTTATAACTTAAACTAACAGTTTTTGAAGTACCTGCTTTTACATTTATAGCTTTTGGCTTAAATGAATTTGAATCCGTTTCAAACGGAAATGATTTTGAATACCATCTGATAGCATCGCTATCATCACTCTCATCCGCATCATCGGATTCTCCAAAATTTTCTGTCATTAAATCATCAAATTCTTCCGCATTTGCCAGCCAAATTTCCTTTAATTCCTGATCCCTTTTCTCATGTATATTATGAACCGTCATCTTAATCGAAATTTTATTTCCGGCCTTTCCGTGCGGCACTTTACTGACGGTAATTAAATCATCGTTATATTTTGTCATATCCAACATTTCCGCCTGCGCCGTCCGGCTTCCTCCCACCGCCAGCACCGCAAAAAGTAGCAAAAACACCGCCCATCTCTTCCACTTTCTCATACCTCTCATTTTTCATACCTCCATATCCGCTCACATTAAATGCTGCTTTTATCAATTTCTCATTCTATCGTCAGCATTCCTGTGTTTTAGCCTTCTAAATTCCAGACACAGCCAACACTCTATTTTCATCTGTCTATTCCATATCTGCTCCGTCTTTCGCTCTCTTAAATTTCCTCTATTTTCCCATCTTCCTTACCCATTTGCCGATTCTCCTCTATCTTCACAATCTTACCATCGATAATATGGAAGATCCGGTCCGCATACGCCGCCAGATGGTTATCATGCGTGACCATAACCAGCGTCTGGTTCTGTTCCCGGACGATCCGCTGCATCAGTTTCAGCACATCCATCGTCGTGTGCGAATCCAGATTTCCAGTCGGCTCGTCTGCAAAAATGATCTCTGGATGTACCACCAGCGCCCGTGCGATGCCGACACGCTGCTGCTGCCCGCCGGACATCTGGTTCGGCATATGATCGCCGACTTTTTCCAGTCCGACCATTTTCAGATATTTTTCCGCCATCTCCCGGCGCCTGACGCGCGGCACACCGCGGAAGGACAGCGGAAGCGCTACATTTTCAACCGCATTCATCGTACCGAGCAGGTTATATGACTGGAAGATAAATCCGACCCGCTCCCGGCGGAATGCCACCAGCTGGTTCTCGTTTAATTTTTCTATGTGCTGTCCGGCTATGACAATCTCGCCCTTCGTCGGCTTCTCCAGCCCCGCCAGCATATTCAATAAGGTAGATTTACCCGAACCGGAGGTACCTACAATCGCACAGAATTCGCCACGGTACATCGTAAAATCAACGCCGTTCAGCGCGTATACCTTCGTCTCGCCGACGCGGTAGACTTTATATAGATTTTTTACCTGTATGACAGGTTCCCGTTTCCGGAGTTCATTCTTCCCCGGCACTTTCCGCTCTTCCATCAGCCTTCTCCATTTTCTAACTTATTTCATGCTCCTGAATATTCCATCGAAATCCATTCCTGACAACCTGGATTTATACAAGTTTCAACCATTGCAATTCCAGTTCTTCTTTCTACATTATACCGGATTTGTTTCAATTCTCCTACCTTATTTTTCTTAATGTTCCTTACGCTTTTCTTACCAGATTTTTCACCCTGTCTGACCGTTCCTTACGCTAATCCATTTTGCCCTGGAAAGTCATTTTTATTTCCTATTTCATCGCAGGTAATCTTCCAGCCGTCATCACATTGTCCATATTTTCTATCCCCCCTATTCATATTTTTTATATCACAGATCATTAAAAGCTATAGCAATCCATCTGGAAATGTTTTATAATAGTTGGGAAAAATATGCTAATACGAATAGAGAAGGAGAATCAAATGAGACATTTGCTGAATCCACTGGATTTTTCCGTTGAGGAGATCGACCAGCTTCTGGATCTCGCTTCCGATATCGAAGCCAATCCAGCCAAATATGCACACGTCTGCGACGGAAAGAAAATCGCGACTCTGTTTTATGAGCCAAGCACCCGTACACGCTTAAGTTTTGAGGCTGCTATGCTGAACTTAGGGGGACGGGTTCTTGGCTTTGCTTCTGCCGATTCAAGCTCTGCTTCCAAGGGCGAGAGTGTGGCAGATACCATCCGCGTTATCTCCTGCTTCACAGATATCTGCGCGATGCGCCATCCGAAGGAAGGTGCGCCGATGGTTGCTTCCCTGCACTCTTCCATCCCGGTTATCAATGCCGGCGACGGCGGTCACCAGCATCCGACGCAGACCTTGACCGATCTGATGACGATCCGTTCTTTAAAAGGACGCCTGAACAATTTAACAGTCGGTCTGTGCGGCGATTTGAAATTCGGACGCACGGTTCACTCCTTAATCAATGCGCTGTCCCGCTACACAGGCATCCGTTTCGTCCTCATTTCCCCGCCGGAACTGCGCGTCCCGGATTATATCATTGAGGATACACTGAATGCAAAGGGAATCGAGTACAAAGAGGTTGAAAACCTGGATGAGGCGATGCCGGAGCTTGATATTCTCTACATGACACGTGTCCAGAGAGAGCGTTTCTTCAACGAGGAAGATTACATCCGTATGAAAGACTGCTACATTCTCGACAAAAAGAAGATGGAGCTTGCCCGTGATGATATGTTTGTGCTCCATCCGCTTCCGCGTGTCAATGAGATTTCCGTTGAGGTGGACAACGACCCGCGTGCCGCTTACTTCAAACAGGTTCAGTACGGCGTATACGTCCGTATGGCTCTGATCATGACTTTACTGGAGGTGGAAAAACCATGTTAAATATCAGCGGATTAAAAGAAGGTTTTGTTCTGGACCACATCCAGGCAGGACGCAGTATGGATATTTACTTTAAACTGGGGCTGGACAAGCTGGACTGCCAGGTGGCTATCATCAAAAATGCGCGCAGCAGCAAGATGGGACGCAAGGACATCATCAAGATCGACGGCAGCCTTGATCTGGTAAATGTTGATGTGCTCGGCTACATCGATCACCGTATCACGATCAACATCATCAAGGATGGAAAAATCGTAGAGAAAAAAGATGTCAAGATGCCGAAAAAAATCACAAATGTCATCCACTGCAAGAACCCGCGCTGCATTACCTCGATCGAGCAGGAGCTTCCGCATATCTTCTATCTCGCGGATGAGGAAAAAGAGGTATACCGCTGCCAGTACTGTGATGAGAAGTATTCGCTGTAAATTCTCCTGAATATATCAAATGAATATCAAAAAAGCCATGAACGACTTTTCTGTAGATTTACAGATCATAAGCGATTTCATGGCTTTTTATTATTTTCCAGATTATAGATTCCAAAAGTGCCTACCCTTGAACATCTTAATTCCAGAACTCTGTCTTACCTTCCAGCCCGATACTCTCAGCCTTGAAGCACGGATTCTTGCCTTCCTTTTTCTGCACCAGGTAATCATCCAGACATTTGAGCGCTGTATTTCCCAGAATCACGATAACCGGCAGGTTGATGATCGCCATGATACCCATGAGGACATCCGCGAGATCCCATACCAGACCGAACTGGAGCTGTGCGCCAATGAAAACAACTACCACCGCAAACAGGCGGAACACATTCATTTCTTTATTTTTCAGCGTGCGGCCTGCGATGTAGTTGAGACATCCTTCACAGTAGAACAGGTTGCCGAGCAGCGTCGTGAATGCAAAGAGAAGAAGTGCAAATGTGATGAAGTACGGTCCAATCACACCAAATATTGTTCCCAGCGATTCCTGTACAAACGGAGCGCCTTTCAGCTCTTCCGACGGAACGATGCCGGTGCAGAGACACATCATCGCAGTTGCCGTACAGATGAGGATCGTATCGATGAAAACAGAAAGCATCTGTACCAGTCCCTGCTTAACCGGATGGCTGACATCGGCTGCTGCCGCCGCGTTCGGTGCAGAACCGACACCCGCCTCGTTGGAATACAGACCTCTCTTAATTCCCTGCATCATGGCAGAACCTGCAAATCCGCCGAAGATCGCCTTGAAATCAAAGGCATTGGAGAAGATATTGACAAATACCTCCGGGAGTCTTCCGATGTTTAAGATCATGACCGCAATCGCCATCAGGATGTAGAAAACGCCCATAAACGGAACCAGCACGCCGGTAATGCGGACAATCTGTTTTCCGCCGCCTATGATACAGATGCCGACCAGAATCGCCAGAATGGCGCCGCCGATCATCGGAACCAGGCTCCTGTCCCCCATCATAAATTGATGGTAAAAGCCGTAATTCGACATGCTGTCAATTAGGTTAAAGGACGCCAGCATATTAAAACCGCCAGCATAAGTAGCAATCAGGGCAATCGCGAAGACAACGCCCAGCGCACGGCTCTTCAGCGCCGCCTCGATATAATAAGACGGACCTCCGTAGCTTCCGCCGGATGCGTCGCGCTTCTTATAAATCTGTGCCAGCGTGCTCTCAACAAAAGCCGATGCGCCGCCCACAATCGCGATCAGCCACATCCAGAACACCGCGCCGTAACCGCCGATGGCGATCGCATTGGCTACACCTACGATATTGCCTGTGCCGACGCGGCTCGCCGTCGATACCATCAGCGCCTGAAATGCGGATACGGAGTTGCTGTCTGTCTTTTCTCCGACTACCCGGATTGATTCCGGAAGCAGACGGAGCTGTACGAAACGGCTTCGGAGTGTGAAATACAGTCCGACCGCCAGCAGCATGATAATCAACAGATAGCTGTACATAACATTGCTGATCACACCAACGAGTGATGCAAATCCTTCTAACATAAAATTTCCCCCTTTTCTTTTGTATGCAATATAGAAAAAAGAGCCGCTGCCGGATAAAGATGCTCTTTGGTATCTGCATTCGGCAACAGCCCTCTTAAATGATTTGAGCAAAACGGTAAGCCGGGTTATGTCGTTGAATGGTCATCTATCTAGTCCTGCTGTCGCCAGCAGGCTCAAGCAACCTACCCGAGAGCAGACGGGCCGCCTTGCGCTCTCTGTTCGGTCTTGCTTCGGATGGGGTTTACATGTGCCCCGGCTGTTACCAGCCGGGCGGTAGTCTCTTACACTGCCCTTCCACCCTTACCCGGTAAACCGGGCGGTACATTTCTGTTGCACTGTCCTTGGAGTCGCCTCCACCAGACGTTATCTGGCATCCTGCCCTGTGAAGCCCGGACTTTCCTCACCTGCAGCCTTTCGGTTCTGCAGCCGCGACCATCTGTCTTACTCAAAACATCCTAACTCTACCATATTTTCAGGCATTTGTCCAGTCAATCATACTTTAAAACAGCTTCCGCCGATAAATTCGCGCACAATCGAATTGTGCGGCACCTGTTCGCTGCTGACACCCAGAAAATAATCGAGAAATTTGAGCAGCCGCTTCGCCTCGTTGTACTCCGCCGAATCACGCGGAACACTATATAAGATCGGCTCCGCATACTGTTTGAGCACCGAAAGCTCATATAAAAACGCAGAGTTGAACATCGCATCCGCCTCTTCCTGATACGGGAAAATATTCCGCTCCTCGCCCCGGCGTACGGAATCCCACATCCGGATCGTGTCCTGTGCCGACGCACCGCGCGTTCTCGCATCGCGGACCATCCGCCGGATCAGACGTCCGTCCGTCGTCGGAACTCGGTTGTGATCGTCGATATTTAACTGGGTCAGCGCACTGATATAGATCTTAAATTTCTTATCACGCGGCAGTGAATACGACAAATCATCATTCAGGCAGTGGATTCCCTCGATGACCAGAATATCCTCCGCCCCAAGCTGCAAAAAATCGCCCTTATATTCGCGCTCGCCCTTGACAAAGTTGTAAACCGGCAGTTCCACGCGTTTTCCCGCCAGAAGTTCTTCCATATCTTCATTAAACTGTTTCACATCGATGCAGTTTAATGCCTCATAATCGTAATTTCCATTTTCATCCCGCGGGCTGTCCACACGGTTGACAAAATAATTGTCCACCGCGATCGGATGCGGTTTCATTCCCAGCGCGCCGAGCTGAATCGACAAACGGTGTGAAAAGGTCGTTTTTCCCGAAGAGGACGGTCCTGCAATCATGATCAGTTTGCGTCCGCTCTCATAAATCTGCTCCGCAATATCTCCGATCTTCTTTTCCTGCAGCGCCTCCTGCATCAGGATCAGGTCGTTCATGCGCCCCCGCGCGATCGTATCGTTGAGTGTTCCCACGTCAAACACACCGAGCTTGTGACCGAGCTTTTCCGCCTCCTGCTGGACATCAAACAGTTTTTTCTGCGGATGGAACGGCTGAATCGCCTTCGGCTGCTTCTTGTTCGGCAGACGCAGGATAAATCCTTCCTCGTACATCTGTAAATCAAAATATTTGAGATACCGGGTGCTCATGACCATATATCCGTAGAAATAGTCGTCATAATCGCCAAGCCGGTAAACATTGACCCGCGACGCCCGCCGGTAATTGAACAAACGCGCCTTGTCATACATGCCCTGCTCCTGGAAATGATCCATCGCCTCATCCGTATTTTCACTCCGTTTCTGCAGCGGCAGATCCTGCTCAGACAGGCGCTTCATCTCCGCTTTCACACGGTCTAAGAGCTCCTGGCTGAGTGTTACCCTGCCTTCCACCTCCACATACAGGCCATTTTCAACAGAAAAGCAGACCGTGATATTTTTCACATTTTCCCTGCCTGCCACATTCTGAAAGGCTTTCATCATCAGAAAGACGGCACTTCTCTGATATGCCAGATAGCCAGCCGTATCTTCCGCTGTGATAAATTCCATCTGGCAGTCCTTCTGCAGTGTTTTATGCAGCTCCCGCAGCCGTCCATTTACCGAGACCAGAAGAATATCATTCTCGTAATTCTTCTGATATTCCTCCGCAATCTCCGCATAGGCGGTTCCCTGCGGATATGTTTTTATCTCACTCTCAATCCGTACTTCCGGCATGTAATCCCCTCCCTAAACAATCTGGATTGGAAACGCCGGTTTCTCCCGCACAACCTTCACGGCGTCTCCCAGCTTCCCCATCAGATATTTCTCCATAAACTCAGTAAAAATGTGTTCAATTCCATAATGTCCAGCGTCGATGACCGCCATGCCCTGTGCAACCGCGTCGATTCCTTCATGGTGGCTGATATCTCCTGTGATATAAACCTGCGCCCCGGCTGCCAGTGCCTCTCCCATCGTGCTTCCTCCTGCGCCCGGGCAGACCGCCGCTTTCTGAATCACTGCCTCACCGTCCAGCTCACCGAAGACCGCCGCATACGGCAGGCCAAATGCCTCCTTGACCTGCTCGGCAGCTGCCCGCAGCGTCATCGGCTGTTCGAAGCGTCCAGTGCATCCGATTCCGTAGGAAGTGCCGTCTCCGGTCTCTCCCATTTTCTCTAAAACTTCACAATCCGTCAGTCCCAGCTTCTTTGCCGCCAGATCTGCCATGCAGCCCGGCGCCGCGTCGAAATTCGTGTGCATCGCATAGTAGGAAATATCATCCTGAATCATCCGCAGGACTCTTCTGCCGATGAAATTCTGATCGGACACCTGCTTGATTCCTTTGAAAATAAGCGGATGGTGCGTCAAAATCATATCCGCCCCCGCCTGCTCTGCCTGCTCAATCACAGAATCGGTGGCGTCCACCGCCAGAAAGATCGTCTTCACTTCCTTCCCGCTGCGCCCCGCTAAAAGCCCCGGATTGTCCCAGTCACATGCCATGCTGCGCGGCGAAAGTGTTTCCAGGATCTTGATAATCTCACTGCATTTCATGTCTCGTCTCCTCTATCAGCGCCAGATAGGCGGTCAGTTCGTTGATGCGCGCTGCTCGGCGGCTGATCGCCGTCTCTCCCGCTTCACTGGCTTCTAAAGTTTCCTTCTTGTTCTGGGCATCATTTTCTGTCAGCCCTGCCAGCACCTGCCGCGTCATCTTCTCTTCTTTCTCCAGATACGCAAGCAGCACCGGATCTTTCTTCCGGATCAAATCGGCTCCAAAACGGTAATCCTGCTCTCTCCCCGGCCGCATCGTGCCTCGCGCCGCTTCTATCACTATGTAATATTTTCCCTCGTCTGTCAGCATCGCTTCCCGGAGAATCGAAAATCCCTGTTCTTCCAGAAAATGACGCACTTCGTCCTGCTCCGACTGTGGCGACAGAATCAGGCGTTCTTTTCCCTCGCTCCAATTCTCCCACACATGGCGTCCCTGTTCCAGAATCCGGCAGGTCAGTTTTCCGCCCATTCCGGCGATCACAACTGTATCTGCCTCGCCTGCTTTCAATTTTGCCAGTCCGTCTGACAGTCGCAGTTCAATTTTCCCGGAAAGCCCCACCTCTTCCACGTGTTCTTCCGCCCGCTCCAGCGGGCCTTTCCGCACATCCATCGCCAATGCCGACGGGCACACGCCCTTCTGCACCAGCCAGATCGGCACATAACCGTGATCGGTGCCGATATCTGCTACCCGGCTGCCCGGCTGTACAAAAGAAGCGATCCGTTCCAGACGCTTCGAGAGTTTTACTTCTGTCCGCATGATTTATTCTCCTGTGTTCTACTTTTTATTTCTTCTTTCCAGATCATTCATCCAGATAATCCTTCAATTTCTTGCTCCGGCTCGGATGGCGCAGCTTCCGCAGCGCTTTCGCCTCGATCTGGCGGATCCGCTCGCGGGTGACATTGAACTGCCGTCCTACCTCTTCGAGCGTGCGCGGTCTGCCGTCGTCCAGGCCAAAGCGCAGACGCAGCACCTTCTGCTCCCGCTCGGTCAGCGTATCGAGCACTTCCATGAGCTGTTCATGCAGCAATGTATAGGTTGCCGCATCGACCGGAACCTGCACATGATCGTCCTGAATGAAATCGCCCAGATGACTGTCTTCCTCCTCGCCGATCGGTGTCTCCAAGGAAACCGGATCCTGTGAAATCTTCATGATCTCCCGCACACGCTCAACCGGCATCTCCATCTTTTCCGCGATCTCCTCCGGGGTAGGTTCCCGTCCAAGTTCCTGTAAAAGCTGTCTGGAAGTCCGGATCAGACGGTTGATCGTCTCCACCATGTGAACCGGAATCCGGATCGTCCGCGCCTGATCCGCGATCGCGCGCGTGATCGCCTGACGGATCCACCAGGTTGCATAGGTGCTGAACTTAAATCCTTTTGAATAATCATATTTTTCAACCGCCTTGATAAGACCCAGATTTCCTTCCTGAATCAGGTCAAGGAACTGCATACCTCTGCCGACATAGCGCTTCGCAATGCTGACAACCAGGCGCAGATTCGCCTCCGCCAGACGTTTTCTGGCATTTTCATCTCCCAGCTCCATCCGCTTCGCCAGCTCAATTTCCTCTTCCGGGGAAAGCAGCGGCACTTTTCCGATCTCTTTCAGATACATCCGGACTGGATCATCGAGGCTGACGCCATCCGGGATGCTGAGATCCAGGTTGTCCACGTCGATCGGCTCCTCCTCCTCGCCGTCTTCAAAAAGTTCTGGCTCCATGTCCTCATCGTCATCCATCCGGAGAACGTCTACATGATGATTTTCCAGAAAATCATAGATCTGATCGAGCTGTTCCGGGCTCAGTATCTCACCATGGAAATAATTCAATATTTCTTTATTGTCCAGTACATTTTTCTTTGTTTTTGCCAATTCCAGAAGCTGTGTGAGTTTTTCTTCAAATGTAACTTTTTTCTCTTCCATAGTTCGTCCTTCCTTCCATCCTCAGAACCTGCCCGACCATTTCCAATTTTGTTACTGAACACGCATACGTGTCCAGTAACGGAATTTGCCGTGGCTTCGCATTTCAATACGGCAAATTCCTGCTGCCACCACGTTTTCTTACGGCACTTTCGGTTCCAAAAGTGCCTACCCGTGTACAGTAACCCAATTTTTCCCAATCCGCAATCACTCCAACGTAATTACGAGCGAAGGCAATCCCGCCTGTTCCCGTATGAGCCGCTGCAGCTCATTCAAATCCGACGCCCGCCGGATCTGATCGTCGAGGCTGTTCTTCTTGATCCGGCGCACCGTCTCCGCAAATGCCTTTTTCTCCTCCTCATTGTTTAAGGATTCTTCCAGACTTGCATTGAAAAGCGCCGCGACTTCTTTATAATTGCCCTCGTCGTCGATAAAGCGGTTCAAAATCGCCGCCGGATTGACATTTCCAGCTTCCAGACCCTCAAATACAGCTTTTGCTGCTTCTTTATAAAGTGGTTTTACAAAATCCTCCGGTCCGATGATGTCCTTGATCCGGGCATACAGCGATGGTTCTTCAATCAGCCATGTAAGAAGCAGGCGTTCTGAACGGCGGATGCCCTCGTCCTTCTCCTTCTTCCTGCCCACCGGTCTCACCGCCGGTCCCGTATTTCCCGGAAACTCTGCATTTCCAGCACCGCGGTTTTCCGCCATTGCCCCGGCACTGCCGACGCTTCCGCCTACCTCCCTGTTTTGTACCGCACCAGTCGTATTTCCGGTTCTATATGAATCACCATAGCGACCCGCATATCCGCCTGCTGCCGTCTCCCCGACGCCATACCGGCTTCCGAGCTGGTTGACCAGCCGCCGCAGATCTTCATAATTGATAAAGTATTCCCGCGAAACCGCCTGTATATAATTATCCCGCTCCAGCGCCTCGCCAAATTCAAGCAGCTTGCGCGCCGTCTGATTGTAAAATGCCGTCTTCTGCTCCGGATCTTCCATATCAAAGCCGGCTTTCAGCACATCGATCTCATAGAGAAAGCTGTTTCTAGCCGTCTCGATCCGCTTTTCAAACTCCTCTGCTCCCAGGTTTTTCATAAATTCATCTGGATCCTTATACGGACGCATATTCAATACCTTGGTTGAAATTCCTGCCCGCTTGAGGATCGGAATCGCCCGCAGCGCCGCTTTGACGCCCGCGCCATCGCTGTCGTAGGTCAGAATGACCTGATCCGTATACCGCTTCAGAAGCGCCGCATGCTGCTCGGTCAGCGCCGTTCCCAGCGATGCGACCGCGTTCGTATAACCCGCCTGGTGCATGGAAATCACATCCATGTAGCCCTCGCAGAGCATCATATATTTCTTTCTCGAAGTACGCGCGTAATTAAGTCCGTATAGATTCCGGCTTTTGTCAAACAGCATCGTCTCCGGTGAATTTAAGTATTTCGGTTCTCCATCCCCGAGGACACGACCGCCAAACCCGATCACCCGGCTGTTGACATCCATGATCGGAAACATGACACGGTTCCAGAACTTGTCCCTGGCGCCGCGCTCCTCAATCGTTACCAGCCCCGTATCCTTTAAAAGCTCGTCCTCATAGCCCTTGCTTTTCAGATACCGATACAGATCGTCGCTGATTTTATTGGAAAATCCCAGTCCGAACCGCCGGATCGTCTCATCCGTCAGCTTCCGCTTTACCAGATAATCATATCCTATCTTTCCCTGCGGCTGCTTGAGCTGGTAATAAAAATAATTGGCTGCCAGCTTATTGATCTCCAGAAGCGCCGCCTTGCGGTCCGCCTTCGCCTTTGCCTCTTTAGAATATTCCATCTTCGGCAGTTTCACGCCCGAACGGTCCGCCAGCATCTCAACCGCCTCGCGGAATGAATAATTTTCATATTCCATCACAAACGTAATCACATTGCCGCTGACACCGCAGCCAAAGCAGTGGTACATCTGCTTGGACGGCGACACCGAAAAGGATGGCGATTTCTCATGATGAAACGGGCAGAGTCCAAACAGGTTGCTTCCCTTCTTCTGCAGCTTCACGTATCCGGAAATCACATCCACAATGTCGCTACGCATTCTGACTTCCTCGATTACCTCTTCCGGATAATACATTTCTTCCTCCTTATACGCTCCAGGCTTTCGGAATAAACAATTCCTTAAACCGGTCAATCGCGTAAATATCTGTCATACCCGCGATATAATCGCATACCGCGCGCTCTTTCGTCTCATTTCTTATCTCCATAATCCGGTGGGATTCTTCCGGAAGTTCCTCC
Organism: Clostridium sp. AF12-41; assembly: GCF_003461685.1. Taxonomy (NCBI): domain Bacteria; kingdom Bacillati; phylum Bacillota; class Clostridia; order Eubacteriales; family Clostridiaceae; genus Clostridium; species Clostridium sp. AF12-41. The sequence goes on along the minus strand of NZ_QTXO01000001.1, from coordinate 204,005 downwards.
GGATGCGCCATATAATATCCATACAGCATCTCGATCATCTGCTGTGCGCGCCCTTCCTCCGCTTTCGCAATCCCGTCATGGTAGACATGGTCAAACATCCAGCGGCGCAACCCGTGCATCGCCTCCTCGCGTTCCGGTGACATCGCCACCTCCGGCTTGTCCTGGCTGTGCTCGATGATGTCGTGGATCATGATATTCAGCCGCTCATGCACACTGTTTCCCAGAATGTCCGTGTACTCCCGCGGCAAATCCTCTTCCTTCATGATCTTTCCCCGGATCGCATCATCTATATCATGGTTTATGTAGGCAATTTTATCTGAAAGCCGCACAACATTCCCTTCCAGCGTCGCCGGATGACCGCTCGTCCGGTGGTTCAGGATCCCGTTGCGAACCTCCCAGGTCAGGTTCAGCCCCTGCCCCTTCTGCTCCAGCACCTCCACAATGCGGACACTCTGCTGATAATGCGCGAACCCCTCGCTGCAGAGCCGGTTGAGCACCGCCTCCCCCGAATGACCAAACGGCGTATGTCCCAGATCGTGCCCCAGCGCGATCGCCTCCGCCAGAGACTCATTCAGCCGCAGCGCTTTCGCGATCGTGCGCGCTATCTGCGATACTTCCAGCGTGTGCGTCAGGCGCGTCCGGTAATGGTCGCCCTCCGGCGCCAGAAAAACCTGCGTTTTCTGTTTCAGACGCCGGAACGATTTGCTGTGCAGAATACGGTCGCGATCGCGCTGATACTCTGGCCGGATGTCGCAGAGCGGTTCTTTCCGCTCCCGTCCCCGTGTATTCGCACTCAGCGACGCATACGGACTCAGGGTTTCCTGTTCCCATTTTTCGATCGTTTCTCTGATATTCATCCAGATCCCACCTTTATTCAGAATAATTTACGGAATAAATTCGAAAGTTCGCCCATTATCTTATAATAATATCATATTTTTGTAATTTGGGACAGAGGTTTTCCATGGATTTTTGATCTTTTTCTATTTTCTTTTTTTATTTTATGTGGAAAGAAGGGGAATTATGACTACTTATTTCCATCTATTGAACAAAGGGGCTTAGAATGAAAAAGAGAAGACATCTGTTCTTTTGAATACAGACATCCTCTCTTTACTATCACACATACAAAACGTAACGGCTGTCCCCGATGGACCTCATCTACATTTTATTTTCACTTATTATTTTTACTTATCCGCTTTTTCAAGCAGTTTCTTGATACCCTGAATTGCTACTAATACACCCAGGATTAACAGCAGCACTGCAAATACAAGCTGCAGTGTATTTCCCAGATCCAGACCGGTCGTCATAAATGCGTTTGTGAGCTTTATGATGGTCATGCTCAGTGCAGTAAAGGTAACTGCCATCATGAACAGCATCGGCACCCAGAGCATCCAGCCCTGACGCTTGGTTTTCTTTAAGAATACTGCACAAGCTACAAGAGCAAGTACCGATAACAACTGGTTTGCAGAACCGAATAACGGCCAGATCTCTGCATAGCCGACCTTGGTAAGCAGGTATGCGAGTACCAGTGTGATGATGGTTGCAAAATATTTATTGGTTACTACTTTTACAAACGGGCTCATATTTTCCTCGTCTGTGTCCGAATCCATGAAAAATTCCTGGAACGACAAACGTCCTACCCGGGCAACCGAATCCAGGGAAGTCAGTGCAAATGCAGATACCGCCAGGTTGATTAATGTAAACACAAGCGAATGCGGCAGACCAACTACGGAAAGAAAGTTTGCGATCGCGCCTGCAAAAATCTGCGGCTGGGTGGTAAGTCCCTGTGCTGCTGCCTCGCCATCTGCAAAGGAAGCAACTGCAATCAGTGCGATGATAGCAAGCATACTCTCCATCAGCATTGCGCCAAACGAAACCGGAAGCATGTTCTTTTCATTTTTGATCTGTTTAGATGCAGTACCGGAAGATACCAGAGAATGGAAACCGGAAACTGCGCCACAGGCAATCGTTACAAATAAAATCGGGAACATATACTGTCCATTTACATTAAAGCTTGTAAACGGTTTCAAATTACATGCCGGATTAGCCACAAATACACCGATAACTGCACCGACGATCATAAAGATCAGCAGATAGCTGTTCAGATAATCACGCGGCTGAAGCAGCGCCCATACCGGAGCGACACTGGCAATCAGAATGTACACAAAGATAATAATATGCCAGGTTCCAAGATCGACATAGACCGGGAAATTCAGTCCCAGTGCGATCGCTGCCACCAGTAATAAAATAGCGACGGCTGTGTTGATCCATTTGTTGAATTTGGTATATTTGAGGAAATATCCAAGTGCAACTGCCTCGATGATAAATAACATAGAAGTAGTTGCAACGGCTCCATTTGCCGCTATCTTTGTGACAGCACCTGCCTCATCGACCGTAAATCCCTTAAATGTTCCCGCTACAACGTCTGCAAACGCTGCAACAACCAGAATACAGAACAGCCAGCAGAATAAAAGGAATAATTTCTTTCCTAATTTTCCAATGTACTCTTCGATGATGTATCCGATTGTTCGTCCCTTATTTTTGACAGACGCATACATGGATGCAAAATCCTGAACGGCGCCGAAAAATACGCCGCCGATTAAAATCCAAAGCAGGACCGGAAGCCAGCCAAAAATTGCCGCCTGGATCGGACCATTGATCGGACCCGCACCGGCGATCGACGCGAATTGATGACCAAACACAACGTTTGTATCAGCCGGTACATAATCGACACCGTCCTCCATCTCATATGCCGGAGTTTTGGCATTCGGATCGATGCCCCACTTATTCTGGAGATAACGCCCGTACAGGAGGTATGCTCCTCCCAGAACAACGATGGCGATTATCATCATCATTACTCCACTCATAGTTAAACCTCTTTCCTTTGTTTATTTATAAAAAAACGCCTCTGCTATCCAGTCGGATAACAAAGGCGGATTTTCTATCCAAACAGTTTTCCTGCTCCATCCAGTAACTCTCTGTATTCCCGTTCTTTTATTGCCATACTCATTGCATTTTATACCATATAAATTATACTCTTTTGAGCAGAAAATTCAATTAACACTTTAAATATAATTTACAATTTCATTTGTTGTTTTTTGTGCACCTTGCACTTCCTATTGTTTTTACAACGGGAAACTTCGCTCCAGACACAATGCCCCATACCCCACCCGCTCATTCGGATATACCGTCTCCCCCGGCAGACTCCGCGCCCCGCGGATGAGATATGCTTTCAGCTTCTCCCCATACAGATAGGGATCGTTCCCATTTACAATCCCCCATTGCATCATCAGAGCCGCCGATCCGGTCACAAATGGAGCGGCAAAGGAAGTTCCTGTCACCGCCTCATATCCGCCGCCTGCGCGGGCGGTGATGATATTTACACCAGGTGCCGCCAGCTCTGGTTTGATCGGATGCCCCAATCTTGCAAATCCACGACCAGAAAAATCTGCATACGCCTGCGTGGCGTCATCGTACGCCCCCACCGAGATCGCCCGGCTGGCGGTCGATGGGATTGTCAGCGTCGTGTCCGGTGATGCCGCCAAAAAACGTGTTTCCCTGTTCAGTGCCATGCCCGCTGGCAGCCACAGATCATACTGACCATCCCGTATTTCTTCTGGAATCAGACGGATTTTCCAGAGCCCGTCTTGAATGTAGCTTCTTTTTGGAATCAAATCCAGATAAATCTCCTGCGCCTGACTGTATGGACTCGGCATCCCATAATATAGAAGAATCTCTTCCGTCTCATAGGAAAGCCGCTGTGCTCCCAATGATTCCCGGATCAGCCCGGCGCTGCTGCCGCCCGGGCTGAAAATTTCTACTGAAAACCGGTCCTGATACAATTTCCATAGCTGCACACCGAAGCCCGTCTGATATTCCCCCACTGCAAGCTCTATCTCCACCGGACGTCCCATCTGCAGAAATCCCGCCCGGTGTCCCATGCTGTATCCTTCATTTCCGGTTCCCACGATGATGGAAGTCCGCCCCCGCTCTGCCATCGAATTTAGATACGTCTCCAGCAGGCTGGTTCCGTCATGCGAACCATATGTATTTCCAAAGCTCAGATTCACCGCCACCGGCATCCGCCATTCCTGTGCGATTCCCACCACATAGTCCAACGCCCGCATCAGCTCTGTTGTCCTGGGAAATGAATCCGCAAGCGGCGTTCCAAGCTTCACGACCAGAAGTTCACTCTCCCAGGCTACTCCCCGGTAGTGTCCGCCGCCCTCCCAGCCATTTCCGGCTGCAATCGCCGCAACTGCCGTCCCGTGCCCACTCACATCCCGCGACTGGACGATCTCGTAAGCGCGTTCCCGGCTGCCCGCCTCCAATGCCCGGTTGAGCTCCTCCCGCGTATAAATCCGGTTCTGCTCCTGATCCCAAAGTGCGGCGATGCGCGTCGTTCCATCTGCGTTTCGAAAGTCCGGATGGAAATAATCGATTCCGGAGTCGATGATGGCAGTCAATGTGCCTCGACCACTTAAATCAGCATCTCTGCCATACACGTTTTGAGAGACTTGATTTCCGCTCTGCACCGGCGCAATACAGGTATCCCGAATCGCCCGGTTCACCTCAAAATAAAGACGCTTCGGCTTTTCTATATACTCAACCTGTGATAATCCTGCCAGATCATCCACCTGCGATTCAGGGAGCCGCACAATCGCGTAGCCGCCGGAAAGTGGATAAATTTCCGCCTGCGGCAGCTGTTCCTGCAACTTTTCCACAGTTCCATTATATTGAATGATTAATTCCCAGCGTTTCGTATTCTGGTCGTATCCCATCTGAAGTGCCGGGGACTTTTCCCGTTCCGCTTCTGTCGCATCCAAAGATAAGTTTAAAAGGTTTTCTTTTTTCTGGCTCTTGCCATTCACTAATTCACTCATTTTACAGTTTATGCTTATATGGCAAATCCCAGCATCATATTCTATCTATTTTTTTAACAAAACAAAACCCGGTACATCTCTGTACCGGGCTATCGATCATGCAGAAGAAGGGACTTGAACCCTCATGATGTTGCCATCACACGGACCTGAACCGTGCGCGTCTGCCAATTCCGCCACTTCTGCTTACTGCGGGAGATGGGACTTGAACCCACACGAGCATACACCCACAAGATCCTTAGTCTTGCCTGTCTGCCAATTCCAGCACTCCCGCTTACTGTTTTTCAATTTTCTCTGTCCGATGATTTTCTCACCGACAAAGAGTAGTATAGCACAATTTCATTTGAATTGCAAGCCTGTTTTCCGCAAATTTATATCTGAATTTATTGAATCAGAGTATAGCAAAAACCCGGCACATCTCTGTACCGGGCTATCAGTCATGCAGAAGAAGGGACTTGAACCCTCATGATGTTGCCATCACACGGACCTGAACCGTGCGCGTCTGCCAATTCCGCCACTTCTGCTTACTGCGGGAGATGGGACTTGAACCCACACGAGCATACACCCACAAGATCCTTAGTCTTGCCTGTCTGCCAATTCCAGCACTCCCGCTTACTGCTTTTTATTTTTGCCTGTCGAGTGAGTCACTCACTGACGAAGCTTAGTATAGCACAGGCGCTCCGCGAATGCAAGCATTTTTTTGTTTTTTTTATTTTTTTTTATTTGTTCTAATTATTCCTATATTTTTATAGTTTCTTTCTACTGCAAAATCATGTATTTCAGCCCTATCCTACCACTCCGCAGCTCCCTTAAAAAATCCTTTCTTACTTCTTAAACAGGAAAATAGACAACCATTACACATTTCTGCAGTTACTGCTCACGCATACGTGTCCAGTAACGGAATTTGCCGTGGCTTCGCATTTAAATACGGCAAATTCCTGCTACCACCACGTTTTCTTACGGCACTTTCGGTTCCAAAAGTGCCTACCTGTGAACAGTAACCATTTCTGCATTCCTATAGCCACAAAATGTCTCCTTTGAGATTGAAAAAGCGCTGTCTTTCTGCTATAATACATAGTTGCATTGATTTCTTTCATTAAAATTAAGAAAGATTACAAAAAGGGCGTAAAAAGGCGCAATAAGAAACCGAAAGAAAGGCGGAAATCCTGATAAGCAAAGGGTTTTCGGATAGGTAAATCATAAAATGAAATTAGGAATCGTAGGTCTGCCAAACGTAGGCAAAAGTACACTGTTTAATTCTCTGACCAAGGCTGGCGCTGAGTCTGCCAATTACCCGTTCTGTACCATCGATCCGAACGTCGGTGTCGTACCGGTTCCGGATCCGCGTCTGGGTCAGTTAGCAGCTCTTTATAATTCTGCCAAAATCACTCCGGCTGTAATCGAGTTCGTTGATATCGCTGGTCTGGTAAAGGGCGCTTCCAAGGGCGAAGGTCTTGGAAACCAGTTCCTTGCCAATATCCGTGAGGTAGACGCGATCGTACACGTTGTCCGTTGCTTTGAGGATCCAAATGTTATCCATGTAGACGGCAGCGTCAATCCGCTCCGCGATATCGAAACCATCAACCTGGAGCTTATCTTCTCCGATATGGAGGTTCTGGAACGCCGTATCGCCAAGACGACCAAGAGTGCCATGGGAAATAAGGCTCTGGCCAAAGAACTGGAAACTTTAAAGAAACTGTATGCTCACCTGGAAGATGGCAAACTGGCAAAAAGCTTTGAGCCGGAGGATGAGGATGAACTCGCGTTCATCAATACGCTGGATCTCTTAACCTGGAAACCGGTTATCTTCGCTGCCAACGTATCCGAGGATGATCTGGCAGATGACGGTGCTTCCAATGAATATGTAAAACAGGTTCGCGAATTTGCAGCTGAGAACGACAGCGAGGTATTTGTTATCTGCGCCCAGATTGAGCAGGAGATCGCTGAGTTAGATGAAGATGAGAAGAAAATGTTCCTCGAAGATCTCGGTCTGACTGAATCCGGTCTTGAAAAACTGATTGCAGCCAGCTACCGCATTCTTGGTCTTATCAGCTACCTGACTGCCGGTGAAACCGAGACCCGTGCATGGACCATCAAAGTCGGCACCAAAGCACCGCAGGCAGCTGGAAAAATCCACTCCGATTTTGAGCGCGGCTTCATCAAAGCTGAGGTAGTCAACTATCAGGATCTCTTAGACTGCGGTTCCTACAATGCAGCCAGAGAAAAAGGGTTGGTACGCATGGAGGGCAAGGACTACGTGGTGAAGGACGGCGATGTCGTACTCTTCCGCTTCAATGTTTAATATCGTGTCATAAAATCTCAGAAGCTGCCATCCGCTGATCAGATTCCCTTTTCGTAGATTTGGGGTAACTGTTTGGGTCTGCACATTTACTGCGCTGACCGTACGAAAACATGGGGGATCCTATCAAAGCATATCAACGGATGGCAGCTCTTTTTATTTCTCCCTTTTTACAAAAGTGTGTCTGATGCATACTAACTCATAATTATACGAAACACCACTCTTTTATTCATTTTCTATTCATTTCTGGCTAATGGGTATTCATTTTTACTCTAAGTTGTCGTGCAATTTATTAGATTTGAATTTTTGAAAGAGCCAGCACCTTGAATGGGCTGACTCTTTCAATGTCACCTGTAATTGACAAACTGGAATTTGGCTATTTCGTTGCAACAATACTTATCCAATGATTTTTTGCATTTGAATACGTTTTGATCTCTGTAAAACCCGCTTCTTTCAAAGCGGCAACAAGTTGTTTAGATGTGTAAATCTTCATACCATTGATCATCTTTGTCCATTTTTCATCTGCGGCATTCGTTCCGTCACTCTCGTTACAAATCAGGAATATGCCTTCGCTTTTCAGCACACGGTTGATCTCGGAAAAGCATTTTACTAATCCTGGCCAAAAGTAAACTGTTTCGAAGGCAGAAACATAATCAAAAGTCGCGTCAGAAAAGGGTATAGCAGATACATCTCCTTGAACTACATTACATTTCCCTTGTTTAATGGCGAGGGCGTTCAATTTTTGAGATTCTGCCACACTAACCTCAGAATAATCCATTCCTGTCACGTGGCCATTTCCACATCTATCAAGCCAGACCGCAATATTTGCTCCGCCGCCACAGCCGACGTCCAGAACTTCAGCATCAGACTTCGCGGAGATATTTGAGAATCCCCATTGCGATAATTTGGCGTGACCGCTGTTCATCATCTTCGTCATCAATTTTCCGCCGAAGCCTTGTGGCTTACGGGTATTTTCAAAAAATTTCATTACAGAATTCCTCCTCCACAAATACCGGTTTTCTTAATTCGACAAACCGGTATTGCTCAATCGTTTTTCTCCGTTAGGAGAATATACAATCCATAAATAAAAAGAACAAGGAATAAAACCGTAGGAATCAATAATCCATTTTCTAAAATACTTACAATCATTCTTCCAGGTGGCGTTACCCATTCAGTTGCTGGATTTTGCATTGCCACTATTATCATTCCCACAATACCAACAACACCACTTAATGTTAAAAAACCACCTTTTATATTTCTACTCATAATCATTACCTCCTCGTTAAATACCGATTAGTATAACAGTAGTCTAACACATGTTGTTTAAAAATACTACAGCCAAGCTAATGTCTGTAATTTGCCCTAAAATTTCATTTTATGGAATTTGGACTACTTGATTTTCTAATTGCATACGCAATTCGTGAAATGTATCATTATACTGTTGATACATCAGACACACAAATGTAAATAGGGACTTTTATTTTTATAACAAATCATATTCTTTCATTTTCCCTCAAACCGTCTCATACACTGTACTAAACGAATTCCGGAGCTTTCTTATGAGTTCAAAAACAAAAATTGTCGTACTCCGCATGAAAGAGATTATTTATACTGCTATCTTTATCGGGCTGGGGCTTCTTCTCATCGCGCTTCTCCTCATCATGTTCCGTCCTGGAAGGAAGACACAGAGTGCTTCTGCCCCTGCTGCGGCTGGTATCCACTATCTGCCAGGCATGTACAGTTCTACCCTGACACTTGGCAGCCAGGCAGTCAATGTCGAAGTCACGGTTGATTCCACCCAAATCACCTCTGTTACCTGCCGTCCTTTAAGTGATTCCATCGAAACTATGTACCCGCTGCTCTCTCCTTCCGCTTCGCATCTCTCGGAGCAGATCGTGAGCACGCAGTCGCTTGAAAATCTCTCCTTTGAAAGCGGCAGCCAGTATACCTCACAGGCACTCTTAAATGTGATACATACCGCACTGGCGAAAGCGATCCTTTAAGTTTCATATCACTCCATATAGCTTCTTCTAATCAAAACGTCCGGCTGAACCGTCTTTCCAAACGGTTCAACCGGACGTTTTACTTCCGTATTCGTGACTGTTCAGTACCTTCACAGTCACGCGTATTCATTTACGTTATTTACTGAATAACCTTAACCGGGCACTTCGCTGCACAAGCTCCGCAGTTTACGCACTTCTCATAATCGATAACAGCTACGTTGTTATCCATATGGATTGCGTCAAACTTACACTGCTTGGTACACAGCGTACAGCCGATACAGCCAACCTGGCAGGCTGCCTTGACAGCCGGTCCACGATCGTGGGAGCTGCACTGTACCAGATGTTTTGCCTTGTACGGTACCAGGTCGATCAGGTGTTTCGGGCAGGCTGCCACGCAGGCACCACACGCTACACACTTCTCTTTGTCTACAACCGCTACGCCGTCTACCACGTGGATTGCATCGAATTTACATGCCTTCACACAGGTTCCGAAACCGGTACAGCCGTAAGAACATGCCTTTGCACCGCCACCCGGTACAACGGATGCCTTCGCACAGTCCTCGATACCATGGTACTCGTATTGTACTTTTGTCTTGTCGCAGGTACCTTTACATTTAACGAAAGCTACCTTCTTCTCAGAGGAACCAGCCTCTACGCCCATGATAGCAGCGATCTTCTCGCCAACCGGAGCACCGCCGACCGGGCAGGCATTAACCGGAGCTTTGCCCTCTGCGATGGCCTTTGCAAGACCATCACAGCCCGGGTAACCACAGCCACCGCAGTTGTTGCCTGGCAGCTCTTCACGAACAGCTGCCTCTTTTTCATCTACTTCAACTTTAAATTTCGCGCCGAACAGACCCAGACCGACACCAACGATGATGCCGACTGCCGCGATCACGACAGCAGCGATAATGATTGAATTCATATCCATTTTCGTCTCCTCCTTCTACAGTAATCCGGAAAATCCGAGAAATGCAATCGCCATCAGACCAGCCGTTACAAGTACGATAGGAGATCCCTGGAAGTTATACGGGATATCATTTCCCTCGATGTGCTCACGGATACCTGCCAGAAGCACGATGGAGATGGTATAACCAACGGCTGTACCAACACCATTTACCACGCTCTGTAAAAATCCATATCCGTTCTGGACGTTTGTCAGGGCAACACCAAGAACGGCACAGTTTGTTGTAATCAGCGGAAGGAATACACCCAGCGCGTTATACAGGGAAACCATGCACTTCTTTAAGAACATCTCAACGATCTGAACCAGTGCTGCGATAACGAGAATGAAAACGATGGTTTTCAGGTAATCGATACCAAGCGGTGCCAGAACGAACTGATAAATCAGGTTTGCAACGATGGATGCGATGGTAATAACGAAAATAACCGCACCACCCATACCAGCTGCTGTTTCAACTTTTTTGGATACGCCGACGAAGGAGCAGATACCGAGGAACTGGCTCAGTACGACGTTGCTGACCAGCGCCGAGCTTATCGCAATAATAAGTAATTCTTTCATCACTTCTCCTCCTGTTCCTTCTTAACTTCTGCATCATGACCAGCACAGCTTAAGCAGTCGCCGCTGCAGCAGCCACCCTTCTTCTTCTCTTTTACGGAACCGTTTGTTGCACACGGCATCTTCAGACGATTCTGAAGAGCAGTCAGGCAAGCCAGTACGAAGAATGCACCCGGCGCCAGGATGAAGATTGAGATCGGCTGATAGGAAGCCGGCATAATCTGGATACCAAAGATAGTACCTGCACCCAGAAGCTCACGGAAAGAACCGATGAGTGCCAGAGCAACTGTAAATCCAAGTCCCATACCGATACCGTCAAATGCAGACAGGATCGGACCGTTCTTCATAGCATATGCCTCGGCACGGCCAAGGATGATACAGTTAACTACGATCAGCGGAATGTAAAGTCCCAGGGAAGCATATAAGCTTGGAACGAAACCTTCCATCAACATATCTACGATGGTTACGAAGGATGCTACGACTACGATCTCTGCCGGCAGACGTACGCCGTCCGGAATGATCTTACGAAGCAATGCAATCAGAAAGTTCGCCGCAATCAGTACGGCGGTTGTCGAAAGTCCCATGCCGACACCGTTGATGGCGGAAGTGGTTACCGCCAGGGTCGGACACAGACCCAGCATCTGAACGAAAATCGGGTTTTCTTTCCAGATACCGTTATATAAGCGCTCTACATATTTATTCATAATCTTTCCACCTCCTACTGTGCCAGGCAGTTAGCCACGAAATAGATAGCTGCATCTGTCGCGTTGGTGACTGCCTTGGAAGTGATCGTTGCACCACTGATGGCTTCAATCTGATTATCTGCAGACGCGCCTGTCTTTGTAACTTCCAGGTTCTCAGCTTTCTTGCCGATAAACTGATCCTTGAAATCCGGTTCTTTGGCTCTCATACCAAGACCTGGCGTATCGCTGATGCTTAAGAAACCGATACCGGTCAGCTCGCCCTCGTTGGTGATACCAACTGCGATCTGCACGTTGCCGCCGTAGCTCTCTGCGGAGGTAGAGGTAATCAGGTAACCGATCTGGTTGCCGCTTGCATCCAGCGCTTCTTTTGCATCATTGATGGTAACTTTTCCAAATCCCCACTCAGAGATGCTGTCCGCTGCAGCAGTTACTGCGTCAGCCAGCTCCTGCGGTTCATCAAAGCTTGCCGCATCCGGGTAAACTTCCTGATAAGTTTTAGTAGCTGCTGCCTCCTGTGCCTGTGCAATCGGATCCAGCGTAATATCATGTACTGTTCCCAGACAGATACCAGCTACCAGAGTAATAACGAAAAGGATGATTGTATTTTTGATAATCTGGTTCATTATTTCTTCTGACCTCCTTTTCCAAATGCTGTCGGAAGCGTATAGCGCTCAATCAGCGGAACCAGCAGGTTGCTGAAGATGATCGCATAGGAAACGCCCTCCGGAGAAGCACCCCAGAGACGGAAGATTCCGGTTACGATTCCGAGGATCAGTCCGTATACGATCTGTCCCTTCGGAGTCAGAGGACTCGTTACATAATCGGTTGCCATAAAGAATGCACCGAAGATAAGACCACCTGCACAGATCTCACTGAGAGAATAGGTCAGGTTGAATCCGCCAAACAGGAATGTAAATACAAATACGGTTCCAATGTAAATCAGCGGAATAACCGGGCTGATAACTTTGCGGACTACCATGTAAATCGCACCAATCAGCAGGGCAATTACAGATACCTCACCGATAGTTCCCGGGATACGTCCGATTACCAGGGATGCCAGATCCACTGTCTCACCGGCTCTTAACTGTGCCAGCGGAGTTGCACCTGTCAGACTGTCAAATCCAAGCTTTGCGGATGAGAAGTTATTCATAAACAGAGCGAAGGAAGTCAGAAGGAAACATCTGGCTGCCAGTGCCGGGTTCATGAAGTTCTGTCCCAGACCACCGTAAAGCTGTTTTACAACGATGATTGCAAAGAATGCACCAAGAACCGGGATCCAAACCGGGATTTCCGGCGGCATATTCAGTGCAAGAATCATGCCGGTAACAACTGCACTGCCGTCCGAAATCGTAATCGGCTTGTGCATTAATTTCTCATAAAGATACTCGGCTGCCACACTGGCGATCACGGTAGCGATCAGAACCAGAAGTGCATTCATGCCGAACTGCCATACACCATAAACACTGGCAGGAATCATGGCGATCACAACGTCAAACATCAGGCGCTGTGTCGTAACTCCGTCACGAACGTGAGGTGATGACGATACTTTTAATAATTTTTCCATTTCTTCCCACCTCCTACTTTCTGCGGCTGGCTGCTACTGCCTTACGCATCTCTTTGAATGCCTGGGTCAGCGGCCGTCTTGCCGGACAAGCATATGCACAGCATCCGCACTCAACGCATTCCATGCCGTTTAAGCTCTGGAATTTCTCAAGGTCGTGAGCCGTAGATGCCTTCATCATCAGCGGAGGTACAAGATGCTCCGGACAAACGCCTACGCAGCGTCCGCAGCGGATACATGCTGACGGCTCCATCGCTGCTACCTGATCCTTGGTAAAGGTGGTCAGAGCAGATGAAGTCTTCGCTACCGGGAAGTCAAGGCTGAAAAGAGCCTGTCCCATCATAGGACCACCGGAAATCATCTTCTCCGGTTCCTGTTTAAAGCCGCCTGCTGCCTCTACCAGTCTCTGATAGTTGGTACCAAGGCGTACCTCAAAGTTCTGCGGCTCTGCAATGGCATCACCGGTTACCGTAATGATCTTGCGGATCAGCGGAGTTGTCTTGCATACTGCATTATAAATAGAAGCAACGGTATCAATATTGTCTACGATACAGCCTGCATCTGCCGGCAGCATCGTGGAGTTGATCTCACGTCCGGTCACCGCATAGATAAGTGTACGCTCACCACCCTGCGGGTACTTGGTAAGCAGCGGACATACTTCGATTCTCGGCTCGTCCTTTACCATCTCCGTCAGCTTCTTGATAGCCTCCGGCTTGTTGTTCTCGATACCGATAACACCCTTCGCATTGTCAAACAGCTGAAGCATAACCTTCAGGCCGCCGATAATCTGCTCCGGACGCTCCATCATGGTACGATAGTCACTGGTTAAGTACGGCTCGCACTCTGCACCGTTGACGATAACGTAATCAATTGCGTTCTCATCTTTCGGAGTAAGCTTTACATGTGTCGGGAAACCAGCGCCGCCCAGGCCGACGATACCGGCATCCTTAACGATCTTACGGATCTCTTCTTTCGACAGCTTTGTTGCATCTCTGTCTGTTCCGAAGCCCTCAATCGCCTCTTCTTCACCGTCATTCTCCACCAGGATTGACTGAACCATTGCACCATTGGCAACCAGCTTGGACTCGATTCCCTTTACCGTACCGGAAACAGAACTGAGTACGTTTGCGGAAATAAATCCGCCTGCCTCTGCAATGATCTGGCCTTTCAGCACGTGATCGCCCTTCGCTACCAGTGGTTTCGCAGGTGCGCCAATGTGCTGGGACAGCGGATAAACCATGATCTCGCCCTGTAACGGTTCGAGAACCTTGATCGGCTTATCCTCAGACAGTTCTTTACCCTCATATGGATGAATGCCGCCTATAAATGTAGCCAAACCCATCAATTAAACCCTCTTTCTCTTACTAAATTTTCCTTCATCCTCCACCCATTCACCTCCCGTCAGATGCCTTTTCTGCCGAAATTGTGAAAATATTATCGGGCGTAGGAGCTAGAATCTACCGCGTATAGTATAACACAGGTAAAAAAAATTCACAATTGAAAAATGAATCTTCTGCCCCCTTCACTCTGTATAAAAATTAATACAAATGGTTATAATATAGCTTTTGTTTATACAGAATCAACAAAACTGTGTAAAAATCCCGTAAAACTTTCCCTTAAATACTATGTCAATAGCCTTGGCGAAAAAAGGAAAGTCCGGCGGAGTTTGCCTCTGCCGGACTTTCCTTTTTTCTCGTTACCTAAAGAGCTGCACAGTCTACTGGAAAAACTTACTCCAGTACCCCTGCACAAAAATAAACAGCACAATCAGTGGAATGACATATGTCACATACGCTCGCACCTGGCGCGGGAACTTCACGCCTTTTCCCTCATTTGCCTCCTTGAGAAAATTCTCAAATCCCCATCCATACCGGCTGGTACAGAACATCAGGTAAACGAGACTTCCGAGTGGAAGCAGGTTGTTGCTGACGATGAAATCCTCGAGATCCAACACGTTGCTGCCCTCTCCGAACGGCATGAAACCACTCCAGAGATTGAAACCCAGCACGCACGGAAGCGACAGGACCGCAATCACCACCAGATTGACGCAGACTGCCTTTTTGATCGAACAGCCAGTCAGATCCGTTGCAAAGGATACGATATTCTGGAATACCGCTGTGACCGTTGATGCCGCCGCAAAGGTCATAAAGACAAAGAACAGCGTGCCCCAGAAACGTCCGCCTGCCATGTGGTTAAATACATTCGGCAGCGTGATGAAGATCAGGCTTGGTCCCTGTCCTGCCTCGATACCGTAAGCCGCACACGCCGGGAAAATGATAAGTCCCGCCATAAACGCTACCAGCGTGTCAAGGACCAGTACATTGATCGCCTCGCCGGTCAGGCTGCGCTCTTTATCGATATAACTTCCAAAAATCGCCATCGCACCGATACCGATACTCAACGTGAAGAACGACTGTCCCAGCGCCGCAAATACGACCTTGCCGACACCAACCTCCTGAATCTTGCCAAAATCCGGCTTTAAGTAAAATTCAAGTCCCGGACGTCCGCCTTCCATCCGCACCGAATTGATTGCCAGCACAACCATCAGGAATAACAGGCAGACCATCATCATCTTTGTGATCTTCTCAACGCCGTTCTGGAGTCCCATCGCACAGATGGAAAAACAGAATACGACACAGAGCAGCATAAATACCGTCATCAGTCCCGGATTTGCCAGTACAGAGCCAAATTCCCCGGCTACACCGTCCGCATCCAGACCCACGAAATCGCCTTTCGCCATCTTGAACACATACAGCAGAAGCCATCCGGCTACCGTCGTATAAAACATCATCAGGACATAGTTGCCCGCCATCGCGAACCATTTTTCAAAATGCCACTTAGTACCCTTTGGCTCCAGCACATCAAATGAAAGCGCCGCACTCTTCTGGCTCGCTCTGCCGACCGAGTATTCCATAACGATGATCGGAAGACCTAAAAGCACCAGAAATGCCGCATAAATCAGTACAAACGCCGCGCCGCCATACTGACCGACGATGTACGGGAATCTCCACACATTTCCCAGACCGATCGCACAGCCCGCGGAAATCAGGATAAATCCCAGCCGAGAGGAAAAACGTTCTCTTCCCATTTCTACTTACCTTCTCCTTTTTTATTTCTACAGGCCCACACTGACAAGAGTCAGACGGGCGCAAAAAAGAGGCGCCTCCGCAAATCCCGGTACCAGCCCGAATTTCGGAAACGCCACCAAATGGTATTTTACTATATTCTGTTTTAAAAGACAAGTTTTCAGGTGCTTTTTATCCTTCAAACGTCTCGACTTCCTCCCGGTTCGGCACCGACGGAGCTGCTCCTGGGCGGGAAACGGCGATCGCTGCCGCTTTTGCCGCATGTTCCAGCGCCGTCTTCGGGTCTTCACCGAGCTGTAAACCGCCGATAAAATAACCGGTAAATGTATCGCCTGCCGCCGTCGTGTCCACAACCGGCACTTTATAGATTCCCTGACGAAGGACTGTGTCACCATCGCGGTACACGGAACCATCGCCGCCGAGTGTCAGGACAATCTTCGCCTCCGGGAACTGTTTTACCAGTCCGTTCATCAGCGCCTGCGGATCTTTGGTTGCCTCAATGCCGCAGATATCCGACGCCTCCACCTCATTTAATAAGAAGTAATCCACATATTCCAGCGGATAGGACAGGATCTTCGCATTCATCGGGGACGGATTCAGAACGATCTTCATGCCTTTTTCATGGGCTTTCTCCATGATATAGCCGATCTCGCTGATCTCATTCTGTAAAATCAGGAAATCGTCCGCCTCAAACTGTGTCAGGACGCGATCCACCATTTCCCTCGTGATCCGCTGGTTGGCACCGCCATACAGCAGAATGCAGTTCTGCCCTGCCGGATCTTTCTGGATGATCGCGTGTCCTGTCTGCCCGTCGAGATGCTCGATCAACTCCGTGTGGACGCCCGCCTTCTTCATCTGCTCGATAAGGAAATCTCCATCCCCGGCTCCGACAGCTCCGGCGTGCCATACGTCTGCGCCCGCCTTGCTCAGCGCGATCGACTGATTCAGCCCTTTGCCGCCGCTGAATACCTGCAGCGACTCGGAGGACATCGTCTCTCCCGCTCTTACAAAATGATCCACCTGATACGTATAATCAATATTCAGTGAACCAAAATTCAATACCTTCACTCTGCTCCCCTCCTTGACCAATTCCTTCAAAATCTGCCGCCGGCATCTTTGATGTATCGCTTAAGACGGCTGTATTCGCGCCGTACTCTCCCGTACTACCAGTTCCGGCGCAAAGATCACCTTGCTCTCCGGTCTTTTATGTTCCCGTATCTGTTTCAGAAGCAGCCTTACCGCCTCTCTTCCCATCTCCCGTACCTGCTGCCGTATCGTTGTCAGCGGCACCTCCAGCATCCGGGCATAGAAAACGTCATCGTATCCGACGACCGAAACATCTTCCGGCACTTTCTTTCTATATTCCTTGAGTTTTCTGCATACGCCATACGCTGAAGCATCGTTGCAGGCGAAAATCGCCGTAAAATCCTGTGAAATGAGCTGTTCGACTGCCGCCGCGCCGCCCTCCTGCGTATACTCGCCGACACAGACGAGACGTTCATCCACCGGAATTCCCGCCTCCTCCATCGCCCGGCAGTAGCCATGGTAACGCGCCTCCGAATCCATCTGGGTCGCATGCGGTCCCACGACGCAGGCAATCCGCCGGTGTCCAAGACTTAACAGATGGCGCGCCGCCAGATAACCGCCGATCTCATGGTCGGTACCGACCGCCGGACAATTCCGAAGCTCCGGGATCCGGTCAACTACCACATAGGGTATGTGGATCGATTCCAGATAATCAATCTCCTCCGCCGCCATCTCCCGCGTATTATCTTTAGCCATGATAAACACAATGCCGTCCGCGCCTTTATCCGCCAGAAGATCGATATACTCGCGATCCCGGTCATAATTATCATTCGTGTTGCAGAGAATCACACTCCAACCATTTTCGCGGCACGCCTCATCGATCGCGCGCGCCATATTGGCAAAATATACATTGGAAATATCCGGGACGATAAATCCTATGGTCTTGCTCTGCCGCTTTACCAGACTGACCGCGAGCTGGTTCGGACGATAATTCAGTTCCCGCGCCTTCGCTAGGATCTGATTCTTTGTCTCATCCGAGATCTTATATCCTTTTCCATTGAGAACCAGTGAGATTGTCGTCACGGAAAAACCAGTCTCAGCGGCAATATCCTTGATGGTTGCCCTCACTCATCCACCTCCGATGCGATCAGATCCATGAGAACCTGAATGGATTTCTGATATTTTTCTATCTCGACCCGCTCATTTGGCTTATGCGCCATACCTGCCTCGCCCGGACCAAATAAGAGAACGGCTGCATCCAGCTTGTGTTCCACCAGGATCGAAGCATCTGTAAAGAAATTAATCCCAGTCGTCTCCACCGGAAGCCCTTTTTTCTCCAGTTCCTTCGAGAGCTGTTTCACAAGCGGATGGGATTCTCCAATCTCGATCGCCCGCCGGTCATTGACAATCCGGCAGCTGACGCGGAATTTTTCTTCCGATGTAACGGAACGCGCCGCCGCAAACGCCTCCGCCTGACCGACTACCATCTGGCTTGTCAGTCCTGGTGTCATACGGATATCCATGAGAATCCGGCAGGTGTCCGGCGTCATATTTGGCGCCACGCCGCCGGAAATCTGCGTTACCTGCGCGGTCGATGCGCCGAGAACCGGGTGTGTGAAGCTTTTCACATATGTTTCAATCTCACCTGTCAGCGCCATCGCCTGTTCCACGGCATTGCAGCCCTCATGCGGATATGCCCCGTGGCTCGTCTTTCCGTGTGCTTCTATCTCCAGCCACAGGCAGCCTTTCTGCGCCACGCCCAGCCTGCATCCCGTCGGTTCTCCTATCAGAAGCGTTCCAATCGACGTCTCCGGGACTTCCTTTAAGATCTCCCTGGCGCCGATGCCGCCCTTTTCCTCATCACAGGTTCCGAGGAAATGGATCGTACGCGGCACCGGACGACCGGATTTTTTATATTCACAGAGCGCGTACACCATCGCGGCAAGCCCACTCTTCATATCGCTGGCACCGCGGCCATAGAGAAAACCGTCCCGTTCCACCGGAACCGCCGGGTCAGTCTTCCATTCTCCGGTATCTCCGTAAGGAACCGTGTCCAGATGCCCGTTCCAGAAGATCGGAGCGTCATCCGACTCCCCCTCAAGCTCCGCCAGCACATTGGCATGTGTCGCGTCAATCCGCTGTATATGTGCAGAAATTCCCGATTGTTCGAAATACTTGCACAAATATTCTGCCACTGCTCCCTCGTCATCCCGTCCATTGACACTCCGAATGGTCAGAAGCTCTTTTAAAAGTTTCACCGCTCCGTCCATACGCGCTCTCCTTTTTCCTGCTATCTTATTTCTGAATCAGCCAGTCTGCGATATTCTGCCACAATTTATTGTAGTATTCCCACTCGCAGAATTCCGGCGGTGCCCAGTGCGGTGCACAGTCGGTTGTGACAACACCGCTGCGCCCTTTTCCATAAGAAGCAAACGCGATAAACGGATCGCCCTCTACAGTAACCGGAACCTCTGCCTCCGGTTTTGCGATTACCTTATTGTAACCGAGAACCTCCGGCCAGTCGGTCGGAATGCCCTTTAAAGCTTCATGCTCGCCCACGGTTACCGGTTTTACACCCTCGCAGTGTTCCATACGATCATCGACCGTCAGAACCTCAACTGGAAGAACCTCCTGTACGGCTGTGTCATGCCATTTGCCCTTTGCATCCACGCCGGAGAAGGTCAGATAGCCGCCGACCATCAGAAGAGCGCCGCCATCGTTGACATAGTCGCGGATCAGATTGCAGCGGTTCGGCATTTTCTCACTGCGGTTAAACGTAGCACCCGGCAGAAGCAGGGTGTTCGCTCCGATATCGGACAGAATTACCAGATCATACTGTTTCAGTTCTTCCATTGTAAATGGAAATTCTTCATTTGCCAGATGGTTTGGAAGGAAGGTTACTTCGTAGCCGCCTGCCTCCAATGCAGCTTTCAGCCATTTCTCTCCTGTCTCATAGGTAGAGGTATAAAACGCGTCAAAGCCCTTTACATGGGTGGTATAGCTCATCCAGGACTCGCCTGCCAGTAATACTTTCTTGCTCATGATCATATCTCCTTTTCTCATTTATTTTTTCCCCACGCCAAAATCAGTTTCGCATACACCAGAATCGCTTCCAGATAGGAATCGAGCTTCAGCCACTCATCCACGGTATGGCACTGTGCGCCCTCACCCGGTCCGTACTGGATCGTCGGGCATCCGGCAATGTTGCGCCACAGGCGGGAATCACAGCCAAAATGGGATCCTTCCACCTTCACGTTGCGCGAAAGTGCCTCACTGTACGCCTCCTTAAAGGTGTCTACCAGCGGATGATCCTCCTCCATCTCAAACCCGTGTCCGGTCTGGTAAATGGAAATCTTCGGCGGATGTGCCTCCATCCACGCGTCGGAACGGCTGATCCGCTCAACGACCTCTGTAAATTCCTTTACAACCATATCCTGATTCATCAGGGTAGGAACATAGTGGACGCAGGTAGAAAAACTGCACTCGCCCGGCACGGTAGAACCGGCGGTTCCACCCTCGATCACGCCGATATTTAAGCTCGGCGGCGGAAGCAGGCGGTGGCGGATCGTCAGAAGCCAGCGGTGCTCCATCTCATTTAACCCCTGAATTACTTTGATCGCCTTCTCGATCGCGCTGACGCCCTCGGCTTTTGCACCGGAATGGCACGCTTTTCCTTCAAAATCAACCTTAAAGAATACCCAGCCCATATGCGCCAGAATCAGGGTATCGTCGGTCGGCTCGCAGTTGACAACGCCGTCGGCTTTCAGACCGCGCATTACCGCCTGGATCGAGCCATTGCCTCCGCCTTCCTCGTCACACACGGAGGTAATTGTCACATCGCCCGGCAGCTCATACCCGGCATCCTGCAAAAGCTTTACCGCCATCACCGATGCCATCAGACCGCCCTTCATATCCGTGCAGCCGCGTCCGTACATCTTGCCATCCCGAATTACCGGCTCAAACGGCGGGTTCGTCCAGCCGTCTTCCATCTCCGCCGGCATAACGTCAATATGACCGTTAAATAACAGGCTTTTTCCGCCCTGTTTTCCTTTAAATGTCGCATAGACATTGGCACGGTCGGTCTGGTTGTGCCCCAGGTTTCCTTCCTGGTGCTTTTTGTAGCTTTCCTGAATCACAGCCTCATCCATCGGATCCACCGTGATCTCGTCGGCTCCCATCGATTCAAACAGGTTTACCATATACTCCTGTCCCTGTTTCTCCAGACCACCATCGATTCCGTGCCCTAAGTCATGGGTATCAATTCCCACCAGATTCTTGAGTTCTTCGATATATTTCTCTTTGTTCTGCTCTAAAACTTCTTTCAGGTCTCTCATCTATATCTGCCTCCGAACACAAGTATTATAAACTATGCCTCGCTGTATCTTCTCAGCCCTGCCTCAACGATATCCCAGAACTTCGCCGCATCGATATCGATCGCTACGTTTGCAGTCGGCTCCTGTCCGCCGTAACCGAAGAAATCGCAGTTAGTACGTCCGTAGGACTGGACGCTGCGGATGTCAATGTCCACATGCATCGGTTTCAGGGTCACAACGCTCGGATCAATCAGCCATGCGATCGTAACCGGATCGTGCAGAGGTCCGCCTTCCCAGCCAAATACCTCTTTCTGGGTCTTGCAGAAGAAGCGCATCAGATCCGCAAAGAGCTTGGATGCCTTATTGCCGATCTTCTCCATCCGGTCAACGATCTCCGGATAGCACAGTACCTTGCGGGTAACATCCAGACCCATCATCGTGATTGGGCGTCCGCTGGTAAAGCATACATACGCTGCATCCGCATCGGCGATGATATTGAACTCTGCCGCTGGAGTTACGTTACCATTGGTATACGCGCCTCCCATCAGGACGATCTGTTTGATCTTCGGAATAATCGCCGGTTCCATCCGCATCGCCATCGCCAGATTGGTCATCGGACCGGTTGTCACCATCGTGATATCGCCGTCGGACTCCATCAGGGTTTTAACGATGAAATCGACTGCATGCTCTTTCTCTAATTCTTTTGTCAGAGGCGGGAAAACCGGACCATCCAGCCCTGTTTCACCGTGGATATCGCCCGCTATCATTTTTTCACGCACCATCGGCTGTCCGCAGCCCGCATACACTGGCACATCCACACCAAGCCACTGGCACACATTTCTCGCATTAATCTGCGTTTTCTCCAGCGTCTGGTTGCCTGCTACGACTGTAATACCTAACAGATCGATCTTGTCACTGTTCGCCGCCAGCGTGATCGCGACCGCGTCATCATGTCCCGGATCGCAGTCAAGAATAATTTTTGTCTTTTCCATCTGATTATGTCCTCCTTATAGTGTTTTATCTTTCTTCATCATCAGCTTCCCACATGCAGGGAAGATTCTCTCTTCTTGTTGGTTGAAATCTTCGCAATCATGGAAATTGCCAGTACCGCGATGGTCACGATATACGGCATCATCAGAACGAACTGGGATGGAATGCCATATGCCTGGAGGCGGGCACCGACGGAATCTGAAAATCCAAACAGCAGACAGCCCAGTGTGGTCAGAACCGGGTTCGCACCACCGAAATACATGGCTGCAACGCCCATGAAACCACGGTTATTGGTCATGTTCTCGATAAACTGGGTACTGTAACCCAGGGAAAGATGAGCACCTGCCAGACCTCCGATGAGACCGGAAAGCAGCATTGCCTGATATTTCACAGCATTTACTTTGATACCTGCCGTCTTCGCCGCTTCCGGAAACTGACCTACTGCACGCAGACGCAGTCCCCATACAGTTTTATAGAAGAAAAACTGAAGCAGGATAATCAGAACAATGGCAAACCACTCGGTCACGCACCAGTTGTTAAACAGATCCCCCACCACCGGAAGATTGTCTAAAAATGCAACGTTCACACGGGGAATCGCTTTAATATCCGGGCTTGAAAAACTTCCGGTACTGTGGAAAATCGCATTTACCATGAATTTAGTAATAGCCAGTGCCAGCATATTAATACCCATACCGATGGCGCAGATCTCCGAATTGTACCGGATATGTCCCACTGCCATGATCATAGCAATGACAGCCCCGGCGATCATCGCTGCCAGAATGCCTAATAACCAGCTTCCGGTAAAGAAGCTGACTGCTACTGCAGTAAAAGCACCTACCAGCATGATACCCTCTGTACCGATATTTAAGATATTGGCCTGCTGGGTGATTGCCGCACAAAGAGCGGCAAAGATGATCGGAGTCGCTGAACGAAACGTTGCATAAATCAGCGACGCATTAAAGATTTTATCAAAATTCTGCATTATCGCATTCATGCCTTATCCTCCTTCTTCTCCTCCGTTTTCTTTTTACGTTTCTTTGCAAACTGGAACGCAGTCTCCATGGTCGCTATGATAATGAACACAGCTGTAATGGTATCAACCAGTGATTTCGGCACACCGGTTGACTGCTGCATTCCCATAGCGCCCGATTTTAAAACTGCCAGGAAAAATGCCATAAATGGAGTCGAAACCATGTTGTTCTTTACAATCAGAGCTGCCAGCATACCATTGCTTCCAAGTCCGGTTGCAAAGTTGTTCAGGAAATATCCATGAACACCCAGAACCTCGATGCATCCTGCCATGCCGCCCAACATACCAGAAAGCATCATGGCACCGATAAACACCTTCTTAGAATCAATTCCCACATAATCCGCATGGGTCGGATTCAGGCCAACGGTACGAATCTTATAGCCCCAGCTGCTCTTCTGAAGCATAAAAATAATCACAATCACGGTGATGGCCGCGATGAAAATACCTACGTTAACACTGCTGGGTTTCATAAACTGATACAGCCTTACCGTAACCGGCAGGGACTGAGCGTTAGCAGTACCCGCACTCATAGGTCCGCTGACCAGATAAGATGTAATATAAAGGGCTACCGTGTTCATCAAAATGGTGGTACATACTTCATTTACATTATAATAGGCACGCAGAACCGCCGGAATAAAGGCCCAGGCAGCTGCTACCGCCATAGCGCCTACAAAACAGGCCACATACAGAGCCGGCTTCGGAAGGAAGGTCCAGTTAATGCCAATATAAGCAGCTGTGATACCGCCCAAGAAAACCTCGCCCTCAACACCTACGTTAAAAGCACCTGCTTTTGCTGCAACTGCAAAGGCAATGGATGTCAGCAGCAGCGGAGTAAATCCTGCCAAGGTTGTGCCCAGACGGAGCTTTCCGTCAAAAGCACCGCGGAACAGCGCCGCATATGCATCAATGGGATTTTCCCCGATGGCTATGATAAACAGCGCACCGACACCCATCGCAACGAGTATCGTAATAAGAATCCTTCGAATACCATTTAATGTCTGATTCATACTGCTGTTTCACCGTCCTTCCCTGTGTCTGTACCGCCCATCATAAGCAGACCCAGATTGTTTTCATTGGCCTCGTCGGCCCTCATCTCGCCGGTAATTTTACCTTCATGGATAACTACGATACGATCCGAAAGGGAGATAATCTCTTCCAATTCTGCCGAAACCAGCAGAACACCGGCGCCTGCCTTTTTCGCCTTTTCCAGGGTATTTCGAATCAGTTCGATGGCACCGATATCTACACCTCTGGTAGGCTGGGATGCTACCAGAAGCTTATTGCCAAGAGATACCTCCCGGGCTACTACAACCTTCTGTGCATTGCCGCCGGATAAGGAGGATGTAGGAAGACTATAATCCGCCGGGCGTATATCAAACTGTTCTACCATTTCTTTTGCATAGGTATCCTGTCCTGATTTATTCATCATAATGCCCTTGGTAAATGGAGGCTGATCCAGGCGGACTGCGATCAGATTTTCCTCGATGGTCATGGCACGGTTCAGACCTCTTGTATTTCGATCCTCCGGAATATGGGAAAGACCGCTCTCTCTCACTTTTCTTGGACTCTGATTCGTAATATCCTTGCCGCAAAGAAGGATCTTGCCCTTCTCTACCTTGCGGAGTCCGGTGATCGCCTCAACCAGCTCACTCTGTCCATTTCCATCGATACCTGCCACGCCGACAATCTCACCGGCCTTGACATGCAGGGACATGCCCCGGATCTTCGATGTCTCCTTCTGGCTGGGAATCCACACATCCTGAACCTCCAGAATCGTATCTCCCGCCTCAGAATAAGCCTTATCAATGTTTAAGAATACTTCACGTCCGATCATTCGTTTGGTCAGATCCAGCGGAGAAGTTTCCTCTTTATTAACAGTGCCCATATATTGTCCCTGACGCATCACAGAGATGCGGTCTGATATTGCCATAACTTCATTCAGCTTATGAGAAATAAAGACAAGGGATTTTCCATCCTGTTTCAGATTGTTCAGGATTTCAAACAGACGTTCTGCCTCCTGAGGGGTCAGAACCGCTGTCGGCTCATCCAGAATGATGATATCAGCACCTCGCATCAATGTCTTGATAATCTCGACACGCTGCGCTTCACCAACGGATATCTGGCTTACCTTCTTATCCAGCTGCACGTCCATATGATACTGTTCAATATACTTTTTAACTTCTTTTCTTGCCTTGTCAAAGTCAATTGTCAATCCCTTTTTCGGTTCAAATCCCAGAATAATATTCTCCAGAACCGTCAGCTCATTCACCAGCATAAATTCCTGATGGACCATGCCGACACCGTGCTCAATTGCAAGCTTCGGTGTGATGGTTCCCATCGGTTCACCTTTGACGATAATCTCGCCCTCGTCAATGGGATACATGCCGTACAGAAGCTTCATCATGGTGGATTTACCAGCTCCATTTTCACCAATCAGAGAATGAATCTCGCCCTTTTTCAGAGTAAATTCACCATGCTTTACCGCCTGAACCTGCCCGAAATTTTTGACAATTCCTTTCATCTCCACTACGTATTCGTTCATTCGATCACCCTCTCGTCCGGAAATGCCTGACGGCTCTTTCCAAGAAAAAACATTTTGTTGAAAATGAAGGGGAACCTGAAAGAATTCAGATCCCCCTTCGCCGCCAGGTTTCACTCGCTCCCGGCCTTGTCTTTATCAATTATGCCTGTGGGCCAAATCCTTCATAGTTTTCAACTACGATCTCGCCGGATTTGATCTTCTCGGCAAGCTCATCACACTTATCAACGATATCCTGCGGGAATTTGTCGCCCAGAGATTCTTTGATAACAGAGAAATCGGTCAGGCTGACACCGCCGTCCTTCAATGCCAGATATTTGGTTGTGCCGCCCTCAAAAGTTCCCTCTACTGCAGACTGGATAACCAGATAGCAAGCATTATCAACTCTCTTAACCATGGAAGTAAGAACATGTCCAGGCTGATCGGAATCCTGGTTTAAGTCAACGCCGATTGCGTATTTGTCAGCTTCTTTTGCACCTTCCAGAATACCAACACCGGTACCGGATGCTACGTTCATGACAATATCAGCACCCTGCTCATACTGTGCTAACGTCAGCTCTTTACCCTTTAACGGATCCGTCCAGCTTCCTGCAAAAGCCTGAAGAATCTTGATATCCGGATCGATATACTTCGCGCCCTGCTCATAACCTGTATAGAAGTCATGAAGTACCGGAATATCCATACCGCCTACCCAGCCGATGATATGATCTTCATTGACATTCGGGATATCGGTCTTGGTGGTGAACATAGCTGCTGCCGCACCTGCCAGGAAGGAGCCCTCATTCTGAGCAAAGCTGATGGACTCAACGTTCGGCAGATCAACGGTTGTATCGATAACTGCAAACTTGGTATCCGGATAACTGGATGCATTCTCAGTGATATAATCTGCGATGTTGGAAGAAGCACCGATGATTAAATCGTAGCCGTCATCACAAGCCTGAAGTAGGTTTGCTTTCCACTCTTCAGCAGTGGTACCCTCAAGGCTCTTAAGCTCGATGCCGAAATCCTCAACTGCTTTCTGTGCACCCATGTTGCAGGAGTCATTGTAGCTCTTATCACCTAAGTTGCCGGTGTAGACAACACACACACGAAGCGGTTTGTCAGATTTCTCTGAAGCGTCGGCTGCCTTTGTCTCGGTATTGCTGCTGTCAGCTGCCGTTGTCTCAGCAGTACTTCCGCCACCGCCGCAGGCTGTTAAGCTGGCACACATTGCTGCTGCAAGTACAATGCTTAATGTTCTCTTTCTCATTCTTTCATCCTCCTTTTTATGTGAAATACGTTATCCGCCGGACCATTCCTTTGGTAAAACGTTTTTCCATTCGTTCAAAAAAAATAAATCCTTTTTTCATATTTGCTTTACAGTTATTTTACAATCATTCCCACTGTTTTGTCAATAAATTTCGTATAAAAACGATTATTTTTTAAAATATTGTCAAACTTTTAGCAATATTCCTTTTTTCGGTCTTATGCAAAACAAAAAGGAATACGTTTCTCTCCGTCCTGGTTGTACGGTAAAACGCATTCCTTTTCAAAGTTGTATTCTATTTTCCTTTGTTTCGACGCCATCCGGCATTTCCCCAGATGATTTTTGTCTGTTTCTGAGGAAATGCATTCGTTTTCGGAACAATTCACACATTTCATGCAATGTAACAGATTGCTTGTCTGCACGATATCTCGCAAAAAAGACAACTTAATTTTTATTAAATGCCGCCTTCCCCGGATACTGTGCGCCGGTTCCCAGCTCTTCCTCAATCCGCAGAAGCTGGTTGTATTTTGCCACGCGCTCACTCCGGCTCGGTGCGCCCGTCTTGATCTGGCAGGTATTCAATGCGACCGCCAGATCTGCGATCGTCGTATCCTCGGTCTCGCCGGAACGGTGGGATACAATCGCCGTGTAACCTGCCTTATGTGCCATCTTGATTGCCTCCAGTGTCTCGGAGACGGATCCAATCTGGTTCAGCTTAATCAGGATCGAATTGCCGCAGCCGAGACGGATACCTTTTTCCAGGCGTTCGGTATTTGTTACAAACAGATCGTCGCCGACCAGCTGCACCTGTCCGCCGAGTTCTGCGGTCATCTTCTGCCAGCCTTCCCAATCCTCCTCGTCCAGACCATCCTCGATCGAGGCGATCGGGTATTTCCCGCAGAGCTGTTTCCAGTGTGCGATCAGCTCCTCGGAGGTGAAGTGTTTGCCACTCTTCGGAAGCAGATATTCGCCCTTCCTGCCGCTCTTCCACTCGCTGGATGCCGCATCCATCGCCAGGACAAAGTCCTCGCCCGGCTTATATCCGGCTCTCTCCACTGCCTCTAAGATGCACTGGATTGCTTCTTCGTCACTTCCCAGATCCGGTGCAAAACCGCCCTCATCACCGACAGAGGTTGCCAGTCCGCGCTCTTTAAGCAATGCTGCCAGTGCATGGAACACCTCGGTACACCAGCGGAGTCCCTCGCAAAAGCTCTCTGCTCCAATCGGCATAATCATGAACTCCTGTACATCGATGGTGTTTGCCGCATGCGCGCCGCCGTTTAAAATGTTCATCATCGGAACCGGAAGACGGTTTCCAGACACACCGCCGAGGAAACGGTACAGCGGGAGACCATACGCATTGGCTGCTGCCCGTGCGTTCGCGATCGAAACCGCCAGGATCGCATTCGCGCCCAGCTTGGATTTATCCTTGGTTCCGTCCGCCTCGATCATCGCTTTATCAACCGCATAGACGTCCGCCGGATCCATGCCCTTTAATACTTCTGCAATCACGGTATTCACATTCTGGACTGCTTTTTGTACGCCCTTTCCGCCAAAACGCGACTTGTCGCCGTCGCGCAGCTCCAGAGCCTCAAATTCACCTGTCGATGCACCGCTCGGTGCCGCGCCGCGTCCTATGCTTCCGTCTGATAGATAAACTTCCGCCTCCACTGTTGGATTTCCTCTCGAATCAACAATCTCCCGTCCAATCACCTTTTCAATTTCCAGATGTTTCATAGCCTGTCCCTTTCCGCCGCGTGGGCTTATGTGATTTCTATTTTTGTCTAACCCGAAATCAGGAAACTTTCTGCTTTTTATTATCGGCGTTTTTCTGTTTTCTATTCATAGTCTCCACGGGGCTTCTCTGCCCCACGTCCGGCAGGGCAACCGTGTCCACGCTTCTTTCTTTCACATTCATAATCAGCATCTGCAGGCGGTTTTCCAGATTGGCAAAGCTCACATCCGGATCGTAGTCAAGCGGCAGAATCTGGGCGTCCGGGTACATTTCCCGCATTTTTTTTACGATGCCGCGTCCTACCACATGGTTTGGCAGACAGCCAAATGGCTGTAAAATCACAAATGCCCGGCAGCCATGCGCCGCATGGTGCAGGATCTCGCCCGGAATCAGCACGCCCTCGCCCGCATCAAAGGTGTGCGGGATGATCGGGTCACTTTCCTTTACCAGTTCCGGCAGGCGGCAGACAGGCGTATAGAGCGGATGCTGTTTCGCTATCCGATCCGCTGCCGCGTGCGCAGCGTCAAATACCCGGTTCGCCACATGATACCAGTTTTTCTTGACAAACGGCTTTTTCAGATGATACGTCCGAATCTGCTCATCCTGGCAGAAATACGTTTTCCGGATAACATCCGTCATCCGCGCCTCGATAATCTCAAATCCATTTTTCTCCAGGTAGCGCTCAATCTCATGATTCGCGCCCGGATGAAAATTGAGGAGATACTCGCCGATGATCAGAACGCGCGGGCGCGGCTGGCTCCGGTCATATTCGATCGCATTCATCCGCTGGATCGCCTTTTTAAAGCCTCGCAGAGCGCCTGAAAGCCCATGCTGCTCCAGACCATCCACGACGAAATCCATCGCCTCGTCAAATGCCTGATCGCTGCTTCCGGAAACCTTCTCATACGGGCGGATCTTGCGAAGCAGCTCTTCCAGAATATCGATCATCGGAAGCGCTCCCGCCAGACGGATCGCCGACATAAGGTTCATCCGGAAGCCCGGATGCAGATCATGATAATCGACGTCATCGTTCGTCAGAATCGCCACCTCCGGGTAGCCGGCGTCGTTAAGCGCCTTGCGAAGCAGCGCACTGTAATGGGTCAGGCGGCAGTCACCGATGTATTTTCCCATACCGATCGCCGTCTCAGATGGCACATACTGACCACTCCGAAGTGCTGCCAGCGCCTCGCCGATGACAATCTGCGCCGGGAAACAGATATCGTTGTGGACATACTGCTTTCCGAGGCGGATCGCCTCTTCCCTGCCGACCGCCAGCGGAACTGCCCGGATTCCCTGTGTCTTCAACGCCGCCGACATAATCCGGCAGAACGCGTGGGAGGTGTTCGGGACCAGAACCGTGCGCTTCTTGCGGTCTTCCACCTCAAATTTAACCGGATATGGATCCGAAAGTTCGTGAACCTGCCAGGATTTTTGAATGTCTGGTCCCAGCGCAACCGTCCCGCATTCATTTCCGCCGCCCGCATTCTCCTGTCGGCTTGTTCCAGGCTGGTTTTGCAGCCTCTCCGCCATCTCCCGCTTCTTCCGCCGCATGTTGATCGTCTCCAGGAAGGAACGCACCCTGATCCGCAGCGGTCCCTGTACCTCGCTCTCGTCAAGTTTCAGGATCAGCGGTGATTTTCCGGAGATTTCCCGCATCATACGCTGGATCTCATCCGACAAATATGCGTCATGCCCGCATCCAAAGCTTACAAACTGGACATATTCCAGATTCTGGCTCTGTGCCGCCAGAACCGCGGACGCCAGCATCCGCGCGTGGTAATTGTTTACGACATCCAGACGGCTGTGGCTTAAATCCACATTTTCAATGCCCGGAACAGAATCTGCCGTCAGAACCGGAACGCCGAACTCGGTCAAAAGCTCCGGCAGGCTGTGGTTGACAAGCGCATCATTCTGATACGGTCTTGACGCCAGCACCACCGCATAGCGCCCCTCTTTTTCCACCTCTTCCAGAACCTTCGCTCCCGCCTCTTTCAGGCGGCTCCCAAACTGCCGCATCGCATCATTTCCTGCAAGAACCGCCTTTTTCGTTTCCGACGGCTGGATGGAAAATGTCTGTTCCATATATGTAATAAGCTGACGTTCTTTATCTTCCTCCCTGTACCAGTAAAATAACGGTGCATCAAACGGAATGCCCCACTGTTTCTCCGGAGAATCCGAGTTGCGGATCACAAGCGGATATCCCTTCACGACTGCACACATGGACTCGCTCGTTGATTCCGTATTTTCCGATCCGATCGCCGCAATCGACGGCATAAAAATACGATCCACTTTCTTCTTTACCAGATCGCGGATATGCCCGTGCACCAGTTTTGCCGGAAAGCAGACGGTATCTGAAGTTACCGCGCTTAAGCCTTCCTCAAACATCTTGTGCGTGCTCGGGGATGAAATCTGAATCTCAAAGCCCAGCGAACGCCAGAACGTCGTCCAGAACGGCATCGTATCCCAGAAAGCAAGGACGCGCGGCAGACCGATGGTTATATTTCGCCGCACAGTATCAGACACAGCATTCGGCACAAGACCAGTCTTAGCGGCTGCCCGCTCTGAATGACTTTTTGCAGACGATGCATCCCCTTCTTCCGCTTGATCCAGATAATCTGCAAACAGGAGTTCTTCCCGCAATTTATAGAGATTTGGCACTTTATTCCGGGTTTCTGACGCTATTTTCAGTCGCTCGCGCACCTTCACATCCTTCGGATCGCCAAGAATCTCGCCCCGCTCACAACGGTTGTTCGTGATCCATGAGGTTCCATTCGAAAACCGCACCACCGCACGCTGACAATGGTTCATACAGAACGGACACGGCACATTCGCCTCCTGCTGCCAGGTCAGGGACTCCATTTGATCCAAACCAATAAAATGCGGCTGTTTCCGGCTCTGTGCTTCTTCCTTCGCTAAAAGCGCCGCACCGATCGCCCCCATAATGCCCGGATACGGCGCCCGGATCACCGGGCGGCCGACATACTGTTCCAGCGCACAGAGAACCGCATCATTTTCAAACGTTCCGCCCTGTACGACAATCCTCTTTCCCAGAGAATCCAGGTTCGACACACGGATAACCTTTGTAAATACATTTTCAATGATCGAACGGCACAGCCCCGCCATGATGTCCTCCGGCAGCTTTCCATTTCTCTGCTCCGTCACGATACTGCTCGTCATAAAGACGGTACAGCGGCTTCCGAGCGCAGCCGGATGCTGCGAAGAAAATGCCTTTTCAGCAATCTCCCGCGCCGGAATATGCAGGGAGGATGCAAAATTTTCCAAAAAAGACCCACAGCCGGATGAGCAGGCTTCATTCACGACAATATTTGTGATAACGCCATTGTCCAGCCAGATTGCCTTCATATCCTGACCACCGATGTCCAGAAGAAACGTCGCATCCGGCGTGTATTTTGCCGCCGCACGTGCATGTGCCACCGTCTCAACCGCGTGTGTCTCGGCCGAAAATGCACGTGAAAACAGCATTTCTCCATAACCGGTCGTCCCGGCTGCCAAAATCTCCAGTCGCACGCCGTGGGACGCATACTTTTCCCGCATCGCAATCAATGCTTTCTTTGCCACCGTCAGCGGATCGCCTTGATTCGGCGCATAAAAGGAATCCAGAAGTACCTCATTCTCATCTAACAGGACAAATTTTGTCGTCGTACTGCCCGAATCAATACCCAGATATGCCCGCAGCGTACTGCCCGACTGCGAATATACCGTTTTTCGTTCCAGGCGTCTGTGTCTCTCCTGAAATTCTGCCTGCGCCGCTTGATCGGCAAAAAATGGACGAGAACGGAACGAGCCTTCCGCCGTCTCATCGCCATTTCCGGCTTCACTTTGTTTCTTTGCTTCCTCGCGCGCCGCACGCACCCTCTCGATCCGATCTAGCAGTTCGTCTGCCGTGGCGAGCGCCTCTTCCTCCGAAAAGAGCTTCACCGCCGCACGCGCCGCACCGCAGGCAATCAGGAGTTCCGGTCGGTCCGGACTTATAATTTCCTCCGGCCGAAGGTCCAGACGTTCAGCAAACACGCGCACCAGCGTCCGGTTAAAGGTCAGCGGACCGCCCTCAAAGACGACCGGCTTCTCGATCGAAAGTCCCTGTGCCAGACCACCGATCGTCTGTTTGGCAATCGCATGGAAGGAGGAAAGCGCCAAATCTGATTTTTTAACCCCCTGATTTAAAAGAGGCTGGATGTCGGTCTTGGCGTACACGCCGCACCGTCCGGATATATCATATACGGTTGTTCCCTGTGCCGCCAGCGCGTCAAATTCCTCAACCGGCGTCTTAAGAAGAGAAGCAATCTCATCCACAAACGCACCTGTACCGCCAGCACAGCTTCCGTTCATCCGCATATCTGCGACCTGCAGCTCGCCCGTCCGTTTATCCCTCTGGAAAAAGATAATCTTCGCATCCTGTCCACCCAGCTCGATCGCCGTTCCGATTTCCCCGTACATGGCTTTCAAGGCGATCGAGTTCGCCACTACCTCCTGTACATAAGGGATCTCCAGCTCTTCCGAGAGGTGCTTTGCGCCCGAACCGGTCATCGCCGTCAGAAATGACCGCCCCGCAAGTGTCTCTTTCACCAATTTTACAGCTCTCGACACACTCTGAAGCTGATCCGAGTGATGGCGTGTATAGTCCGAAAACAGGACTTTCCCCGTTGCCGCCTCCATCACTGCCACCTTCGTCGTCGTTGAGCCAACGTCAATTCCGACGAGAATCTGTTCCTGTCCGTTTTGTCCCTTCTGTTCCATTCTGTATCTTCTAACTCCTTTATCCCAGATGTCTGCAAACTTGTGCGGTCATTCTATCCGACACAAGCAGCCTGCGCCCTGTCATCTCTTTTCTCTTCATCTTAACAACTTCTTAGCATCCGCCAAAACATGAAGAAGAGGCATACGGTTTTTCCCCGCACACCTCTTTACCGTATGAATCTGTACGCATCTGCCTTCCAGCATTCTGTACAGCCATAAATATGCTACATTCTAACAAATTTAAAATAAAAAGTCAATTCCCGGGAATTTCAAAGGTGCCGTAAGAAAACGTGGTGGCAGCAGGAATTTGCCGTATTTAAATGCGAAGCCACGGCAAATTCCGTTACTGGGCACGTATACGTGAACCGTAACACGGTAACCTATCATCTGCCTGTTAGCGCATCAGCCCTGCGTAGAGCTCCGTCGGCACATACGCCTCCACGTAAATGCCATCCTCCCGGTACTCTTCTTTTAAAAGCTGACCGTATTTGCGGATCGTCTGGATGCGTCCGGCTTCCTGGTAGGAAAATACCTTTTCCAGATAAATCTTTCGGTTTCGCAGAATCATTTCCAGAATATCCTTCAGCTCGTCCAGCCCCGCGCCCGTCTTCGCGGAAATCTGCACCTGATAATCAGAATGCAGATCTTTCAGCGTCTCCGGCTGTTCCACCTGATCCATCTTGTTAAAGACTGTTACCACCGTCTTATCGCCGATCTTCAGCTGACGCAATGTATCATATACGACATACATCTGCGTGTCCATCTGCGGATTCGACGCATCGACCACATGGAGGACAATATCACTATAACGTGCCTCCTCCAGCGTACTCTTGAACGCCTCGATCAGATGGTGCGGCAGTTTGCGGATGAATCCGACCGTATCTGTCAGCAGGATCTCCTGTCCGCTCGCCAGCTTTAATCCACGCGTCGTCGGATCCAGCGTCGCAAACAGTTTATCCTGTGCCAGGATTCCTGCACCCGTCAGAGTGTTTAAAAGCGTTGACTTACCGGCATTCGTGTAGCCGACGATCGCCGCCGACAGCGTATATTTCCGGTCGCGCTGTTTTCTCGTCACCTCGCGGTGGCGTTTGACATCTTCCAGTTCCGACTTTAGCTGCCCGATCCGCTCATGAATCAGACGGCGGTCCATCTCCAGTTTCTTTTCACCCGGTCCTCTCGTACCGATACCGCCGCCCAGACGGGACAGGGAACTGCGCAGTCCGACCA
This sequence comes from Clostridium sp. AF12-41, assembly GCF_003461685.1. Taxonomy (NCBI): domain Bacteria; kingdom Bacillati; phylum Bacillota; class Clostridia; order Eubacteriales; family Clostridiaceae; genus Clostridium; species Clostridium sp. AF12-41. The sequence goes on along the minus strand of NZ_QTXO01000001.1, from coordinate 169,092 downwards.
GGCGCGCTGCGCGGTAACGCAGCTGTGCCAGCTCAACCTGGATTTTTCCCTCGCTCGTCGTCGCATGCGCCGCGAAAATATCGAGAATGACCATCGTCCGGTCCATTACCTTCGTATCCAGCGCCGATTCCAGATTGCGAAGCTGTGCCGGGGACAGTTCATCGTCGCAGATCACGCCGGTTGCGCCCATTTCCCAGACCATCTCCCGCAGTTCCCCGATCTTTCCACTGCCCAGATAGGTGCCTGGATGAATCTTCTCCCGGTTCTGCACCAGACGCCCGATCGCCGTCGCCCCGGCAGTATCCGCCAGCTCTTCCAGCTCATCCAGGGACGCCTCCGTATCATCTTCATCTGAGGTGCTGACCGCCACCAGAATGACGCGCTCCTCCAGTTCTTTCATATCGAACAATTCTGCCATATTACCTCCAACATTTACCGGCTTTCCAGAAAACGGATTTCCTTCTGCACCTCCGGCGTGTCCGCACCGGCTGCCTGACACTCCTTAAACTCTTCCAGCGCCTTCGCAAAATCGCCCTCTTTCTCATAGAGAACCGCAATATTCTGCCGGATTACCAGCGCCGTCTCACTGTCTGCCAGCGAAAGCGCCTCCTCATAATGGGACATCGCGCTCTCATAATCGCCAGCCTCCATTTCACTGATCGCAAGCTGATTATAAATCTCCGGTCCCGACACGCCGCGCTCGATCGCCTGATTGCAATACTGGGCTGCGAGTTCACTGTCCCCGGCATCCCGCGCCGCCGACGCAAGCGCCGTAAACGCCAGACTCACACCCGGAGCCGCGGCGCTGCTCTTTTTGCTGTTCTTCGCCTTTTCCTCCGCTGCCGCAAAATCCTTTTCGGCATCCTCCGCCTGTCCGGCTGCTGCCTCCGATGCCGCTTTATAATAGAGGTATTCCACTTTTCCGCCGTCTACCTCCGCCAGAATTCCATAGGTCTGCGCTGCCGCCTTATAATCCGCCAGTTTGTATTCTGCCTCGCCGCGATATTTTAAAACATCCAGTTCAAAAGAATTGACGATCCCATCGCTCTCATCCAGCGCTTTTCCAAACGAATCGATCGCATCCTGATAATTACCTGCATTTAACTGCTCGATTCCGGTCATACGCGCTTCTTTCGCTTCCTTCGATTCACCGCCGCAGCCGGAAAGGATGCCCAGTGAAAGCACCGCTGCTGCCAGAAAAAGACTTACTTTTTCTCGTTTTAACCTCTTTATCTGCTTCATTTTTACCAAACCTTTTTATTAATTCTTTCCCGTACTTCCGATCCCGCCGCGATCTTTATTGTCAAGCTTTTCCGTCTCCTCAAATACGATCTTCGGCTGATGCTCCATGATGCGGAACTGGCAGATGCGGTCATTGACATGGATCACTGTATCACGCAGCGCATATGCCGGAAAATGCCACTGATCGTTGTCCCCACAGTAGCTCTCATCGATCACACCCATATGATTGGTCTGGATGATGCCGAAATTTTTAAAGGTACTGCTGCGCGGAACTACATGCGCCTCATAGCCCTTCGGCAGCTCCATCGCCACGCCAAGCGGAATCAGGGCAAAATCACCCTTTTTCAGCACCACCTCACGCGCCGCACGCAGGTCGATCCAGTCAGATTTGCCGTCAATGTAGGCGAGGCGGTCAATGGCGTCTGTGAAATATTTGATCTTTATGTTCATGCTGTTCATATCTGTATGAAATCCTTTCTTATGTCACATTTTATCTGGTAATGGCTGCCTTGCAGGTTTGTTTTTCACAAAGCACCTCCCCGAAAAATATTTTTCAACTTTCCAGTTTCTCTATAATACCACACGCGCGCGTTTTCCGAAAGTATTAATTCGTGCAGGCACGGACTTTCGCTCGTTGCGCGCAAAAAATCCCGACGGCCTGGAAATCCAGAACCGCCGGGAAGGAAATAGGTTGGAGCTACTTCAATATCAGAATATTTTAAATGGATACTTTGCTGAACCAGCCGTCAAATTATAAGAGGTTCATAAAAGTAGTCAGTACCATGGAGTTAAAGAAGTCTACGAATAAGCTTCCTACTAACGGTACGATGAAGAATGCACGCGGAGCCGGACCATAGCGCTCTACCAGTGCTCTCATGTTTGCCATTGCGTTCGGGGTTGCGCCCATACCGAAACCACAGAATGCGGTGGTCATAGCAGCTGCCTCGTAATCACGGCCCATGATGTTGAATACAAGGAAGTTTGCATACAGGAACATAACAACCGTCTGAACTAACAGGATAACAATCATCGGAAGTGCCAGAGCTGCTAACTGCCACAGCTTCAGGCTCATCATTGCCATCGCTAAGAACAGGTTCAGGGACAGACCGCCCAGTGCGTCAACTTCTTCCATCGGAAGATCTTTGTGCTGTACATCCCAGATATTACGGATAGCGGCTGCTGCCAGCATCGCACCGATGTAAGTCGGGAATGTAAGACCAATGCTCTTAAAGAACGCGAAAATGAAGGTACCAACACCGATTGCAACTGCAAGGAATACAGCCGCGGTGGTGAATTTCTGACCGTCGATCGGCGATGCTACTTCGTCAACTGCATTGCCTTCCTCGGCTGCGGTTGATTTCAGATGGTGTTTCTCAACACGGGCACGGGCGATAGGACCACCCATCATACTGCCGGATACCAGACCATATGTAGCGGATGCCAAGGCAACTGTAGTTGCGCCTACAACTGCGTATTCCTGCTCCAGAAGCGGTCCGAAGGAACCACTCGTTCCGTGACCTCCAACTAACGGCATAGAACCCATACATAAGCCGAGAAGCGGATTCAGACCAAACGCTGCTGCCAGACCGCTGCCGACTGCATCCTGCACGATACAGATACCAACTGCCAGCGCCAGGAACATAAATACCTGAACGCCGCCCTTCTTTAACAGACGGAAGCAGGCGGTAAAACCGACGCTGCAGAAGAAGATCGTCATAAATACGCTCTGTAAGGTTGTATCAAAGGAAAGCTCCAGAACTCCTGTTGCATACAACGCCAGATGAGCGAATGCAAATACGACACCGCCCGCAACCGGAGCCGGTATACAATACTTGCTCAGGAAGGGCAGCTTCTGTACAAGCAATCTTCCCAGACAGTAGACCAGTGCGCCAAGAGCACACGCCTGATACATATCAAGCTCAAGTGTCAACATAAACAATTCCCCCTTTTGTTTTGCTGGCTTCTTTCATTTATGTAGCGATTTGAAAGAGCTGCTTGTTTGTTTGTGTTGACCTCATTTTCCACGTTGGCTACAAAAAGTTACAAGAAAATACAGAAATATGATGTTAAGAATCTGTTAATGTCAGAATTGAATGAATATTGTTAAGAAAACGTTAATATTTCATTTCCTTCTCTGCCTCTTCCGGCAGTTTCCCCTCAAACTTCAGCTCTTCCTCCGCCTCCATGCGGAACTCGTCGATTCGTCCCGGTTCCGGTTCCGGCAGTTCTTTCGTCGATCCGACTCCAAACCGGCGCAAAAATTCCTCCGTCGTCGCAAACAATGCCGGACGTCCCGGCACATCCAAACGCCCTACCTCGTAAACGAGATTGTACTCAATCAGTTTATTGACCGCGTGATCCGATTTAACCCCGCGGATCTTTTCAATCTCAAGCTTCGTGATCGGCTGTTTATAAGCAATGATCGAGAGTGTCTCAAGCACAACATCCGTTAAAATCTGCTTCTTCGGCGTTGCTGCCACCCGGATCAGATTCTCATAATATTCCGCGCGGGTCGCCATCTGCCAGCTGTCCTCCAGCTGCGTGATCTGCATGCCCCGCTTTTCTGCCTCATAACGGCTCTGTAATCGTCTGACCGCCGCTTCCGCGCGCTCTGTATCCGTCCCGAGCGCCGCCGCAAGCTGGCGCAGCTCAACCGATTTTCCCATTGTAAAGAGAACCGATTCCACGATGGCTTCCTCGCGTTTTTCATCTAATTCTGGCATACTCTTCTCCTTCCTCCGTCGACAGTTCCAGCTCTGCCTCGTCTTCCGTTTCATCCACATCCACTGTATCGAGCTGCATCTCATCAAACAATTTTTCCTGCACCAGATGAATCCGTCCCATCTTCATCAGCTCCAGCACTGCCAGAAACGCCACGACTATCTCCAGGCGATCGGATTCCCTCTCCAGCACATCGCTGAATTTAAAATGACGGTGTTCCCGCGCATAAGAAAGCACCGACCTTACCTTCTGCTCCAGGCTGATCGGTTCCCTGCGGATCGTACTGAACCGGCTTCGCACCGGGTCAAGCTTATTGGCATTCCGCTTCATGACCGCGTCAAACACTTTCTGCAGCTTTGCCAGCGTCAGACCATCCAGAAGCTTGTCCAGATCCAGCGGTTCTTCATATTTCGCCACCTCCCGGGGAATCGTCGGTTCCTTAAAAAAGAGAAGCTCTGCCTCCTGCTCCCGCTCTTCCAGCTCCTGCGCCATATATTTATACATCTTATATTCCAACAGCCGGCGCACCAGCTCGGCGCGCGGATCTTCCTCGTCTTCTTCCTCTTCTTTTTCCACCTTCGGAAGGAGCATCCGCGATTTGATGTCCAGAAGCGTCGCCGCCATCACCAGAAAATCGCTGACCACATCCAGATCCTCATGATCCATCTGATTAACATATTCCAGATACTGCTCCGTAATCAGGACGATCGGAATATCGTAGATACTTACTTTATTTTTTTCAATCAGATGAAGCAGCAGGTCCAACGGTCCTTCAAAATTATCTAATTTATAGGAAATTTCCATTCTTTCCGAACTCCTTCTTTTAGCCAGCTTTTTCTACAATCATATACCAAATTCCGTATACATCCACCTGTGCCGAAGAGTTATTCCTGCTGCCACCACGTTTTCTTACGGCACTTTCGGTTCCAAAAGTGCCTACCCGTGTACAATAACCAGAATCTCTCTATTGTTTTCCCCGCAACGTCACACAAACCAGCTCTGGCCGGTCATTCAGCCGCACATTGATCGAATGCGTCCCAAGCCCCCGGCTGACGATCATCGTCTTTCCGTCCGCATCAAACCGTCCGGCGCACCATGGCAGGAAAAACTGGTACTGCGGCGTCATCACGCCTCCCAGCCCCGGGATCCGGATGGTTCCGCCGTGGAAATGTCCGCAAAGCGTCAGATCCGCGCCCCATTTCCGGTAGGTCTCAAAAAAGAGGGGAGAATGAAATAATAATATCTCATACATTTCATGTCCGGCTTCTCGCTCCTTTTCCGCCAAGTCAGGAGAAAACGATTCTTTCATCTGATGAAAACACGTCTTCTCTGCCGCAGTTCCAACCCGCCCCGAAAGCTCTTCCATCGGCAGTTCCGGCACCGTGAAATGATGCTTATAATATATCTCCCGCAAATTGCACCCAGTCACCCGGATCCACGGATTGATCTCCTCGCTCCGATCCGACAAATAATGAACCCCCAGACGTTTTAATTCTATCTGGAACCGATCATACAAATCTCCGTACACATCCCGCTCCCGGTTCATCCGCTCCTCATGATTTCCGTTCGCATAGTAAACCGGCACAAAGGAGGTCAATTTTTCCAGAAGCGATACCGTGACGGTTAAATCTCCTTTTCCTTTACAGACCATCATATCGCCGCCGATCAGCACCGCATCTGGCTTGAATGCGCGGATCGCCGCCACCAGCGGCTCATTGTCCGTTCCATACACATTATCATGCAGATCCGACAAAAATACGCAGCGGAACGCAGCGCCATCCGGCAGCTTCGGACTCTCTATCTCATACTGGTCGGTCACAAAATGTTTTTTTTCATATTCCGAGCGGAGCAAAAGCCCCACTGTCACGGCTGCCAGTGCCGCCGCACATGCTGTGATTGCGATCATTTTGTTTCCTCCCATGTCCCATTTTCCAATTGGCTGCCGGCTGATTTTGGCTGCTGTCCGCATCACTGCCATCCTTATGCCCTGCAGACCCGAATCATTTCTATCCTGTTATCATACGGGAAACCGGTGTTTTCGTCAAGACAGGCAAATCCGTTGCTATTTTTTCGACCTCATGATAATATACTTTTAACAACACTGAAATGGCATTCACCTATCGTCAGCCATTTTTCAAAGGGAAATGAGCCGGTTACGGATATTTTCTTAATAACATAAATCAAGCGAGGTTTTTCATGCTTTCTTTTCTCCTGAACTGTAAACGGATTTACAACGATTTCATCAAAGACGAAGTCACGGTGTACGCCGCCCAGGCTTCTTTTTTTATCGTTCTCTCTGCCGCACCTTTTATCATGATTCTGCTGACGCTGATCCAGCTCATCCCCGCCGTCAGCCCGGAGGATCTGATGCACGTGATGACACAGCTTCTTCCCTCCAGCATCCACCCGCTGATTGAATCGGTAATCCAGGACATCCAGACTGTATCCCCGGCCGCCCTGCTCTCGGTTACCACCGTGGCAACCATCTGGTCGGCTGCCCGCGGCATGCTTGGAATCGAGCGCGGCTTAAACCGGATCATCGGCTGCCGCAAGCGCAGAAATTACCTTTTAGGACGTATCATCAACTCTGGCTATACCATTGTTTTTCTCCTGATGTGCATTTTCTCCCTGGTTCTGATGGTGTTCGGTTCCTCCCTGCAGCGCCTGCTATTCCGTTACTTTCCGATGCTGGACAGATTCGTTTCCTGCCTGATTAGTCTCCGGACGTTTCTTGCGCTGGCGCTGCTGACGCTCTTTTTCGTCGCGCTGTACACCTGGCTGCCCTATGAACGGCAGGATATCCGTCTCCAGCTTCCCGGTGCGCTGATTTCCACCGTCGGATGGATCGGATGTTCCTACGGATTTTCCATCTACTTCAACCATTTCAGTAATTATTCTTATATGTACGGCAGCTTGACCGCCGTCGTGATCCTGATGCTGTGGCTGTACGCCTGCATATGCATCCTGTTTTTCGGTGCGGAAATCAACCAGCACTGGCGCAGATAATCCCCAGCCTCAGGAACACCGGATACAGATAGCTTGCCCCAAACACTCCCAGCTGCTTTGGTCCGGTCACGCAGCCAAGCTCCTGCGCTTTTTTATACGCCACCAGGATGCTTGCACGCGTGACCGACTTTTCTTTCCGGCTGACAAACATCTCGTTGCCCCGGATCGTGTACGAATATTCCAGCCCTTTCGCCGTGTAAAATATTGCCCCCTCAAATGCAAGAATCGCTTCCCACAGGGCATCCGGCGTCTGTTCGCGCAGTAAAGTCTCCCTCTTCCGGCGCTGCACAGCTGTCTCCTGTACCTGGCAATCTGCTGTATCTGGTTTTATTTCATTCTCTTTTGTTTCATCCATTTTTCCCACATCCATTTTGGGATCTTATTTCTTCCGCGTCAATGAAACCACCGTCTCACAATTGGCAGTATGCGGGAACATATCCACGCAGCACACCTTATCCACCTGATATCCTGCCGCCTGGATCGGTTCCAGATCCCTCGCAAGGCTGGTTGGTTTGCAGGACACATAAACCATGTGGCTGACGCCAAAATTCAAAATCTTTCCGATCGCCTTCGGATGGATTCCGTCGCGCGGCGGATCCAGAACGATCAGATCCGGCTTTTCTTCCAGCTCGTCCACCACCTTGAGGACATCCCCCGCCAGAAATTCGCAGTTGCCAAGTCCGTTGCGCGCCGCATTCTCACGGGCTGCCTCGACTGCTTCCCCGACAATCTCCACGCCGACTACTTTCTCCGCCACCGGTGCGAGGATCTGCGCGATCGTGCCGGTGCCGCTGTAAAGGTCAAATACGACTTTTCCCTTCGTCTCACCCACATACTCACGCGTTTTCTCGTACAGTACCTCCGCGCCCAATGAGTTCGTCTGGAAAAAAGAAAACGGCGAGATCTGGAACCGCAGCCCTAAAAGCTCTTCGTAAAAATGCTCGCGTCCGAACAGAATGTCCGTCCCCTCATCTTTTACGGCATCCGCCAATGTATCATTTTTGGTATGCAGAATGCCCGCAAAGCTTCCCTCCATAGGAAGTGCCTGAAGGCACTCCGTCCATCCCCGTAAAAGTGCTTCCTCGGTTCCCTCAAAGGTATCCGTCTGTGTTGTCGTGATCAGATCGACCAGAATCTCCCCTGTCTTGATCGCACGGCGCACCAGAAGATGGCGCAAATAGCCGGTATGCTGCATTTTTTTATAAAATCCAACTTTCTTTTCCTCAAAATATTCTTTTGTACAGACAAGAATCTTGCAAAAATCCGGATGCACGATATGGCATTCACCGGTTGTAACCACATCATAAAAACTGCCGCGCTTGTGCATTCCCAGCGACATAGGACCATCCTTGACCTCATCACCGAAGGAAAACTCCATCTTATTCCGGTAGCCCTGCACCAGCGGGCTGCCTAAGATGCCCTCAAACTCATATTCCGGACATACCGCATCCAGAAGGGAACGAACCTGTTTTTCCTTGATCGCAAGCTGTTCCTCATACGGAATCGGCTGATAAAGACATCCGCCGCAGATACCAAAATGCGGGCATACATCCTCTGCCGTCTCTAACTTTGAGTGCTCGACAACCTCCAAAAGCATACCCTCGCATCGACCGCCGCGCTTTTTATTGATACGGAACCGGATCTTCTGTCCCGGAAGCGCATTTTTGACGATCGCTTTCTCTCCATCTATCACAACTATGCCCTTATTTGGAAACTCAATCCGTTCTACAGTTCCTTCGTAAATCTCACCTTTTTTCATTGATAACTATATAGCTCCTTCTCTCAGTGGCTTTTACCGCACTATAATCACCAACTGCAAATGATTCTTCAACTCACAGCTAATTTCCATCTGCGGTTCTAATTCATATCTTTATAGTATACAGGAATTTTTTTCTTTTTCCAAGATATAAAAAATACAAACTTATCTACAAACTTTCCTATGGCATAAAAAATACTGCGTGAAACCGATTTTCCGGTTCCGCGCAGTATTTATTCTGATTCATTGACTAAATTATCACAATCAGTCTTTCTTTTCTTTCTCGTCGCTCTCATCCTCGAAGAAATCGTCGTCGAAATCATCATCGAAGTCGTCCTCGAAATCTTCCAGATAATCTGGAGTAAAGAAACGATATACGCCGTATGCAATCGCTGCAACTGCTGCTACAATACCGATAATGGCTAAAATCCAGAGAATACAGTTTTTCTGTTTCTCCTCTTCTTCTTTTCTGTGAAGGAATTCATTCAGTTTGGTTGCATTCATGATCTCTTCTACTCTGGAGAGCGCATCTTTGCTCATCATATCAAATTTATTCATACACTCCACATCCTTTCCCGCGTTTTGATCCGCAATTCTTGATTTTATTATACCATCTCTCAGCCGATTTTACTATATTTTTTATTGGATCTGGCGAAAATGTTTTAATACGGCATTACTGTTTTCGCATACGTGTACCGTAACAATACGGCAAACACGGTCTAACATTTCACCAGTTTTGCAAATGAAGCAAACATTTTTTTCACGCCCACGCGGTCAAAATTAACCGTCACCTCAAAATCCTTGCCGCCGTCCGCGATCTTCTGCACCGTTCCCTCGCCAAATTTGAGGTGGCGGACTCGGTCGCCCTCGCCGTAGGAAAGATGGTCGGCCTTCTGGACCGTAAATGCCTTGCCAAATGACGGTGCCGGGCTGGCTGGACGGCTGCTGGAACTATAAGCGCTCTTATATGGATCCAGCGTGCGGCTAGAACCAGCACTTCCGGAACCATTCACACCGCCCCAGCCGCTCATCCGGGCTGCGCCGCGCTCCCAGGCGGCATCGTTCTCTGAAAGAGGGTGTTTTCCAGACATTCCGCCAATCCGCACCCGGTCGCCGTCTCCCGCGCCAGATACACCAAAGCTGCCCGTTGTCCAGCCAGAAGTCCCCGAATCTTCAAATCCGCGTCCGCCCCGGCTCATACCAGCAGCCCGTTCAAAGACGGTCGGCTGCTCTTCCTCGTCCAGAAGCTGCGGCGGAATCTCCTCGATGAAGCGGCTGACCTTCGCAAACCGCGTTTCTCCATTGACCATGCGCTGTCTCGCCGCCGTCAGCGTCAGTTCTTTCTCCGCACGGGTGATTCCGACATAGCAGAGACGCCGTTCTTCTTCGATGGCGTCCTTATCATCCGAAAAGATGGACATGCTGCTCGGAAACAGCCCGTCCTCCATGCCGCTTAAATAGACATACGGAAATTCCAGACCTTTTGCGCCGTGCAAAGTCATCAGGACAATCCTGTTTTCGGATTCGTCCAGACTATCTACATCCGCTACCAGCGCAACCTCCTCCAAAAATCCGTCCAGCGTCGGTTCCTCCGCCGTGCTCATATAGCCAGTCGCCTTATTAACCAGCTCTTCCACGTTCTGTAGACGTGTTTCTCCCTCGATCTCGCCTTCCGCCTCCAGATCCTTCTTATATCCCGTTTCTTCCAGAATCGCCTCGATAAGTTCCGGGATCGAAAGGGCCGAAAGCCGCGACCGGAAGTTTTCGATCTGCTCCGTAAACTTCTCGATCTTATCCGCCGCCTTGCCGATCGTCGGCACGCCGCGCACGCGCAGCAGCGCATCATAAAAGCTCATGCCATTGGCAGACGCATAGATCGTCACTTTTCCGATCGAGGTCGCACCGATGCCGCGCTTCGGCACATTGATGACACGCTGAACCGCCAGATCATCGCGCCCATTCGCAATCGTCTTTAAATAGCAGAGAATATCCTTGATTTCCTTGCGCTGATAGAAATTGACGCCACCGACCAGCCGGTACGGAATGCTGTAATAAATACATTTTTCCTCCAGAAGACGCGACTGTGCATTGGTACGGTACAGCACGGCAAAATCCGAATATTCCGCATTTTTCTCTTCTTTCTCACGCTCAATATCACGGATAATGGCGTCTGCCTCCTCGTATGCCGTGTCATACTGACGGAAGCGCACCTTCGGTCCCTCGTCATTCGCCGTCCACAGCGTCTTGTCCTTTCTGCCGCGGTTGTGGCGGATCACCTCATTTGCCGCGTTCAGGATGCTCTGGGTGGAACGGTAGTTCTGCTCCAGCTTGATAACGCGTGCGCCCGGAAATGCTTTCTCAAAACTTAAAATATTTTCGATATTTGCCCCGCGGAATTTGTAGATCGACTGGTCATCATCACCGACCACACAGATATTTCTGTACTTCTTTGCCAGCAGATCGACCAGCTTAAACTGTACAAGGTTCGTGTCCTGGTACTCGTCCACCATGATATACCGGAATTTATCCTGATAATATTCCAGCACATCCGCGTTTGCCTCGAAAAGCTCTACCGTTTTCACCAGCAGATCGTCGAAATCCAGGGCATTATTCTTCTTGAGTTCTTTCTGGTATTCCCGGTAAATCTGAGCAATCTTTTTCTCCCGGAAGTCCGCTCCCGCCTGCTGCTCAAACTCATCCGCCGTGATCCGGTCATTTTTCGCCGCAGAAATCCGTGACAGCACCGCCCGCTCCTTAAACTGCTTCGGATCCGCCTGCATTTTCTTGAGCACCTGCTTCATCAGCGTTTTCTGGTCGTCGCCGTCATAGATAGTAAAATTCGTGTCATATCCCAGACGGTCGATAAACCGGCGCAGAATCCGAACGCAGCTCGAATGGAAAGTGCTGACCCAGATCGCCTCCGCGCCTTCCCCCACAATCTTATCCACACGCTCGCGCATCTCCGCCGCCGCTTTATTGGTAAATGTGATCGCCATGATATTCCACGGCGCCACCCGTTTTTCCTCGATTAAATACGCAATCCGGTGTGTCAGGACGCGCGTCTTTCCTGAACCGGCGCCTGCCAGAACCAGGAGTGGTCCCTCCGTGTGAAAAACCGCCTCCCGCTGCATCGGGTTAAGTGTGTCGTATTTGCTCATATATATTTCGTTCCCTTCTATACTCTTATATAATCTATTTTTAATGACAAAAAGTATGTTCGAATACGCTCTAGTATAATCTATTTTCTCTTGGATGTCACGGAATTTTCATTGATTTTAAATTTCTCCTTGCTATCTGGTTTTCAAAACTATATAATATCACATAGAGAGTTCATGACAGCGGAAGCGCCAAAATCGCCTCCCTGTTTCGCAGCTTTCGAATTTCAACGCAGCGAGGTACATACATGAAATCAAACGAAGAACGCCTGCAGGATCTGCTGGCTTATGTTGATAGTCTGACCCGGGTGCATCCGTCGGAGATTCCCGGTATTGATTTATATATGGATCAGGTCACGACCTTCATGGACAGCCACCTGAACACTTCCAAATGGCTGGGCGAGGATAAGATCCTGACCAAAACCATGATCAATAACTATGCCAAAAATAACCTGCTGCCGCCGCCCGTCAAAAAACGCTACTCCAAGAATCATCTGCTGATGCTGATTCTGATTTATTATTTTAAAAATGTGATATCCTTTCGAGATATTGAGCAGCTCTTCTCGCCCATCAGCGAGCACCACTTTTCCCATGGTTCCAGCCCGGAATTAGAAGAGCTTTACAACGAAATCTTTTCGCTGGAAAAAGGGCAGCGCAAGCGCTTGCAGGAAGACGTCATGGCAAAATTTGACGCCGCCAGCCAGACATTCAAGGACTATGACTGTGAAGACCGCGAGTATTTACAGCTGTTCGCCTTTATCAGTGAGCTGGCGTTTGATGTCTATCTGAAAAAACAGATGATTGAAATCCTGGCGGAACAGCTCCGGCAGGAGACGCCAGTGAATCCGAAGAAGAAGAAATAGGCAGCACTTCCGCTGTACCGCCACACTCAAAAACAGGCTAAACAACAAAAATTTCAACCCATTGCACCATACACGATAAAAAAGACACTGGAATCACTTCCCCTTGTGGAAATTCTTTCAATGTCTTTTTTCTTTCATTTCTTTTTATCTTTCATTCAACCAGCTGCCAGCTCCTGGGACAATTCCACCCCAAGCCAAATTTGTCCATCTTTGGCAGGTTGGTTTGCTACACCTATGAAAGTACGCGCTTTATCTATCGTGCGTATATTCCTACTTCGTCTTACGCTTCCGTTTTCTCCGCCTCTTCCTGCTCTTTCACACGCGCAAATACCATATCATATCCGTCGCTTCCGTAATTTAAAGAACGGTTGACACGGCTGATCGTCGCTGTCGATGCGCCGGTCTTGTCCGCGATCTCCAGATATGTCTTCTTCTCGCGCAGCATCTTCGCTACTTCATATCTCTGGGAAAATGATAAAAGTTCATTAACTGTGCATACATCCTCGAAAAAGCTATAGCATTCGTCGGTATTTTTCAGTGTCAGAATCGCCTGGAACAGATGATCCACAGCTTCGGTTTTCAGTTTTTTATTCATAATGCAAGGCACCCCTTTTTAATATGTACTCCGAAAATATATTCATTTTTCCGTTTTTCTTATATTAACATATTAAAGTTTTAAAGTCTAGTATCTTGCCTATTTTTATGAATATTTTATTTTTCATCTGTTCACGCAATATACATTTATGCGAATCTGCCAAATCTTCTACAGCATAAACTTCTCCACCACATGAGCCACACCGTCGTCGTTGTTGGAATAGGTAATAAAGTCTGCAGCTTTCCGCACCGGAAGCACCGCATTCTCCATCGCTACACCTAATCCGGCATACTGAATCATCGTGAGGTCGTTGTAGCCGTCCCCACAGGCAATCATCTGCTCACGCGAAAGCCCGATGTGAGAAAGAAGGCGCTCTAACGACTGTGCTTTATCGATGCCCCTCGGAAGCACCTCCAGGAAAAACGGCTCCGAACGGTAAACGCTGAAATTCTTCCCCATCGCCGCCTTGACGCGCGGCTCGACCATCGCCAGGTAGTCTCCATCCTCCATCATCAGGTATTTCGGTACCGGATACGTGATCGCAGCTTCCATGTCGTCCACCTGTACTAACTCCATGCCGTTGATCCGCGCTTCCAACTTCGCATAGGGACTGTCACTCTGGTTCGTCAGAAGCTTTGCCCCCGCCTCATCGTAACTCAAAAGCCCCACCTGTTCCTCCTCGGCCAAGCGTATAATCTTCTGATTTGCCTCCTGCGGCAGGGAACGGCTGAATATGATCTCGCCGGTTTTGCAGTTCGTGATCCTGCCTCCATTAAACGACAGAATATAACTGCCATATTTTGCCAGCTCCAGCTCTCTCGCAAGCGGCAGCACTCCCGGCGTCGGACGCCCGGACGCCAGAACAATCTTCTTTCCGCGCTCCTGAAGCTCCATCAGACGCTGCTTCGTCTTTGGCGTAATCACCTTATCTCTGTTTGTTAAGGTTCCGTCCAGATCCAGGACGATAATCTCATAACTATGTTTTTCGGTCATATTTACTCCACATTCAAATCATACGTACTATTGTACACGTATATACGATACTTAGAAAAGATGAATTTGTCAATTAGCAACATGCCACATTACTTAATGCAATCCCTTCTTAACTTCTCAAATGGTTAACTCATATACTTCCGTTACTTTTGCCATTGCTTCCTGTATCCCCTCTATGAAAGATTTTTTTGCAATGCATCAATTAATTCCTCTACAACAATTGGCTTGGATAGAAATCCATTCATACCGTATTCCAGCGCTTCCTTCCTGTCTTCATCAAAAGCATTGGCAGTCATGGCAAGAATAGTGATTCCCGCCTGTGCCGGATCATCCAGGGCACGAATCCGCTTTGTGGCCTCATACCCGTTCATGACAGGCATCTGCACATCCATCAACACAAGATCATAACCGCCCGGTTTCGATTTTTCTACCTTCTCCACTGCCTCTGCTCCATTTTCGGCAGTGTCAACCAGAAAGCCATATTCATTCAGGATCTCCACCGCAATTTCACGGTTCAGTTCATTGTCTTCCACAAGCAATATACATCTGCCCTTGAAATCTGAACCTGCTGCCGGGAGAATATTATCCTCTTGCTCAGCCTGCCTCTGACCGATAGCTGTCATCAAGGTCTCTCTGATATCTGACATAAACATAGGTTTCGAACAGAATGCTGTAACCCCTGCCGCTCTGGCCTCCACTTCGATATCTGACCAGTCATAAGCCGTCAGGATAATGATTGGCGTATGGTCACCCAGACTGCGGATCTGACGGGTAACTTCAATGCCATTCATATCCGGCAGACACCAGTCAATGATATACGCATGGAATGCATCCCCCAGTTCCATAGACTGCCGCGCCCGGAGAACAGCCTCCTTACCGGAAAGAGTCCATTCTGAACGCATTCCAACCTTGACAAGCATCTTTGTCACACTGTCACAGGTATTAAAATCGTCATCTACAACCAGTGCCTTAAGACCTTCCAGCTCTGCGATCTTCTCTACATGGTGATGCTCAGGCTGAATCCGGAATGGCAGGCGGACAATAAATTCAGTTCCCTTGCCATATTCTGTCTGAACCTCGATAGTTCCGCCCATCATATTCACAATGTTCTTGGTAATAGCCATGCCAAGTCCGGTACCCTGAGTCCTGGTGACCGTGGAAGTCCGCTCCCTCTCAAAAGGAGAAAAGAGCTTCTGTACAAATTCCTGGCTCATACCGATTCCGTTATCCTTTACCTGGATCTCGTACAGCGCACTGCCGCTTTGCGTCCCCGGACACTGTTTGAGCCGGACTGAAACGGTTCCACCAGCAGGTGTAAACTTAACCGCATTGGACAAAAGATTCAACAGTACCTGGTTCAGACGCGTCTTATCACAATAGATATCCTCATTAGTCACATCCATTGCATCCATATAAAGCTCCAGCTGCTTCGCATGGATCTGCCCACCAATGATCGTCTTCAGGTCATGAAGCACATCCGACAGGCTGACCTCTGTTTCTTCCAGATGGATTTTTCCACTCTCAATCCGGCTCATATCCAGTATATCGTTGATCAGTGAGAGCAGGTGGTTGCTGGATGAAAGAATCTTACCCAGATAATCCCGGACTCTTTCCTTATCATCAATATTACTTACAGCCAGTGTGGTAAAACCGATGATCGCATTCATGGGTGTCCGGATATCGTGAGACATATTGGAAAGAAACGTACTCTTGGCCCGGTTTGCTGTCTCCGCAGCACGGACTGCCTCAGAAAGTGCCTGATTCATTTTCCTGTCAGAGGTACGATCCGACATAACCAAGATATATTTTCTTTTTCCGTTTACCTCGCTGCACATTGCAACATTATGAAACCAGCGCTGCTCTCCTGATTTATAATGAACGTATTCAAACTCCCATTCTTTCTGTTCATGAACCCGGATTCTCTCCAGATAATTTTTATCCGGTTCTTTCGGATTTTCAGAATGCAATTTTCCCAAAACATGAATATCCTTACGGATCTCTTCTACCGTAATCCCCAACAATTTTTCCGCATTCGGGCTGACGTAATCTGCCTGATATGTTCTAGCATCCAGCATCAGAAAAACATCATCTACATTCATTGACAGCTTCTGAAACAATTCGTCTCTATACAGGATCTCCGTATCCTTTTTCCTGAGGTTTGTTCTGCCTTTTTGAACAATAAAACTGATAAGTAAAGCGGCAATACAGAGCACGACTCCTCCCACGAGAAGCATTGTATTAAACTGCAGGCTATTCATACTGGCATTCACGATATCCGCCGGGACAAGTCCCAGAAACATCCAATCCTTGATATCTGATTTTTCATAGACCAGATAATAGCTCCTTCCATCAAGCTTTACCAGCTTCGCATCGGTACGTCCTTCTTTAAACTTCTCCGAAAGCTCATTGATCTCTCTTTCAGACATATCAGAATGCTCTCTCAGAACACCGAAGAAATTATACACTCTCCCCCATGACCCAGAAGAATGCTCCACCACAACACGACCATCCGGATGAATCACATAGTTCTGGGCATTTCCGTCGAAAGCAGAGATATCCAGTACATTTACGATATCAGAATTCTCATAGGCAATGGCAATCGCATCATATTCAAATCCCTGATAACTTCCATAGGCCTTGGGAGTTGCAAAAACAAGCAGCTGGGCTTTTCCAGGAACTGCTGCATTTGTTATCACATCACTTCCCTGTCGGAGCTCCTCTTCCATATTTCCCTGTAATCCAAGATACCCTGTTTCACCTGTTACCTTCTTATAGTTTCCGTCAGCTGACAGAAAAAAGAATTCTAAAAAGCCGGCATCTTCCTGTGCTTTCTCTATATAATCACGAATTTCGTCTTCATTGGAGGTGTTCTGCAGATTCTCTCCCCACATATGAAGATAGGTCAGATTCTTGTCTGTCAGTTCCCGCAGCATATTATCAGACTGATGAAAAATCTCTGTCAGATGAGACACACTTTCCTCATATACCGTTTTCGACACAAATTTAAAATATCGGGAAACCGTCAATACGATTCCAAGAAAAACAGCTATAACGACAGCTGCCTTGAATTGTTTTCTATTGACAAGTTTCTTTTTGTCTGTATTATGATTCTTAATATCCATTTTTCTCACCTCAGAGCCACATAGTCTTCAGGCTCTGCAAGAACGGCATCACCATCTGAAATATATCCTATCCAGGTATCCTTCACAGAAGTATCTCCCCTATCAAACACAATATTATCCTCTACCGGATAATTCTCCATGTGTTTAGGTATCGTCAGGCAGGTTACCGTGAACATATCATTGTCTTGAACTTTCTTTCCATCCTTCATAACTTTGCTCAATGTATAACCATCATCCGTTTCCCTGATCTCCACAGAAATACCGCTGACTACAGGTAGAGAACCGCTGTTAAAGGGAATAAAGCCTCCCTCATAGCCTTCCACAAAATTTCTGACAGTCTCTTTCAGCTCTGCCCCACTCATCTTACTGCTGTAAGCCAAAAGACCATTTGGCATGATCATGCTGCCCGCCATTTTTTTCGTATACCCGGCTTTCAGCACGTTTCCGGTAAAGCTGTTTCCGGTGGCGATCAGCACATCCGTCCCGTAGACACCGCGCAGCGTATTTGCCATAACCGAATAGGCTGCATTACCTCCACTGGCATGGAAACGATTGGAATAGAATTTCTGTGAATCCAGCAGGATATCCTCGGAGATAGTCTGCTGATTCAGAAGCTGGGTGTTAAAGGACTGATAAGCCTGCCCTGCATCGTATTCTCCTGCGATCATCTTAGATACTACATCCTTGGAAATAGAGAAGAAGTCATTTGACGCAATACGGATATACATGTGATTTTCTTCGATCACAGGTTTCACATCTTTCAGATATTCTGTAAGATGGATATCCACATCCTGGCTGTAGCTTAAGAGATCCTGACCATCATAAAGGATCTGGTTCTGAGCATCCTCTGAAAGCATTGTATCCAATACCTTCATGGCTTTCTTCCGTCGTGTTTCATCCTGTGCCAGATCACGGTTTAAAGCCACTTGAAAATAGGGTGTCGTCATCAGCCATTTTTCTCCATTCTCTTGAAAGAATGGCAGAAATGTTGTGTGAATGCCCTGATCCTGAAACATTTTAACACCGGAAGAGCTTCCAAAGTACATGGCAAGCTTACCACTTTTGAACAACTCAACCACATTATCATAGTTCAAATCCAAATCATCCCGGTTCAATCCTGTATCCCGGATAAACCGCTCCATCCGTTCAAAAGCCGCCGGCCAGACGGTATTGTCCAGACCTTCTTTCACTGTATGATCCGGGTCACTGTAGGTGGTGCGCCATCTGCGTCCGTCGGCAGAAGAAAGTTCTGACGCCGACAGGCCCTGCAGTGTCTCCATACAGGTATAGTCATAATAATAGTCTGCGGTAAACCCTCGGATTCCCACCTTATCAAATGCCTCGCAGGCAGAGACAAAGCTTTCATAGTCTGTTGGCAACGGGATATCATATTTTTCAAAAAGATCTTTGTTCACTACAAAGCCATGGGCATCCGCACACACCGGAAGCCAGTTTATGCTGCCATCCTCGTTCCTAAAATTGTTTAGATATGTATCATAGACAGCACCTGCCGCATTGGTTGTGGAAAGATCCATCAGGCTGTCTTTCAGCGAACTTGCATCATGCAGTGAAAAACGACAACAGGTTATAATATCCGGCAATCCTCCATTTTCATCAAGAAACTTATAAAAATCCAGATCATTATTTCCTACTACAAATTCAATGTTAATATCCGGAAGCTGTTCCTGAATATAGGGTGCATATTTTTCATACAGGTTTGTGCTCCATAAATACACCGTGATGGTTTCTGCATCTTCTTTTTCCGCTCTTTTCCCGCCGCAGCCTGATAAAAGTAATATGGCCATTACCATCACCAGGAATACAGCAAGTAACTTATTTCTTTTTTCCTTTTTCATTACGAATCCCCCTAAAACTGTGTTCCGCTAGTTCATAAATTACCTTTACCAGTAATTTTGCATCAACAGGCTTAGAAATATGTTCATCCATTCCCGCTTCTTTTGCTCTTATTCTGTCCTCCGTGAACGCATTTGCTGTCATTGCAATGATCGGTATCGTCTTAGCATCCTCTCTCTCCAGAGACCGGATCCTCTTCGTTGCTTCATAACCATTCATGACCGGCATCATGATATCCATGAGGATCGCATCAAATTCACCTAACTCACTTTTTTTGAATTGATCCACAGCTTCCTGCCCATTCCATGCCTTGGTCACGACAGCACCTTCATTCTGAAGCATAAATTCAGCAATTTCTATGTTCAGCTCATTATCTTCTGCCATAAGAATATGCAGTCCCTTTATAGATTTTCCATCTGATACATCTTTCTGTTCTTCCCATTTATCCGAATTCAGATCTATTTTAAATGGAACCTGGATCACAAAGGTAGTCCCTACACCATCTTCACTTTCAAAGGTAATGGTTCCACCCATTTTCTCAACCAGCTTCTTTGCAATCGACATTCCCAGACCCGTTCCCGCAAATTTTGTGCGGCTTCCTGCGTGTTCCTGTACAAACGGTTCAAAAATATGTTTCTGAAACTCTTCTGCCATTCCGATTCCGGTATCCCGGCAGACAAATTCTATCGTCGTCATCTCTGGCTGTTCGGATGGAATCTCCCGGCAGCTAATATAGATATATCCGTTTTTTCTGTTATATTTCACCGCATTCGACAGAATATTCATCATCACACGTTTCACATGTCCTGGACTTCCAATAAGCTTTCGATGTGTGATTTCTTTCTTCTCCCACACAATCCGGATATTCTGGTCTGCAGCCATCTGCTCGATCACAACAAGTACTTCCCGGGAAATACGGCTTAGATCAAATGGAATTTCTTCCAGAATCACTTCACCCGCCTCCAGCTTACTCATATCCAGGACATCGTTTACCAGCTCCAGCAACAGATTGGATGCCTCTTTCACCTTTGTTCTGTATTCTGTCTGTTTCTCCATATCATCTGCACAATGATCTGCCATATTGAGTAAACCGCAGATTCCATTAATCGGAGTCCGGATATCATGGCTCATCCTTTGGAGAAATTCCGTCTTCGCCCTATTGGCGGCTTCCGCCTTTTTGGCAGCTATCAGAAGTTCTGATTTATATTTTTCATCCTTTTCCCGCTCTTGTTTCTCATGTTCCAGATTGGTTCTGAAGATACAGGACCAAAATATACCAACTATCAAAGAATATAGAAAAATGACACCAGCCACACTTAATGGAAGGTTATGAAACACTTCCTCATCCAGAAGATATGCATAAATATAATAATCCCGCTGCTTCAGCATGATTCCGTAGCATCCGGTTCCTTCATTCTTCAAATGAAAAATATGCTGGCTGTCTGTGTGCTTTTTCATTGCCTGAATAACCTCATTGTCGGCCGTATTCTGCCCCAACAGGCTCTCATCGTTACTGGCAACAACGAGCCCATCGTCTGCAACAATAATTGTTCCATCTTTCTGGACACTATATCCATTTAAAAGCCCTTGTATCGTCAAAGTATAGTTTCTGGTAAATTCAGGAGATGTGTAATAGTAAATTGCCACAATACCCGGTGCGTCTTTTCTGGCGCAGGCTGCAATGTCGATCCGGGACCCGTCTTCCCTGGCAAGCCGTTCCGAATAGCTTCTTTCTTCATATCCTGTAAAATCCATGATAATTTCTTTTTGCAGATACTCCGTAATCTCATCCGTCAGAGACTCTTTTGTGCTATACTCACAGACCGTCTTTCCCTCTGCATCCAGTACAAGGATGCCATCCACCCAGAGAGTCTGCAGATTATCTTTTAGAAACTCCCGGCTTAACTGACCACCGTTTTCTCTTTCCATGTTAATATTGGTACTCATCTGTCTGGCACTTTCAATGGCACGGAGAAGGCTTTTGGATTCCGAAGATTCATTATAATGAGTATAGGTGGAACACTGCACTTTCACATAGTTTACAATCTCTACCATTCTTTCTTCTGCTTCCGCTTTTTCCGCATGAAAGAAATAAGTCAGGGAAACTACCGCCACACAGATTCCAAACAAAATACCAACTATTTCTATCTGCTTTTTCTTTGTCCTTCCCTTAATATCCAAGTTCATCCACCTCCAGATACCTTCCCGGATCATCCAGATATTTTTCAATGATTTTCAGGGATGTTCCATCCCGACGCATTTCCTCCAGGGTCTGATCCATCTGCTCACAGATTCCCCGGTCATCCTCTTTTGCAAAGGCAACCCCTATACCGGTGATCATCAGCGGCTCTTCCAGAATACGAAAGCTTGTGTCATAATCCTTCATATACTGGACAATCGATTCCTCATGTGCGGCAACTGCATCTACGTATCCTTTTCCCAGAAATGTATAGATCAGCTCCCTGTGTCCCAAACTGATCAGATTGCCCAGCTTTGGGATTCTCTCATCCGTCCGGTTCAGAAAAATACCTTCCGGTTTGGTTGTGGACTGAACAGCCAGATTCTTTCCCTCCAGGTCACTCAGTTTATAGATATCACTGCTCTCATTTACAGCAACCACCTGACGGCTTGCTATATACGGTCCGGCCCAGCGGTACTCGTCAAGGCGCCCTTCCATGGAAAAACAGCCCATGATGCAATCGATCTCCCCGCTCTCCAACAGTTCTTTTTTCTTCTCCCAGTTGATCTGGACAGGCTCCACCTGATAGCCCATTCTTCTGAACGCTTCTGTAGCCAGTTCTACATCAATTCCTGTCGGCACACCATCCTCATTCAGATAAGTGTATGGTGGATAGCTGTCGCTTCCCAGGGTGATGACGGGTTTTCCCGTTTCTTTTTTATTCTCACCTGTGTTTTTGCACCCTACCAGGGTAACTGCTAAGATTCCAACAAGCAGAATACCTGCGATCACTCTTTTTCCTTTCATTTTCATTCCATCCCTGTTATTCTTTTCTATTTCTTCACATCTGATTTCCGGCCATTTATTACGATTCAGTGGTCCGCGCTTAGGTGTCCCCGTATATAAGACTTAATTTCCTATATGATCAAAAAAAGCTCCATGTAAAAAATTTACAGGAACTTTATCCATAATACCCACTTAACTCTTACCTTATATTCTTACACTTTTGATTATAGCATTCAAAATATACCATGTCCATAAAAATTGCCATCATACATGTTTTTTTTCATAAACAGCCGCCGGTTATTTATACAAAAGAACCCCCTTACTTTCGTAAGGGAGTCCTTATCTACCCATTTATTCTATTTAAGGTTTCCTTTAAATAATTATTTCTCAGCGATTGCAGCCTGAGCAGCAGCCAGACGAGCGATCGGCACACGGAACGGTGAGCAGGATACATAGTCAAGACCAATCTTGTGGCAGAACTCTACGGAAGACGGGTCGCCGCCGTGCTCGCCGCAGATACCTACATGAAGGGTCGGGCGCTCTGCTTTACCTAACTTGATCGCCATCTCCATGAGCTTACCTACGCCAGTCTGATCCAGTTTTGCGAATGGATCGCTCTCGAAGATCTTCTTGTCATAGTAAGCATTCAGGAACTTGCCTGCATCATCACGGGAGAAGCCGTAGGTCATCTGAGTTAAGTCGTTTGTACCGAAGCAGAAGAATTCAGCCTCTTTTGCGATGTCGTCAGCGGTCAGAGCTGCACGCGGGATCTCGATCATGGTACCTACTTCGTACTTCAGATCAACGCCTGCTGCTGCGATCTCCTCGTCAGCGGTCTTCACAACGATATCTTTTACATATTTTAACTCTTTCGCATCGCAAGCGAGCGGAATCATGATCTCCGGTTTTACGGACCAGTCAGCGTGAGCTTTCTGTACGTTGATAGCTGCACGGATAACTGCCTTGGTCTGCATAACAGCGATCTCCGGATAGGTAACTGCCAGACGAAGTCCACGGTGACCCATCATCGGGTTGAACTCATGCAGGGAAGCAATCAGGTTCTTGATGAACTCTACAGATTTGCCCTGAGCGTCAGCCAGTTTCTTGATGTCCTCTTCCTCAGTCGGAACGAACTCATGCAGCGGCGGATCCAGGAAACGGATAGTTACCGGGTTGCCCTCCAGAGCCTCGAACAGACCTTCGAAGTCGCCCTGCTGATACGGAAGGATCTTATCCAGAGCTGCTTCTCTCTCTTCTACAGTGTCAGCACAGATCATCTCACGGAAAGCAGCGATTCTGTCTTCCTCGAAGAACATATGCTCGGTACGGCAAAGACCGATACCTTCTGCGCCAAGCTCTCTAGCTTTCTTCGCATCTGCCGGTGTATCAGCGTTGGTACGAACTTTCAGTCTTCTGAACTTGTCAGCCCATGCCATAACGCGGCCGAATGTACCAGCGATGGTAGCGTCTACGGTCTTGATCTCGCCCTCGTAAATATTACCGGTTGTACCATCAATGGAGATGAAGTCTCCCTCATTGAATACTTTACCAGCTAATGTGAATTTCTTATTTTCTTCATCCATAGCGATGTCGCCGCATCCGGATACACAGCAGGTACCCATACCACGGGCAACTACGGCTGCGTGAGAGGTCATACCACCACGAACGGTTAAGATACCCTGAGCAACCTTCATACCGGTAATGTCTTCCGGAGAGGTCTCAAGACGAACTAAGACAACCTTCTCGCCCTTTTCAGCCCATTTCTCAGCATCCTCTGCAGTGAATACAACTTTACCGCAAGCAGCACCCGGAGAAGCACCTAAGCCTTTTCCAAGCGGAGTAGCTGCCTTTAATGCAGCAGCGTCAAACTGCGGATGCAACAGTGTATCGAGGTTACGCGGGTCGATCATAGCGACTGCTTCTTCCTCTGTCTTATGTCCTTCATCTACCAGGTCGCAAGCGATCTGCAGAGCTGCCTGAGCAGTTCTCTTACCGTTACGGCACTGTAACATATAAAGTTTACGGTTCTCTACAGTAAACTCCATATCCTGCATATCATGGTAGTGGTTCTCAAGCACATCGCAAACCTTGATGAAATCTGCATATGCCTCCGGGAACTCCTGCTCCATCTGAGCGATCGGCATCGGAGTACGAACACCAGCAACTACGTCCTCGCCCTGTGCGTTCTTTAAGAACTCGCCCATCAGCTTCTTCTCGCCGGTTGCCGGGTCACGGGTAAATGCAACACCTGTACCGGACTCATCGTTTAAGTTACCGAATACCATCGGCATTACGTTTACTGCAGTACCCCAGGAATACGGAATATCATTATCTCTTCTGTATACGTTCGCACGTGGGTTGTCCCAGGAACGGAATACAGCTTCGATTGCTAATTTTAACTGAACAACCGGGTCAGACGGGAAGTCCTCACCTAACTGTTTTTTGTACTCAGCCTTGAACTGCTCAGCCAGAGTCTTTAAGTCAGCAGCAGTCAGTTCGATATCGTACTGAACACCCTTCTCTTCTTTCATCTTGTCGATGAGCTGCTCGAAGTATTTCTTACCAACTTCCATAACGACATCCGAGAACATCTGGATGAAACGTCTGTAGGAGTCATATACAAATCGCTCAAATTTCGGGTCCGGGTTGCCTGCGATCATCGCTGCAACTACCTCGTCATTTAAACCAAGGTTTAAGATGGTATCCATCATACCTGGCATGGATGCTCTCGCACCGGAACGAACCGATACTAACAGTGGGTTCTTCAGATCGCCAAATTTCTTTCCATTGAGCTCTTCCATCTTCTTAACGCCTTCCATGGTCTGTGCCATGATCTCGTCGTTAATCTTGCGACCATCTTCGTAATACTGGGTACAAGCCTCAGTTGTGATTGTAAATCCCTGTGGAACCGGCAGACCGATGCTTGTCATCTCCGCCAGGTTCGCTCCCTTTCCTCCCAGCAGGTTACGCATGGTCATGTCGCCCTCGCTAAACATATAAACCCATTTTGCCATAAGTATTTTCCTCCTATACTCGTTTATGTTTTACATTCACATATTTGTATTTATGTGAAAGATAAAAGCCATCGTGAATATTATAACATAAACTGCGGTCTAGTAAAGAGTTTTTTTGAATTCTTTCCAACTTTTTTTCGATCAATATATATTTTTTTGTAATTTTCGCGAATATTAAATGAGATGACTATCCAGAACAGTGCCTAATCTGCCCCAAAATAAATTTCGTTCTTTGCAAAATGCCAAAAATGTCACAAGCCCTCTCTAACACAAAAAGCAGAAACCATCTCCTGTTTTCTGGAATATGGTTTCTGCTTTTTTGTTTATTTAAAGATTAGAAACGGAACTTATCCTCAAAGTAGTTCTTTAACTCGGCGATCGGCACACGTACCTGCTCCATGGTATCACGGTCACGGACGGTAACAGCCTGGTCGGTCTCCGACTCGAAGTCGTAAGTGATGCAGAACGGAGTACCGATCTCATCCTGACGGCGGTAACGCTTACCAATGTTTCCTCTGTCGTCGAACTCGCAGTTGTAGTACTTGGAAAGCTCTGCGTAGATCTTCTCTGCTCCCTCGTTAAGCTTCTTGGACAGCGGAAGCACACCGATCTTAACCGGTGCAATCGCCGGATGGAAGTGAAGAACGGTTCTCACATCGCCCTCTCCGATCTCTTCCTCATCGTATGCAGCACACAGGAATGCCAGGGTTACACGGTCAGCACCCAGTGACGGCTCAATCACATACGGGATGTATTTCTCCTTCTTCTCATCGTCAAAGTAGGTCATATCCTGACCGGAGGTGTTCTGATGCTGGGTCAGATCGTAATCGGTACGGTCTGCGATACCCCACAGCTCGCCCCATCCGAACGGGAACAGAAATTCCAGATCGGTCGTCGCCTTGCTGTAGAAGCACAGCTCTTCCGGAGAATGGTCGCGCGCGCGCATCTCATCCGGCTTGATGCCAAGTGTCTGCAGCCAGTCGATGCAGTGCTGTTTCCAGTATGCAAACCACTCAAGGTCGGTTCCCGGTTCACAGAAGAACTCCAGCTCCATCTGCTCGAACTCTCTGGTACGGAAAGTAAAGTTACCCGGTGTGATCTCGTTACGGAAAGATTTACCGATCTGACCGATACCAAACGGGATCTTCTTGCGGGAGGTTCTCTGTACGTTCTTGAAGTTTACAAAGATACCCTGTGCAGTCTCCGGACGCAGATATACGGTGTTTTTTGCATCCTCGGTAACTCCCTGGAAAGTCTTGAACATCAGGTTAAACTGACGAATGTCGGTGAAATCATGCTTGCCGCAGCTCGGACAGCAGATGTTATTGTCATCAATGTACTGTTTCATCTGCTCCTGGGACCAGCCGTCTACAGAACCCTCGATCTCGATGTTGTGCTCTGCCATATAGTCCTCGATGAGCTTATCTGCACGGAAACGCTCTTTACAGCTCTTGCAGTCCATCAGCGGGTCAGAGAAGCCGCCCAGATGTCCGGATGCCACCCATGTCTGGGAGTTCATGAGAATCGCACAGTCTACACCTACGTTGTATGGGCTTTCCTGAATAAACTTCTGCCACCATGCACGTTTTACATTGTTTTTCAGTTCTACGCCCAGATTGCCGTAGTCCCATGTATTGGCAAGGCCGCCGTAAATCTCAGAACCCGGATATACAAATCCTCTTGATTTTGCGAGCGCCACGATTTTGTCCATCGTCTTTTCCATTTGTCTTGTCCTCCTGATTCATTTATCATTGTACCCGTCCCCGCCTCTTCTTTCGATATCTGGCAGATGGACGAATTTAACAATCATTCTGTTTTTTATCTTTTAAAAATCACATAAGCCGTGCCTGTTTCCGGCAGACTGACGGTTGAATCGTCTTTTAACTCGGTATTCGAACTGCGGTAAAGCACTTTTCCGCCGACCATCAGCGTCGCACCGCCCTCGCTCCGGACTGCCATGCTGCTCTTTTCATTCTGAACCGTATCCGTTCCGGCTTCGCTTCCATCCGCTTTTACCAGCTCACCCTCGGAAAACCATCCATCGGCAATCGCCTCCGAAAGCGGCTTTGCCTCCAGCGCCGTCAGGGAGTTGCTGGTGTCCTCATTGTCATTCGTCTCTCCGAATGCTTTCAGATCTTCAAAGGAAGCATAATCAAAGATCGCAGTCACCGTGTCTTTTCCCGCCTTCACACTTTTCAATGCTGCCGGCAGTCTCTCGGCATTTTTCTGGTTCTGTGCCAGCGCCCCGGCGCCTTTTTCTTCATTAAAATGAATCACTGCCGTCTCTAAATACTGCTTTAATTCATTCTCATCGACCGAAATACCGCCGGTCTGCTCCACCAAAGCACTCGACAGCGCCCCGTCTTTTGCCACATATACGCAGCTCTCCGAAGGGGAAAAGGCGGTTTCCCGTGAGCCACAGCCGGACAGCATCACACCCACGGTACACGCTGCCAGAAGAAATCCTCTTTTTTTCATTGCTCTTCCTCCCAAGCGCAAAAATGCTCCTACAACCAAGTTTTTATAGTATACCTGCTTTTCTATGTATTTTCAAGACTTGGACCTGAAAAAACGCATACTCGCACTTCCGTTTCCAGAGATACCTGCCTTTCAACCGTAAATCCTGCTTTTTGTCAGCGTCCCCCATTCAGGGTCTTCCAGATATCCGGACGGTACCTCCGCAGCACGCGCGCCGCCTGATAACAGAGTGTCACTGCAAGCAGCGGCATACACACATACATAAACATCGAAACCAGCTGGCTGCCCGGAAATAGCAGCGCCGCCGCCTTATTGAGGAAACGGACCACCACAAAGTGCGTCGCATAGATAAAAAAGGTGCAGGTCATAAACGGTCTGACTTCTCCCAGCCAGCGCTCGTTTACCATCATCCAGATACCGATGACTGCCAGAAGCTGGTAGAGAACGATTCCCGGCACAAAATAGTGGGTATAATAGCTCCTGCTGAGCACGATTCCCACTGCCAGCAGGCACACCCCCAGTGCCGCCCGCTTCCACGACCATACCGCCTCCGCCCATTTTCTCCCGTGCAGCGCCGCATAGGCGGCAAAGGAATAA
Organism: Clostridium sp. AF12-41; assembly: GCF_003461685.1. Lineage (NCBI taxonomy): Bacteria > Bacillati > Bacillota > Clostridia > Eubacteriales > Clostridiaceae > Clostridium > Clostridium sp. AF12-41. Next base: position 140,731 of record NZ_QTXO01000001.1, on the reverse strand, counting down.
TAAATCAGGGCGTCCAGATTCAGCTCCGGCAGCGCCACCCCCTTGAAAAGTGCCACAAGCAGCACCAGCAGAAATGCCGCGCCGGTCCAGATATTTTTCAGAAACAGATACAGCACCGGTGCCAGCAGCACCAGCAGAATGATCTGATACATGAACCAGAACACCGGATTGAAGGTATACTTGGTGATCGCCTGCCATGCCCCGGACGTCGTGATCACCAGATCCGTCCGGTTGGCGATCGTCTGCAGTCCCGGAATCCGGCTCGCCGCCACATACGCCACGTAGTAGATAGTATTCCAGAGCAGGTACGGAACCAGAAGCGAATGCAGACGTTTATTTAATTTTTCTCCCAGCCGCTTCATCGTGAAGTTCCGGTAGAACAGGTAGGCAGACAACATGATAAAGCATGGGATGTCCACCCGCAGAATTTCCTGCATGACCGGGTACTGGAAATGCCACCACGGTGCGTCCTGCCCCAGTTCCGGGAAAAACAGATCCGCGTTGCCAGAATGCGTCCAGATGACCATGAGGCAGCAGATGAAATTGAACCAGGCGATTTTCTGGTGGAATTTGGCTTCTGGCATATAAACAGCTCCTCCCTGGATAGTTGTATGTTATGTAATCGTCTGCAATATCTCCAATGAGTGAAAACTTTTATCCACATACGCCCTCTTATTCCGCTCCACATTCGCCGCAAATTGTGCAAATGCATCTTCTTTCAGAAGAAATGTATACAACTTCTCGATCGGCGCGTAGATGACGTACTGCCAGGCGTAGCGTGCGGAGTCTCCGGCGCGCAGGGGTGGATCTTCGGTATATTCGCCGTTGATGACCATAATTTTTAACTCGAAGATGCGCTGTACAAGTTTGTTGGGGAGTGCAGGTTTTAGGAGGGCGCGGAAGGACTGATAGAGTAATCGCAGCATTTCCCTTGCCTCCAGACCTTCTCTTCCGAAGTATTCGGCGAATTCAGCAAAATAGGAGGCGTAGCAGGCGCACTCAACGTCCTGTTCGAGTCCTTCGAAATAATTTTCGATCTCCGCGCCATAGAGATTGTAGGCGTCCCGCGTCTCAGAAAGTGTGAAGGTTCCAAATGCGAAAGGCCGGCTTGCCGCACGCAGCAAACTTCCCGTGCGCTTCGCCCCGCGGGCAAATGCTGTGATTTTTCCGCGATCTCCCGTCAGGAGAATCAGCCGTTTATCAAATTCACCGACCGGGGCTGCATAAAGCACCATTCCGGTTGTCTGTATCAAATCTCGCATGCAGCCCTTCCTTCCCTCACTTAAATTTCTTTCGGGTTATATCCGTAATTCTTCATATACATATCGCTGTCTCTCCACTCCCGGCGCACTTTAACCCAGAGTTTCAGGTTGACCTTCGTGTCCATCAGATTTTCAATTTCCATCCGGGCAGCGGTTCCGATACGTTTTAACATCGATCCGCCTTTTCCGATGATGATGCCCTTGTGGGAATCGCGCTCGCACACGATCGTTGCGTCCACGTCGATGATGCCGTTTGGGCGCTCTTTCATCTGGTCGATGACAACTGCAATGCCGTGCGGGATCTCGTCGTCCAGCATCCGAAGCGCTTTCTCGCGGATCAGCTCCGCTGCGATCTGGCGCATCGGCTGGTCGGTGACGGTATCCTCATCGTAAAACTGCGGACCTGCCGGGAGATATTTAAAAATACTGCTCTTGACATCCTCGATATTCATCTCTTTGAGAGCCGAAACCGGGATAATCTCCGCAAAATTCAAAATATCCTTATATGCCGCGATAAAGGTCAGGATCTCTTCCTTCGATTTGACCGTATCAATTTTATTAATAACCAGAATGACCGGCGTCTTGATCTTCGAAAGCTGCTCTGCAATGTGGCGCTCGCCTGCCCCGATGAAGGTGGTCGGCTCTACCAGCCAGAGAATCACGTCAACCTCTTTTAACGTATTCTCTGCGACATTGACCATGTACTCGCCCAGCTTGTTTTTCGCCTTGTGGATACCCGGTGTGTCCAGAAAAATGATCTGTCCGCGCTCGTCTGTGTAAACCGTCTGGATACGGTTCCGGGTCGTCTGCGGCTTCTCAGATGTGATCGCGATCTTCTGTCCGATCAGGTGGTTCATCAGCGTAGATTTGCCGACATTCGGACGCCCGATCAGGGTCACAAAGCCAGATTTAAACTCTTTTGTATCTGTATTTGCCATCTTGTTTCCTTTCACTTGCATTTTGTTTAGTTAAACAGATTCTTCACCGTCTTAAACAGATCCTGATTTGCCTTGACTTTTTCTGCATTTCCAATCGCACAGATGCTCTGCTCACTGAGCACTGCCCTGATAATCGGCGCCAGCTCCCGGATATCCTCCGGGATAACTGCCAGGATCTCGTCTCTCTCTTTCTGGATCATCGCATCCGTCACGCCGGTAAACCAGGCCGCGTCGGCGCGAATGCCTTTGTACGGCGGCAGAAGCGGTGCATCAAGGTCGCTGATGGTTCCAATCACGAATTTCGTCATATCACGCTCATCTGCCTCAAACTGCTCCAGATACGGCACGATGCCCTCGTAAACCTCATTCGTCTCGCGCAGGTTCGGATCGCGGTAGGAAACGAAATAGCTGTCGCCAAACCGTCCGGCTCCATTCATGACGCCGTAAGCACCGCCCTTGACACGGACATTGATCCACAGATAATCATATCCGAGAATGACTTTCAGCGTCCGCAGCGTGCCCTTGTATGCCAGCCCTTTCTCCACGAAATTGCCGCAGCGCGCCAGATAATTGACCTGGGAGGAGGTCATGAAGCCCTCGTTTAAATTCTCTTTTTTCCACTCAAACGGATAAACGGTTCCATCGCCCTGTGGAAGACGTTCTTTTAAGAGCGGAAGTGCTGCTTCAAGCCCTGCCTGATCGTCGGCTGCTGCCGTGTAGCTTATCAGCATATTTTCTTTCGTAAACAGGCGTGCCGCCGTCTCTTTTAATTTCGCGATCACCTCGCCCTTTTTCTCCTCAAAGTGCTTTGCCGTCTCTTCAAGGAACTGGTAGAAGCCGATTCCGCCCGTGCAGTCGTCAAATGCCGATTCTGCCGAAAAATAGGAGCTGGCTCTCATCACTGCCGCTGAATGTGCCGCCTGATTTAAACGCATCTGGCTCTTCGATTTCGTCTCCGCCACAATCTCGCCGAGACGTTTCTCATCATCAAGGATTGAATCAAGCAGAATCTCCGCGATCGCTGAAAATCCGAAGTCCAGCTTCTCGCACAGCACCCGAGCACTCGCGGTAAAAATACCGGTAAACGCGCCCTGTTTCCGGCTGTCCGCATAGGAGCTGACGCTGAGCGTGATACCGCCGGTATTTAAGTTGATCTCATCCGACAAATCGCTGTATGTGTGTTTCGTCGTATCGACAAATCCAAGCACTGCTTTCAAAAGTCCCACATACGGCAGATCCCTGGACGGTACATGGTCGGTACGGAACATCACGCGCAGATAACCGATGCCTGAGGTAAAGAGCTCATGTGCCAGCACCTTGGTTCCGCCAATCTCGCGCTCGGTCAGGATAAATTTCTCCGCCTCTTTGCGGATATCTAAGCGTTTCAACAGCGGAATCTTCTCTAAATCTTCCTTCGGGGACGGGGTGTCCTGATACTCTTTCAGCTCTTTCGTGCCATCCACGATCGCCTGAATCTCCTCCGCGCCCAGGCTCTTCTTATATGCTTCCAGCTTTTCACGCAGCTTCTCATCCTCGATCGCCGTCAGTCCCCGCTTCGGGCTGACCGTGATCACCGCCTCAAACGGGTTATCTAAGAGATATTTGCGGATCAGTTCTTCAAAATATCCTTCCTTTGCTGCTTTTTTGAGGAATGCAAATGTCTCCTCATATTCCAGGTGCATCAGCGGATCGCCGCCGTACAGCCAGCTATCTAAGCACTGCAAGCCGTACATCAATCCTTTCGGCGCGTTGCCGAAATCTGCCTCGCGGCTGCGGAATTCATAGTAGTTGATGCCCGCCAGCAGGCTCTTCTGGTTGATGCCATCATCTGCCAGCTTCTTAAGCGTTCCCTTGACAGTCTTTAAAAATGCCTCTTTCTGGCTGCCATCCGCATTTTTCGCAATGACAGAAAAATATGGCTGTAAAATACCATTTTCATAGCTTCCCAGGATATCCTGACCAATCCCGGCGCTGATGAGTTCTTTCTTTAAAATGGCGCCCGGCGCATCCAAAAGCACATACTCCAGGATCTGAAATGCCATGTAGAGAATCGGGTCGAGATCGTCGCCCACCACCGTATTAACCGACAGGTAGGTTGCGTGATCCTCCGGCTCATCCTCAGTGATCGGATAGAAGATCTCGCGGTCCTTCGGCGCGTCAAACGACTTCTGGTAGTGAATTTCAGAATCCACCGGCTGACGGTCATAGTGGCTTAAATACTCACGATCCAGCCAGTCCAGCTTCTCTGCCATATCCATATTTCCGTACAGATAGATAAAGCTGTTGGACGGATGGTAGAATTTGCGGTGGAAATTCAGGAAATCCTCATAGGTCAGCTCCGGGATAACCTCCGGGGCGCCGCCGGACTCATGCGTATAGCAGGTATCCGGGTAAAGCGTGTTCTGCGTGTAGCGGTCAAGCACGCCCTCCGGGGAGGAAAATGCACCCTTCATCTCATTGTAAACGACACCGTTTACCGTGATCGGGCTGTCCGCCGACTCCATCTCGTAATGCCAGCCCTCCTGGCGGAAAATCTTCTCTTCTTTATAGATATTCGGATGCAGAACCGCGTCCATATAGACGTCCATCAGGTTCTGGAAATCCTTGTCGTTGCAGCTTGCAACCGGGTATACCGTCTTATCCGGGTAGGTCATCGCGTTTAAGAAGGTATTTAATGAGCCCTTTACCAGCTCTACAAACGGATCCTTGACTGGAAATTTCGCCGAACCGCACAAAACGCTGTGCTCCATGATATGCGGCACACCCGTGCTGTCAGATGGCGGGGTACGGAATCCGATGCAGAATACCTTATTCTCATCGTCATTCGAGAGCAGGAACACTCTCGCTCCCGTCTTCTTATGTTCCAGAAGAATCCCATCAGAATTCAGCTCTTTTACGTGTTTTTCATTCAGGATCTGATAGCTCTTCAAATCTTTTACTGTCATGCTGTCTTTCCTTTCTCTGAAACGATTCCACAGTGCATACAGACATCTGTTGAATCGTTACTGTTCACGCATACGTGAACAGTAACGTTGAATCGCACCTTTTTTTCTTTTTTTTTACAGTCTTCCCATAAATTTGTCTTTTAGTACGGCAAATGCCTCCCGCAGCCACAGGTGCACCGCCAGCACCGGGTCGCACGCAGCTGCCACGCCGACCGGCTCGATCTCCTGTCTGCGCGCGATCGCCTCCGCCCGGAACACATGGTAATTGCTCGTCAGAATCCCGATCCGGATGGTATCGCCGTCCGGGCGCTCACGGTAAAACTCCATCAGGTGTGCCCGCGCCGCCTGCGCCTTGTTGTATTCCTGCCGGTCGATCACCGTCCGGCTGAACTCGATGTTCTGCACCGTGTCGGAGGACTGGTCTTCAATCAGCAGCTTATCCTCCGGAATCCCGTTGTACTGTAAATATTCGTACATCGCCCGCGCCTCGCTGATCTCCTCGCCCGGACCTTTTCCGCCGGAAAGCACCAGAACCGTGTTCGGATATTCCTCCGAATACTCGATCGCCCGATCCAGACGCTGCTTTAGGGAATTGCTGATCTTGGTGCCGCGCACACGTGCTCCCAGCACGATCACATAGTCCGCCGGCTGTCCCGTCGCCGTAATGGCGCTCCAGCCGATCAAAACCTCCGTGATCACCAGAATCAGAAATCCCGCCGCACATACTGTCCCGACGGAAACGCCGATCCACACGGGGATCCTGCCCTCATGCTGGCTGCCAAACCACCATCCAGCCGCCAGAAGTCCCAAAAAGATCGCCAAGCAGGGCCAGATCAAGGCAAACGAAGTCGAAATACCTGAATAAATAACAATTATGATATAATATAACAGGCACAGGACCGCCGTTCCTCCTAAAAACCAAACCATCTGTCATCCTCCTGATGTCCATCCAGCCGCACCTTTACAAATCCAGCGCTTCGTCCTCACGCCGCAGGATATCCTGCGGCTCCGCCATACCGCCTAAGTCTACCCAGAGCTGCTGCTTCGGGTGCGGTGCGCTCTCCTGCGCGGTTCCATCCTCGGTAAAGATGCCTTTCACTTCCACACGCAGGTTACGTCCGTCCGGCTTCATGATCTCGATCGTCTCTCCCACGCTGAATTTATTCTTCTGCTCCAGATGAACCAGGCCATCCCCGCGCACAGCGCCGACCGTTCCCAGATAGGTGTACGGTTTTACATAAGTATTGCTTCCGTATACCTGCGACTCGGTACCCGGTTTATGGAAATAAAATCCGGTGATGTATTCCCGGTGGGTACATTTGCGGATCTCACTCTTATACCACTCCATCTTGGACTGGTATTTTTCCGGGCTTTCCAGATAATCGTCGATTGCGATTCGGTAGGTTCTCGCCACGGTTGCCACATAGAGTGCTGTCTTCATGCGTCCCTCGATCTTGAAGCTGTCGATTCCTGCTTCGACCATCTCCGGAATGTGCTCAATCATGCACAGGTCGCGGGAGTTGAAAATATAGCTGCCGCGCTCATTTTCATAGACCGGCATCCACTCGCCCGGTCTTGTCTCCTCCGCCACCGCATATTTCCAGCGGCACGGATGAGTACAGGCGCCCTGGTTCGCGTCGCGCCCCGTCAGAAAATTGCTGAGAAGACATCGTCCTGAATAGGAAATGCACATCGCTCCGTGGATGAAGCTCTCAATCTCCATATCCTCCGGAATATGTTCGCGGATCTCGCGAATCTCCTTCAAGGACAGCTCCCGCGCCGTTACCACGCGCTTCGCGCCCTGTTTATACCAGAAAAGGAATGTCCCGTAGTTTGTATTATTTGCCTGTGTGCTGATATGGATCTCCATATCCGGGAGAATGCATCTGGCAATCTCAAAGACACCCGGATCGGAAATAATCAGCGCATCCGGCTTGATTTCTTTCAGTTCTGTGAAATATTCTTCCACACCGGCTAAATCATCATTATGTGCAAAAATATTTGCTGTAATATATACTTTGACGCCTCGCTCATGGGCGAACGCAATGCCCTCTTTGATCTCTTCGTTCGTAAAATTCTTCGCCTTTGCCCGCAGACCAAACGCCTCGCCGCCCAGATAGACCGCATCGGCTCCGTAAAGGACCGCCGTCTTGAGGACGTCCAGGCTGCCCGCCGGGATTAGAAGTTCCAGTTTTCTCATGTTTTTCCTTTCTTTTATCGCTTTACACTTAACGCCACGCCATCCCCGATCGGAATGACAGACGTCTCAAATTCTTTCATGTGTGTCAGTTCATATAAATAATCGCGCATCCGCGTGTGGATCGTCCGGTTGCGGCGCTCGACCGCATAGCGGGATTCCACGATATCGCCGTCCTGTAAGACATTGTCCGACAGAAGAACGCCGCCGGACGGCAGCAGACGCAAAATCTGAGGCAGCCAGTGCATATACTGCCCCTTAGCCGCATCCATAAATATAAAATCATAAGGGCCGGAAAGCGTCCCCAGTATCTCTTCCGCATCGCCTTCCAGTAAAGTAATGCACGGCTCTTTTCCTGCCCTTTCAAAATTGCGCTTGGCAATCGGTATTCTTTTTTCGTACTTCTCAATCGTCGTGATCCGGCAGTTTTCCGGCATCACACGGCTCATCAGTAAAGCCGAATAGCCCACAGCCGTTCCTACCTCCAGAATCGACTGCGGGCGCTTGAGAGCAATCAGTGTTTTCAGAAATGCGGAGGTCTCCCTGCGGATGATCGGCACGCAGTCAGCCAGCGCTTCTTCCTCTATCGAGTCGAGCAGCGGTCCGTTGCCCGCGTCCAACGACTGGATATAGGCGGTAATTCTGTCATTTACTATCACTTTTATCCTCCTCCGGGCTGGCGGCAGAAGCTGCCGCCTCATCCATCTCCTTCAGCATCTCCAGAGAAGTCTGGGCGGTGCTGAACTGATAGGTTCCCGGATATATCTTGTATTCATAAATCTTTGCCTGCAGCACAAAGACCACGCGGCTCCTAATCAAACCGACGCGTTCCAGCGCTTCGCCTGCCTCGGAGGTGCTTTCGCTTTCCTCGATGGTAACCGTTCTCATTCTTCCCGGCTCTGCCTCAACTGCGGTCGGGTTAAATATCTCATGCCCCAGCCAGTAACCCTTCGTTGCGCCCTCATAGAGCAGAAACAGTGTCAGTACCAGAAAAACGATCCGGAACACACTGTCCAGAATTGATACTGCGATATGGGGTTCCCCAGATGTCCGGCTCATATGCCACCTCCGTGCTGCTTTTGCAGTCTTCTACACTTCCATGATGATCGGAAGAATCATCGGATTTCTCTTCATCTTCTTCCATAGGAAATCACTCAGGCTGTCGCGGATAATGTTCTTGATCTTGCCCCAGTCGCTCACGTGCTTCTCAAGACAGCCTTGTACGGCTTCATCCACGATTCTCTGTGCCTCTTCCATCAGATCCTCGGACTCACGCACATAGACGAAACCTCGGGACACGATATCCGGTCCCGCTAAGAGCTGGTTGCTGTATTTCTCCAACGTCAGTACCACAATAATGATACCATTCTGTGCCAGGTTCTGGCGGTCGCGCAGAACGATATTTCCGACATCACCGATGCCCAGACCATCGACCAGGATGCCGCCCGCCTGTACATGGTCGGCAACACGGTAGCCCTCGTCCCCGATCTCGATCACATCACCTGAGCGCATCAGGATGACATTTTCCTTCGGAATGCCCATTGAAATTGCCAGGTTGCGCTGCGCCATCAGGTGGCGGTACTCACCGTGTACCGGAATCGAGAATTTCGGACGAACTAAGGAGTACATCAGCTTGATCTCCTCCTGGCAGGCATGTCCGGATACGTGGGTATCCTGGTTGATAACCTCTGCGCCCTTCATCGACAGCTCGTTGATAACTCTTGCAACGGCTTTCTCATTGCCCGGAATCGGGGTAGAACTTAAAATAACCACGTCGCCCGGCATGATCGAAACCTTCTTGTGCAGGTCTGCCGCCATACGGGACAGTGCAGCCAGAGACTCGCCCTGGCTGCCGGTCGTGATAAGGACGGTATCCTCTTTCTTATAATTTTTCAGATGTTCAATGTCGATCAGTGTATTTTCCGGAATATTAATGTATCCAAGTTCGCTCGCCGTGCCGATGACATTGACCATGCTTCGGCCCTCGACCACTACCTTACGTCCATAGTGGTATGCCGTATTGATGATCTGCTGGACACGGTCTACGTTGGAAGCAAACGTCGCAACGATGATCCGGTTGTTCTTGTGCTCTGCAAAAATCGAATCAAAGGTCTTGCCGACGGTGCGCTCCGACATCGTAAATCCCGGACGGATCGCGTTGGTACTGTCGCACATCAGCGCCAGCACGCCTTTCTTTCCAAGCTCGGCAAAACGCTGCAGATCCGCCGGTTCACCGAATACCGGTGTGTAATCGATCTTGAAGTCGCCGGTGTGGACGATAATGCCAGCCGGGGAAAAGATCGCAAGCGCCGATGCATCTGCGATACTGTGGTTCGTCTTGATAAACTCAATCCGAAAACATCCGAGATTGATGGACTGTCCGTGCTTTACGACCTTGCGGCGGACGGTCTTCATCATATTATGCTCTTTTAATTTATTCTCAATCAGTCCGATCGTCAGTTTGGTGCCGTATACCGGTGCCGGAACATCGCGGAGTACATACGGCAGCGCGCCGATATGGTCCTCATGTCCGTGCGTGATCACAAAGCCCTTGACTTTGTCAATGTTGTTCTTTAAATAGGATACATCCGGGATAACCAGATCGATTCCCAGCATATCGTCGCTCGGAAATGCCATACCGCAGTCTACTACAATAATGCTGTCTTCATATTCGAAGGCAGTCATATTCATACCGATCTGTTCCAGACCACCGAGCGGTATGATCTTTACCTTATTATGATTTGTTTCCTTTTTCAATCAATGCACCTCCAAAAATTCGATTTTTAGATTTTTATTCGATATCAACGCCCAGATCGCTCATCAGCTCCGCAAACACCTTGGACATATACTCCAGTTCTCCGTCATCGTCCACAAATTCGTAAGCTGCTTCTGCATCCTCCGGCTTTGATGTATCTCTCAACAGATAGCACTCTCCATCGCCGTCCTTCGTATCACTTGCCAGCAGATAGGACTCGCCATTTAACTTTGTCTCTTCCAGGACATACAGCTTCACTTCCTCGCCGTTCTCATCCCTCAGCGTGATGCTGTTTTCCATATTATTCAGTTCATCTAACATTGAATCCAGGTTTCCCATTCTATGATTCTCCTTCTATTCTTTATTTTCAATCATTGATTTTTATCACTGATAATTTATTCTTCCGCTTTTCCTTGTGCCTGTAAATCCAAATATCCCTGCAAAATCAATACTGCCGCAATCTTATCAATCACGCTCTTCCGGTTTTCCCGGCGCACTCCACTCTCGATCAGGATCTGCTCCGCCGCATTCGTCGTCAGGCGCTCGTCCCACATAACGACCGGAAGGTTCGTCCGCCGTTCCAGCATCTCTTTAAATGCCAGCGTCTTTTCAACGCGCTCTCCCAGCGTATTATTCATATTTTTAGGATACCCCAAAACAATCGTCCCAACCTCGTATTCCCGGATCAGCTCTTCAATCCGGGCGCAGGTCTGGCGAAGTTTGTTCTCATCCTTCCGTGTGATCGTCTCAATCCCCTGTGCTGTAATGCTTAACGGATCGCTGATTGCCACTCCCGTGGTCTTCGATCCAAAATCAAGCCCCATAATTCTCATATTCTATTTTCTCCATAACAAAACAAGCTGGCAGCCCGTCAGATATTGGACTGTTGTCGCCAGCTGTTTACTCTTCCGCTTTTTAATTGCCGTGCTGCATCCACTCTTTACTGAAGCTTCGTCTCAATATATACCTTCACAAGCTCTTCCAGAATTTCGTCACGCTCTACCTTCATAATCAGGCTTCTGGCACTCTTGTGGCTGGTAATATAGGTCGGATCTCCAGACATAATATATCCTACAATCTGATTGATCGGGTTGTAACCCTTCTCCGTCAGCGCTGTATATACCTGTTCCAGAACCTGGCTTGCCTCCAGCTTCTTCTCTTCCTGTACTGCTCTAAAAAACTGTGTATTGCTGATATCACCCATTTTGTCTTCACGTCCTTTTAAATACCCGCCGCGCTCTGTCACTCTGCGGATCCATGCGTGCAGGTAAACTACTCTTTTTTATTTTACTCTACTTTACCCTATTCGGCAAGTTATTTTTTATCATTATAATCATCCAGGAAATTGTACGTCCAATCGTCCTTGTGGTAACCGATCACAGTCTTTAAGTTGATATTGTGGACACTCTTAAAGATATTTTTCTCGATCACGTCGCTCTCCTTGCGGAAATGGGCGATCAATTCCTTCATCTCATCGCGCTTGGAACCGCGTCCGCCTCCGCAGCTCACGCAATTTTCAGTAAAACGACACGCGCACTGTATAAACTGCAGTCCGTTGTAATCGCGCCACGCCTTGACCGCATCTTCCTTGATAAGGTACATCGGACGGATCAGCTCCATGCCCTCGAAATTCTGGCTGTGCAGCTTCGGCATCATCGTCTCAATCTTGCCGCTGTACAGCATTCCCATGAGGATCGTCTCGATCACATCATCAAAATGATGCCCAAGCGCAATTTTATTGCAGCCCAGCGCTTTCGCCTGTGCATAGAGGTGACCGCGTCGCATTCTGGCACAAAGGTAGCACGGATTCTGTTCGATCGTCGCCACCGTGTCGAAAATATCGCTCTCAAATACCGTCAGCGGAATGCCGAGAAGTTTCGCATTGTCCTGGATGATCTTCCAGTTATCCGCATTGTAGCCCGGATTCATCACTAGAAAAACGGTTTCAAACTGGAATTTTCCATGTTTTTTCAATTCCTGGAAAAGTTTCGCCATCAGCATGGAATCCTTGCCGCCGGAGATACAGACTGCGATCTTGTCGCCCTCCTGAATCAGGTCGTAGGTGTTGAGCGCCCGCGTAAACGCCCGCCAGATCGGCTTGCGGAATTTTTTTATAATACTCTGCTCAATTCTCGCCCGTTTTTCCTCTCGATCCGCCTCGGATTCTCCGCCTACGAAACGTGAGAGGGAGAGGCGCAGCCACGCACGGTAACCACCCTCCACATTGACCGCGTCAAATCCGTCTCCGGTCAGACGACGCACCCACTCCTGGCTCTTCTCACCGGTATGGCACATCACGTACACTGGATGCATTTTGTCTAACCTGGCTGTTTCTTCCTCATATTGCTCTTCCAGCCGGGACGCCGGGAGGCTTACCGCCCCCGGAAAAGTTCCGCGCATATACTGGTCCTGCGGGCGGATGTCCACGATCGTCTTCTCCGCATCCTTTAACGCTTCCAGCTCCTCAATCGTAATCGTTTTCATTATATATTCTCCTGTATCCGTTATCTGCAAAATCCTCTTTAAGAAAAAGAATGTAAAAAATGTGCCTACCCGTGTGCAGTAACCACAATTCTCATGAAATGAAACAAAAGCACAGGATCCGCGCTGACAGTGCTCTGCCAAACAAACGGGTCCTGTGTTTTTCTGCTGTTTTGTTACCGTTCACGCGCACGTAACCAGTCACTCATTTTCTGTTAATTATAACACTCTCCCTCCATTCTGGGAAGTCCTATTTCTATAATTAGTCTCTTATAATTAGTCTCTTAGTCCTCTGTAAAGAGTGGTGTGGAATAATAGCGGTCACCGCTGTCCGGAAGAATCGCTACGATGGTTTTCCCCTTATTTTCCGGGCGTTTTGCCAGCTCAATCGCACCATGCAGGGCTGCGCCGGAGGAAATACCGACTAAGATGCCCTCTTTGTGTGCCAGAAGTTTTGCTGCCGCAAATGCATCCTCATTCTCCGCCTCGAAAATCTCATCATAAATCTTAGTGTTCAGTACATCCGGTACAAATCCGGCGCCGATACCCTGAATCTTGTGTGCGCCGCCCTTGCCTGTCTTTAATACCGGGGATGAAGCTGGCTCCAGCGCTACGACTTTCACATTCGGGTTCTGGGATTTTAAGTATTCGCCGGTACCTGTCAGAGTTCCGCCGGTACCAACACCTGCGATCAGGATATCAACCTTTCCGTCGGTATCATTCCAGATCTCCGGACCAGTGGTTGCTCTGTGAACCGCCGGATTGACCGGATTGACAAACTGACCGGCTAAGAAGCTGCCCGGTGTCTCTTTTGCCAGCTCTTCTGCCTTCTCGATCGCGCCTTTCATGCCCTTTGCGCCCTCAGTCAGGACAATCTCTGCACCGTACGCTTTCAGAATGTTGCGGCGCTCCACGCTCATCGTCTCCGGCATCGTCAGGATGATGCGATATCCCTTCGCTGCTGCGATGGACGCCAAACCGATACCGGTATTGCCGGAAGTCGGCTCGATGATGACAGAACCCTCTTTCAGGACACCTCTCTTCTCTGCATCCTCAATCATGCCTTTTGCAATACGATCCTTCACGCTTCCAGCCGGGTTTAAATACTCCAGTTTTACCAGAACCGTTGCTTCCAGTCCCAGCGCTTTCTCAACATTCACAACCTCAACTAACGGTGTGTTTCCTACCAGCCCCAGTGTTCCCTTATAAATGTTTGCCATGATGATTTCCTCCTAATATCTGTGATGATTTTTATATTTTTTAATTTTTATAGATTTCTATAGATTCTTCTTTTTTCCAGAACTCATTTCCAATTTGAAAAACTCGCTCCAAAAGAAGTTTAAAATGCGAAAAGAGCCCATCCTCTATACACATTTCCCACCCGTCCAATCCAGCTTTTCTGCCGCCTGTCCTGCTTGTTTTTCTGTGTACGCGGATGCGCTCTTTCTATATCCTTAACCCTTATGAATAAAAAGATTCACGAAACCCGTTTTCCCCGGAAACCCCGCTTACCGAAGTCCAGCTTTCTGGTTTTCGCGTACACAAATGCGACAACAACATCGATCCATACAGGTACAAACATTGCTGCAACACATCGTATTCATCCAAAAACCATTGACTGCTTTCATGATCTTCACTCCTTTTCTTTTTCCCATCGACTTAGTAGGTATGTTATCACTTTATGCAATATCTGTCAACCCTTTTTTGCCTGTTGTTACTGTTCACGCACGCGTGCCCAGTAACGGAATTTGCCGTGGCTTCGCATTTAAATACGGCAAATTCCTGCTTCCACCACGTTTTCTTACGGCACTTTCGGTTCCAAAAGTGCCTACCCGTGAACAGTAACGATTATTTGCACACTTTGTGACGTTTCTTCATGTCTTTCTTGACAAACGCAGACCGCACCTTTACAATAAAATACCGAACTGATGGGTAAAAAACGTTCAGAAACAGAGCCTGCTATTATCTAGTATAGCACAGTTGTGACTGTGAAGCTACTGACAGAATATATTATAAGGGAGTATCATATGTTAAATTCATTTTCACGAACGGAACTTCTCCTCGGCAGGGATGCCATGGAGCGTTTATCAAAAGCACGCGTTGCCATCTTCGGCATCGGCGGAGTCGGCGGCTATGCGGTGGAGGCCCTCGCGCGCAGCGGCGTCGGCACGCTTGATCTCATCGACGATGACAAGGTCTGCTTAACCAACATCAACCGTCAGATCATCGCAACCACCTCCACCATCGGAAAGTACAAGGTCGATGTCGCTGAGGAACGCATCAAATCCATCAACCCGCATGCGGTTATCCACACCTACAAGACATTCTATATGCCGGATACCGCGAAGGAATTTGATTTTTCCCAGTATGACTACGTGATCGACGCAATCGACACCGTAACGGGAAAACTGATGCTGGTAGAACAGGCAGAGGCAAGCCACACGCCGATCATCAGCTCGATGGGCGCCGGAAACAAACTGGATCCGACCGCTTTTGAGGTGACCGATATTAATAAAACCTCTGTTTGTCCTCTCGCGAAGGTCATGCGGCGGGAGCTGAAAAAACGCGGGATCAAGAAGCTGAAAGTGGTTTATTCGAAAGAAAAACCACTGACGCCGGTGGATGATATGGCTACCTCCTGCCGTTCCCACTGTGTCTGCCCGCCGGGAACCGCACGCAGCTGTACCGCCAGACGGCAGATTCCGGGGAGTATCTCGTTTGTACCGTCAGTAGTGGGACTGATTATTGCTGGGGAAGTTATTAAGGATCTCGTTGGGGTTCATTGATTGCTTACTGATTAATTTGTTAAGCCGATATATTCTATTTATGTCATTTTTTTTAATTTTATATGTATGTAAAAAACCAATGAATCCCATCTTGGGGGTATCATTGGTTTTTTCGTTTTCTGTCTTTTATTCTTTTTCCAGTAAAAGCACCTCTTCATTCAGTGCCTTCGTGAAGATTCCCTTCACCGTCTTATTTTTTAATCCTTCTTCGTATGGAACGGCACCTTTGACGTACTGGCGGGTGTGTCCCATCATGTATTTGGTTCCGTCAATCTCGATTGGTTCTTCGAGAAGGATTTCTTCTTCGGTTCCGAGGAAGCGCCCGCGGTATTCTAAGGACTGCTGTTTTTCCAGTGCCAGCAGGATATCGCTACGGACGGATTTGGTTCCTTCTGGTATCTGATCCGGCATATCGGCGGCGCGGGTGCCTGCGCGGCGGGAGTATTTGAATATATGCATTTCATAGAAATGGATCGCTTTTAAGAAGCGTTCTGTTTCGGCAAATTCTTCTTCGGTCTCGCCCGGGAATCCTACGATGACATCGGTCGTGATCGCCGGATTGTCAAATTCTTCCCGCAGAATTTCACAGCACGCCTGATATTCAGCAGCGTTGTAGCGGCGGTTCATGCGCTTTAAAGTCGCGTCACAGCCACTCTGGAGTGACAGATGGAAGTGCGGGCAGATGGTCCGCAGCCTCGCCAGCTCTTTGGCAAATTCGCGGGTTACGATACGTGGTTCAAGAGAACCGAGGCGCAGGCGCTCAATGCCCGGAATCTGGTCGAGACGTTTGATTAAAGTCAGCAGATTTTCTTTCTGCTCATCCTTGAAATCGACACCATAGGAGCTTAAATGGATACCTGTCAAGACAATTTCCTTGTATCCGGCTTCCGCAATCCCGCGCACCTCGTGCTCGATGTCCTCCGGGCGGCGGCTGCGGACGCGTCCTCTCGTATATGGTATAATACAATAGCTGCAAAACTGGTTGCAGCCGTCCTGTACCTTGATAAAGGCACGCGTATGGTCAGCAATCCGGCGGATATAGAGTTCTTCGTATTCCTGTGAATGTCCGATATCCAGAATCTCACCGCTGTTTTCGTGATCTGCAAAATAATCATCCAGGATCTGTACCAGATCTTTTTTCTGGTTATTGCCGACGATCAGATCGACCGCCTCATCTTTTTTCAGCTCCGCGCCTGCTGCCTGCACATAACAGCCGACCGCCACAACAGCCGCCGACGGGTTCATTTTCTTTGCCCGGTGCAGCATCTGGCGCGATTTCCGGTCGGCAACATTCGTCACGGAACACGTGTTGATAATATAAACATCCGCTCCTTCCCGGAACGGCACAATCTCATATCCTGCATCCTCTAAGAGCTGCTGCATGGCTTCCGTCTCATACGAGTTCACCTTGCAGCCCAGATTGTGGAATGCCGCTTTTCTCATTTTTATCTCCTTTAAATTGAATCCTCTCTTGACTTTTGTCAGATTACTTTGTAGTATAAAAGTATTATTGTAGATAGAGGAGGTTTTTTTCATGAAAACAGTTCGTATTTCTTTAAACTCGATCGATAAAGTTAAATCCTTCGTCAACGACTTAGCTAAGTTCGACGTAGATTTTGACCTTGTTTCCGGACGTTATGTGATTGACGCTAAATCCATCATGGGTATCTTCAGTCTGGATCTGTCTAAACCGATCGATTTAAACATCCATTCTGAGAACCAGATCGATGAGATCTTAACGACATTGGCTCCGTACATTGTATAGCAACCATTAGAACGATCGAGATGGTTCTGTTTGAAACGAAAAAAACCGCTGTTAAGCAACTCGCTTTGCAGCGGTTCTTTTTTTCATAGAGAACTGCGTCCTATAAAAAACACTCCGCGATGATGCGCACTCGCGCGAAGCAAAAAACTGTCGCAAGCGACCGCGCGAGACGCCCGAATGTGCCAAGGCACATTCTTTTTTTATATATGACTAGCACCGGATAACCTCAACCGTATCGATCGCCTCTTTTACCAGCGCATCTATCTTCTCTTCCAGATTGCGCTCGGATTTTTCAATCAGGTGCAGGACCGGCTTGGTAACCGGGTGTTTGGCTACGAAGATGGTGCAGCAATCTTCATACGGCTCGATCGATGTCTCGTAGGTACCGATTTTCAAGGAAATATCGACGATATCCTGTTTGTCGAAACCGATCAGCGGGCGGAAGACCGGAAGTGTGCAGACTGCATTGGTAACCGCCAGGGAATGAACCGTCTGGGATGCTACCTGACCAATGCTCTCGCCGGTGATGAGTCCGAGACAGTCGTCTTTCTTCGCCAGCTCTTCCGCGATCTTCATCATGTAGCGGCGCATGATAATCGTCAGCTCCTCATGCGGGCACTGCTCGTAGATGTAGAGCTGGATATCTGTGAAATTGACTACGTTTAATTTGATCGGACCTGCGTATTTTGCTACCTGCTTTGCCAGATCGACTACTTTCTGTTTTGCACGGTCGCTGGTGTATGGCGGCGCATGGAAATAGGTTGCCTCGATGGTAACGCCGCGTTTTGCGATCATGTATCCTGCCACCGGGCTGTCGATACCGCCGGATAAAAGCAGCATCGCGCGTCCATTGGTTCCGACCGGCATACCGCCCGGTCCCGGAATCACCAGAGAGTATACGTTGATACGTTTTGCACGCAGTTCCACATTTAAAAGAACATCCGGATTGTGTACGTCTACCTTTGTCTCCGGGAATGCGTCCAGAATGACCTCACCGAGATCGCGGTTGACTTCCTCGGAGGTATGCGGATACTGTTTGTTGGCACGGCGGGTGTTTACCTTGAACGTAAAGTGTTTATCTGGGTATGCTTTGTCCACATACTCAACAATCTTCGCTTTCAGGTCGTCATAGCCGTTGTCCTCTAACTGGACCATCGGACAGATCGCCGCAATACCGAATACCTTTTTCAGTGCGTCGATGACCTCATCGTAATCAAATTCTTCCGCTGCGGTCGCATAGATACGCCCTGCCTCCTTGGTTACGGTAAATTTTCCATCAAGACGTTTTAACGAGTGATGGATGTGGGACACCAGCGCGTCCTCGAATACATAGCGGTTTTTACCTTTCAGGCCAATCTCCGCATATTTAATCAAAAATGTATGAAACATGGAATTCCCTTTCTACAACAGGCTGTCATTCTTCTGCTTTCCCGCAAAAAAACTGAACAGCCATTCTTTAAACAGCCATTTTATTTCATCTGGTAACGGCGCAGTACCGGAAGCAGTTCTCCCAGAACGCCGATCGCATAGTCTACTTCTTCCTCGGTATTCAAATCACCCAGACTGAACCGGATCGTCGAATCGAGAAGTTCTTTTTTCACGCCGATTCCCTTTAAAGTACCGCTGATGCCCGGATGATTGGACGAGCAGGCGGAACCGGACGATACATAAACCCCTTTGTCCTCCAGCGCATGGAGAAGTACCTCGCTGCGGACGCCCTCAAAGCTGGCGCTGACGATCTGCGGCGCGTTGGTGCGGTCCTCACTGCCGTTGATGGTGACGCCGCCGAGCGGTTTCAATCCCGCAATCAGGTGCTCCCGGAGTGTATACAGCTTTTCGATGCGTGCATCAAAATCTTTGTACGCCTCGCGTGCTGCCACGCCGAGTCCGACACACCCCGGCACATTTTCCGTACCGGAACGCATGCCCTTCTGCTGGCCGCCGCCAAACAGAATCGGGCGGATCTTGACACCGTCGCGGATATAAAGGAATCCGACGCCCTTCGGCGCATGGATCTTGTGTCCGCTGACGGAAAGCAGGTCAATTCCCTGTTTTTTCGGACGGATCTTATATTTCCCATATGCCTGGATCGCATCGACATGGAACAATGTCTTCGGATTTTTCTTCTTGATGCACTGGCTGATCGCCTCGATCGGCTCTACTGCTCCGACCTCGTTATTGACGTACATCACAGACACCAGGATCGTGTCCTCGCGGATAGCTTTTTCCAGATCCTCCAGAGAAATATGTCCCAGATGATCGACCGGAAGATAGGTCACCTCAAAGCCCATCTCCTCCAAAAATGACATCGTATTGTAGATCGACGGATGTTCCACACCGGTCGTGATAAGGTGTTTTCCGGCTCTGCGGTTTGCCAGCGCCGTGCCGATCAGCGCCGTATTGTTCGACTCTGTTCCGCCGGAAGTAAAGAGAATCTCCTTCTCCTGCACTTTCAGTGTATCCGCGATCGCCTTCTTTGCCTCGCGAATCAAATTTTCTGCTTCCACACCTTTTCTGTGCTTCGCCGCCGCGTTTCCGTAGTTGACGCACATTGCATCAACGACCGCATCCTTTACGCAGTCCAGCACCTTGGTGGTCGCTGAATTATCAAAATAGGCTTCCATTTTTATCTCTATCTCCTTTGTAATTTTCCAATTACACTTCCAACTGCAGCATCAGTGCCGACAGCATACACAAGCCTGCCGTCTCCGTCCGCAAAATTCTCTTTCCAAGCGTTACGATCTCCGCCCCGTTTTCCCTGGCAAGCTCGACTTCTTCGTCCTCAAAACCGCCCTCCGGACCGATGAAAACGGCGATATCCGTCCCCGGCTTGACCGACGCCAGCAGTTCCCTCGTTTTCCGGATGCCGTCCGCCGACTCATATGGCAGAAGAACCATATCGTACCCGGCTGCCTCTTTGACCGCCTCTTTGTAGGTCATAAGCGGCGCCACCTCCGGGATAAGGCTGCGCTTGGACTGCTTCGCGGCGCTCTCAGAAACCGCATTCCAGCGTTTTCTCTTCGCGTCCGCTTTTTTCGCATCCAGCTTGACAACCGAGCGCTTCATGCTGACCGGAACCACCCGGTATGCCCCCAGCTCCACCGCCTTCTGGATGATCAGTTCCATCTTATCGCCCTTCGGAAGCCCCTGGAACAGGTGAATCCGCGCCGGAAGCTCTTTGTTTTCCCATTCTTCCAGAATCTTTGCCGAAACATACTCTGGTTCCAGTTCTTCCACGCGGCAGAAATAGTCGCCGCCCTCACGGCTGCTGATCAGGATCTCCTCGCCCGGCTTCATCCGCAGAACATTGCGAATATGGTTGACATCCGCGCCCTCAATCCGGATTTCTTCCGCCCCGATCTGGTGCGGTTCCACAAAAAAATGGTACATGATTATTTCTTCCTCGCTGTCACAGAAACCCACTCGCCCTGATGGGTAATCTCTACAATCTCAAAGGCATCGTTCGCCTCAAATGCCGCCTTGACTGCCTCTTCCTTCATATCAATGATACCCGATGTGATGAAGATACCATTTTTCTTAATATGAACCGGGATCTCTTTCTGCAGCATGATGATAACGTCTGCCAGGATGTTGGCAACCGCAATGTCGTAATACTCGTATTTTACCTCGTCCTGCACTGCTTTATCGTCGATGATGTTGCCCTGTACGACCTTGAACTGCTCCGGTGCGATTCCGTTTGCTTCCAGATTCTCGCCAACGGCTGTGATCGCATTTTCATCCAGATCCGTTCCAAATACATGTTTTGCGCCCAGTTTTAACGCCGTGATGCCTAAGATACCGCTTCCGGTTCCGACATCAAGCACCTCTGAATCCGGTGTCACGTATTTCTCGAGCTGGCGGATGCACAGCTGCGTTGTCTCATGCATGCCCGTACCAAACGCCGTACCCGGATCGATCTGAATCAGCAGCTTGTCCTTGTGCTCCTCCGGCACTGTCTCCCAAGTCGGCTTGATGAGGATGTGATCGACCGTAAACGGTTTGAAATACTGTTTCCAGTTGTTGATCCAGTCCTTATCCTCCGTCTCGGATTCTGCAAACGTGCAGGCGCCCAGATCGGTAAAC
Organism: Clostridium sp. AF12-41; assembly: GCF_003461685.1. Lineage (NCBI taxonomy): Bacteria > Bacillati > Bacillota > Clostridia > Eubacteriales > Clostridiaceae > Clostridium > Clostridium sp. AF12-41. Next base: position 119,519 of record NZ_QTXO01000001.1, on the reverse strand, counting down.
GGCTTCAATTCTTCCAGCGCCTCTTTGACTTTCGCCATCATCGCCGGGATATCATCATCCTCATCGAGATAAAAACTTACCTTCGCCACGCCCTCATCCGGCGGAAGCTCCGGCAGAATGTCGATGAACATTCCCTTCGTCTCTTTCTCGGTCAGCGGGATATTGTCCTCAATCTCAATGCCCTCGATGCCGAGTTCATCCAATGTGTAGCTGATGAGATCCACCGCCTCTGTGGTGGTCGTCAGCGTAAATTTCTTCCATTTCATGTTCGTTACCTCTCTTTATTGAAATGACTTATCATCCAAACATTCACGTTTCATCACGCAGCTATTTTTTCATCATTTTCACTGTAAATGTGTCAAATGTTACTGTTCACAGGTAGGCACTTTTGGAACCGAAAGTGCCGTAAGAAAACGTGGTGGCAGCAGGAATTTGCCGTATTTAAATGCGAAGCCACGGCAAATTCCGTTACTGGGCACGTATGCGTGAACAGTAACTGTCAAACGAATGAATCCGCCTAATCGTTCTAATTTTCTTTTCTAATTTCCCGATAAAATCTTCACAAACAGGATCGCCAGCACCACTAGAATCAGCGGGCGCACGATCTTCTGTCCATTTCCCATTACCAGGCCGGAACCGATATAATTTCCTAAAATACTGCAGATCGCCGCAGCCAGCCCCAGCGTGTAAATGATCTTGCCGTGAATCACAAATGTGACAAACGCCGCCACATTAGACGAAAGATTGATCGCCTTTGTCGTACCCGCCGCCTCTTTCATCGTATAGCGCGCCGCTCCTGTGAGCACCAGCAGCAGGAAAGTTCCGGTTCCCGGTCCGTAAAAGCCATCATAAATACCGATGATCAGCGCGGATGCCAGCGCAATCAGGAATGATTTCCGCTCCGGCAGGGTGCCCGCCAGCGAATCATCGCCCATTTTCTTATTCCGCATAACATAAAATGCAACAATCGGAAGAATCACGATCATCATATACTGTAAAATCTTATCGCTGACTAACAGAGTCAGGTTCGAACCGATCGAAGAACCGATCAGCGCCGCCACGATAAACCAGACCACCTTCTTAAACTGTATGTAACCGTTTTTGGCAAACCGCCCGGTCGCGATTGCCGTTCCCATCATGGAACTCATTTTGTTGGTTCCGAGCGCCATATGGGTCGGAACCCCGGCGATCAGGTACGCCGGAAGTGAAATCAATCCGCCTCCCCCTGCGATCGCATCCACAAAGCCTGCCAGAAATACCATCGGGCAGACGATTATAAACTGCAGTATCGTGCAATCCATGCTACATCCTCCAAAATTTTCATGCACGCCCAAATTCCTCCTGCCGTCGCAAAACAGAAATCAAAAAGCACTCCGGGCATACATTTCTATTCTTATTGCAAAAACTCCGCCAGTGCATAGGTACTGACATCCAAGCCATATTCGGTCAGGCGGACATGGCTATCTGTTTGGGCTGACGCTTCCAGCAATCCTTCTTTCAAAAGCCTCTCGATCACCTCGCCGTACACCGCTTCCATCGTCACGCCAAACCGACGTTCAAACTCTGCCGTCCGGACGCCGCCGGTCAGCCGCAGCCCCAAAAACATAAATTCTTCCATCCGCTCCTGACGGCTCAGTTCGTGTATTTCCTCATACTGTGCGCCCGCTGCCAGCTCTTCTTTCGTAAACGTCAGATAACGGTTCAAATCCGCCGTCACCTGAAAGCGTTTCCCGCCCGCCAGCGAGGACGCCCCCAGACCAAGCCCCAGATACTCCACGCCGGTCCAGTAACCGATGTTGTGGCGGCAGGCATAGCCCGGTCTGGCATAATTGGAAATCTCATACCGCTCATAGCCCCGCTTCGCCAGCGTTGTTTTCGTATGATGGTACATATTCCGGTCTGTCTCCTCATCCGGCAGACATTTGCAGTTTTCATACTTCGTCTGTAAACGCTTTGGCATAGAGGCGTAATCGCCGTATTTCTCCAGATCCGCGCACATCTCCCCGTACTCTTCATATAACGGCGTGCCTTCTTCCACAATCAGGCTGTACGCGGAAATATGTTCCGGTTCCAGGTCGCAGACGAACCGCAGCGTCTCCTGCCAGCTCTCCTCCGACTGTCCCGGAAGTGCCGACATCAGATCGACATTGATATTGTCAAATCCAGCGTCCCGCGCAGCACGAAAGCTCTGCAAAAACTGCTCCCGCGTATGAATCCGCCCTAAAAGCCGCAATTCCTCCTCCGAAGCCGACTGCAGCCCCAGACTCAGGCGGCTGACCCCTGCATTCCGGTAACCGGCTGCCGAATCCGGTGTCAATGTCCCCGGATTCGCCTCCATCGTGATCTCCGCATCCGGCTCTACCCGAAAGACCTGCCGGACGGCTGCCAGAATCCGCTCAATCGCCGATGGTGGAAGCAGGGACGGCGTTCCGCCGCCGATAAAGATCGTCTCCACCGTCCGCCCTGTCAGGTTTAGCGGCGGCGCCGCATTTTCAGGACACTGCCCTGCATCCTCTTCCGGAATGCTTTCAATCTCCCGGATCAGCTGATCCACATATTTTTCCCGCACGCACGCATCGGACGCAAACGAAAGAAAATCACAGTAACGGCATTTGCGGACGCAGAACGGGATGTGTATATATAATTCCATTATTCCTCGTCCAGCTTCAGGACGCTCATAAATGCCTTCTGCGGAATCTCTACGTTTCCGATCTGACGCATACGTTTCTTTCCTTCCTTCTGCTTCTCCAGAAGTTTTCTCTTTCGGGAAATATCGCCGCCGTAGCATTTTGCCAGAACGTCCTTCCGCATTGCCTTGACCGTCTCGCGGGCAATGATCTTTCCACCGACCGCCGCCTGGATTGGAATCTCAAATAAATGACGCGGAATCTCATCCTTGAGCTTCTCGCACATTTTTCTGCCGCGCTCATATGCCGAACCTTCGAATACGATGAAAGAGAGCGCGTCCACTTCCTCGCGGTTGACGAGAATATCCAGTTTTACCAGCTTGGATTCCTCGTAGCCCTTTAACTCATAATCAAACGACGCGTAACCGCGGGAGCGCGATTTCAATGCATCGAAGAAATCATAAATAATCTCATTTAACGGAAGTTCATATTTCAGCAGCGCACGGCTCGCCTCAATATACTCCATTCCCAGGTAAACGCCGCGGCGCTCCTGGCACAGCGTCATGATCGCACCGACAAACTCGGTCGTAACCATGATCTCCGCCGACACGATCGGCTCTTCCATATAGGCAATCTCGGACGGATCCGGCAGGTTTGACGGGTTCGTCAGCTCAATCATATCGCCGTTCGTCTTGTGCACCCGGTATACAACGCCCGGCGCCGTTGTCACAAGATCCAGATTGTACTCGCGTTCCAGGCGTTCCTGGATAATATCCAGATGGAGAAGCCCCAGGAAACCACACCGGAAACCAAAGCCCAGCGCTACCGATGTCTCTGGCTCAAAATAGAGCGCTGCATCGTTGAGCTGCAATTTTTCCAGTGCATCCCGCAGATCCGGATATTTCGCACCATCCGCCGGATAAAGACCGCAGTATACCATCGGCGTTACCTTCTTGTAACCCGGAAGCGGCTCTGCACATGGGTTGTCCAGATCGGTGATCGTATCGCCCACGCGGGTATCCTGCACATTTTTAATACTGGCAGTCACATAGCCAACCATACCGGCTGAAAGCTCTTCGCACGGAATAAACTGACCTGCGCCAAAATATCCAACCTCCACAACCTCTGCAGCCGCTCCGGTCGCCATCATTTTCATGCGTGTGCCTTTTTTGATCTTACCGTTCTTCACACGGCAGAATACGATAACGCCCTTGTAAGAATCATACAGGGAGTCGAAAATAAGCGCCTGCAGCGATGCCTCCGGATCGCCCGCCGGTGCCGGGATCTTCTGCACGATCTCCTCCAGAACTGCCTCGACATTTAAGCCGGTCTTCGCAGAAATGCGCGGTGCATCTGACGCCTCCAGACCGATCACATCCTCGATCTCCGCTGCCACGCGCTCCGGATCCGCACTCGGCAGATCGATCTTATTTAACACCGGAATGACCTCCAGATCATGATCCAGCGCCAGATATACATTCGCCAGCGTCTGCGCCTCGATTCCCTGTGCCGCATCCACAACCAGAATCGCGCCGTCGCACGCCGCCAGGCTTCGGGAAACCTCGTAGTTAAAGTCCACATGTCCAGGCGTGTCGATTAAGTTAAAAATGTACTCCTGACCGTCTTTCGCCTTATATACCGTGCGGACTGCCTGCGACTTGATGGTAATACCTCTCTCCCGCTCCAGATCCATGTTATCAAGCACCTGCGCCTGCATCTCACGGCTCGTTAAAAGTCCCGTCATCTCAATAATACGATCTGCCAGCGTTGATTTGCCGTGATCGATATGTGCAATGATGCAGAAATTTCTGATTTTGCTCTGATCTATAATTGCCATCCGTTCATTCCTCTCTCTGTATCACTTTGTTTGGCAGCAAAATGTTTGCTGCGATATCTTATTTTTTATTTAAAATCATCTTTTATAATAAATAACACCTGATCTAAATGAATATACCATTTTTTCAGGTACGCCGCAAGTCCTGAAATAGAAAAAGCCTTGACTAAAAGCCTTGCCATTAGCCTGTCAGCACCTGATCCAGAAGCTGCGCCAGCGGATCCATCGCATTGACCGCCTCTTCATATGTATTCGTCTGTGCTCCGACCTCGATCAACGCCGAGCGCGGGCGTAGATGCAGATTGTAACGAAGCCCCTTTAAATAAATCGTCCGCGTAAACCCAGGATATATCTGATCGGCATTCCACTTCATCTGAAAACTGAACGCCAGATTTTCCTTCCGGCAGGGATTTGCCAGATACTCGATCGGTCCGTCCGGCGTTTCGCTGGTACCGTTGAAAAACATGATCTGTGCCGTTGGTTTCCCTTCTATCTGCGTGACTAGATGCGTCTGCTCGCTGACACCGTCCCGGTGCACATCTAAAATCACCTGAATCGACGGGTATTTCTGCAAAAGGTTCGTGACACCCTCGCAGGCATATGTATAGGCACGGCTCCGGTCTAGATGCCCCGACTTCATATCATAGGCAGTTGTATCGTGCCAGACCTGATATCCTTTCGCCCGCAGCCGTTTTGCCAGCTCTTCCCCCAGAGACACCACCGCTCCCTTTCCGTCGCTTCCCGCATAATCTCTATAATTTTCCTGCGAATGGGTATGATAAATCAAGATCTGTGGTCCGTCCGCCTCGTCCTTCCTGATTGTCAGATCCATCGATAAAAATGTCTCTGCGTTCATCAGGCTCCGGTCAATCGATGCCGTCGGGTGGATTGTAAAAAAATGCTGGATCAGATAATCATAATCTTCCAGCTTTTTCCGCAGACGCGGGCTGTCCACCAGTGCGGCAGGATTTGCCCTCTCTGTCTTTTCTCCATTCTTTCCAGCACTATACAGCCTCTCTTCGTCTGTCTCTCCGCCGCCCTGTCTCCCACTTCCATGAACAAGCCCGTTCCATTTTCCAAGTAAAGTTCCATCCACCAGCCTACTCCCGGAAAACTGTGCCAGGAAATCCATATACTCCTGCCGGACTTCCTGTTCTTCCAGATATTTATAATAGGACGGATCGGCTTCTCCCTGTGTCTGTTTCTTCCACCCGGCAAGTCTATGCCTTTTCCCCTCCTCCGAATCTGGTATATCCCGCAAATTAGTCCCCCAGACCGGGTACCAGGACCTTACCACCGCATTCTGCACAGCTGTCCAGATGAATGCACGCATCTTCCAGCCGACTGTCAGCAAAAACAGAACCATCAGGAGCCCGGCTGCCCTCTGCCACCACCGCACCGCATTCATCTCCCTTCTTTCCTGTTCTATCCTATGCGGTTAGCAAAGTGTAGTTTCCTGTTTAGTTCTGTTTTTCAATCTGGCATTTTTTTCAGTGTTATCTTTCTTCCTCCAGCCGTTCCACTGCCCGCCGGATCCCCTCGGCGATTGCTGCGCTCAGCTTGCAAATACGCTCGTCCATGTCCTGCGGGGTCACAAACATCGCTCCAAATTCAGGTTCCAGAAGTTCCCGGATCAGCTCATACTGGCTGTCCGAATCCAGTTCCCGGATGTATTCACCGTACCGGCTGCCCTCTTTTGAGGCGGTTAGTGTCCGCACTAACGCATTGACCGTCCCGTGAACGATCGCCGCCGCGCCCACAACCGTCGGAACGCCGATCGCGATTACCGGCACGCCGAGATTTTCCCGCGTCATTCCCCGGCGGTGGTTGCCGACGCCGGAACCCGGATGAATTCCTGTATCCGTCAGCTGAATGGTGCTTGCCAGACGGTGGACGTTTCGCGCCGCCAGCGCGTCGACCGCGATCACCAGATCCGGGCGGCTCTCCCGCACGACGCCGCGGACAATTTCTGCCGTCTCCATCCCTGTCTGTGCCATCACCCCTGGATGGATACCGCTGAGAACCGGATGCACCGTCCGCCCCGCTTTCTCAGCCGTATAGAGGTATGTGCCATTTCTTCTGCCTGGCTCCGTCCGCAGATGGCGGTTCATCGAAAGCCCATCCACCACGCGCGGTCCCAGCGAATCCGGCGTCACCTGCCGGTTTCCCAGTCCCGCTACCAGAATCGAAAGTCCGGCCATGGTTGAAGCACAGTTTTTCCGGATCAGGGACGCCAGCTGCCGTCCTAACTCCCCGGCAGCCGCCTCACAGTATGCGTCCTCTGTCTCCGACAGCCCCGGATCTTCCATCGTCAGGTAGGTTCCCATCGGCTTTCCCATTGATTCCGCACCTTTTTCGTTCAAAATCGAGACTTCCGTCATCCGGATCGAACTGCCATGACAGCGCCATTCCCGCAGCGCCACACCGCCGATTTCGCCCCCATTCCCCTCAAAACTTTCTCTCTCCTCCAACGCCAGATCCGTCCGATTTTCAAACATGGCTGCTCCCTTCTATCTCACAACTCAATCACAACCCGCACCACCATAAGGCTTAAATTCCATCCTATCACTTTTTACTTCAAGATAGCCTTATTATTTTTCTCAATTCGTAACTGTTCAGTACCTTCACAGTCACGCGCAAAAATTCATTAAAACGCAGTAAATGCGCAGACCTACTGAACAGTTACCTCAATTTTTATATTTTCCAGAAATATATATTTTATTCTCTCAAAAAAACCTAACGCTTTTTTTGTTTCATAGGACGCAATTTCCTGTGAAACAAAAAACTGCGCCACCCAGCCCAGATATTTGACATCGCCCGCAAGGATAGGCGCCGCCTGGTATCCGGTCAGATACCGCAGTTTATACGTTTATTTTTCGAATTTTTCTAAAACTCTATTCTATTTCTCGCCGTCCGCACTCTCCACCGGCGTTACTGTTCACACATGTGTGCTCAGCAACGGGATTTTGCCGATGCTATGCATTCCAAATCGGCAAAATCTGCTGCCGGAACTGTATCGTACGGAATTTTCAGTTCAGAAAATTCCTACCTGCGAACAGCTACCCACCGGCATCTATTCCCCCGGATGTTCCACCTTCCAGATCTCCGTCTCCAGATAGTTCCAGATCTCTTCTCTGCCCTGTTTTGTCTCGGCGGAGAACGGAATCAGCATCACTTCGGTGCCGACTCCCAGACCTGTTCTGAGAATCTTTAACTGTTTCTGGAGCTGGCTGCGCTTGATCTTGTCAGCCTTGGTCGCAATCAGGATCGGCTGGAAGCCCTGGGAAACGATCCAGTCGTACATGAGTTTGTCGTTTGAAGACGGCTCATGACGGATATCAATCAGCAGGAAGACGCAGCGAAGCATCTGCGATTTGTGCAGATAATTCTCAATCATCTTGCCCCACTTTGCCTTGACCTCGACGCTCGCGCGCGCGTAGCCGTACCCTGGCAGATCGACGTAGTAAAACGCGTCGTTGATATGGTAAAAATTGATCGTCTGGGTCTTGCCCGGCTGCGAGGATGTTCTCGCATAGGATCGGCGGTTCATCAGCGCATTGATCAGGGACGATTTGCCGACGTTTGATTTGCCTGCAAACGCGAATTCAGGCTGTGTATTTGCCGGCAGCTTACTGGTGATACCGCAGACGGTTTCCAGATTTACATCTTTTATAATCATATTTTTTCTCCTACTAAACCGCTATTTCTCCGGTACAAATGCCTCTCGGATGACTTCGTTCATCTCCTTGATGTATACGATCTCCATTCCTTTCGTGATTTCCTTCGAAAGTTCCTCGACATCCGGCTGATTTTTCGCCGGTACCAGTACCTTTTCCACCTGCGCCATGCGGGCTGCGAGCAGTTTTTCTTTCAGACCGCCGATCATCAGCACATGACCGCGCAGCGTTACCTCGCCGGTCATCGCCACACGCGGCAGTACCTTCCGTCCTGTCACCGCCGACAGCATCGCCGTTGCCATCGTGATTCCGGCCGACGGACCATCCTTCGGCACCGCGCCCTCCGGGATATGCAGGTGAATATCGTGTTTCTCGAAATAGTTCTCCTTCACGCCGTAATCAGATGCAACCGAACGCACATAGGTCAGTGCAATCTGCGCCGACTCCTTCATGACATCGCCCATCTGACCCGTCATCTGCAGCACGCCTTTGCCCGGCATGACATTGACCTCGATCTGCAGTGTATCGCCGCCGACGCTCGTCCACGCCAGACCGCGCACGATACCGACCTGTGCCTCATTTCCGGCTGCATCGAAGAAGACTTTCTCGCGTCCCAGATAATGATCCAGATTCCGCTCTGTCACGCGGATCGACGGTTTCTTCTTCTCCAGCACCTCTCTGGCTGCCTTGCGGCAGATATCGCCAACCCGGCGCTCCAGATTCCTGACTCCAGCTTCCCTGGTGTAGCTGTGAATCATTTTCTCCAGCGCCGGACCCGTGATATTTAACTGTTCCTTCGAAAGGCCATTCTTCTCCAGCTGTTTCGGAATCAGATAGTCTTTTGCAATGTGATATTTTTCATTTTCCGTGTAACTATTGACTTCAATCAGCTCCATACGGTCCAGCAGCGGTCCAGGGATCGTCTGCGTTGTATTCGCCGTCGCGATAAATAATACCTCCGACAGGTCAATCGGGATCTCCACATAATGGTCGCGGAATTTCACATTCTGCTCGCTGTCCAGCACCTCTAAGAGCGCCGAGGATGTATCTCCCTTATAATCGCTGCTGACTTTGTCGATCTCATCCAGCAGCATCAGCGGATTGGCAACCCCTGCCTGCTTGAGCCCTTCCACGATGCGTCCCGGCATCGCGCCGACGTAGGTTTTTCTGTGACCGCGGATCTCCGCCTCGTCGCGCACGCCGCCCAGGCTGATGCGGACATATTTGCGTCCCATCGCCTTCGCAATCGAGCGGGCGATCGAAGTTTTACCGGTTCCAGGCGGTCCCACCAGGCAAAGGATCGGGCTGGTGCCCTTCTTCGTCAGGATGCGGACTGCCAGGTATTCCAGCACGCGCTCTTTGACCTTTTCCAGACCATAATGGTCGGCTTCCAGAATCTCTTCCGCATGCTTCAGGCTCGCGTTATCCTTCGTCATTTTGTTCCACGGCAGTTCCAGCACCGTTTCCAGATATGTCCGGATCACATTCGCATCCTGGCTGCCCGCCGGCATATTCTGGAAACGGTTGATCTCCTTGCGGATCCGCTCCTTTACTTCCACGCTGGCTTTGATCTTCTTCAACTGCTCCTTCATCTCATCCGCATCAGAAACCGGATTTTCCTCTCCCAGCTCCTCCCGGATCACACGCAGCTGCTCCCGCAGAATATAATCACGCTGATTTTTATCCAGCGCCGCCTTTACCTTCGTCTGAAACTCGCGTTTCACGCGGTAAACCTCTAATTCCGTCAGCAGAAGCTGCAGCTCTGTCTCATACATCTCCGTCAGCGTCCGGCATTCCAGTACCGACTGGCGCGCTTCATAGTTCCACGGGAACTGGGCTGATATCTGGTTCATTAATTCGGTCAGATCTGGCTGTGCGATCAACGGACTTAATACTTCACGTCCCGCTGCCACATTTAATTTTCCGTATTCTTCCAGCTTTTCTTTCAGAATTCGGAGCATCGCCTCTTTCTGAATCGTGTCCAGATCGTCCTCGACCGGATCCAGAATCTCCACGATCGCAGTGCAGCATGCCTCGCCCTTCTCCATCTCCAGAAGCTCGGCTCTCTCCTGCCCTTCCACCGTGACGCGCACCATGCCGCCCGGCATCTTGACAAGCTGTTTCACGTAGCCAATCGTTCCTACCTGAAAAATCCCGTCAATATCCGGGATCACCTCATCCGGCTGCTTCTGCGTCGCCAGAAATACTCGCTGATCGCCCACCATCGCCTGCTCCACCGCCGCGATGGATTTATCCCGGATGATATCGAAATTTACCGTCATCTGCGGCAGCACGGTCAGTCCGCGCAGCGCGATCATCGGCATTGTCAGTTTCTTATCTTCCATAACACCTTTATCTTTCTTAATCAAATGTATCGTTATTTCCTGTGAAAAGAAAAACAGGGGTCTGCCTATGGCAGTTCGCCATCTCACAGACCCCATTAACAGCCGCCATTCTCAAGCTGCTGCATTTATTTTCCTTTACATTTACGCAATCTCGCCGGTTCTGTCTTTCTTAGAACGTCCTGTAAAAGACTTGCGGGGCACCGTATTGTCGCGATATACCAGCTCCGGCGCACTCTTTCCCTCGACTACGTCTTTGGTAATCGTGCAGATGCCGATCGTGGAATCGGACGGAATCTCATACATGGTATCCATCATCAGGGACTCCATGATAGAACGAAGTCCTCTGGCTCCCGTCTTTCTCTCGACTGCCATGTGGGCGATCGCCATCAGCGCATCATCCGTGAACTCCAGCTTCACGCCGTCCAGATCGAGAAGCGCCTGATACTGCTTGATCAGTGCATTCTTCGGCTCTCTTAAAATGCGGACCAGCGCCTCCTCATTGAGCGTCTGGAGCGATACCGTGATTGGCACACGACCGATAAACTCCGGAATCAGACCAAACTTCGTCAGATCCTGCGGCATTACCTGTTTCAGAAGCTCATCGATATCCTGATGCTTGCGATCCACAATATCGGAGTTAAATCCGATGGAACCGGCACCTAAACGGCTGTCGATGATCTTCTCCAGACCGTCAAATGCACCGCCGCAGATGAACAGGATGTTGGTCGTATCGATCTGAATCAGTTCCTGCTGCGGATGCTTTCTGCCGCCCTGCGGCGGAACACTGGCAATGGTTCCTTCCAGAATCTTTAAAAGCGCCTGCTGTACACCCTCGCCCGATACATCGCGGGTGATAGATACATTTTCAGACTTCTTCGTAATTTTATCAATCTCATCAATATAAATGATGCCGTACTCTGCCTTGCTGACGTCGTAATCAGCCGCCTGGATGATCTTCAAGAGAATGTTCTCTACATCCTCGCCGACATATCCAGCCTCGGTCAGAGTGGTCGCATCCGCGATGGCAAACGGTACATTTAAGATCTTCGCCAGCGTCTGCGCCAGGTATGTCTTACCGGAACCGGTCGGTCCGAGCATCAGGATGTTGCTCTTCTGAAGCTCTACATCCTGCGTGGACTTGGACATAACTCTCTTGTAATGGTTATAAACCGCTACGGAGAGCACCTTCTTGGCGTCGTCCTGTCCGATGACATACTCATCGAGAAATTCTTTGATTTCCTTCGGCTTCAGCAGGTTGATTCCGCTGAAATCCGGTCCTTTTTCCTGATCGGCAAATTCCTCTTCCAGAATCTCCGAGCAGAGTTCGATACAGTCATCGCAGATATATACATTATCTGTGCCAGCGATCAGTTTTCTAACCTGATCCTGTGTCTTGCCGCAAAATGAGCAGCGTATTTTGTCGTCTGTTCTGCCTGGCATACTTCCACCTTGTTCCTTTCTATTATTCCATCCAGAAATCTAATTAGTGGTTGGTAATGACACAATCAATCAGACCATACTCTTTCGCCTGCTCTGCTGTCATGTAATTATCACGCTCTGTATCACGCACGATCACGTCATACGGCTGGCCTGTATTGGCTGCCAGAATCTCATTTAATTTCTTCTTGGTACGAAGAATATTCTCCGCTACGATCTGGATCTCGGTTGCCTGTCCTCTCGCGCCGCCGGATGGCTGGTGAATCATCACTTCTGCGTTCGGAAGTGCATATCTCTTTCCTTTGGTACCGCCGGAAAGCAGGAATGCGCCCATGCTGGCTGCCATACCCAGACAGATGGTAGATACATCACATTTGATATAATTCATCGTGTCATAGATCGCCATACCTGCGGTAACAGAACCGCCCGGGCTGTTGATATATAAGCTGATATCCTTATTCGGATCCTCTGCCTCCAGGAACAGAAGCTGTGCTACAACCAGGCTGGCTGTCACATCATTTACTTCCTCTCCCAGGAAAATGATACGATCTTTAAGCAGACGGGAGTAGATGTCATACGTCCGCTCGCCGCGGCTGGTGGATTCAAGGACATAAGGTACTAAACTCATGATTCTTCCTCCTATAATTGAGAATGAATGTTTATGGCAAAAATTGTTACAGTTCACACGCGTGCAAACTGTAACAGGATTTTGCTGATGCTTCGCATTACAAATCAGCAAAATCTGCTGCCACTATGTTATCGCACGGCACTTTCGGTTCCAAAAGTGCCTGCCTGTGAACAGTAATACAAAATTCTATGATGCCTTAGGACACCATAGAATTCTGCCGTATTTCAGTATTCGCTTTTATCGGTTTGATTAAGCAAGCTTTGCCTGCTCTACCAGTAAATCGATCGCTGCCTGAACTTTCAGGTCCTCACGGATCTGCTCTTTCTCGCGCTCACCCATCATTTCTTTCAGCTTAGCGCCTTCCAGTTTGTAGGATGCTGCGATCTCGTTGATCTGCTCGTCAAGCTTCTCATCGGAAACTTCTACGTTCTCAACTTCAACTACTTTCTCAAGAACCAGTCTGGTCTTGATTCTCTTCTCTGCTTCCGGACGCATCTGCTCCATCAGCTTCTCCGGTGTCATGCCGGTATATTTCATGTAATCGTTGATGTTTAAGCCCTGGCTCTGCAGACGGCGAGCGTAGTTCTCTACCATCTCTCTTGCCTGAGTGTCAACCATCGGCTGCGGCAGTTCCATCTGAGCGTTCTCAACTACTTTTTCGATTACGTTGTTCTCGTTCTCTACTTTAGCATCCTGCTCTTTCTTCTCCTGCAGTTTCTTGCGGATGTCTGCTTTGTACTCATCCAGAGTATCGAAATCAGATACTTCGCTTGCGAACTCATCGTTCAGCTCCGGAAGCTCGTTTCTCTTAACTTCTTTGATGGTTACAACGAACTTAGCCGGTTTGCCAGCCAGCTCATCTGCATGGTACTCAGCCGGGAAAGTAACGTTTACGTCACAGGTCTCGCCTTTTTTCTTGCCGATTAACTGATCCTCAAAGCCCTCGATGAAGGAATGGGAACCGATTACCAGCGGATAATCTGTACCAGCGCCGCCGTCAAATGTCTTGTCATCAATGTAGCCGGTGAAGTCGATGATAGTGTTGTCGCCGTCCTCGATTGCGCCGTCTTCTACGTCGATCAGTCTGCCGTTTTTCTTACGTGCTGCAGTCAGCTCGTTCTCTACATCCTCGTCTGTCACAACAGCTTCTGCCTTCTTAACTTCTACGCCTTTGTACTCGCCCAGAGTTACTTCCGGTTTCAGAGCTACGGTTGCCTCGTAGATGAATGCCTTACCTTTTTCGATCTGAGTTACTTTGATCTCCGGAGTGGAAACAATCTCTTCCTTGCTCTCCTCTGCTGCCTTCGGATAAGATGCGTCGATCACTTCGTTTGCTGCATCCTCATAGAAAATGCCAGCGCCATACATCTTCTCCAGCATAGCTAACGGTGCTTTACCTTTACGGAATCCCGGGATGCTGAATTTGTTTTTGTTCTTGTTGTACGCATTTTTGATTGCTGCATCAAACTCTTCAGCCGGAACTTCGATGGTCAGCTTTGCCATGTTCTTCTCTAATTTTTCTACCTGTAAACTCATTTTAAGGGGTCCTCCTTGCTTCTATATGTGAACCGCCATTCTACCGGGCGTTACACTTCAAGATAGCATTATAGCATATCTGCGTGCTAAATACTAGCGGAAAATATAATTTTGCGTTCACTTTTTGCGGGTTTATGAGTGGTTTTAGGTGGGTTTTATGCCATTTTTGATGCATTTTCTGTATGTTTCTAAGTTGAAACTACACCTGGTCATACTGAATTGAATCTTTGACCTGTAATGCTACCGGGCGATCGACTAAGAGCAATGCCAGCTCAATTCCCAGATCCAGCGCATATCCAAGTCCACGCGCCGTTGTGATATTGCCGTCCGTCACAACGCCCGCACCCGTCAGCTTCGCACCGGTCAGGGCATCCTCAAAGCCCGGATAGCAGGTTGCCTTCTTGTCCTTCAAAAGCCCCAGCTGCCCCAGAATGCTCGGAGCCGCACAGATCGCTGCCAGGCGCTTTCCAGCAGCATCTGCCTGCACCAGTGCATCGCAGAGCGGTCTGCACGCCATCAGATTTTTCGTTCCCGGCATACCGCCCGGAAGGAACAGAAGATCCGCTTTCATCGGGTCAACCTCATGCAGCAGAGCATCTGCATGGATACCAAATCCATGTGCGCCCTTCACCTCTTTTTTACCCGTAATCGAAACCAGTTTTACCTTCACACCCGCGCGGATCAGCACGTCTGCCGTCGCCAGACATTCCACTTCTTCCAGTCCATCTGCTAAAAATGCGTATACTACAGCCATGATTATTTCCTCCTGTTCTTTGTTTTTATAACACTTTTTATATTAAATTATTTATTTGTTTTCCACAAAGCAATCATTTTTCCTTTTGAAAATGCCTTTACTAGCACCCACACATTCACCGCCTCGTCAAGAATCAGGCTCAAAATCCAGCCACAGAGCACATCGACCAGCGAATGCTGTTTGATGAACATGGTTGAAAGACAAATCAGAATTGTGACAATCCACGAAAGTGTACGGATCGGTTTCTTGTTCCGCACACTTGCCGCGTGGCAGATCGTCAGATGCACCGCCACAGTGCTCGATACATGGATCGACGGGCAGACATTGTTCGGCGGATCCACACTCCGCAGAAAACGCACAATCTGCGCGCAGAAATTCTGTGATGTGATCTCCTGCCGCAGATTTAAACCGTTTGGTGCCAGCAGGTAGACAAATAAACAAAAGGTTGCTCCTGCAAACATCACAAAGCAAAGTCGCAGATATGCCTCCCGATCCTTGATCATAAAATAAAGCATAAACACCGGCACCCACGCGTACCACAGAAAATACGGCAGTACAAACCATTCATTAAACGGTATCAGGTCATCGACCGCACAATGTATAATATGAACATCCGATGGTTCATGCAGCTCCAGCAGAAAAAATCCTGACAGAAACACCAGCATATAGAGTCCTGCCAGACAGTAGCGGTGCGTTTTGATCCAATTCATTACCTGTTTTATCATTAATAATATACCTTTGTATTGTTCTTTCGTTTTTATTCTTTCGTTTTTAATACCAGGTTTTCCGCCAGCGCCAGACGGCTGTTCTGGTACTCGCCCGTAAACGTCACCTCGCGCCCGAACCATTCCGGCGGCACAAAGGCAAGTGCGGCTTCCTCACTTGGAAATTCAACCTCCGCCAGCTTCAATCCCTCATATTCACCTAAAAAAATGTCCAGCTCAATCGTGTACTCCGTTCCTTCCATCGGAATCAGATAACGCTTTTTCGTCAGAATCCTGCCGTCAGCCTTCGAGCGGAGATGCTCATAGGATTCCTTCGTCAGCGGCAGATTGTATTCCTCCCGCGCCATCAGTCCTTTGGATTTGTAGGTCAGATAATAGGTGTCATCCTCCTGACGGACACGCACAACCGGGGCAGTGCTTAGATATGCCTGCTCGATCTGGTGGAAGGGGTATCCGGCTATATCAAATGGAATGTGACTAATTAAATATTTGCGTTCGATTTCCATAAAATTAGTTGTCCTTTTTATATTTCTTAAAAAGTCTTAACAAAAGTACCGTATTTCTCCAAAATGAGAAAGCCATTTTTCTATAATTTCTTCACTGTTGGCCTCTATCACCCGAATCATACTGTTCAAAATTTGGGCTGATATTTTGGAAGAATTGTGGCTGAGCAATGCCTTGCCCGTACTGGTTATCCACACTTTTGTCGCATTTGAAGTTGCTCTTCCCTCTGCAATATGGACATGCACCGGTTCCAGCGGCTCATTTTCATTCGACCAAAAATATACAATATATGGTCCAATCCTAAAAATTTGCGGCACTCAGAATTCCTCCCTCTTGTGAAAACTCCATAATCAAGTGTGCATTTTCCCGAATCAGTTTCTTGAAATAACTCATTTCCATATCTGAATAACCATTTATATTCTCCCACTTGTAATCTGGCAAATAGCATATCGCATTGTGAAATCCATCTTTTTCATCGGGTGTTTCTATATAAACTTTAACCCTGCCATCTGCCCGCATTTCAGAATGGGTAATTTCCGTATCATCATTTAAGGTCATAAATGGGTACATCATCTTTCTTCCTCCTCTCATTTATCCTCAAAACAGTTTTAACCACGGCTGCTTTCTACTTATTCAGCATCCCCATCACCACAACCACCACAAACAGTACCACCATCACGCCGATAAAAATATCCATCGTCCGCACAGAGACATGCACATGGTCATAGATGCGCTCTTTGATGGTCTTTTCTTTCATGAGTTCCAGCTCCCGGCGGAGCTTTTCATTCTCCGCTTCCAGTTCCTCCAGAGTTTTATCTGCCGTCTCCTCTGCCGCTTCTTTCGCCGTCTCCAGTTTTTCGCTCACTGTTTCTTTTATCGTCTCATTCTTTTCCAGCATTTCGTTTTCGCTCATCCTTGTTCCTTTCAGAATATGGCTTGTTTTCTCTGCTGCTCACTCTGAAACAGCCTCTTCTCTTATTATATCCATAAAAATAAGTTCAGGCAATCCAAAAATATTTTTCCGTCACTGTCAAAGCAAGCGCTGGCACGCCATCTCGTCCACCATCCCCCTGCCGATTACAACTTTTCAGATTTATACAAGAAAAAATCCTGCCCGGCAGTTTATATAATAGAAGATTCCAACGGATTATCCTATTATAAAAAACTCCCCCGCCATGCATCCATGGAGAGGGAGTTTCTGATTTCTTTTCGAACTTATATTTATGTACGGTTTCAGACGACTTTTCATATGGTACATACATTCTCGTCAGAACACAGTTAATCTTATTACTTCTTCGCAATATACTTACGGATATCCAGCGCAATCGCAACAACGATAACGATACCCTGTGCAATATACTGATAGTTCGGGTCGATGCCGAGGAACTGTAAGCAGGTCTTTAAGAACTCGAATACAAGTACACCGATGATAACACCGGAGATACGTCCGATACCACCGTTTACAGATACACCACCGATGGTACAAGCTGCAATAGCCTCCAGCTCGTAACCGTTACCGGTATTTACACCGGCACCACCAGATTTAGCTCCCAGAAGGAAACCTGCGATAGCATACAGTGCAGTAGCTGTTACATAGATGATGATCTTGGTTTTCTTAACATTTACACCAGCAACCTCTGCTGCTGCCTCGTTGCCGCCGATTGCATACATATATTTACCATGGCGGGTGTAGTTAAATACGAACCACATGATCGCGCCGATGACAAATGCAATGATGAACAGGTACGGAATACCGAAGAAGTTACCATTTGCAATGATGGTATACTCCTGACGATAACCGCCTAACGGAACGGATTTTGTGTAAACCAGGTTGATACCGTATACGATCATCTGCATACCCAGGGTACCGATGAAAGCCGGTACATTCAGGTAAGCAACTACGATACCATTGATAAGACCAAATACACAGCAGATAGCAATACAGATAAGGAGAATCAGCCATACGTTCTGCTCGCCAAATCCTTTGGTAAGTTCAAAATGTCCGCTGTAATCACTCTTCTGGAGCAGAGTACCTGCCAGGCAGGCAGAAAGTCCAACCAGACGTCCTGCAGAAAGGTCGGTACCTTTCGTAATCAGACAGCCGGATACGCCGACTGCGATGATGAAACGGCATGCTACGTTGATGGAAATGTTGCTAAAGTTGCTACGGCTGAAGAAGTTCTGTTTTGTCACACCAACAAAGAGAACCATCAACAGGATCAGAATAACGATACCGTTATTGATCAATATATCTTTTACATTCAGTTGTTTCTTATCCATTCTCTCTTCCTCCTTTAGAACTTAGTCGCGTAGCTCATGATACGCTCCTGAGTTGCTTCCTCACCCTGTACCTCACCGGTAATGTGACCATTACACATGACAAGGATACGGTTCGACATACCAATCAGCTCCGGCATCTCAGATGAAATCATGATGATACCTTTGCCCTGCTTTGCCAGGTCAATCATGATCTGGTAGATCTCGTACTTGGCACCAACGTCGATACCACGGGTCGGCTCATCCATGATGAGGATATCCGGGTTGTTGGCCAGCCAGCGGGAAATCAGAACCTTCTGCTGGTTACCGCCTGAAAGTGACTGAATCAGTGTCTTACTGCTCGGCGTCTTGATTGAAAGCTTTGCCACGTTATCCTTGACAAGCTGCTCAATCTTCTTCTTATTCAGTTTGATACCATAGTGTAAATACTGATCCAGGGAGGAAATTGATACATTATCTGCAATGGACAGACATCCCAGAATACCAGTTCCGCGTCGGTCCTCGGTAATCATACCGATACCGCCCCGGATTGCATCCTGCGGACGCTTAATGTTCATTTTCTTACCCTTAATATAAACTTCTCCGGATTTAATATGACGCATACCGAAGATACCTTCCATCAGTTCCGTTCTCTGAGCACCTACCAGGCCGCCGAATCCAAGAATCTCGCCTCTTCTAAGGGTGAAGGAGCAATCCTGGAAGGAACGATCATGGATACTGGAATATCCTCTGACATCCAGCAGTACCTCTCCGGCTTTTGTATCATTCTTCGGAGGATAGATATTGGTCAGCTCACGACCAACCATCTGTTTGACGATCTCATCATCCGAAATCTCGTCCATATGCCAGGAACCAACATAGGTGCCGTCTCGCATGATGGTAATATCATCACAAATCTCACGAATCTCCGCCATCTTATGGGAAATATAGATGAGGGATACGCCTCGTGATTTCAGGTCACGGACAATGCGGAAAAGCGCCTCTACCTCATTATCCGTCAAGGAGGAAGTCGGCTCGTCCAGAATTACAACTCTGGCATTTAAGGATACAGCCTTGGCAATCTCGACAGACTGCATCTGGGCGATGGACATGGTTCCCAGTTTTGCCTTCGGGTTATACGGCATCTTAACATCGTCCAGCCATTTTGCTGTCTCTTCAAACATCTTTTTATGGTCGATGACCTGAATCGGACCAAATTTCTTGGTTGGATAACGACCGGTGTACATATTCTCTGCTACCGTTCTCTCAGGTATCGGCTGCAGCTCCTGATGTACCATGGCCAGTCCTCTGTGAAGGGCTTCATCCGGATTGTGGATCTCCACTTTTTCTCCATCCAGATATACCTCACCTTCATCCATATGATAAATACCAAAGAGACATTTCATCAAGGTGGATTTACCAGCGCCGTTTTCTCCCATCAGTGCATGGACGGTGCCGGGACGTACTTTGAGGTTTATCTTGTCCAGAGCTTTTACGCCAGGGAAGCTTTTCGATACCCCGCGCATCTCCAATCTGTACTCTGCCATCCCATTCTCTCCTTTCATAAAATCGGGTGTGCCATCTGGACACCCGACACTTTATTCACTCCCCTGCAGGGGAGTGATATGTTCATAACCGTCCTTCTCTGAACAGCTACAATTATTTAATCATTTCCAGAATATCGCCAGCGTTCTCAGTTGTAACCTTTACATAGTCTACCATGTATACGTTGTCAACATCTTTGCCGTTTACGAAATCAAGAGCTTTGTCAGCTGCTGTATGAGCCTGTCCGAAGTAATCGTTGAATACGGTACCGGTCATCTTGTCGTTCATAACGTTCTCAACAACCTCAACCAGAGCATCAACACCTACCAGGTAGATATCTTTGTTTACAGTTCTTCCAGCTGCCTCGATAGCCTGCAGAGCACCAAGAGCCATAGCATCGTTGTTGCAGAATACAACATCGATCTTGTCGCCGTACTGGGACAGAGCGTTAGCAGTGATCTCCTGACCCTTTGTCTGATCCCAATCACCACGCTGCTTGGTCAGCTCTTCAACCTCTACGCCAGCTGCCTTTAAAGCCTCAACGGATTTCTCAGTTCTGTACTGAGCATCTACGTTCTCCGGATCACCCTGAACCATGATGTAACGAACAACGCCGTCGCCGTCTGCATCACCCTTGTTCTCAAGCTCAGCGATCTCTTCACCCTGATATGTACCGGACTGTCTAGCATCAGCACCTACATAAGTAGCTTTGATGCCGTCGTCAACCCAAGCCTGCTCTCTCTCAGCATCCGGCTCACGGTTGATGTAAACAACCGGGATACCTGCTTCGTTGCAGATGTTGGTTACATCCGGCTCAGAAGAAGCCTGAACCAGGTTGATGATCATAACATCAAATCCCTGAGTAACGAAGTTACGGATCTGGTTCATCTGCTCGGACTGGTCATTCTTACCATCCATGATGGAGATGTTCTCTGCCTTTAAGCCAAGCTCATCTACTAAATATTTCTGAAGTTCGTTTCTATACAGTGTCATGAAGTTATCAGCGAACTGGTAAATAGAAATACCAACTTTAACTTCTGCCGGATCTTTTCCTTCGATTGCTTCTTTAACAGTCTCTGCTGCGTCAGCTGCTGCTGTTGTCTCTTCTGCCGCTGCAGTTGTCTCTGCCGGTTTGCTGGAGCAAGCAGTTACGGAAAATGCCATTGCAGTTGCCAAACCAAGTGCTGCTACTTTTTTCAGTTTCATAATGTTTGTCCTCCCTTAAACTTGCGTATCCGTTTGCGCTGTCCGGATCCACCGAACAGTTAAATTTTCCGCATACACACATTATACAGTTTCGCCGATTCGTCATTTTTTCTTATCGACACCTTTATTATACGGATCGTTTGTACACTTTTCCATATAATTTTCTTGGTTCTTATATAAAATTTTTTTAGATCCTTTGTGATTTTATTCACATATTCTTGTTTTTCCGGTGTGAAACTGTGGGATTTTATGGTAAATCAGCAACAGTCAACGCTTTCTGACTGCATTGATAATAGGTTCCTTCCTCTAATTCGACCTTTTCCTGTACATTTTGACCAAGTGCCTCAGCGGCAGCTATCTCAAAAATCACTTCTGCATACTCGTCGCTGTCACACTGGACTGTTCCATACAGTTTTCCGCTCTTAAGCCCCTCGATTCCCTGCGGGGTTCCGTCGATGCCGACCACCTTGACGCCCCTTGTGTCACCGGCGCGTTCAAGCGCCTCGGCAGCTCCGAGCGCCATCTCATCGTTGTTGCAGATCACCACCTCGATCGCATCCCCGAACTGGCGGATCCACTGTTCCATCAGCGCCGCTGCCTGGCTCCGATCCCAGTTTGCCGAACCACCGGTCAGTTTTTCCAGCGGAATACCTCCGTCGCGCATCGTCTGTACCGACCACTCTGTGCGGATCAGCGAATCCTGATGGCTGCGCTCGCCCTCCAACATCACATATCCCACGGTTCCATCCTCGTTTAAATCAAGACTGCCTGGATTTTCCTGATACGCATCCACCAGAAGTTCTCCCTGCAGAACCGCCGATTCCCGCGCGTCCTCCCCTACATAATAGAGGTGCTCCCATCGTTTCATATCCTCCTCGACCGGTTCGCGGTTGAAAAATACGACCGGCGTCCCGGCATCCATCGCCTTGTTGATGACATACGATGCTGCCGAGCGATCCACCATATTAACACAGATCGCATCGTATTCCAGAGAAAGGAAACGATCTACCTGGCTGTTCTGCGTATTTTGGTTTCCCTTCGGATCCATGATTTCCAGATTAACCTTGATGCCCGTCTGTTGCTCATATTCCTTCGCCTTTTCCTCCAGACTGGAACGGATATTGTTGATAAAGGCATCCTCGCCCCGGTACAGCGTTACACCGATACGGATGCTCTTTTTTTCTGCCGGTTTTGCCGCGCTGCATCCATTTAAAAGAAGTGTGCCCACTGCCAGAAGTGCCAGCGCCATCTGAATGCTTTTTCCGTTTTTTTTCATCTTTCTATACTCCCTCCCGGATTTTTAATCAATCGGGTACAGCATCTTCTCATATTTCTTCGAGCGCAGCTCATCCTTCTCTATATAGTAGGATTCCAATGAAAGCTGGCTTCTCTCCTGCTCTTTTTCAATCGCCTGCACTGCTTTTTTGACCGCAAAATAGCCCGCGTCAAACTGGTTTGTCACCACCAGCCCCCGGATTGTCCCCTTGTCAAGCTGATCCAGCAGGGACGGCATCATCCCGACGCCGTACAGCCCGGAAATGTATTTTCCGTACACGCTGCTTCCGCCGACAATCTCCGCCGCCTCCGCTGTGCTGGCGAAATCCAGTGCCGCCACCACCGCCGTGCCGCTGCCCGGATAAACTGTTTTTTCAATGACGGAACGGTAAGTATCATCGGTGCCGCGCGGCACAATGGTATAGGAAAAGCCCTGTTTTTCCAGCACCTCCGTCAGCCCCTGCTTCATCTCCCCCGCCTTGCCGATATATGGGTTATCTGCAAAGATCCAGACAGGAAGATCGGGGCTCTGTTCCGCCGTAATCGCCTCGCCCAGCTTTCTCCCGGCTGCCGTCCAGTCCATATGAACCGCCCCCTTGACCTCCTCATCCGGTGATAATTCACCCAGCAGGATAATCGGCGTTCCATATGTATTTTCTTCCAGATATTGGCGGCATTCCAGCTCATCAACCGGCTCCAGTATCACTGCCCCGGCACCGTCTGCCGCTTCCCGGCGCACCAGCTCCATCTGCTGTGCCAGATTATCCTTTTCATACAGGGTAATAAAGCTGACATCTACATTATACTCAACCGCCGCCTGATCCACGCCCTTGCGGAAGTTGACGTAATCATCATCCGAAGTATCGCTGATAATCAGGGACACCGGGTAGACCTCCACCTCTTTTTCCTTGATGATCCAATCCGTGGAGGAAAGGAGATACAGCAAAATAAGTCCCACACACAGGATTCCCCAGAGCACCAGCTCCTTTTTTTTTCTCACTCCATATCGCATTGATCTGTCGCCCCCACTTTTACACTTTCTTCTCTTCCAGCACTTTCTCGTAAGGCACTGCCGGAAGATGAATCTTCACCGCGGTTCCCTCATCCGGCTCCGACTCGATCGAAAGACCATATTCCGCGCCGAAATACAGCTTGATCCGCTCGTTGACATTGCGTACCCCGATGCCGGATCCGCGCTTGGATGCCACGTGCGCCGTATCGGTAAAGAGGCTCTCGACCTGTTCCTCCGTCATGCCAAGCCCATTGTCCCGCACCTCCAGATACAGCTCTTTTTCCTCCTGCCAGGCGCGCACGAAGATCTCGCCGTCGCCGTCCATATATTCCATGCCATGGTAGATCGCATTCTCCACCAGCGGCTGCAGCATCAGTTTTAAACTTGCAAGTTCCAAAACCTCATCATCTGACTTGATCGTATAGGTAAACTTATTTTTAAACCGCATCTGTTGGATCATCAGGTAATTCCGGACGTGTTCCAGCTCATCCTTCACAGTAATTAAGCTCTTGCCGCGGCTTAAACTGATACGGAAGAACCGCGCCAGCGCCGTCACCACCTTGACCGCCTCCGTTTTCTGCTCATTTTCAATCATCCAGACAATGATATCGAGCGTATTATAGAGGAAATGCGGATTGATCTGCGACTGCAGCGTATCAAACTCCTGCTTGCGTTTCGCCTCATGCTCACGCACAATATCCTGCATCAGGAGGCGGATCTGACCCGCCATATCACTGATCGATTTTCCCAGATGGCGGATCTCATACGAACCGCCGATGTACACCGGTGCGCTTAAATTGCCCGCCTCCAGGACGCCGACCGATTTTTCCAGCTCACGGATCGGATTCGTGATCCTCGATGAAATATAAGAGTTAATCAGAGCCAGAATGCACAAAATCAGGGCAATGACAAATACGATAAAAAGCCGGGTTTTGATCGTGTTGAGCGACACGGCATTTTCCGGCGTCACCCCGACCACCTTCCAGCCTGTGTAGCCGATCGTCTTGACCGTCGCCATCCGCTTTTTTCCGGCAAATATCTCCTCATGATTTCCGTCCGAATAGCCGGCTGCCTGTCCATTGTTCTCCTGCACCCAGCCGGAATCCAGAAGCTGCATCTGCGGGTGGTAAAGAATCTCGCCATTTCCGCTGATCATATAGAAATAACCGCCGCGCCCCGTCGTGATGCCGCCAAAGAGCTGTTCCAGGCTCGAATAGCGAATATCGACCAGAAGGACGCCCTGCGAGGTCGAGGTTCCGTGTGTCAGTTCGACCGCCCGCGATAGCGAAATGACCCATCGGTATTGATTTTCCGCATTGTCAAACACATACTGTACGTGCGGCAGGGAAAAATGCTGGTTTTCCGTCCGGTTTAAGGCGCTCCGGAACCATTCTTCCTGCGTCACATCCACCTCATTTTTCAGACGCACCGCCGGGACTGCCTCCAGAAGCGCCCCATCCTCCGAAAACAGGGCAATATTCTCCACATTATCCTTATTATTATCGTAGAGAAGCGTAAATTCACTTCCAAGCGACTGGCTCGACAGATCGGCATTCTTGATCGTGCCATAATAAAGCGAGTCGGACAGCTTCATGATCGTGCGGAGATACGACTCCACAGAGCGCCCCACCTGCGCGATCAGGTTCTGGCTCTCCTCCTGTACTACTTCCGTGACCTGCCGTGACATTCTCTGGTACAGCGACAGGGAGATCAGTACACTCGCCGCCAGCGCCGTGATCGTAAAATAGATAAAGATCATCGACCGGATGCTGGCATCGTCAAAGAGCTTTTTCTTCCAGATCGTCCTTTTTTTACCCATTATGCCTCCCCGCTCCGGTGTGCCGTGCGGTACCGCGTCGGGGAAACACCGAATTTTTTCTTAAATACGTAACTGAAATAGTTCTGCTCCGGGTAGCCGACCTTTTCCGCGATGATATACGTCTTGTCGTCAGTTGCCATCAGAAGCTCGACCGCGCGCCCCAGCCGGACATCGGTCAGATAGGCGATGTACGCCTGTCCCGTCTCCTTCTTAAACATCGTTGAAAAATACGCCGGGCTCATATGCAGATGGCGGCAGATCTTCTCCACCGACAGATCCGGATCTTGAAAATTGTCCTGAATGTACTGCTTCGCCTCGCGGATCACGTTTTTTGTCGTATTGCTCCGCTCTTCTTCCATTCCGGCATTCATCTTGAGCGCCACCTCGGTCAGGTACGGGCGGACATTCTCCATCTTCTGGACGCGCCCCAGAATCTCGAAATAATCATTTTCCACGCCAAACATCTCGCTGATCCGCAGATCATACTGCTGGGAGAGCTGTGTCAGCACATTGATGATCGCAAGCACATACGCCTGATACTGGCGGTAATGCACCCGCGCATCCTCCATCCGGCTCACAATCCCGTCTATCACGGAACGGATCTTTTCCTTCGGTCCAAACTTGACTGCCGCTATAAGCTCCGACTCCATCCGGCTGTCGAACCGGAGTTTTTCATGCCCGGACGGTTCCATATCGCCGATGCAGATCACACCGCCGGAACCCGTGATCGCACGGTAACCGAGCGCATTGAGTGCAGTGTGGCACGGGCGGCTTAAATCCGTCAGCGAGCTGCAGCTCTCACCCACGCCGATCGTAACCGATACCTCCAGAATTTTCTTCGTCTCCTTGCAGATATCGCCCAGCAGGGCAATCAGCCCGGTCTGTGTATTGTCTTTGTCGATCGCCACCAGAAGGATCGTCTCAAAGGAAGAATGGAATACAATAAAACGGTACTGCCCTTCCAGTTTTTCCTCAATCAGATTGCGGACGGAGATCGGAATCAGCTCCCGCTGCTGATGCAGCGAAACCGCCTTGTCCACCTTCTCATCCGGTTCCAGATGGATCGCCGCAATCACCCATTTGACCGCACCCGCAACGTCGATCGCATATTCGTTCAGTTTTTCCTCAATCTGCGCTTCCTCCATGCCGCCGTGAATCAGGTCATTCAAAAAATGTTCCCGGATCGCCGGAAGACTCTTGATATAACTTTCCCTAAGCAGGGTAACATTCCGCTTCTGCTCGATCTCCTCATCGAGATTTTTCTTGATTTTCTTTAAAATCGCCGTCAGCTCTTCGACATTGACCGGCTTTAAAATATATTCGATCACATTGAGCTTGATCGCCTTTTTGGCGTACTCAAATTCATCAAAACCAGAAAAAATCACGATCTTGATGGACGGATATCTCTGCCGTATATTCTCCGCCATCTCCAGCCCGTCCATATATGGCATCCGGATGTCTGTCAGCACAACATCCGGCTCATTCTGCTCGATCTTTTCCAGCGCTTCCTTCCCGTTCTCCGCATCCCCGATCACCTCGAATCCGGCATCCTGCCAGTCGATTTTGCGTATGATGCTTGTCCGTACTTCCTCCTCGTCATCTACCAGCATGATTTTATATGGGTTCATATGGATTCGTCCTTTCAGTTCCTGATGCAATGTTGTTGTGAGCCAGTTTGTCTTAGGACTCTGGAGCTCTGCTACGGTATCCCCATTCCAGCTTTCCCTGACACCTCATGAGGAAGTGGCTGGGCAGGCTGGAATGAGGGGAATTTCTTTCTTTACATTATACCACATCTTTCTTTATTTGTGAGTTTGTGATTTTTCACTGGCAGGTTCCATTTTCTGTAAAGGCGTGCTTCGTCCCCGGGTGCGGGAACCCGGTTCCACACAGCGTCTGCATCCGGTCCGCCGTCCGCGGCAGGCGAGACAGTCTTCATCTATTTCATAAACGGCATTTCCATCAATGATCAGCCGGGTATTCATAGTTCTGAATCCTTTTTTTCTTATTTTTTATAATATACTATATGTGGTTTTTCCTGTCCCGGAGCTTTTTTTCTTTAAACATTCCCGTTCTTTTTCGGTTCCAAAAGTGCCTACCCGTGAACCAAAACGTCTTTTTTTCCTCTCATCTGCATATATTGAGACAAAGATTTGGGAGGTTTTTTTCGTGAGCCAAGATGTTTCTCTCAAAATGACCGAGTTAGACCGCCTGACCTCACTCCCACATATGCAGCTTGTCAAGGCGGCGCTTCCCTATATTCACATCCCGGAACAGCGTTTTTTCTCCCTGTTTGTGAAATTCCGCGAACTAGAAAAGACGATGCAGCTATTTGCTGATCCGGCCGACGGTGAGATCGGAATCTGCTCGGTGGGCGAACGCGACAAGGATTCGCCGGTTGATATGCTGAAAGCGATCAAGCCGTATGGCACAGAGGAAGAGCAAAGTTCGATCGATCTGGTCTTAAATTTTATCGAAGGTTCCCGCCTCTATGAATCCTACTGGCAAAATATGCCGCAGACAGCATCCTTTCCGACTTCGCAAGATATCCAGAATGATTCACCCAATTCTGATGCAGTTCCGGCATCTGTCCTTTACCCGCAAGCCGATTATCCCCGCAGACAGAAAGAACCCACGGACCGTGCATCTGGCACATCCACTTCAAACAGACAGGAGGCACACACTATGGAATTTCAAAACTGGAAACAGGATCCGAGACTCCGCTCCATGGATCCAGACAAAATAAAACAGATGGAACAGTTAGCCGATCAGGCAAGAAACACGCCGCAAGACAAGCTTCTGCCGCTTCTCATGAGTCTCCGGGGCAGCAACGGTTCCCCGCAATTCTCAACCTCAGAAATGGACACTCTTTTTTCGATCCTGACAGACCAAATGCCCCCAGCGCAGAAACGGCAGGCGGAAATGCTGCGGATGCTGAGCCGGCAGATGGGCGGGGCAAATAAATCATAAAACCAGAGTTGCCACTGCTATTTTTCCAAATCATGCTACAATTCATTTCGATAATGGGAAGCTTGTGATGCAGGCTGAGAGGAAACCAAAAGTTCCGACCCAAAACCTGATTTGGATAATGCCAACGTAGGGACAGATATTTTGAGACACCTGAGCGCCGGATATTGTCCGGCGTTTTTGGGTTTCATTAGGAAATTATGTCCTATGAAACAAAAAAACTCATCTGGGGGTTCCTATCTGCTTCCAGATAAAAATCCCCAAATGAGATCTGACTCTCACAGCCTATCTAATTAGTAATTTGCTAAATCGCTCTCATCCTGCACCACCACAATCTTTGTCCCGGCATCCACCTGGCGCACAACCTGTTTCATATCTTCCTCCGGAATACTGATGCACCCGGAAGTTCCCGTATTATTCCAGCTCTTCGGGCAATGCAGAAAGATCGCCGATCCCTTTCCCGGTGTACACTCCGGATTATAATCCAACACCAGACCATAATTATACTGCGGCGCCTGCGCCATCAGATCCTCCGCCGAATTCCAGTCCTTCTGTACCTGCTTCGTATTTGCCAGCTTATTATAATACTGGCTGTTTCCGTCATCCACATAATAATCGCCGTCCACGATCTGGTGGTACGGCAGAATCGTTCCCGGATTTGCCTTCAGACCAAATGCCATCGTAAAGCGGTACACACCCGCCGGCGTCTTCTTATCGCCCTCCTGCTTCTGCGTCGTAATGCCGTTCATGCCGCTGACCGCCTCTTTTGACATCACCTGCACCAGTTTTCCATCTGCATCGCGTTTATACCAGTCCAGACGGCTCTTCGCCGGATCCTGACGGTTGCCAATCACCACAATCAGCTGCGTTGCATCCTTCGCCGCCTCCAGTGTATTTACATCCCCGTTGTAGCTTGCCGTAAGCGCCGGCCCTGTCGCTTTCTCCGCTGCCATCGCAGCCGCCGGAGCTGCCGCACTCATCAACATGCCTGCTGCCAATATTACCATTGCTTTCCGCTTCATTCTCAATTTCATCTTATTTATCTCCTATTATTTTATGTATCTGAATTTTACTCAAAAATCGGCTGCTTTTATCTTTCGCACACCTTTTTCCACACACTCTGTCAGTTCCTGCCACTTTCCAGTCCAGCCGCCTGCAGCATCGCCTTTCCAAAAATATGATGAAACAGCGCAATCACGCGCCCCACCAGCATGACAGCACAGACCGTTCCAATGCCGATTCCCACCGGTTTTCCCGCAAACAAAAGTCCCATAATCAGTGACAGAACAATGCAAAACGCATCCACACAGTTCTTCATCAGACCCGTGCCGATTCCAAAGGTGTCTGCAAGCACCTGCACCAGACCATCGCCCGGATTTGGCACCAGCCGCATTGACAGGGACATCGCCGCGCCGATGCCTGTAAAAATCAGAGCAAGCATCAACACTCCCAGGCGTCCTAAAAGTCCAGAAGCCGCCGGTCCACATTCTTCCAGCGGCGGTATGCACGCTGAAAACACATTCAGAAATCTTGTAAATACAATACTCAATGGAAACTGCAGCGCATCTTTCATAAGCAGGCTGCGTCCGGCTTTTCCTTTCTCCCGCAGATGAATCGCCGCCTGAATCAAGACAAAGATACCATACAGGACAAAGGTCATATCACCAAAATTCCGGTTCCAGATCACGGACGCTGCATACGAAAGTGAAATAATCGGCGACACTCCGAGTCCTGCTTTGGTATTGAGTGTAAGCCCCATCGCCAGAATCAGAAGCCCCATCAGATAGAAGCTCCACCGTGCTACCCCGCTTCCCGTCGGTTTCTCTGTCATTTCCATGTTGTGATTCAAGATTTCCTCATCCCTTTTTCTTAATATTCGTTAAATCGTAACTGTTCAGTCCCCTCACAGTCACGCGCAAAAATCCATTAAAAATTGCCTATGGCAATAGGATTTTTGCCTGCTGGCCCATGTTTTCGTACGGTCAGCGCAGTAAATGCGCAGACCTGCTGAACAGTTACATTAAATCTATTCTATTATAGATCCTTCTCTTTCCACTTGACAAGCGCTTTCCGTTCTCTTTACTTTTTCCATCCTCTATGCTACACTAAACTCATGATTTTAGCTGTATCAAAGGAGTTTTATACATATGAAAAAAGATATGACCGAAGGGCGGGAATGGTCCTCCATCCTGCTCTTTTCCCTGCCTATCATGGGGGCAAACCTGCTGCAGGTTTTGTACAACCTCGCTGACAGCGTGATCGTCGGAAACCTCATCAGCGCAACCGCCCTTGGAGCCGTCGGACTAACCAGCTCCATGATCTGGCTTCTGACCGCCATCTGCACCTCCATCGGTGCCGGTGTCAACATCGCAGTTGCCCAGTATTTCGGTGCCAAAAAAGAGACGGATATACAGGAATCCATCTCCGTCTCCTATCTGATCGCCGTGATCACAAGTATATTTTTAACCGCCGCCTGCTTTCTGGCAGCCCGTCCAGTTATTTTCGGCTTTTTGCAGGCACCGGAAGAAATGCGTTTCGACAGTATGGCCTACTTTCTGATCTACAGCGGCGGAATTATTTTCCAGCTGCTCTACAATGTCACCTACGGCATCCTGCGGGCACATGGGGATTCGCGCGGCGCACTCATTTTCCTGATGATCTCCGCCGCCCTGAACATCGTGCTGGACTGTGTGTTTATCTCCGTCTTTCATATGGGTGTCTCCGGCGCGGCTGCCGCGACCGTGATCGCACAGGCAGGTTCCGCCATCGCCAGTTTCCTGTATCTGCGGCACATTTTCCCGGATCTGCTGCCGAAACGGCGTTATCTCTACGCCTGGAAGAGACAGGGGGCGCTGCTGATGCGCCTGAGTATTCCGATCATGCTGCAGACGGGCGTCAATTCGATTGGTTTCCTCATCCTGCAGCGTCTCATCAACTCATTCGGCGCTCCCAGCATCGAGGGCTACGCTGCCATGCTGAAGGTCGAACAGCTCGCACACATCCCGTCCCAGAGCTTTAACGTCGCCATCTCCAGCTTCGCCGGACAGAATATCGGCGCCGAAAAACTGGACCGTGCCCGCCGCGGTTACCGCACGACCATCCTGATGGGTGTCCTGATCAGTATCTCCATCAGTATCGTGGTTCTGCTTTTTGACCGGCCGCTTCTCCAGATCTTCAACATCACCGGAGAGTCCCTGCGGCGCGCAAAGGAACATCTCGACATCCTGATGTTCTTCATCTGGACCAGCACGATCACCAACATCACCTGCGGTTTCCTGCAGGGAGCCGGCGATGTCAAGATCCCGGCAGCTTCCGGTTTCATCAACCTGGGCATCCGCCTCACGCTCTCCTTTCTTCTGGCGCTCACCCCGGTTGGCTTCCGCTGCTACTACGTGAGCATGCCGCCCGCATGGCTGATCGCCTGCTTTGTAGTTGTGATGCGCTACCGGAGCGGAAAATGGAGGGAGTTTCGAATTGTAAAAGAGTAAAGAAAAGGGATGGAAGAATTTACTTTGGGGGTGATTTCTTCCATCCTTATTTCGTTTAAAGCTCTTTTTCGCGTTTTACCCGCTCCTAAAATTTTAGCACACTACTATCTATAAAACACAAACTCCATTTTTACCATGCACATTCCACTCCACGCGCACACCGCTGCTGCCAGTGCCCGGTATGTAAACACGATATGGATATAAGAATGATTCACAAACACACTATACCAGGCAAACGGAATCAGGCAAATCATAAGATATGGCAACATACATAGGAAGAGCTCCCGCCAGCCACTCCGAACATGCAGGCTTTGTCTATTTCTCCACAGCATAAAAATCGTCAACAGAAGAAAGACAACCGCCGCTAATACCAGAACCCCTATAAATCCGGCACCTATATTCCGCATAAATACCATCACTCTGGAAAAATGATTTTCTCCATAGCTGCTGGAAACGCGGACCTGTGCCTGCGAAACGGCATCTGCCAAAACATTCTGACGTAAAATAATCGAAGAAATCAGCCATTTTCCTGCCCACATGCCAAAATAGCCAAATCCCCAAACGACTGAACCAGCCGCAATCTGCCGAATCTTCTCTGCAGGCGCCGTTTTTTCCTGAATCATCATAAAAACAGTCAGTAATACCCCTAATGAAGCGACCGGATATGTAAGCAAATCCGCGTATGCAATCACAATCCCATTCATCAAAAACAGATAAAGAAAATGTCCCTCCCTGCACATCCATTTCTGAAAATAAATACACACAATAACCGACAGCATCGTCGGGTAAAATACCGTCGAAAGCTGCAGCGAATGAATAATCGCTAATGGACGCAAAAATAAAATCGTAATCCCCAACGGCAGGAACAACTGATATTGTTTTCTTTTTATTATAACCAACACCAGTAATAATATTGTAACCGCAAAAAAGACTGTATTAATTGACCGTATACCCAAATAATCGGTTACCATCAAAAGCGGCCTAAGCGCCACCAGATAGCCATGCCAATAACGCGGGTACGCAATACTGCCAACGTCCTCCTCCGCCTTCACGTATGCATCTAACGAAGTAATCGGATCTCCATTCTGATAATCTGGTCGGTAGGCTGCAGCCGCGCGGTTCAGCGCACTGGCATCTTCTTTCTGATAACAGGCATTTCCAATCATAAGCGCATCCGTCCAGTTATCCAGCTGATCCGCATATGTATAACCAACCGCCGCACCTATCCCTTCATAAGAAAATGTTTCCGCCGATCGAGCTGCATGCGCCTGGGTCAAACGATCCGGCAGCAAAAATACGCACCATAGTAAAAATATGCCTGCAAACAGACTTGCAAGCAGCATCAAACATAATTTTGCACTTATCTTTAGAAATTTCATACTCTCTCCCAACTATTGACATAGCATCAAAAAAGAAGCCCACCTACAAATCGTATACGATTATAGTAAGCGGGCTGATCAACATTATGCTTCTTTCAGTTTCTCAACCACTACTTTACATCTCTTTTTGTAAAAAGCGATGCCATAAAGCATTATATTATGGCGACCATCATTTTTCAGATACTCAGAATACCTTCGATCTCTGATTTGCTTGAGCGCTCTTTCACAGGTCTTATCTAATCCTGACACTTCCTTGGAATGCTTAAATTCAAAGATAATGCCATTATCCGGATTTTGCGGTTCAATGATAATATCAGCATATGTATAACCAACCGCCGCACCTATTCCTTAAACTTTTCCAAAATATTCCTAACTTCATCCACATCTATTTTCATCTGTTCTGCAATCTGGTTTTCTGTATATTTATCTCGATATAATCTATAAATTCCAAACACTCGTTCTTCACCCTGCTTCTGACCTTCCTTTAATCCTTCCTTCTTACCTTCCGCATACTCTGCCTTCCGAATCAATTCCTTTTCCCGTTTCTCATCATATTCGAAAATACACACCTCTATCGCCTCCGTTCGATTCTTTCTCAGGAAATCAGCCAGTATATTTTCCTCAATACATTCCGTCACAGCCTGCTCTGCCGCCCGGTTTATGTCCTTATACTCTGCCGCATATTTACGAATCTTGTCAACCAGAAGCATATACTCTTTCAACAGGCAGCAAGTTTCCAAAATCCTCTGTTTTTTATCCAGATTAATATTCAATACCTTCACTATCAATTCCAGCTCTGGTTCATCCGCCTTCTGGCAGAATGAATGTGACAGTTTCAGAACACTTTCCGCTTCCCGCTCCTCTTCTCCATTGTAAAATACAACAAAGTGTGGGGTCGGCAATTCTACCAGCGTTGACGCATACAGCGTTTGATTCCGAATGAGCATCTGGTATTCTTTCGTCACATAAATCAGAAAACGCAGCGGCATATTCGGATTCCAGGTTGACTGATGTTCATACAAATTCAACTGCATATCCAGCAAAAATGCCTGGTCATTTTTCATATTCATATAAACTGCATTTTCCAGCGTCACGATCTCCAACTCTTTTGCATCCGTATAATGTGAATGATTTACCGCATTATACAGACTCAACAGGTTCTCCCTTGTACTGAAAATCATCCGAAACAACGTATCCTTGTGATCCCGCCTTACTTTTACAGAATTCATATTTCTCATTCATTCTCCCTTCTGGCAGGAGAATTTCCACTTTTCTTTTAACCCTTTGAAAATCTCCTGCTCTTCAATTATTGTTGACTTGGATAAGCATAAGATTTCTCAGATTAAAATTAGAATATTAGATACCGCTTAAATTGCTGATAAAGAAAAATATATGCTTGATAAGATAAATGTAGCATATCCGCATATAGGATGCAAGAAGAATTTATTTCTTTTACATTCTTATTTTATGCCCCAGTTACTGTTCACGCATGCGTGCCCAGTAACGGAATTTGCTGTGGCTTCGCATTCAAATACGGCAAATTCCTGCTGCCACCACGTTTTCTTACGGCACTTTCTGTTCCAAAAGTGCCTACCCGTGAACAGTAACTGCCCCAGAACATTCCCAAATACCGTTTCCGCAT
Organism: Clostridium sp. AF12-41; assembly: GCF_003461685.1. NCBI lineage: Bacteria > Bacillati > Bacillota > Clostridia > Eubacteriales > Clostridiaceae > Clostridium > Clostridium sp. AF12-41. Next base: position 84,863 of record NZ_QTXO01000001.1, on the reverse strand, counting down.
TTCCATATCCAACGGTGCATCTGTCATAACTTTCGTATTCAAATAAGGAGTGCCCTCCCTCCGAAAGACACTCCCGTCTAAGCTAAAAATCATTTAAATCGTTCCAAAATTTTCCGTACTTCTTCTACATTCATCCCCAGCTTCTCTTTAATCTGGTTTTCCGTGTAGTTCGCGCGAAATAATTGGTAAATATTAAATATCCGTTCGGCTTCTTCTTTCTTTCCAGCTTCCCGTCCAATCCTTTCTCCCTCTTTCATACCTTCCGCATACTCCGCCTTCCGGATCAGCTCCTTCTCCCGCTTATCATCATATTCAAAAATACACATTTCAATCGCCTCCGCCCGATTCTTTCTTAAAAAATCAGCCAGTATATTTTCCTCGATACACTCCGTCACTGCCTGTTCGACTGCCTGATTAATATCTTTATACTCATCCGTATATCTACGAATCTTATTCACCAGAAGCATATATTCTTTCAAAAGCTGGCACGCCTCCAACACTTCCTGTTTCTTATCAAGGTTAATATTCAACACCCTTACCATCAATTCCAGCTCTGGTTTATCCGTCTTCTGCTGAAACGAATGCGACAGCCTCAGAATCGTCTCCGCCTCCTGCTCCGTCTCCCCATTATAAAACACAACAAAATGCGGTGTCGGCACCTTTACCAGCGCCGATGCATAAAGCGTCTGATTCCGCACCAGCATCTGGTACTCCTTTGCCACATACATCAAAAAGCGCAGCGGCATATTCGGATTCCAGGTGGACTGATGTTCATAAAGGTTCAGCTGCATATCAAGCAGAAACGCCTGATCATTCTTCATGTTCATATAAACCGCATTTTTCAGCGTCACAATCTCAAGCTCCGATGCATCTGTGTAATGCGAATGATTCACCGCATTATAAAGACTCAGCAGATTCTCCCTCGTGCTGAAAATCATCCGAAACAGCGTATCCTTGTGATTCCGCTTCACTTTTACAGAATTCCTACTTCTCATTCATTCTCCCTTCTGGCAGGAGAATTTCCACTTTTCTTTTAACCCTTTGAAAATCTCCTGCTCTTCAATTGTTGTTGACTTGGATAAGCATAAGATTTTCTTAGATTATTTTTAGAATATAGATAAATATATGAAATGTGGTAAAGAAAAATATATGCTTGTTATGTTAAATGTAGCATATCCTTACAGGAGATGCAAGCAGAATAACATCCTTTTTTAACAAACTTTTGATGTTTCAAATTCATGTCCTTCTTCCCTTCTTCCCAGACATCCCCGCCATCACAATAACAAACCAGAAAAACGGCTGCCTGCAGTTCATCAGCGTAAAACTCTCTGCCAGAAGTGCCAGCACCGCCGCCCTCTGCGCTTTCTCACACCGAATCACATTTTTCACAATCCAATACACCAGAAATGTGGTAGGAATCAGTCCATACGAAAACCAGACATCAAAAAAGCTGGAATGAATCTCATTAACATGAAAAACATCAAACACGCCCGGACTCAGAAGCTTCTCAAATCCATCATACGGAATAAAACGTTCAAAAAAGCCCTCTCCCGCTCCATAAAACAGATACTGAGGCGTCAATACCAGCCGTTCCGCACTTCTGTCATACAGCAGATCATAGAGATTTCCATTTGCCAGTTTCCAGATCTTCTGCTGAATTCTGGAAAGAAGCGTATAATCCGTCTGCGAAACATCAAAATTTGCCCCTGGCCAGATCAGATAGACGCCCAGCGCCAGCATCACTACAACAGCTGCCCCGCCGAACCACCAGAGTTTTTTATACTTTGAGTGCGTGCATCTTTCCCAGAAAAACTGCCATGTCAATATTACAAAAAAGACAAGCAGTCCCACAAACATACCGGTTGATTTTGCTTTTCCAATCAGAAAAACTCCCAGAAAAAACATTCCCCAGCACGCAATCCGTGTCTTGACTGTATACTCTGCCTTCCGCCGGTATTCCATAAAAAGCACCAGAATCATCGTAAAAATGAAAAATGCAAACTGGTTCGGATCATTAAACGTTCCCATAAACCGGGAACCGCCCCAGCTCTCATGAAAATAGCGTCCGCGTCCGGAAATCAAAACAATTGTCTGAAACACCAGGTTGATCCGGCACATCCAGCAAAGTCCCCGCATAAACGAATCCGAATAAAGTGTCCGGAACGTCCAGATCAGGAATGCAGAATAAATCCAATAAAGCGTATGTAACGGAAAACTTCCTTTTCCTGTCCGAACAAAATAAATGCCATTAATGACAGCTGCAAATATCAGGAAGACAGCCCAGGGCAGATCCTCCTGATACCAGATTTTTTTACCACTTCTCCGGGCCAGAGCAAAGGTCAGAACACCTGATACGGCGAAAAACAAATCCGCGATGCCGATGCTGCCGCTGGGGAGAAGGTAGAATTGTTTGGTGAGGACGGCTGTGTAAAAAAATAAGCATTGCATTTTATATTCCTCCATAAAATAAACCTTCAAACCAACTAATTCTATATGAATTCGCTTGAAGGTTTATATGCCATTCAGTTTATTCTGTTGTAATCCAAAAGATAGTACAGGAAGATATTAATTTTAGTTCGACTGAATTTCTTCAACTATAAAGTCAACTATTCTGTCACGAAAAGTATCATCGTACTCCAATTCAACAGCCTCTTCATCTAGTCCCATATCACGCAAACTAAAATACTCCATTGAATTCCCAACACCAAATTTTATTCCCGGTTGATTTATAATTATTTTCTTACACTTAAAACTACTAATAATATCACATAACCCACTCCTAATACCAACAAAATATCCTGCATATTCAAGGAATTCTTTTGATTGCTCATATGAAAAGAATATCGCTGTTGTTCCCGGAATAACAGGCTCATTACTTCCAATACTATTGGTACATACATTATATCCTTCTAACGTCAATCTTTCGGCTAACATTCCCCAAAAATCTGACGAAATACAAGGAATCGAATTTGAATATGGCGATAAAATTATTGTATTATGTTTTTTTAAATTTCGCTCTTCAAAAAACTTATTAACATAATCATCATCAGCACCAAACAACGGTCTCTCTTTGATAGCCTTTTGGTCTAATTTAAAAACAATATATAAAAGCATATCATTAAAATTTAACGATTTATAATTCCGCATATTGTCTACTATCCCCATATGCATACTGATCGCTCTATAATGTAATATTTTTATATTTGTTAACTTTCTTCCAACAAAAAGCGAAAAGCGAACCAAATCATCCATTTCTCGTTGGGTTATTGGAACCACATTAACAATATTATACATTTTTGCTACTTTTGCATCACCCTTACCCACAACACAAAAGATGTATTCATTTATTTTATTTTGTTTGATATATTCCGGAAAATATAATCCAAATATATAAACATCTCCTGTAGCTTTATGTGGGCATAAAAATAATGTATGGTTCTTTCCAAATTTACCATTTAATTTATTATACAAAATATACCCTCGATAATTACTTACCGCATATGACAACAATTTATATATTGATGGATATTTTAAATTTAGTATTTCTTTTGCTTTTTCTCGTCCAATTACTTTATTCATTATTACCCCTTTATTTAACAGAATCAAAAAAAGCTTTTATTTCTTCATTATTACCGTGATATATTTTTTCTTGTTTCTTTTTTAATTTACTCAACTTTAAAAGACCAATCACTACTAGTTCTTCTTTAGAAATATCATTTTTCCCTATCAATTCAATTCCGTCACGCCCTTCCGGACGTGTTAATGAAGAAACAACAATTCTGTCATCAAATGGACATAATGAATAATAACTTAATATTTTATCAATATTATTTTCTTTCAAAAGAACTATAGCCCTAACTCTTTTAGAAAAATATGGTATTATTTCTTTTATTATGGCATCCGATGATATTAGAATCGCAGTGTTGGCATAAACTCTATTCAAAAACTCATCTAAATGAAGCAATGTATAATAAACACATTCTCTATCTTCTTTTATAGGCGGTAAAACAATAACAAATTCGTTTGATTTACGATTATAGGAATGTACAATTCTATGCCACAATCCAAATCCTTTAAAAGCATCTAAATAATTAGAGAGCAATTTAATACCAATTCTCATCTTTATACTCCTATATTAACCTATCAAGTAACTTTCTCATAACCTTTCATTTGTTATAATTTATCGTTAAACTCAACACTCAACTCATTCTTCGCATCTCTCTCCATACAAACCGCATAAGCCATTTTCAATCCAGAAGGTTTATTATCATTGACTAAAATGCGCTCTCCATACGGAGCCTCATAAACAATCGTATTATATCTAATTCCATTTTCATTCAAAAATGTTTCTGTTACATCTGCATATTCCTTTTTTCGAGATGTCAGAAAAACAATCATATCTTCCCGTGGAATAGAGCAAAGAAATTCCTTTGCTCCATCCAAAAAAACATCTTTCCCGTACATTTTATATCCATTATGCACTACTATTGTTCCGTCCAGATCCAAGATCCACGTGTGCGGTAATGCAGATAATGTCAGTTTCATATTTTTTCTCCTCTTAATTTAGCTCCTATTCCACCACCTGGATGATTGACTTTAAAATCATCTAATGTAACGCCTCTTTTTTTAGCAATCTGCATTGCTAAACCCTGAAGAAGAATTAAATATACAGTAGTCGAATTGTTTGGAACAATATTCCATTCGTCTCCCTCATTTTTTAAATCTAAAATAAGATGCTCCTTTAAAATCGGAATCAATTTAGACTGTTTACTAAAACTTAGCAGCCATGTTTCAGTTCCTCGTTCAAGTAAATAATTGGCCAGCATAACTGATTCAACCGTATTTCCGCTTTTGGAAAGAAGAAGCACAATATCATTTTTTCCGACCATTCCCAAGTCACCATGCACTGCTGTATTAGTATGTAAAAAACGCGCATCCATACCGAGAGAATTCATTGTTCCAACAAACTTCTCGCAAATCGGAACATTTTTACCTAAACCACTAGCAACAATTTTACCTCCATTATCGATACATTTTATGCAATGATCAATTAACCGTTCAAACTGTTTTACATCAAGTGATCTTAATGACTCCTCACATGTATTCATAATATCATTAAAGTATTTTAACATTATATTTTATCTCCTTTACTATAAAATTTCCTCTAATAAATAAGTTCCCTGATAAAAAGCCCCACATATAGAGTCAAAGTCTTCCCATGCATATGTAGTTAATGAAAGCCAAATCAAAGCATGTAAAAACTTGATTTTTTCAGGTTCAACATTTTCTATTTTACTTAAATAGTAATCTGCCACATCTTTCCAGCCATTAGTTTCTATCTGCAATTTAACTTGACCTTCTTCTATTTCCAGCTTGAATTTTTTATTATTAAACTGATCATAGTCTCCAGCAATTGAATAATATGCTTTCGCCCAATCATATTTTTCATCGCCATATAATTCCTTAAATCCAAAATATCCTCTTGGATCTAAGAAAATAATGTTAAGAGATTTATCTACCATTGTATTTGAAAATGTACAATCACCGTGAATTAAAGCAAACTCTTTTTCATTGCATAATTCATTTTCAACCTTATCTCGTATTGACGCCTTATAAAAATATGGATTTCTGCAATTTTTACCATTAATACGAATGTACTCTCTATCTGCAAACGGTATTAAATCTCGAACACTTTCTAAACGATTCATCGTCTTATGATAATATGCCTCTACCATACTAAATGCATCTGCAGAAACCTTTTTCAATGAATGCAATTTATTCAATGAATCAATCAAATTATCAATTACTATCTTCTTTTCATCTAATGTCAAATCTACCTGGTAAATATTTTTTCCATCTATCTTTTCCATTGTTAATGGATTTAACTCATATAATGTTGGAATTTGCTTAAAATTATATTTACTTACTTCTTGATACCAATTTCTTTCTCGAACAGCCAGCTTTTCTCCCTGCTCATCCACCGGTCTTTTTATTAAAATATTACCTTTCTCTTCCATTGAATTAAACGGACGGCATCTGTACTGTATTTGTGATGTTTCCTCAAGCGCAAGTAAAGTTCCTACTTCTCTAGTTCCATTCAACGGAAACTCTTTAAATTGGATTTCTGTTGTTCCTAACCAACGCACAAATTCTCCTTCGGCTGGTACATTTCTCAGCAACGCTTTTTCTTTGAAAACAAACATTCCTGCTACACCATGCTCCTTTGATGGAGATTCTTGAAAACTTTCCTGTTTATAAGACCATCTGCATTCAAAGTCCTTCGAAATACCGATAAAATTATCATCTATGCACTGCTCGATATTTATACTATCTCCTAATATCAAATCCGACCAAATCAGCATAAATGAATGTTTATCCGGTATATACTGTAATGCTTTCTCTATTCCTGCACATGTACCTGTTTTATCTGCTTTGACTGTAATATATTTCACTTTACAAAACGCTTCTAAATATTCTTCCAAAATTTCATGCTTATAATCACCAATAATAATAAAATGTTTATTAGGATATTTTCGAAACAAATGAAAAATAATCGGCAAATTATTAACTGGCACTATTCCCTTAGGTTTATTTTTTGTCAAGTGCTTTAATCTTGTTCCTTTTCCTCCCGCTTGAATAACAATATAGTCTACTGCCATTTTTCTCCTCCAATAAATTTTTTTATTTTTTTTACTTCTGTTTCTAGTTCTTCATTTTCAAACACCTGAAGCATATCTGCTTTTGTATTAGGTAATGATTTTAAATCAAACAAAGAAAAATACTCCTTATCCGGATATATCGTCACAATTCTCCCTGGTATATATGCAAGCAAATCAAACAATCCACTTCTTATACCAATTACAACTCCTCCATTAAAAGTAAAATCACATACTTCTTGCAATGACATTTTTTTACTTTGTGTTCTCGGAAGTGCTTTCTCATCTTTAAATGGTGTATTAGTATAAATTGAATATCCGCCTTTTATTAATTCCTCTACTATTTTTTCTAAGAATATATTATTTTCTTTTTTCCTTAAGAATTGAGCATCTGGGCATATAAGAACCTTCTTTAATTCGTTTTCGTTATTTTCTTTTATCCTGACCTTTGGTACCACAAACTCTTCTTCTTTTTTCAAATGAAATATTCCATATTTAATACAATCATGAAGAGAAATATTCGGAAAATATTTTATATACTCAAAATATTCCAATACAAACGCATTGCCTGGATTTACAAGTGTTATATTGGGCATCTTTAATAATGCATGACAACCAAATTTAGTCGACCCAATTTTCAGAATTTCATACAATTCTTGTATGTCCAGAATTTTATATGCATCAAAATATTCCGAATAATTTCTTAACAGCGGAATAAATTTCTGCGTGATACAGATAGTAATATGCTTTATATTATTCTTTTCTCTGTATGCCTTTATATATCCCATTGTTATCAGAAAATCTCCAATATGATCACATATAACAATGTAATGAGTATGTACGTTGCACAACTTTTTTTTGCATTTTAATATTCCTTTAGGCACTTCATACATGGAGTATTTTGCGTTATCATAAGCAACTTCAATCGCTCTTTTTATTAAATGTACTTTATTACTCATGTGTACATTCTCCCATATATGCATTTGCTACCGATTCCACATCTCCAGCCATTCTAACAACTCCCTTATCCAGCCACAGTGCGTGGTCGCATACTTCTCTAACCGAATCAATCGAATGCGATACATACAAAAGCGTCGTTCCCTCTTCTCTCATCTGATTCATTCTTTTTTCACATTTCTGCTGAAAGGCATAATCACCTACTGATAATACTTCATCGCAAATAAGGATATCTGGTCTTACAACTGTAGCAATCGCAAATCCCAATCTGGCAGCCATACCGGACGAATAATTTTTTATAGGCATTTCCAAAAAATCTTTCAACTCTGAAAATTCTACAATTTCATCGAAATGCTCTTTCATAAATTTTTTATCATATCCCAGCACAGCACCATTTAAAAAAATATTTTCGCTTGCAGTTAAATCACCATCAAATCCAGCTCCCAACTCAATCATTGGAGCAATTTTCCCGTTTACCTTTACACTTCCTTTATACGGTTTTAATATTCCACATATCAGTTTCAAAAGGGTCGATTTTCCCGAGCCATTTGTTCCGATTATTCCCCAGGATTCTCCTTTTTTCACAGAAAAGCTAACATCTTTTAATGCCAAAAATTCTTTGAACATCAATTCCCTTTTTATCAATTTAATAAAATATTCTTTTAAATTATCTATTCGTTCAGATGCGATATTAAATCGAACGACTGCATGTTCTACTTCCACTGCATATTGTTCATTATCCGCCACAATTTTTCCTCCGTTTTTAAATATATAAAATAAAACGATCCTGATTTTTCATAAAGCATAGAGTTCCAATCAGCAATACTGCCGTACTTACTAAACATCCATTAATAATTAAAGTCATATCTGGCATAACCTGATTCAATACAATCTGCCTAAATTGTGTAATATATAAATATAATGGATTAAATGTTCTTATCCCCCATGCAAGTTCATCTGGTAATTGACTTAATGGATAAAAAATCGGTGTTACATACATCCAAGCTGTTACAAAAGCTGAATATATATATTGAATATCGCGAAAGAAAACGTTTCCCTGTGATAAAAACATTCCCATGCCAATGCAAAACACATATAATTGCAATATAATCACTGGAATGAACAGCATATATACATTTAGCTTTACCTTGCATACAACAAATACGATCAACATTGCACCCAATGAAAAGATAGTATTTACGCAAGCACTGGTAACCTTCGATAAAGTAAAAATATATTTAGGAACATACGTCTTCTTCAACAATGACGCATTTCCCGTAATCGACCACATTGCCTGATTCGTCGATTCAGATACAAAATTGAAAATAGTTTGTCCAATAATCAGATACACGGGATAATTCTCTATATCAAACCGAAACATATTGGAAAAAACAGCCACCATGATGATCATGATCATCAATGGATTCAGAATGCTCCATACATATCCCAAAAAACTTCTCCTATATTTCAATTTAATATCTCGTTCTACCAGTTCCTGCAATAAATGCCTGTACTGATAAAATCCATTTAGCTGTCTCTTAAATCGATTCATTTCTTATCTTCAGATAACGTTTCCAGGCATCCTCCCTCGTTATCTTTTTTACCCCTTTCCTGTACGCTTCTTCTGCCTGTACCAAGTTTTTCAAGTTGATTCCCGTACTGATATACATGCAAACCGCCTGTACCAGTTTTGAGTATCTCCTGCTTCCAACCAAACATTTTCCTGAAAAAGGCTCAAATAAAACGATTCTATTTCTTCGAAATGCATCAAACGGCGGATCTATCGGAGACAGCGGTATCACTTCCTTTTTCGCCGGAAGAAGCCACCCATTAAACGTTACTTTCTTTATCAGCTTCGTCATTTTTCGTGCTGGGCTGAAATAATTCCTTACATTTTTCATTCCATAGGAATCTTTGTACTCCTGGATATACTGCCGAATCCGAAGATATTCTTCTGCTGTCAGCTCTTTTTCCAAGTCTTGAATCGGTTCCATCTTAACCTGATCTCTGAGCCAATTATTCAACTTTTCCGCATCTGTCTTATAAAGCCATTCCGGTCCCTTGCAAAAATCCCGAAATGCCTGATACACCAGTTTCATTTCTCCATATCGAAATTCAATCACAGACACGGTAATTCTCTTCCAAACCCACTTCAGGATCTCCCAGCGGCTTTTTTCAGGCTGTGTTAAGACTGTTGTAATTAACGTATTTCTAACATCATAATAGGTATTCACTCCCGGAAATGTCAGTTCAAATCCTTTATGCCAGACTCCAAAACCATTCAAAAAGACGATTCCATTTTTCTGGTTTCTGATGCCAAACTCGATATCATCGTGATGCAGAAACAGCGGTATCGGCAGATTATCTTCTCTTACTACATTCAGACTCATGCAACAGCACCACCAGCCGGAATACGGTGTATTCTTATGAGCAGCTTCACACATATAAGACTCCGTACAAGTCTTATAATCTCTCAAATCAGCAAGCGGAAAATCATTCTGAACTGCAAAATCTTTAAACCATTCTCCAGATGCCTGCTGAATATACGGAAAATCTTCCCGCAAAAGACTTCCTCCCAGCGTGATGTCCTCCCACTCATCCTTCCGCATCCCCAGGAACCCATACGCCCGCACAAACAGTTCTGGATCCATAACAGCATCATCGTCCATCATCTGGACATGTGTTAAGCCAAGACGTTCTTTTTCTTCAATCGCCTCGATCATGCCTCTGGTAAAACCGCCTGCGCCGCCGACGTTACGGTTTGGTATGATCCGAATTGTGTCTGGATATCGGACCGCCAGACGGCTGATCTCTTCATGTTCTGAAAGAGTTCGACCATTATCTACCAGCCAGTAGCAGAGGTTCAGAGAAGCATTTTCCGGCTCTTCCAGAAAACGGAGAACACTCTTCAAATTTCGAAACACATAGGGCTCCCGTTTGAACGTGCAGACGACTGCCGCGATCCGCACCGGCTTTTCGTTCTGGCAGGTTCCTTCATACCAGCCCTTTACATGCGCAGATATATCGCAGACACTATTTTCTTCTGTCTTCGCTGCTGATTTTTCGAATGAATTCTCTGCCCCGGAGCTTTTCTCTATTTTGACCGAAAACCAGAAAACTCCTTGCTCTGTCTTCGAATATGGGAACTCCATCTCCAGAGTTTCTTTCCCACCTGTCAGCGTCTTTTCCTGAATGATATTCTCATCCAGCATCAGACGAATTGCCTGACAGCCATTCAATTCCAGGTGCAGCGTCAAACTTTCCTGGTTTGTGTACTTCTTCCTTTTTTCGATATAGAAAAGGTTGAAATATCCATTGAAATCGACCCATTCTCCATTTCGATGGAAATACAGTTCTTCTTCCCTGCAGATATCTGCTTCCGGAAATCGTATATTTTGTAGACGCATCCGCTGTGTCTCCTTTTCAGTCCTTTTAGGAACTGCCGTTCCTCATTCCATGTTTTGGGATTATATAGTTTCTAATCTGTCTTTATATCTCTGACGGATCTATCTTCATTTTTAGAACTTCCTTCTGCTACGCCCAAGCGCCCACACCGCCGCCCGGTACAGCCCATACCGGCTTACCCGCAGCAGCTTCACCGCCTTATTTCGGTTCGCATGGTAAACTTCCGGATAGTCCCGAAGTAATTCATCTTCAAACTGCACCAATGCATGCTTTACTTCCTTGCCTGCCGGAAGGCTCAGAAGTATCTTCACTCTCCCAGCTGCCACCCTGGCGATTCCATTTTCAAGATACTGTAGCTTTTCCTGACTGCATGGAAGCTTCTTTCCGTCTTTTCCGGTAAGTGTTCCCCCCTGATAGAGACGATAAAATGACAGCAGGGATTCCATCACCCGGTCATAATTTTCCTTATTCCTGATCATCTTCTCCGGGCTGACACTCTGTCCTTCCCGACCGATCCGGTACTGATAGATAAAGTCCGGGATAAAGGATACGGTCTTGACCCACGGAATCGGATACAGGATGTATTCGGCATCAACGTAATAGCAGTGTTCATCGATCGAAAGCGGCATCTGCCGCAGAATCTCCGTCCTCCAGGTAATTCCATGCATTTTCATATAAATCTGATCCGCGATTCCATCGAATTCATAGGAAATCCCATATTTCACCCCTGAAAATGGTTCTGGAATTTCTGCTTTTTTCGGAAAGGAACTTTCCTCTCCGCTTCCGTTGTCAAACCGCCAGTAGAAACCGCTGACCAGCACATCATCCCGGCAGTTTTTCAGCGCAGCAATCAAGTGATCCAATGCCTCCGGATCCACCCAGTCATCGGCATCGACTACTTTCATATATCGCCCCGATGCATTCTGGATGCCGCAGTTGATCCCAGATCCATGACCGCCATTTTCTTTATGAATGACACGGACAACGGTCGGATAGCGCTCCGCATATTGATCGGCAATCGCACCGGTTTGATCCCTTGATCCATCGTCTATAATCAATATTTCCAGGTATTCGGACCAATCCATACCTAGTTGAAAATCAGACATTCTTGCTGATACGGTTTGAATGTTTGATTCCGTTTCATTTCCTGTCCAGCTCTGATTTTTCTTTTCCAAATCCCGGTCTCTGCACCCTGCGCACAGTGAATCCAGGGTATATGTGATATATTTTTCTGCGTTATACGCCGGGATGACGACTGTCAGAAGCTTTTCCATTGTCTGCGACTCCTTCCGTACTCTCTTTGAGCATCATGATCTTCGGTGTCATCAGGATGAGCTTCAGGTCAAGAAGCAGAGAGTAATTTCGTATGTAAGTCAAATCCAGTTTCAGTTTGTCATAGGACGTTGTATTGTATTTTCCATAGACCTGCGCATATCCGGTCAGTCCGGCTTTCATCTTTAAGCGGTAGCAGAATTCCGGGATTTCTTTCTCGATCTCCGCCGCCAGCTCCGGGCGTTCCGGACGCGGTCCTACGATCGACATTTCACCTTTCCAGATATTGAAAAGCTGCGGCAGCTCGTCCAGGCGAGTTCTCCGAAGAAAATGTCCCACCGGCAGGATCCGATCATCGTGTTCCGCTGCCAGTCTCGCCCCGGTTTTTGCCTCCGCGTTCTGGATCATCGTCCGAAATTTGCAGATCTGAAATTCTTTTCCGCCTTCTGTGAGACGGGTCTGCTTGTAAAAGACCGGACCGCGGTCGGTCAGGTAGATCGACAGCGCCACCAGAAGAAAGAATGGAGATAATACCACGATTCCGATGCTCGAACAGATGAAATCCATCGCCCGCTTAATAAATCGCTGAAGATCCGATATGCCATCATTTCTCGATAATAGCAGAGGACTGTCAAAGATATCTAATTCCTGGGAAGTCCGGATCAGAATGTCCGATAATTTCGGCACCGTGTAGGTCCGGATATCCTGCTCAAAACATTTCTTTAAAAGCGCATTTCGATCCTTCGCCGGAATATCTCCGATAATCAGGGCATCATATTTTTTCGCCTCTTCGAGAATGGCTTTTATGCCGACGCCGATATGAATCGCCGTTTCCAGATAATACTTGTCCTCTCTGGAATGAATCTTTTCCATCAGATGAAAGGCCGGACGGTCTCCGCATACCAAAAGCATTCTTCTTGGCGGAAACAGAATCCTGTATATCTGCTGAAACAGGAACGTCCAGATCAGTGCAATCAAAAGCTGGACAACCGTCATCCCAAGCAGTATCCGGGGATCATGAAATTTTTTATCTAACAGAGAAATCTGAATATACGTAATCAGATTTAAAAGTCCGATCGAAAGGATCTGAGAACAGAGCAGATTTCCTTTTTTCAGGTATCCGATCCGGAATCCCCCGTAAGTCAGCAGGAAAAATAGTAATAGTCCCGCATACAGGGCGATCATCAGCCAGTTTCCTCTTCTCCAGAACGGAAATTCGATCATTTTGTTGAAATATCCGTTCCAGACATATCCATAAGCGCCAACTTCTGCCCCCATCAGGAGCAGCGCACCTATCAGACGGAACAGTCGTTTGAATGGTTCATATTGTCTCAAAATAGTTCCTCTTCTTTTTGTTTTTATTCAGGCCGAACTCCACAGAACCCAACGTGTAATTCTATTCCAGGTAATCTGCCTGTTTCTTTTTATAGGAACACTAAGCATCCTCAGAAAGCGTTCCTCTCAATTTTTTCTGATAGAGTATTCCACGCACGGATGCCGGAATCAGACTTGCAGTAACGCGGATCACGCAGTTTCGCAGATACTCTCTTCTATTTAAAAATCCACTTTTAAAAAACGTTTTCTGCAGATTCAGAGCGGCCCTGGCATAGGACAGACCGCCGCGGCGTTTGATCATCCCATTGTCCGTTCTCGCATACACCAGAATATCCGAAAGATTTTCTGCTTTATATCCTGCCTGCAAAAGACGGACCCACAATTCATAGTCCTCCGCCCCCGGAACCGGATGATAGTTTCCCACCGCCAGCACAGCTGAACGCCGCATCATGACGGCCATATGGTTCATCGGATTGCGCTTTCTGGCAAACGTTAAAATTTCTTTATATTGGCAGGGAAGTGACCGAATTCCAGTGATTCTGCCCGGCGGAAACAATTTTCCATTCATCCCACTTCCAATTTCACCTCTATCTGGCGCATTTAGGTTATCTACATTTTCCTGTTCTGGCACTTCTGCTGCGGCAAATTCTGCAATTTTTCCGCTCAGAAGTCCGAGTTTCCCCTGTTCTGCTTTCTTTCCCAGCAATTTGCCCGCTGCTTCTTCTGCATATCGTTTCAGCTGCTTTTCACAGCGATCCGGACAGGCAATATCATCACTGTCCATGCGGGCGATCCATTCATTTCGGCACGCTTCTACACCTGCTGCCAGCGCCCGTGCGATTCCGCCGCATACAGGAAGGCGAAGCACCTGCAGAACTCCCGGCCATTCCCGGTCAATCGTCTGGATCGTTTCATCCAACACTGGTGTCAACGGTCCATCGCATACCAGGACAAATTCATCTGGAGGAATCGTCTGATTCATCATGCTGGCTGCCGCCTGATAGAAATACGCTGGATTTTCTTTGTGATATACCGGCATCAGAACCGAATATTTCATACACTCATACTCATTATTCTGCTGCCAGCTTTGTTCCATCGTTCTCCGCTCCATGTAATCTTGTTATCTTTTTTGATGGGTTCTTTCCAGAGACCGATACCCGGCTAAAATCGTTTTCCTGGAAATCTCCTGAAAGATTTTTAGGGTTCAGGGGTCCTTTCTTTGGGAAAACTGCCTCCGGATCATCTTCCATCCGGATTGCCAGCTCTACCTGTCGTGCTTCGTTCAGCAGTTCTGCCTGAATCGTCACGATTCGTTTCCGCAGCCGCTTCCGGATGATCTTTGGCAGCATCTCACCAAGCACTCCTTCCGCCCATTCGATCTCCCCCGCGTCATTTGCCCGCACCAGAAACCGCCGGACGGTGTGAGAAGAATCCTCCCGAAGAAGTTCTTTCAGAAATTTCTCTTCCTCTTTTTTTAAGGGGACTGCCGTTCCATATGGATGCGCTTCCGAACCAGCATTCAGAAATCGAACCAGCCCCGCCAGACATTTCACTCCGTCTTCCAAAACCGGCTCATCCGCCGTGTCCACAAACACATAGCCCGGAAACATGACTTCCGTATCTACATAGTAGACACCGCCCATCCGCCAGGTCCGTTCTTTGGACAACACAAAACAAGGCTTTTCAGCCTTATCCCGATAAAAATGATTCAGTTTTTCTGCCGCTTCTGCCTCGCGTCCCACAGGTGTCTGCACCACGTACCACATACAGGCGTTCTCCCTTTCATGTTTGCGATTTTCGCAGAATATCTAGTTCTGCGAAAATCTTCAATCATTATACGATACTTTCAAGGTTAATTCAATAGAAGTTTCTCCCAAGAATCTCTTATGAAATTATTAAGTCGTCATTTCTGAACAAAAATTTCTGAAATTCTCATATAATATTTCCCTTTGCTTTTGAAGCTTTTGTCAATACGGCATTTGGGTTCTGCATATAAAACCTTTTATTTTCGCAGAACTAGATATTCTGCGAAATTTTTTATTCTGATTTTTCTAGCTACAAGCTATTATGTTGCATTTATGATATAAAATTTATCTTTTGAATTGGTAGACTTTTTAGACAATTTTATTGAACGATAGCACTCCACACCTTCGCTTCCTCCCAGAAGCTTCATGTGGAATGTTTCGTATAGACAGCAAAAAAGCATTCCAAATGAGTTTTTCCTCATCAAGAATGCTTTTTGCATTCAGGGCTGATTGAAATGCCGAATTGTCCGGGTTGACAAACATTCCCATATTCACCTATCCCTTCTGAAATCACATAATTTTATTTTATCATTTAGGAAATCAAATAGCAGGCACGCGAAAAAGGAGCGGGCAAAAAACAGCGACCACACAGTTTTTCTCCCCTGTATGGCCGCTGACCTTATCTGCACAGAAAAGTCACAGATTCTTCTGCTTCTTCCCATGCCGTTTTTATTTATTTCATAACAATATTCACAATCCGTCCCGGAACGTAAATTTCTTTTACGATATTTCCAGTCAGCTTGTCCTTGATAGCCTCTTTACCAGCGGCGATAGCATCTTCTTTGGAGATGTCTGCCGGTACGGTGATGGTCGCACGGACTCTTCCGTTGATCTGAACGGCTACCTCTTTCTCGTCATCCTTCATCTTCTCTGCATCGCACTCCGGCCAGGAAGCATGGAAGACACTGTCGGTGCCGCCGAGCTCCTGCCACAGCTCTTCACCCAGATGCGGTGCGAACGGTGCCAGCAGGATAGTGAAGGTCTTGAGGGTTTCTTTGTCGATGCCGCCCTCTTTCTTCGCCAGATCGATGAGCTTGTTGTTGTACTCCATGAAACCGGAGATAACGGTATTCAAGCTGAACTGCTCGAAACGCTGCTCAATGTCGAATACCAGTTTGTGGCGCAGTTTAACCATTTCCTTGGTCTCTTTGATGTCTTTGTCCTTGCTGGTCATAACCAGGTTGTAGAAACGGTTCAGGAAACGGGATACGCCCTCGATACCGCGGTCATCCCACTCTGCATCCAGTTCCGGCGGTCCTACGAAAAGCTCATAGAGACGCAGGGAATCGCAGCCGTAGTCGCGTACCAGATCGTCCGGGGATACGACATTTCCTTTCGACTTACTCATTTTGATACCATTCTTACCAGTGATCATACCCTGGTTGAACAGCTTCTTGAACGGCTCGTCGAAGTCAATAACACCGATATCGCACAGGAACTTGGTGTAGAAACGGGAATACAGCAGATGCAGTACTGCATGTTCAACACCGCCGATGTACATATCAACCGGCAGATATTTGTCTGCTTTCTCACGGGATACCAGTTCTTTATCGTTCTTGTTATCTACATAGCGCAGGAAGTACCAGGAAGATCCAGCCCACTGCGGCATGGTGTTTGTCTCACGTTTTGCCGGAGCGCCGCAGCACGGGCAGGTGGTGTTGACCCACTCGTCGATGGCTGCCAGCGGGGATTCGCCGGTACCAGTCGGCTGATAGCTTTCTACCTCCGGAAGTTTTAACGGAAGCTGATCCTCCGGAACCGGTACGTTGCCGCACTTCGGGCAGTGTACGATCGGGATCGGCTCGCCCCAGTAACGCTGACGGGAGAATACCCAGTCACGCAGCTTATAATTGACTCTCTTGTGACCGATACCTCTCTTCTCAATCATTTCCGGCGCTTCTTTTTTCAGTACGGAAGATTCCATACCATTCCACTCGCCAGAGTTGATCATCGTGCCGGACGCCTCGGTATACGCCTCAGTCATGTTCTCGATCTCTTTGCCATCTTTTGCGATAACCTGGATGATCGGGATATTAAATTTCTTTGCAAACTCGAAGTCACGGTCATCGTGTGCCGGTACGCACATGATAGCGCCTGTACCGTAGTCAGCTAATACATAATCAGACAGCCAGATCGGAACCTTCGCACCGTTGATCGGGTTGATTGCATAAGTTCCGGTAAATACGCCGGTCTTTTCCTTATCCTGCAGACGGTCTACGTTGGAACGCATGGATGAATCGAAAATGTATTTCTCTACTGCCTCGCGGGTCTCATCGGTTGCCAGGCTCTTTGCCATCGCGTGCTCCGGAGCCAGTACCATGAAAGTTGCACCGTACAGGGTGTCCGGGCGGGTGGTGTAAACGGTGATCTTCTCATCGCGTCCCTCTACGCCGAAATCAACCTCTGCACCGTAAGATTTACCGATCCAGTCAGTCTGCATCTTTTTAACCTTCTCCGGCCAGTCCAGTTTGTCCAGATCATTTAAGAGGCGGTCTGCGTACGCGGTAATCTTGAGCATCCACTGGCGCAAGTTTTTCTTGGTAACCGGGGTACCGCAGCGCTCACAGCAGCCGTTGACAACTTCCTCGTTTGCCAGACCTGTCTTACAGGACGGGCACCAGTTGATCGGGAATTCTTTCTCGTATGCCAGGCCTTTTTTGAACATCTGGACGAAGATCCACTGGGTCCATTTGTAGAATGCCGGATCTGTGGTATTTACTTCCATATCCCAGTCATAGATGGCTGCGATCTCGTTGATCTGACGTTTAATATTTTTAATGTTGGACTCGGTCGAGATAGCCGGGTGTACGCCCATCTTGATCGCGTAGTTCTCTGCCGGCAGACCAAATGCGTCCCAGCCCATCGGATGGATCACGTATTTGCCGCGCAGCAGCTGATAACGGCTCCATACATCTGAAATAACGTAGCCTCTCCAGTGACCAACGTGCAGACCACTTCCGGACGGATATGGGAACATATCCAGGCAGTAATATTTTTCTTTCTTTCCATCGTTTACATTGATGGGATGTTTTTCCCAGTTCTCGCGCCATTTTTTCTCAATGGCGGTATGATTGTACTGTGACATCTTTGTTCCTCCTGTTTTCTGCTTAACCCACGCTGATTTTTTGCTATTTCCTGTCAAAATCCGGCTCCAGTCTCTAAAATGATGATTCATTATTGCAATCGACTGGTCCGTTGGCAGTTGCATAACATCCAACCCTTGCGGACATTCTTTCAATCCGGTAACGTCAAAAACGCCCTGCGTCTCTACATTACCTGTATAGAGACGCAGGGCGAAAATTCCAACTGCGCGGTACCACTCTATTTCACACGGAATCCGTGTGCTCCTCATCGTCCTGTAACGGCGGATGACCGGCTCTGTCTACTCGGGTATTCAAAAACACTTCTTTCAACAGGCTGCTCCCGGACCAGTTCGGCGGCTTCCTTCCGCTGCCTCACACCATCCGGCAGCTCTCTGTAGAAATTTCGCGGCTTACTACTTCCGTTCATTGCATTTGTGCTATCTGGTAGAATAGCATAAATGGGAAGAAATGTCAAGTAACGTGACCTTCTCAAACTTGCACGTGACAGATTCGACGTTCTTTCAATACATGACATTTTCGACAATCTTTCAATCACCGTCAAACCTACACCTGAATCCGCTCTGCCACTTCATCGCCCAGTGCCAGCCGAACCTTTCCATTTCCGATGATCAGACCATCCAGCACACGTCCAAGGACCCGGATACGGCTTCCTTCTTTGATTCCATAGCGCTCCAAAAAGTTCATCACATCCGCATTTCCAAACATCCACTTGATTTCACAGGACTCTCCCGCCTGCACCTTTGCCAACGACTGCATACAACGACCTCCTGACTGATATTCCGCTTTCTGTAACTGTTCAGTACCTTCACAGTCACGCGCAAAAATCCATTAAAAATTGCCTACGGCAATGGGATTTTTGTCTGCTGGTCCATGTTTTCGTACAGTCAGCGCAGTAAATGCGCAGACCTACTGAACAGTTACCGCTTTCTTTACTATTATTATATACAGTCAGACTATTGTTAGTCAATGGTAATAATTGTTAGTTAATTCTAACAGTATTTAGCCGTTACCGTGAACCATCTCCACACTTCTCCGTCCATCTCCCGGCGGATTCTGCCGCGCAGGCGAAGGTAGTCCAGATGCGCCATGCACTCGCCCACCGCGAACCACTTCTGGGACGGCGGAAATTCTTCCCAGCTGGCGGCACGGATCTTCCAGCGCATCTTTCCAGCCGTCTCATATGCCGTCATACCCGGATGTTCGGCAAGCAGCGCCTCCGTCTCCTCCAGACGCCGCTCATGGTGTGCCAGCAGCGCCTCGATGCGCGCCGCATAATCGCCTGTCTTCCGGTGTCCCGGTAGGGCAAGGCGGACCGGATATTTTCTGGCGAGACGCAGGCTGTCGAGATAGTCACCTAATGAATCCTCCGATTCCAGCCAGGAAGTAATATTCGGCGATATATCAAACAGGATATGATCGCCCGTGAACATGACGCCCTGCTTCTCTGCCCAGAACATCGCATTGCCCGGCGTATGCCCCGGCACGGAGATCATTTCCAGGGTGTAATCTCCTACCGTGTATTTCCAGCCTGCCTCAATCGGAACAAAACGGTCATCAACCCGATCCAGCTTATAGCGGACTGCCGGATTGAGCGCCTGCGTTTTCTTCATTTCATCCTCCGGAAATCCCCCGGCACGGAATTGCTCCGCCAGGCGAAGCGGACGCTCTGGTGTAAAACCGTCCTTTAAGATTGCCAGATCGGTTCCGCTGATATAAATGCAGCTGTCCGCCCCTGCCGCCTCCCTGGCGAGTCCCGTGTGATCCGAGTGCAGGTGCGTCAGAAGAATATCCAGCCGATCCGGACTGCTGCCAAGTGCCCGAAGCCCGGCAAACAGCGCCTCCCGGCATTCCTCGCGCCGAAATCCGGTGTCAATCAGAAGGTCGCGCCCGTTTTCTTTCCCCTTGATCAGGTAACTGTTGAGTTCCCGCAAAGGATTCTGCGGCAATTCCACACCGATCCGCCAGATTCCATCTGCCACCTGTTCTACAAGGGCTTCCCTCTTCTCTATGTTCTTTGTGATTTCTTCTCTTTTATTTTCTTTAAGCATATTTTTCCTTATTGAATCTATTGAATCTTCTCAGCCTTCTGCTTTCTCTTCTCTATGATCCATCGTCCGGAACAGATGTGCACAAATCAAAATCGCCACCACAATCGACAGATAATCAGCCGCCGGCTGTGCATAGATAACTCCATCCAAGCCAAACATCGCATTCAGCACGAAAATCAGCGGAATAAAAATCAGTCCCTGGCGGCAGATCGTAAGAATCAGCGACGGAAGCGCTTTTCCCATTCCCTGGATCGTATTGATGCAGAGGAATAAGATACCGAGGAGTGGCGCAGAAAGCTGCAGGGCAACCACCATCTGAATACCATACTGGACAACTTCCGCATCATTAATAAACATCTGAATCATTGTCTTTCTTGCGACAATCATAATCAATGTCAGAATCGTTCCCATAATAACCGATACAAGTCCTGTAAATTTGAATACCGACATCAGGCGTTTCTTGTTGCGCGCTCCATAATTATAACCGACCAGCGGCTGGATTCCCACGCAGAGACCAATCTGCAGCAGGACAACAAGCATATTGGATTTCATCGCAACCCCCATCGCCGCTACCGGTGTGTCACCGTAGCCGACCAGCGCCTGGTTCAGGATAATATTGGCAAAGCTCATCAGGATGTTATTTAAGGAAGCCGGAATACCGATCCCTGCCACGCCGGAAGCGATTCCATCTCCCATCTTAAAATCACGAAAATGAATCGACAGTGTCGATTTTCCCCGTAGATAATAAGCAATATAGTAAAGACAGGCCGCAATATTGCCGATGATCGTCGCAAGCGCTGCACCGGTCACTCCCCAGCCAAGCACCAGGATCATGATCGGATCCAAAATAATATTTACTACGGTACCTATCATGTTTCCGACCATCGATTCTCTCGATGCGCCTTCTCCCCGCAGAATATTCGCAAATGCAGTTGAAAACATAATAAACGGCGCGCCGATTGCAATAATCGTCAGGTACTGTCTCGCAAAACCGATCGTATTTACACTGGCACCGATGAGATGCAGAATGGTTTCCATTCCAAGTACAGACAGGATAGCCACTATCACGCCCAGCCCCAGGGATCCATAGCAGCAGAATGAACTGATATGACATGCCCGATCTTTATGGCGTTCTCCCAGTGCTCTCGATATCGCTGAGCTGCCGCCGATACCGAACAGATGGCCTAATGCCATAAAAATCATAAAGACCGGCGTTGCCAGCGAAACTGCCGCCACCTGCAGCGGATCCTTCGTCTGACCGATGAAAAATGTATCCGCCATGTTATAGATAACAACCACCAGCATGGAAATCATGGTCGGAACCGCCATGGTTGCGACCGCCTTCGGTACGGGTGTTTTTTCAAATAAATCCGTATTTGTTTTCATTTGTCGTAACTCCTCTCTTTCTATATTTGTTGTATTCTTTACAGTCACATTCTCGCGCCGAGCGCGGTCGCTTGCGACATGTTTCTGCTTCGCGCAAGTGCACATCATTGGCACGTTAGTGCCTTTTTGTGTAATAGAGGATTCCAAGGAATTTCCTATTACATAAAAATACAGGCACTTCTGCCTGCTGTGTAAAAGACCAACTCTTAATTATAAACACTTAATTTTATCATAAACACCTATTTTGTCAACTATTTCCGTATTAAACTTATCTTAAAACCCAGCTTAAAAATTGTCTTTTGGAATTGTCTTTGGAAGTTGCAAAAAAGCGCTTTCTGGGATATGATGGAAATTAGAAAATTATGAATTTCATACCGATGGAGGATTTTTACTATGTCTAACAATTACGCAGGCAAATTTGTAAGTGCTGAGGCCGCCGTCAAGGCCGTTCAACCGGGCGACTGGGTGGATTATGGCTTTGGCGCTGGATTTCCGGAGCTTCTCGACCGTGCGCTGGCAGCACGCAGGGATGAGCTGACCGATGTCAAGATCCGCGGCGGTTTAGTCATCCGCCCGCGCATCGAGGTTGTCGAAAGCGACCCGGATCAGAAAGCATTCAGCTACTACAGCTGGCACATCGGCGATTATGAGCGCAAGCTGCAGACCCGTGGGCTCTGCAAGTTTATGCCGATGATGCTGCGTTCCCTGCCGGAAATGTACCGCCACCACATTCGCGTGGATGTTGCCTTTGTACCGGTTTCCAGACCAGATGTGGACGGCTGCTGCGGACTGGGTATTTCCAACTATGCATGGCGCACCATCTTTGAGAATGCGCGCACCGTCATCTTCGAGATCAATGAGCGCCTCCCGCGCTTACAGGGCGTCGATGGTTCCCACCGTGTCCACCTCTCAGATGCAGATTTCATCGTCGAGGGCGAGCATGAGCCGCTTCCGATCCGCACCTACCGCGATCCGAGCGCCATTGATATTGAGATTGCCAAACGTGTCGTTGAGGAGATCCCGGACGGCGCTGTCCTTTCCCTGGGCGTCGGCGGCGTTCCGTTTACCGTTGCCAATATGCTGGCACAGTCCGACAAAACCGACCTCGGCTGCCACACCGGCACCATCAGCGATGCTTTTTTAGCCCTCTATAAGGCTGGCAAGCTGACCAACAAGAAGAAGGAAATTGACAACGGTTATTCTACCTGGAACCTTGCCATGGGCTCTCAGGAATTATATGACTGGCTGGATAATGAGCCGCAGCTCTTCCATCCGGCTGACGTCGATTACGTCCACTCCCCGTACCGCATCGGTGAGATGAAAAATGTCATCAGTATCAACGGTGGTGTCGAGCTGGATCTGATGGGACAGGAAAATGCCGAGTCTGCCGGCACCCGACAGCTCTCCGGTATCGGCGGACAGATGGATTTCCTGGAGGGCGCATTCCGCTCCGAGGGAGGCAAGGGCTTTATCTGCCTTGCTTCCACCCACAAGAAAAAAGATGGCTCCTTAAAATCCAACATCGTACCGTTCATTCCGGGCGGCAGCACCGTATCTGCACCGCGTACCATGATTCAGTACGTGGCGACCGAATACGGTATCGCAAAACTGACCGGGCTTACCTTAAAAGAACGAGCGGATGCCATGATCGCCATCGCACACCCGGATTTCCGTGATGAGTTGCGCCGGTATGCGGAGGAGAATTTTAAATAAAAATTGGAAAGATACATCGGAACCGAAACATCAACATTCCATGTTATCTTTGATTATTTGAAAACCAGAATTTTCAACATAGAAAAGCCGTAACCTTATACTTTCGCTCATGAGTTTAATCCCATGGGCGAGTATATCTGGTTACGGCTTTTTATTTTTTATGCCTCTTTCTTCGCCCCTATAACAACCACAACCACCATAAACCGGCAGACCAAAATAATCATAGACGCAAAGAGCTGCCACAGCGCGATATGCAGAATCAGGCTGACTGCGTACCCACACAGTGCTGCTCCCATTACCATAGCATATCCACAGCACAGTTCGGAGTGATACGAATGTCTGGGCGAACCTGCGGTGTAGCTTTCCATCAGTCCATAGAGCACCACATATTCCAGCATACACGGAATCAGCGACCAGATGGTTCCGTCCGGCCGCCTCCAGAACATGGACAGAAAGCTAGAAAAAGCAGTCACCAGCACAAGCGCCGCCCCTGCTGCCCGGTACACTCTCATCTCTTTTACATCCATCTGGAAAAATCCAGCCTGCCGCTCTTTCTGGAGAATCCCGATATATAAAATCAGAAACCCGATGCAGGGCGGCAGCAGCATCACATGGAACAGATTAATATGAATCGAAGCAAGAATCAGACCGGCTAAAATCTTATGATCTCCCGTTTTCACTTAAATGCCTCCTCTTTCAGCAGATATTTCCACACATCAATAAAGCGAAGCTCCCTTCTCTTCCTGTATTCATTTTCAAATGAAAGAACCTGCTCCCCGCCATCTTTGCCGATATATGAAAGCACTGCAACTCCTGAATGAAATACCTGCGGCGACTGGTCTTCCTCTTTGCCAATCCAATGGCTCTGGAACGTCAGGACATCACCCGTTTTTACTGTCAGCCGTTTCGGCTCTTCCCCTTCTTTTTGGGCTGGGATAGGCTCTCCATTTAAGGTCATCGAAAAATTTTCCATCTCCCCGGCTGACGCAATGCAGCCTTTTACTTCGATGGTTCCATCTTTCTGAACGGTGTAAACCTGTGTGGCCGTTCCATCTGAATTGGCGCTGGAACTTGGATTTTCCAGGGCGCTCCCGCCCTCCGGATTTGCAATCAGTACCAGATTACCAATTTTTACGTCCGCTGTGTTTCCATCTGAATAGAGCACCTGCGCCCGCGTCAGGATTCTCCACTGACTGATCCCGTTATGCTGCGGATCTTCAATCGAAAGCGTAGCATCCAGGCGATGAAGCGCATACTGTCCCGCTGACTGGACTGTCTCCCGCATTTCCTGCATTTGAAGTTCAGGCAACTCTGAAAAACGAATTTCTCTCACACAGATCTCATCCGTCACATCCGTCAGATAGGCAAAATTTACCTGTGTATACCATACATCCGAAGTTTCATCTGTCTCATCCACACTTTCTTCCCCCAGTGCATACAAAGACACTGTATTCTCCAATCCCATATCCGCATTCAGGTCTTTCACACCTTCGTCTAAAACTCCAACTTTCACATCGGAATCGGTACTTTCTTCTTCAAGCGCCTCACTTGACACAGATGAAACGATTCCATCCTCCGAAGTTTCTACTCCGTCCAGCCCACAGCCCAGATAAGCCGACTGGCTGTAATGCAGAAACAGCGGTTCTTTCAGCCGGAACGTATACTGGGCGATCAGACCCGCCAGCAGACAAATAAGCGCCAGCACCAGCCAGATACGCACGATCATCCGCTCCGGGTGTTTCCGAACTGTTTTTGCCTGTTCTTTTACTTCCATGAGTTCCCCGCTTTTCTCATTTTTCTCTATCATAAAAAGGCCACCCACCTGTCTGTATAAGTTGTTCTCTTTGCAACATTATACCTTTTTACAGGTGGGTAGTCTTTTCTATTTTCTTACAATTTATAGCCTTCTTTTTGAAAATTGCAAAAGAACGCAATTCGTAGCAATTTGGCATCCGCATTCACTGCCTTAACTTCTCGCCTGTCCCATCGATAACATTCGCAGCGCTTTGTTCAATTCAAGCACAGCCTATAACCATATCGATCCGAAAGACCTTCCAGAAAGAGAAAGCCGCCGCTGACAGCCTTGATGAATCGGTATCGATCCACTCAGCCGCCTGCGGCGGTTTTCTGCTTATTTATATAAGAATATCATATTTTTGACCGAAACGGTAAGCACTTCATCTGCCATTATTCAGCTTCTGCCGCTCTCGCCTCCACTTCTCTCTTCTGTACATCGCCAGGAGCCTGCTCGTAGCGGCTGAACTCATAGGAGAATTCGCCGATACCGCCGGTCATGGAACGAAGGTCGGTATTATAACCAAACAGCTCGGACATCGGGATATCTGCCTCGATGATCTGTTTGCCGTGATGGTTGGAGTTCATACCGAGAACACGGCCTCTTCTGCGGTTCAGATCGCCCATGACGTCGCCGGTAAATTTATCCGGAACGGTTACCTTCAGGGATGCGATCGGTTCAAGGAGAACTGGATTCGCTTCCATGAACGCTTTCTTGAATGCCAGCGTCGCTGCCATCTTGAATGCCATCTCGGAGGAGTCAACCGGATGATAGGAACCATCTAACAGGGTTGCCTTCACACCGACAACCGGATATCCAGCCAACGGACCCTTCTGTACACATTCCTGAACACCCTTCTCAACTGCCGGGAAGTAGTTCTTCGGAACGGCACCGCCAAATACCTTTTCTTCGAATACATATGGTGTCTCCAGATCGCCGGACGGCTCGAAGGACATCTTAACATCGCCGTACTGTCCATGTCCACCAGACTGTTTCTTATATTTGCCCTGTGCTTCTACTTTCTTGCGAAGTGTCTCGCGGAATGCAAATTTCGGTTTACTGAGCACAATGTCTACTTTATATCTTGTCTGCAGCTTGCTGACAACGACTTCGAGCTGCTGCTCGCCGATGCCGTAAAGTAAGGTCTGACGGTTCTCGGTATCGCTGACGCTTCTGAGTGTCAGATCTTCGTCCATCATCTTCGCCAGTGCACTGGAGATCTTGTCCTCATCGCCTTTGGTCTTAGCTGCGTATGCCATGTAGGTATACGGGGTAGAAATCTTCGGTTTGTGGTATACAATCGGAGCCGTGCGGACTGCGATGGTATCGCCGGTCTGAGTAACGTTTAATTTGGCAACCGCGCCGATATCGCCCGCCTTTAATTCCGGAACCTCGATGACATCCTTGCCGCGGAGAACATATACTTTCTGAACTTTCTCTTCAGCATCTTTGTTTACATTGTAGATAACGGTATCTGGTTTTAAGGTACCGGTACAAATCTTCATCAGGGAGTATTTGCCGATGAACGGGTCAACCACAGTCTTGAAAACACGTGCCGACAGGGATACATCGTCATTATATTTAGCGGTAAAGCGCTCTGCGGTCGATACATCGACACCGACACACTCGAACTTGTCCGGTGACGGGAAGTATTTATCGATCGCCTGCAGCAAATATGCGAAGCCCTGTGCATTGATGCCGGAACCCATCATAACCGGAACGATGTTGCCCTCACTTACGTGCTCGCGCAGCGCCTGTGCGATCTCTTCCTGTGTAAATTCTTCACCGGAGAAATAGCGCTCCATATATTCTTCACTCGTCTCTGCCACTGCCTCGATCAGCGCATCACGGATGATGCCGAGGTTCTTCTTGGTGTACTCCGGAATCTCGCATTTCTCATATTCGCTTAAATGAGTGAAACGGCGGCCTTCCATCTTTACCGCATTGACAAAGCCGACAAATTTTTCATTTTCACGGATCGGCACCTGAAACGGCGCGATCTTACGGCCAAACTGTTTCTCCAGTTTTAAGATCAGCTCACGGAAGCTTGCCTGATCGTCATCCATGTTGGTAACGAAGAACAGGCGCGGCAGGTTGTACTCTTCACAGAGTTCCCATGCCTTCTCGGTTCCGACTTCGATGCCAGCCTTGCAGTTTACAACGATGATTGCTGCATCTGCTACACTGATAGCTTCCTCTACTTCTCCCACAAAATCAAAATAGCCAGGGGTATCTAACAGGTTAATCTTGATCGGTCCATCTTCTCCCTGATACTCCAACGGAATCAGCGTGGTGGAGATAGAGAACTGTCTCTTGATTTCTTCTTTATCATAATCGCTGATGGTGGTTCCTTCCGGAACTTTTCCCATTCTCTTGGTAGTACCTGTTACCAGTGCCAGCGCCTCTGCTACCGTTGTCTTGCCGGCACCGCCGTGCCCCAGTAACACTACATTGCGGATTTGTTTTGTCCCATACACGTTCATAGTTAAGTCCTCCCGTCTATTTATTTTGATGTTTTTTTCTTGTATTTTAACCTCTGTTCATATTGTACAAGAAAATAGAGAAAATTTCAAGTAAAACAACACCTTTATACAAAATTTATTCGTTTTATTTTGAAAAGCATTGAAAATGCGACAATTTCCCTGTTCAAAGGCGGTGAAATCAATCGCATTTTCGCAAATTTAGTAATAAACAGATGCAAAAAATTTTCTTTTTCACTTCAACGCGTAAAATCGTTGACAAGTGACTTGTTCTATTCTACAATAATTTCTAGTTTCATTTTTTTTATTATACTACTTATGAAAGAGAGCGTAATTGCTATGAATACACCGATTAATCATCTTACCGCCGGTTTCATCGGACTCGGTCTGATCGGCGGCTCTATCGCCAGAGGTTTGAAACGCAGCGCCCCGGATATTCAGATCATGGCTTATATGCGAACCCGCGAAAAATTGGAACAGGCACATGCAGACGGCATTGTTGACCTGATTCTGGACGGCGTGGACGAGCATTTAAGCGAGTGCGACATCATTTTCCTGTGCACACCGGTTGAATTTAATGAATCCTATCTGCGCCAGATCCGACCGTTCTTAAAGGAAGGCGCGGTTGTGACTGACGTCGGAAGCACCAAGACCAGCATTCATGAGACCGTTGCCGCGCTTGGCATGGAAAGCTGCTTCGTCGGCGGACACCCGATGGCTGGCTCGGAAAAGACCGGCTACGAGAGTTCAACCGACCATTTGCTGGAAAATGCATACTATATCATTACCCCGACACCACACACCCCAGCTTCCCACACTGACCGTATGGTGGATGTGGCAAAGGCGATCGGTGCGCTGCCCCTGGTGCTGGATTACCATCGTCATGATTTCATTGTCGCGGCGATCAGCCATCTGCCGCACCTCATCGCCTCCAGCCTGGTCAACCTGGTACACGACTGCGACAGCGAGGATCAGATGATGAAACGGCTGGCTGCCGGAGGTTTCAAGGATATCACCCGTATTGCCTCCTCTTCTCCGGTCATGTGGGAACAGATCTGCATGACGAACACAGGCAATATCACTGAGGTGCTGGATCGCTACATTGATTCCCTGACGACATTGCGGGAAGAACTGTCCGACCACCAGTCTAGAGCCATCTACCAGCTGTTTGAGTCCTCCCGCGACTACCGGAATTCGTTTGCAGAAACTCCAAAAGGATCGATACAGCCGGAATACGCCTTCTCCGCCGACGTGGTGGACGAGCCAGGTGCTATCTCCATCATTTCCTCGATCCTCTCCGGTAAAGGAATCAGTATCAAAAATATCGGCATCAGCCACAACCGTGAGCATGGCGAGGGCGCGCTGCGGATCAGCTTCTACGACAAGGCTTCGATGGAAGCGGCGTGGGCGCGTTTGAAGAAATACAATTACACGCTGTTCGCGTAAACTGCAATGTATGTTTCAAACTTAACTTTCAACATTAATGTTTAGGCAGGTACAACTATGAACTCAATGAAATTTACCCATACATCTTCTCTCCGGGGCGAACTCACCGTTCCGGGAGACAAGTCCATCTCCCACCGCAGCGTCATGTTCGGCGCTCTTGCGGACGGACTGACCGAAATCCACGGCTTCCTGCAGGGCGCAGACTGTCTCTCCACGATCTCCTGTTTTTCCAAAATGGGAATCTCGATCGAAAATCAGGGCGAGACCGTTCTCGTCCACGGACGTGGGCTGCACGGGCTGACTGCCCCAGACTCCGTTTTAGACTGCGGCAACAGCGGCACCACAACGCGCCTGATCTCCGGCATTCTCTCGGCCCAGAAATTTGACACAACACTGACCGGCGACGCTTCCATCCAGAAACGTCCGATGAAGCGTATCATCGATCCTCTCTCCCAGATGGGCGCAAAGATCGAGAGTGTCAACGGAAATGGCTGCGCGCCGCTCCATATCACCGGCTCACCGCTGCACGGCATCCATTATAATTCTCCGGTTGCCTCCGCCCAGGTCAAATCCTCGATTCTGCTGGCAGGTCTGTATGCCGACGGAGAAACCCGTGTGACCGAACCGTACATTTCCCGCGATCACAGTGAACGGATGCTGTCCGCATTCGGCGCAGACATCCACACAGAAGGAACCACCGCGATTTTACAGCCGGCAAAACAGCTCTATGGACAGAAAATTCTGGTTCCGGGCGATATCTCCTCCGCTGCCTTCTTTATCGCAGCCGGACTCATCGTACCGGATTCAGAAATCTTAATTAAAAATGTCGGTATCAACCCGACCCGCGACGGCATCCTGCGCGTCTGCAAGGCGATGAACGCGGACGTCGAACTTCTCAATGTAAACACCGCCTCCGGCGAACCGACCGCCGACCTGCTCGTCCGCTCCGGTAAGCTGACTGGAACCGCGATCGAGGGTGCGATCATCCCGACTCTCATCGACGAGCTTCCGGTGATCGCTGCGATGGCGTGCTATGCCGAGGGAACCACCGTCATACGCGATGCCGCGGAACTGAAGGTAAAAGAGTCAAACCGCATTGCTGTCATGGTAGAGAATTTAACCGCTATGGGCGCGGATGTGACCGAGACCGAAGATGGCATGATCATCCACGGAGGCAAGCCGCTGCACGGTGCTGTGATCGACAGCAAGAAGGATCACCGCATCGCCATGACCTTCGCCGTTGCCGCACTCGGCGCTTCCGGCGAGACCGAAATTCTGGATGCAGACTGCGTGAACATCTCCTATCCGGGATTCTATGGGGATCTGAAACGGCTGTGTAAATAAAATGTGACTATGCATATTTGAGACAAAAAGGGCAGGAAAAGCTTCAAATCGCTTTCCTGCCCTTTTCTTTTGTCCTACTGCCCATATTTCGCAAAATACCGATCCAGCACCTGTCTTGCGATCGGCGCAGCGACCGCACCGCCGGAACCGGACTCTTCTGCCAGCACGCAGATCGCCACCTTCGGCTTGTCCGCCGGAGCGAAACCGACAAACCAGGAATGTGTCTCCTTACCTGTCTCAAACTCGGCGGAACCGGTTTTTCCGGCCACCGTATAGGATGCCCCCCGCATCGCGGAACCCGTACCAATCTCGACCACCTGGCTCATGAGATGCGTCAGAAACTGTGCGTCATTCGCAGACATCAGGGTTCCATAGGCGGACGGAAGGAACTTCTTGACCGTCTGACCACCCACATTTTCAACATGATCGATCATATATGGCTTCATCAGCGTGCCGCCGTTGGCGATCGCCGATACGATCATCAGGTTATGCAGCGGCGTAATCTGGGTTTTTCCCTGTCCGATCGCGGTCTGAAGCTTTTCCCAGTCATCCGAACTGCCGTCGAGCGAAAACGTGCTCTGGTTGTACGGAAGTGTGTACGGAAGCTCCGAATTAAAGAGCATCTGATTTGCCAGCGCCCGGAATTTTTCTGAATTAATCTGCATTCCAATCTCCGCAAACGCACCGTTGCAGGAATTGGCAAATGCCTGAATCAGGTTCTGCGCCCCGTGTGCCGTCCCGTGGTAACATTTAATCGTATAATCGCCATTCTGGTAAGAGCCATTACAATTATACACATAGTCCTGCCAGGTATTCGGGTTCTCTTTCATATATTCCAGCACCGTCAGCATCTTGAACGTCGATCCCGGCGGATATAAGCCCTGCGTCGCGCGGTTGACTAACTGCGCCTTCGTATTGTCCGGCGATGTCAACTCTGCCCAGCGCTCATCGACGAGATTCGCATTGAAATTCGGCTGGGAAACCATCGTTAAAATCTTTCCCGTATCCGGTTCCATGACAATCACAGCGCCCCGGTGTTTTCCGATCGCGTCGGATGCCGTCTGCTGCAGATCCACATCAAGCGTCGTAATCACATTGTCGCCCAGATTTTTCTTCCCCTGAAATTCATTGATCGTTTTCTCAATCAGATTCACATGGGAGGAAAGCAGGTAGAAATTCGCCAGCGACTCCAGACCTGTTTTTCCATTTTTGCCAGAATATCCGACCGAATGGACAAACAGATAATCATACGGATAATAGCGTTTCTCGCTTCCGTCACTTGCAACGTTCGTCTGCGCCAGCACCGTTTTATCATTGCTCATAATCGAACCGCGGGTCACCCGGTCTGAGAGGAGATCGAGTCTCGCATTATAAGAGCTGCCGATCACATTTTCACTCTTAAACTGGATAAACCAGCCAAAATAAACGGCCATCGCGATAAAGAGCGCCGCAATCCCATAGGTCAGCCACAGAATATGACGGTTTGAACGCGCTCTCGCATTTTCAGTTCTTTCCATTTCATCCTTCTGCCTCATCAAACTGCTGCTCCTCCTCTTCTTCCTCATTCCGTTTCAGGACATATAGTCCCTGTATCACGCCAAACAGGATAAATGTGCTGAGAATCGAACTGCCTCCATAACTGACAAGCGGCAGCGTCACGCCGGTAGACGGAATGAATTTCGTCACGCCGCCGATCGTCAGGAACACCTGCACCACATACTCAATTCCCAGACCAAACGCGATCAGCTTGTAAAATAATGCCTGCATCCGGGTCGCAATCAGCATGAACTGCATGAAACAGCCCAGACAGATCAGGAGAATACAGAGCGCATAGATGCCGCCCAGCTCCTCCGAGATCGCCGCGAAAATGAAGTCCTTCTCGACAACCGGGATCTTCTTCGGCATCCCCTGGTAAAGTCCCATGCCAAACCAGCCGCCTGTGCCGATCGCAAAGAGCGCCTGCGTAACCTGATATCCTTTTCCTGCGATGTCACTCCACGGATCCTGCCATGCTTCCACGCGGACACGCACATGCGAAAACAGCTTATACGCCAGCATCGCAGCCGCACAGCCGCTTCCAAGACCGCCTGCCAGATACAGCCAGTTGGAGGTTGCAATAAACAGCATCAGGACATAGGCGAGGAAAAAAATCAGCGCACTTCCCAGATCCTTGGATAACACCAGAATCAACACGTGCGCCGCCGCCACGCCGGTCGTGATCGCCACATTTTTAAACTCCGTTGAGCGGTAAAACATCGTCGCTACGAAGAATACAAAGCTGATCTTAACAAACTCGGACGGCTGGAACGAAAATCCGCCGATACTGATCGAAAGCTGCGCGCCGAAGCTGGTATTGCCGATCACACAGACAACCAGCAGCAGCGCCAGACCTATCAGGCCGTACACCCACGGTATCTTAGCGAGCTGCCAGGTTCTATCTATCACATATGGTATAATCATTGTGATAACCGCCGCAACTGCCATGATGATAAACTGGCGGACCGCCTTGTCCATCGAGATGCGCGTCAGCATGATAAAACTAGTGCACAGAAGCATACACGTGTTGTTCAGCAACAGTCTCGACGCATTCCGGTAAAACAGCCGGTATAAGAGCTGGTACAGGACAAAAAAGACAAGCTGCGCGCCGAAAAACAGCACAACTGCCTCATCCTCGGTTTGTAGATAAATGATCGTACCCGACAGAAGAAATATCAAAAACAGCGGTACATTCTGCAGACGGCAGAGCCGGAGTTTCGACTCGTCATCCGGCAGTGAAAAAAAGCGGAAATTGTAATATGTATAAATCAGTATCAGCAATATCATCAGATACCTTGACATCGTTGTCACAAGATTTATCATGGTGATCCTCCTTTTCATGTGTACCCGGAAGATTCCCGGTACACACGCTACTCTACGCCCCTCTTAAAATGACCTCTTGTAAATTCGCCCTCCAGCTCCACCGGTTCCTGATGGAGGAAGGTCTTCACGTAGGCATCCAGCACTTCCCCGGTCTGTGCCGCACTCTCCGACGTAAATGCCAGACGCAGCACCTCCGGCTGCAGGCGGTCTATCTGCTTTTTATCCTTCAAAAGCGACAGGGGGCTGGAATTGTAGATCGTATTGCAGCAGAAACGGCACTGGTTCCTTACCGGAAATACTTTCTTTTTGCGATCCCGCAGATACAGATATTCCGGACATTTACTGCATCCTTCCACTGTTTTCCGGATGCACTGGGCGGTTACCATGACCGGGATCGAACCATATACGAGAAGTTCCCGTTCCCGGCTGTCGCGCGCCTCCAACTCCCGGCTGTTGAGCTCGACCGGAAGGGTAAAACGCATCGAAAGCTCCGGCGCCATCTCCCGCACAAAATCCTCCGCCCGGTGATTCATCGTATAAATACCATAATCCATCACAAGCGGGATGGAAATCTTCCACTCGCGCACCAGTTCCAGCTCTTCCCATGCCCGGATGACAAGACCGTCAAATCCCGCCGATTCCAGCCTGGAACGATGTGTTTCAAAATATTCCTTTGCCCGATCGCGGAAAATATGCGGCATTACCAAAAGACACTGCTTGTCTGCCTCATGGCAGCGCGATACCCATTCGTTCCACTGTTCGGCGCCAAATTCAGCGCTATCCAGGTAGATGGCGCCGACTTCCGGTACGGATAACGCCACTTTTAACTGTGCCGGGTGTTCGACCGAAACGTGGATGTGGTACAGAGCTGTTTTATTCCCTTTTTTATTCTCAAACAGCGTTTTCTGGCTCTGTACAGGTAAATCTGCTGTGAGTTCAACGTCCTGAGCCGGGCTGGTTTTTTCTGATTCCGAACCTGTCTGGTTATTTTCTTCCAGATTCTTTTCTTCCGGATTTTGCCATCCTTTTCCTGTCCCGCACGCCCTATTTTCCGGTATCTCCCGGCGGTATGGACGCAGTATCTCCTCGGTCAGCTGCTCAAACGCAGAGCGGCGGAGTTCATTTAACTCCTGCACCGGCACAAAGGGGCTGCCGCCTGTCTCCACTTCCAGATTTTCAAAATAATACGGCGTATTTCCCGTTTTTCCGAGCTGTTTCTCAATCCGTTCCTTGCTCATCGGCTGTTTCACTGCCGTCTGGACAACTGCTCCGATTCCGCCTGCCATCCGGCTTTCTCCCGTCAGCGGATCTTCGTATTGAAGCGTCAGCTGCAGCGGTTCGCCTTCACAGACACGCGCAAACCCCTGAACCGGTTCTTTCACCTCTGCTTCCACATACGTTTTGTCCAGATACTGGTAAAGTTCCCGGTTTTCCTGGCGGAATGCCGGTTTCTCATGGCAGACCACCATATCGCGTCCATTGTGCTCGGTATAATAGCCTAACGTCTGACCGCCGCGGTCAAACAGATCCAGCAGCTCCTTCCGGTCTTTCGGGTCAACCCGGTAACCTTTTCTGCCATTCTTTAAATATAAATCTACATATTTCCGGTACAGGCGCACCACGCCTGCCGTATAGCGCGGACTCTTCATGCGCCCCTCGATTTTCAAGGAATAAACGCCTGCTTCCAGAATATCCGGCAAAATATCCAGCGTACAAAGATCCTTGAGACTGAGCACATACTTGGAATCACCCGGATTTAACACGCCATTTTCTTTCTTTTTGTTTTTGTTTTCATTCGGGTTGTTCTCATCCAGCCGCCGAAGGACATCAAACGGAAGCCGGCAGGTCTGAGCGCATCGTCCCCGGTTGCCGCTTCTGCCGCCGATCAGGCTGCTGAACAGGCATTGTCCCGAATAACAGTAACAGAGAGCCCCGTGAACAAAGCTCTCTATCTCCACGCCCGTCTCCTGATAAATGCGGCGTATCTCTTCCAATGAAAGTTCACGCGCTGTGACGATGCGGACCGCGCCCATTCTCGTCATAAGCGCCGCGCCCTCCGGTCCGGTAATCGTCATCTGTGTGCTCGCATGAACCGGCAAATCCGGAAAATGCTCCCGGATATAAGAAAATACGCCCATGTCCTGCACGATCACGGCATCCAGTCCCGCCTGGTAATACGGAAGCAGATAGTCGTATAAGTCATCCATCTCGTCTTCCTTTACCAGCGTATTGACCGTCATATAAAGCTGGCGCCCATGCAGATGCACGTAGTTGATCGCTTCCAGCATCCCCGTTTTATCCGGATTTTCCGCATATGCCCTGGCTCCGAAACGGCTGCCGCCCATATAGACTGCGTCCGCCCCCGCAGCAACCGCCGCTTTCATGCTATCGAAGGAACCCGCCGGTGCCAGAATTTCCACCTTTTTTTTCATATCATTTCACCCATTATAACCGCAGAATTGCATCTTTCAGTTCCACCGTTCCCTGTCTCTTGGGAAATGGCTTCCGCTTCATATATGCCTCCACCTGTGCCTGACGGACAGCTGCCAGTTCCTCACGTGCTGCCCCTGCCTCCTGGAGGCTCTCTTCCAGATCTTTCTTTATCGTCTGTTTTTCCTGTTCCGTCTGCATCAGACGTGCTTCCAGCTGCGATTTTTCCGTCTGCACAGCTGTCGCCGCCTGTCTTGCTTCTTCAAGCTGTTGTTTGAAAATCTCCAGCTTGTCCTGCAAAGAAGCGATTTCACTCTGGGATGACTCGACCGCCAGACGCTGATCTTCTGCCTCCTGTTTCCAAACCTCTGCTTCTCCACGGAAATCGTTTGCTTCTTTCTTTGCATCCGCAATCTGTTCCAATGCCTCTTTCTTTGCAGCTTCTGCCTGCTCCCGGGCTGTCTGCTCCGCCCTGGCAGCGCGATCCTGGGCTGCTTTTTCCGCGGATTCCACGCGCTCCTGTACCTCTCTCTTCGCACGTTCAATCTGCTCCTGCGCTTCTTTTCTTGCAGACTCAACCTGTTCCTGTGCTGTTTTCTTCACAGCCTCGATCTGTCCCTGCGTTTCTTTTCTTGCAGACTCAACCTGTTCCTGTGCTGTTTTCTTCACAGCCTCGATCTGTCCCTGCGTTTCTTTTCTTGCAGACTCAACCTGTTCCTGTGCTGTTTTCTTCACAGCCTCGATCTGCTCCTGCGCTTCTTTTTTCACACGCTCGATCTGTGCCTGTACCTCATTTTTAGCAGCTTCCGCCTGCTCAGCTGCCTCTTTTGCCGCCTTCTTTGCCGTCTCCAGTTCTTCCTCGCTGACGGTGCGCTCATTGCGGAGACTCTCGAGTTTCATCTGGGTGCTGACCATCTCATGTTTCAGACGGTATGTCTCTTTTTCCATGCTCTCTTTGTCGGATGCAAGTGCCTTCGCACTCTCTTTTTCTTTAAAATAATCATCCGCCAGATTCAGATAAGTCATAATACTCTGATAGTCTTCCGGCATTTTCAAAAATCCCGGCTGCGCCTTGAGCTGGAAAATCTTCCCATTCAGATACGTGGCAATCTGCTGTACATATCCTTCCGTCTCACTGCCGCCCAGGCTATACACTTTTCCATCAATTAATACATCTATATACCGTTTTGCCATCGCATTCTCTTCTTTCTATCTATAATAAATATGGTTCGACGTTGTCACGTCACCCACACAGAAATACCGCCTTCAAATCAATCAAATATCAAATCTCAGAAATACCGTTTTTTGCTTGATTCCAGGTATACCCGAGATGCCGATACGCTGCTTCGGTCGCCATCCGCCCACGCGGAGTCCGGTTGAGCAGACCGTTCATCAGAAGATACGGTTCATACACATCTTCCAGTGTCCCAGCATCCTCGCCCAGCGCTGCCGCCAGCGTCTCCAGTCCGACCGGACCGCCGGAAAACTTGTCGATAATCATATGTAAGATCGCACGGTCGTTGTTGTCAAGTCCCAGCTTGTCCACATCAAGGATATCCAGTGCAAAATCCGCGACTTCTTTCGTAATCACGCCGTTGTACTTGACCTGTGCAAAGTCCCTCACACGTTTTAACAGTCGGTTTGCCAGACGCGGCGTTCCTCTCGAACGTCTCGCAATCTCATAGGCGCCCGTCTTATCAATCTCCACATTCAGAACTCCCGCCGTC
Source organism: Clostridium sp. AF12-41 (assembly GCF_003461685.1). NCBI lineage: Bacteria > Bacillati > Bacillota > Clostridia > Eubacteriales > Clostridiaceae > Clostridium > Clostridium sp. AF12-41. The sequence continues at coordinate 47,101 of NZ_QTXO01000001.1, read as the reverse complement.
CGCAGGACAATCGTCTGCAGCTCTTCAGGCGTATAAAAATCCATCTTCTGCACGATGCCGAAGCGATCGCGCAGCGGCGCCGTCAGAAGCCCCGCGCGTGTCGTCGCGCCTACCAGCGTAAATTTCGGCAGATCCAGACGAATCGATCGCGCCGTCGAATCTTTTCCCAACATGATATCGATCGCATAGTCCTCCATCGCCGGATAAAGCACCTCTTCCACCTGGCGGTTTAAGCGGTGAATCTCATCCACAAAGAGGACGTCTCCCTCCTGGAGCCCGTTGAGAATCGCCGCAATCTCCCCTGGTTTCTCGATTGCCGGACCGGAAGTAACCTTCATACGGGTTCCCATCTCATTGGCGATAATGCCGCTGAGTGTCGTCTTTCCCAATCCCGGCGGTCCATAGAAAAGAACATGGTCAAGCGCCTCGCCGCGGGATTTCGCCGCATGGATAAATACCTTTAACGTCGATTTGATCCGCTCCTGACCGATATATTCGTCTAAGGTCTGCGGGCGGAGACTTCCCTCAATCCGCTTATCCTCCTCCGTCACCTCGGTTGTAATCGTCCTTCTGCTCATACTTGTTTCCTGTCTTTCCTGTTTTTCTCTCTCATTCAATTAAGCCATGACAGTTCCATTTTCTCATATCTGCCACACATTCCAAATTTTCATCTGACGCACAAGCACCACTATTTTTTATGTTCCAGCAATTTCGAATGTCCGACACATAGGTTGTTTTACAAAAACGCCAGATATTTCAGCGATGCCTTCAATACCGCCTCGGAATCCATCTCTTCCGTCACATTGGCGCTCTTGACCGCCTTCACCGCCTCGGCATTCGTATATCCCAGCGCCACCAGCGCCTCCACGGCTTCCTTCACTGCATTGCCTGAAAGCCCGTTTCCCGCAGCCGGCGAAACCGCCGCACTGCCATCTAACAGCGGTGTCAGCAGATCCTCTGCCCGCACTTTATCCTTCAAATCGAGAATGATCCGCTGTGCCGTCTTTGCCCCAACGCCCGGTGCACGGGAGATCGCCTTCGCATCCCCAGTCATAACCGCAAGACGCAGATCCTCCGGACGCAGCGCCGACAAGATGCCAAGTGCCCCCTTCGGACCAATGCCGTTGACCCCCAGAAGCTGGCGGAACATCTCCAGATCCGAACGGCTTAAAAAGCCGTACAGGCTCATATCATCCTCCCGCACCTGCAGGTGCGTATATATCTTTACCTCTTCCCCGAGCGGCGGTAAAACTTCCAGCACCGACATCGGGACAAAAATCCCGATCCCCATCATGCCGGACTCGACCACGATACGGTCCTTTGCTTTCTCCGCCAGGATGCCTTTTACATACGAAATCACGGTAAATTCCTTTCTTTTCTCACTGGTTCAAACTAAAAAAGAACGCTTCAAAATGCCTCCAAATCTTCTTTTCAGTATACCATAGCACAGTTTTCATTGCAAGGAAAGTGCGGAATTTCGAACATATATTCTGCCCGGTTGATTGAATTTCATTTTTACACATTATCGGGAACCTATAAATGAAAAAGCTTTTCAATTGTAATATCAATGATTACAGTCAAAAAGCCTTTCCATATCTTTTATTTACTTGTTATGCTTAGATAAACTATGTAATATTTCCTGATTACACCTATATAATTCATCAAATAGCTTTCTAAATGGCTTGTATAACTCATGCCTCTCTAAATCCGGCTTATAAATACATTTCTTTTGGATTACTTGGCGCAAATCTGAAAAACCTTGGTAGAATCCGACTCCAATCGCTGCCATCAGTGCATCTCCATAAGCTGCCCCTATGTCTTCCTTTGGTGTTTCTAACGATACCCCTGCTATATCCGCCACCATCTGCATCCAAACTGCGTTTTTCGTTCCTCCCCCCGCCGCTGCAATCCGTTTTACAGGCAAACCATTTTCACGGAATATGTCAATATGCTGTGCAACTGAATACCCAATTCCTTCCAGTGCCGAGCGATACAAATGTCTTTTTGTATGGCTCAATGAAAGTCCCACAATCATTCCTCTTGCGTCTGGATCATTCAGCGGTGTCCTTTCTCCCGCAAAGTAGGGTAAAGTTATCAAACCATCCGATCCAGGTGCAATCTCAGAAATTCCTTTCATCATTTCTTCATATGCATTCAATCCTGCTGTTTTTTCCTTTTCCAAGCATTCAGAAAATAACTGTTCCAAATACCATTTTTGAAGTGTGCCTCCATTATTAGTTCCTGCTGCTACACTATAAGTTTCTGGAATTAAAAATGGATTTCCGCGCACCCGCTCATCCTGAATCAGCCGATCTGCACAACAATAGAAAAATAAGGACGATCCAAACTGTACCATCAGATCGCCTGGTGCAAGTACTCCTACACTGATTGCCTCAGCTGCTGAATCTCCAGTTCCAGTAATAACTGGCGTTCCTTCTTTGAGTCCTGTCTCCTTAGCTGCCTGCTTTGTTACCGTTCCACAAATATGGGTAACCGGCATTCCTTCTGCCAACTGCTCCGGCATACAAATCGGTTTACACATTTCTTTATGGATGCTCCCATCCGGATAATACAGCGGACGAAATGAAGCCATCCCCAAAAATGTATCTATTACATATTTTCCAGTTAGTTTAAATGTTAGATAAGAAGAACCTGTCAAAAACTTGTGTGTGCGTCTATATACCTCTGGTTCATGATTTTTTATCCATAAAATTTTAGCAGACACATCTCCACTGCAAATTGGACGTCCAAATAGTTTTTTTACTTTTTCTGTGCCATAATACTGTGAGAGATACTCCATTTCTTCCACGCAGCGTGCATCAATACCATATAAAATTGCTTTTCGTAAAGGATGCCCATCCTTATCAACTGGAAGGCAATCTGCTCCCAATGTGCTTCCCCCTACACAAGCAATTTTTTCTGGTTCTACACCACTCTGCTGTAAGAGCATTTTTGACAAAATGCAAAAATCATTCCACCATACCTTATCCGCGTCCTGCTCATAATAACCAGGTTCTGGATTTTCCATTCCGTGATGAGTAACTGCCCGACTTACCACCTTTCCAGACTCATCTGTTAGAACTCCTTTACTTGAATATGTACCAACGTCAATTCCTAAAAAATAATGCAACGTCTATACGCCTTCTTTCATTGTACAGCGATACGCCTTAACTACATCCATAAACTCCATGACTCTCTGTTTTTCAACAAAATTCTCAAATTTACCATCTTTCTTAAAAGCAGTCCCTACACAGGCGCCATCACATTCACTAAGTTTTTCAACCACATTTTCCTTCGTACACCCTGTATTACAGAAAACAGGAACAAATCCAGAAACTGCCTTGACCCTGCGTACCAAACTTGAATCCGTTTCCTGACCAGCACTACTTCCAGAAACACACAGACCATCTGGAAAGCAATGAAAAATCATGGATTTTGTTATTTTTTCCAGACTTCTCTCTGCTAGATATACATCCGACTCTGGATTTACCTTATATAGCAATTTCATTTTATCTAGTCCAAGTGCTTTTTTTCTACGCAAGACTTCTGGAATATTCGTATCTGTAATTCCATTTTCACCTATATAGGCACCCGTAAATGTACTTCTTACAAAATCTGCCTCGACTGCTGCTGCCAAATCGATCGTCGCCAATGGATTAGAAACAATATTGACACCAAATGGAACTTTTATCTCTTTTTTTAATTCTCCCACAATCCGTCCCATCGCTGCCACAGTTACGTAGGAAACCTTTTTTTCATACGGAAGGCTGAATTCATTGGCAATCAAAATTCCATCTACTCCTCCCTCCTGGAGCGCCTGAAGCTCTCTGGCTGCATTTTCAATTACCTCTCCCATCGTTGCACCTTTTTCATACAGAGGATCCCCCGGCAGCGCCCGCAAATGCAACAGTGCAATGATCGGCTTTTTTACATGAAATAATTCATCTGTCCACATATTCTTTCTCTCCTCTATTCCATGTACATTCTCAAATTCTGCACATTTCTTTTGTCATAACGAAATGGATCCAGGTAATACGCCGGTGCTGTCAGTTCCTGCGTAAAATATCCCTCATATCCATTTTTTACCATGTCCTCTAAATCCTTTCTTAAGTTTCTCTTCCCTTCACCCCAGATGTAATGCCCATAGGGATCACAATCCTGAAAATGTGCATGTACAATGTTTTCCTTTCCAAAAACATCAAACCACTGCTGAATCGTTTCACCAGAAACCGACATTGCTGTCAAATCAATCATAACTTTAAAGCGCGGATGATCGACTAAATCAAATAACTGTTTCATTTGCTGCAAACTATACCCAATTCTTGATTCCTGCGGCCGTAAAGACTCTGCCACAATTGTCACGCCATTTTCCTCTGCGACCTCACAAAGTCTCTGATGCATCTCAGCTGCCCGTTTCAATCCATCCTCCTCCGCTTCATCCCAGTAACCCCATCCGGAATTTGCTTCCATCTTCTCTGCCCCCAGCGCAGCCCCCAGACGTATCGCATTTGCAAAAAATCCAAATGTTTTTTCTCTCAGTTCTGGTTCTTTTACACCAAATTGATAACCAAACCGGCAATTCTGTGGTGTAAATACCGGACACTTCAAACCGTGTTCCTGTAATTTTTTACGAACCGGCTCCGGATCCTGATATTCATTTGGATCCAGCCAAAGTCCTTGATGCCCTCCCAGCAATTCTACATTTTTGATTCCCAGTTCCTGCATACAATCCAGGAAATAATCCAACGTATATTGGCAATAATGAAGATTCAATACCGAAAGTTTATCAAAATCAACTATTTTCATTTTCGCTTCCTCCTCATACAATTACTCCATTAATCCATTATAAACGGTTCTAATTCACGCATATTCTGCCGATCAGCTGCAGCCGGATCCTCCAGGTAGCGTGCATCATTCAGTGCCAAACTTAGCAATCCTTTATATTTGTACTGATCCAGACAAATCAATTGATCCTCTAACGGTCTCAAACCATCTCCCCATGCAAGGCATCCCTGCGGACGTCCATCCACAAAACGGACATGGTATATTTTGTCTCCAAATGCTTCAAACCAGTCTTTCATCGACTCTCCTGCCACTCCAGCACTCGTCAAATTCAGGGCAGCCTGTATCTGCGGCTCATTAACCGACTCCAAAAGTTTTTTTAGTTCTGGAAGCATATTAATAACCGTTGCGTCTTCTGGCCGTACTGTTTCCACTGCAAGAATAACCCCCTCTTCCGCAGCAGTTTTTGAAAGCCGACGCAAGGTTTGAACCGCACGTTCAAAAATACGTCTCGGATCTTCATTTCTTGCACCGCCGCAGCAATTGAGTACCATCACTTTCGCACCAGCTTCTGCCGCTGCACGGATTCCATTTTCAAAATATCCGATTGAATGCTTTCTTGCCGTCTCGTCATGACAGCAAAGTGCATAATTATAAATCGTACACTCCGGTGAAAAAGCTCCGATTGTCAATCCATAATCTGCTGCATTCTTTTTTAATTCAGCCGCATCCTCAAACCCATAATCATCTAGCAGGAAATGCGGTCTTGCACACCAAAACTCTATATTTTTTATTCCGAGAGCCTGCTGCGTTTTAAAGAAATAATCCAAAGTTCTGTATTTATAGTGCATATTCATTCCTGCAATCTGTTCCCGCCTTATCTTTATCATCCAGTTGTTCCTCCTCTCTACACACAAAGGCACTGCAAAAACCTTCACTCTATCAGATTTCACAGTGCCCGCTTATTTACAGATTACATTTATATCTTTTTTCTTTCCCTAAAGCTCACTTTCATCCCATGCTTTACCTGGATGTTTATGCCACCATTTGAAGACAACCGGGACAATGCAAAGCGCTGCCAGGTAAATCAAAATTGGTGTTACAGCTGCAATCCAGTTTCCCTGAACACAGGCAACCGGAACTGCCGCTAATGCAAAAATTTCAATAATTGACTCAATCGGTGTTACAATTGCTGCATCATCCAGTGTACAGCTCTTATTCTCCGGATCTACAATTCTTAAAAGTGCCATGCCGATTGCTGTTACACCGGTCGAGTAACCATATACATAGATACCTCTCTCAAACCACTCCTGTTTTAAGAGTCTCGGCGCAATCACTGTAAAGTGGAATACAACCCAGACAATTCCAAATAACATCAGCAGACCAAACGGAACTGCGTACTCAATAACAACCGGAATCTTAATTGATGCCACACCGAAAAATACAAGGAAATCAGTTGCACAGCTTCCCATACGGGAAATGATGCGGTTATCTACATATTTATCGGCTTTTATTCCTTTTAATACAAAATGAAATACAATTGCTACCAGGAAGCCGACAGAGAAACTCGGAACGCCAAGTCCGGTTGCTCCCTGAATTACATTTGTTAAAAGATATCCAATACCGGTTGGAATCAGAATCAGAAGAAGATGCCATGCCAGCGGATCAATTGCCATCGGTGAAACGGTTTCTTCGCCTAATACCGGGCGTTTTCCTTCTTCAATGAGTCCCGTGCGCATATCGTTAGGAAGCTGGCTGAAATCTTTTACAAACTTAGTATAGTTTCTTTTTGTTCCAAGTTTGATCAAAATAATTCCACCAAAAATACCGGTTAAAATACCCACCGTTGCACTTGTCATCGCCAGATCCGTTGCATCTTCCCATCCAAGTGTGCCGAGTGTCGCGCCAAGTGCTGCTGCTGTACCATGACCTCCCTGAAAGCCTGCAGGAATCAACATTCCAAATGCCGGATTTAAATCAGGAGCAAACATTTTCAGGACTACCATTGCAAAAATAATCGGCATTGCATACTGAAATGCCCAGCCAATATTGCGGAAGCAGTAGTAGCTGCCAATCCGATCGAAATTTGTTTTCCAGCCACCAGCTGAAAAATTAAAGCCTCTCAGCCCAATTGATACAAATACTGCGATAATCAGCAGACCTGCATAAGAACCAAACTGTGAAGAAAAACTGATAATTCCAAAACCATTCTGTCCTAACGCAAGCCCGATAAATCCAGCCAGCAGACTGACCGGAACAAACAGGCTCTGCAGAATCTTGATTTTTTCCCTCAGCATTTTCGCCACAAACAGGAAAATACCTGCCCACATGAAATCCACCAACATGGAATACGCATTAAACTCCATCTTTTGTCCTCCTCATTTCTTTTTTATGATGCTACTGCAATGCTTTTTTTGCTTTTTCCCTAACCATACTCAATTCCACTTCTGTCATATCACAGTATTCGCTGTTTTCTGTTGTCGTCCCCGCATCCTGCACATATATCAGCTTTGTATCCTTCTGTGTGATCGTATTAAACCATGTTCCCTGCAAAACATTGTAAACTTTATTTGGCTCCATCGGAATTACATCAATCTTAAATGCATCATTCTCGCGGGACGCTGCCAAAAGAACTGCTTTTCCCTGAACCAGAATAAACTGCTCATCGGTTGCGTGATGCACTTCCAGATACTGAATCTTCTCAATATCATTATTAGGCTTCCAGTTTTTAATACATACGACCCATTTTTTATTGTCATATACACACTGAATACCTTCCCCTTCATACTCAAACACATCTGCTTTCATGACATTTCCTCCTACCTTCTTTTCAAATTCTTCTTGTTCCTGCAGGTTTCAAGCGAATTACTTCATATCATGTCATTATAATACATCATATATCATTATATTGTCAATGCTAATTTGTCATTTTACATATTTTTTTTTAGGGGTCAGCCTCTCTCCCTATCATATTTTTATTACGTTTTCTTTTTCATCACACACATCCATATCAATTTTCACAATTTTTTTCACTTGTCTGTTATCTTTTTCAGCAATTCTTTGATGCCAAACGTTCTGATTTTTTACTTACACTATGCTCACTCTAAATTAACTTGCCCGTATGGACAAAACAGCGAAGTCTGCTCCATACGGTCAGGCCTCGCTGTCTGTCTAAGAAAATATTTAATTGGAGGATCTTTAGTATTCCACTTTCCACATATAACGTCTTTCATCCATAGAATGGCCACGCACTTCCGCCATCTGGGAAACATAGTATCTCTCAATCGGAATCATAACAACCGGATTAAAGAATTCTACGACGCTCTTATCGATTTTACCGCCATTTAATTTTTCAAAATCAATTACAATATAATTTTCCGCATAAGTGCGCAGGAATTTTAAGCAGCGTTCATCCAATGCGCGGGTTCTTCCCTCACTCATCAGAAGGATCATCGGAAGCTTCTTATCCGTTGTTTCAAATGGACCATGGAAGTACTCACCCGTATGCAGGCACACAGCATGCTTCCACTGCATCTCCATGAAATGACAGCAGCACATGGAATATGCAACTCCATAGTTTGAACCAGATGCCAGCACGTAAAATACAGGTTCATCTTTATATTTTTCTGCCCAGGCTTTTGCATCCGCCAAAACATTTTTCTTGCCTTCTTCTATAATTTCATCAATGTAACGGTATGCTTCCATCGCCTTGTCATAATTCTCCCAGTTTTCAAACTGTTTTAACAGCTCAAAACCAATCCGAAGGGCGTTCGCCTGGTTAGAATCACTATATACCTGATCATCTCCATTTGAATATGTCACAATATACTGTCCAACTTTTGCCATACCTGTCTGCATATTTCCTGTCATAGCGATTGTCACTGCACCTGCAGCATTGGCTGTTTTTACTGCCTCCACGGTCTCAGGCGTTGCCTTTAATGAACAAATAACTGCAACGCACCGCTCATCCAGTTCTTTTGGTGTTGCATGAACAAATTCATTGCTGGTATATGTAGTAGCGCTAAAAGTTTTTGCCTCACTCTGAAGAAGGTACAGCCCTGGGAAAATAGCTGCCTTAGATCCGCCGCAAGCTACAAAATACACATGCTTTAATCCACCCAGTTTGTCCATCTTTTCTTTGATCTCTGCTACAATTTCTTTTACTGATTTTTCCATCTTTCTGATCTCCTTTTCTTTTTTTGTATCAATTATTTATCAAAATGACTTTCCATGTCCAAAAGCCCCCTGAACCATACAGGTTTTCGAAGAAAACTCTGCTCCTGCTTCCAGTGCTTTCCTTATCTCTTTTTCATAAATGCTTTCTTTCATCTGTATGCCATACTTTTTCCGGCTCTCCAGAAACGAAAGCAGAAATGCCGTTGCAAATGAATCCCCTGCTCCCAGCGTATCTACTGCTTCAACCAGATGCGGCGGCTGCTCATAAAACTGCGTTCCGTCAAACAGAACTGCTCCATAGCTTCCTCTTGTTGCAATTACCATTGGGCATCCAGCACGAAACATTTTCTTACAGATTTCTTCCGCATCCTCTCTCGAAACGGAACCACATGAAAGAAACGCATACGTAATATACGGAGCAACCTTTTTTACTCGTTCTTCATCGACCCACTGACCCGAAAAATCATACGATACAGAAATTCCCTGTTCTGCCAGTTTAGGAAGCTGTTCATCAAAATAGCTATTATTGGTCGTGTGCACATGATCAAATGTTTTAATATACTCCAGATCTTCCACGTCCAGATTTAACGGATTTTCTTTTAATACGCCGCCTTTGTTGCTTCCAAGAAAAACACGGTCTCCGTCTACCAGCGTAACCCTCGCATAACCATTTTCTCCTTCATACTGACGGCACCGACTGTGTTCTACCTGCAGCTCATCGAGTGTTGCTATCACATGTTCTGCAACCTCATCCCGTCCGAACACTCCCATATAAGCTGACTCTGCCCCCAGCATCCCTGCATAAACCGCAAAGTTTGCAGCCTGACCTCCCGGAAACATAAGCCTGAGATGTTCATATTTGTCGCACACATTGTCCCCAATTCCAATGACCCGCATTTTTTCATCTCCTTTGGATTGATTATATATCATTATATAATGTTATGATATCATATTATACTTATGTATGTATTTTGTCAAGTGATTTCTGTATTTTTTTACATCACTTTTTTCTAGGTACTGTTCACGCATACGTGCCCAGTAATGGAATTTCTATCATCTCCATTTCCGTGTTCCTGATAAAAAGAAAAGGCTGACTCCTGTTAGCGCAAGTTTTTCTTGCTTCCTAACCTGAATCAGCCTTTTCTTTTCAATTAATTTACTCGATTCCTATTGTAGATTCACAGACATAAAATGAGCATTTTTCTCCATTAAACACCTGATGCCCTACATAAATGGGTTCCTTCTCAGCCGTATATGCCACACTTTTGATAAAAAGCATCGAAGTTCCTTTCGCCATCTGCAAAAGCTCTGCTTCCGCTGCTGTCGCCTTGCAAAGTTCAATCCATTTTTCTGAAATTGCCACTGCTGTATGAGAGTGTTCCTTCAAAAATGTAAACAATGAATTGTCATCAAATCGTTCTTCCAGAAGAAATGCATATTTAAGTGGAAAATAGTTACGCTCAATCGCCATCGGCATACCATCCGCATAGCGGACTCTGGATATATAGATAACCTGGCTGCCTTTTTCCACATTCAAAAGCCGGGCTATCTTTTCACTCGCCGGTTCCAGCCTGTTTTCAAGCATACGTCCTCCGGCTTTCATTCCCATATGAGCACACATTTCCGAAAAACTCTGCAATTTTTTCATATCCTTAGTTACTTTGCGCTGGCAGACAAATGTTCCTTTTCCCTGTTTTTTTTCTACAAGTCCTTTTTCCACCAATTCGCTGACTGCTTTTCGAACTGTAATAATACTGACTCCAAACGATTTTGCCATTTCACCTTCCGTTTGCAGCTTTTCTCCTGGTTTATATTCACCATCACTTATTTTTTGTTCAATTTTTTCTTTTAATTGGACATACAGCGGCACTGCGGCACTACTATTTAACATTTTCTTTCTCCCTGTTCCTAATAACATGAATGATATAACTCTTTATATAACAATATAAACTATATCTAAATAAAAAGCAATCATATACACGGATCTTTGATACCTCTTTCCTCTAAAAATACCCTGTAAGCCGCATAAAGTCTTATATTTTTTTGTCAATTTCGTCATTTTCATATATAGGCTTTTTGGTCTTTCCGCGGTATAATAGTATGAGGTGATAAAAATTGAAAATAAATACATCAAAATCAAAAAATGCAGAGTCTTTTTATATAAAGCAATCCTACAAGAGATGACGTTATGGCTTGGGCAAAAGAACAGGCCCGGATTGAAACAGACTATGAATTTATCACAAAACGAAAAAGCACCGCCGGAAAAGCTATATAGAATAAGCCTTTCTGCGGTGTTTTTCCAAACATTACTGTCAAAGACGGGAATATACCACCCTTTTCCAATTTTGTCAACGTCACTTTTGTCATTTTGCACAATAATCCATTTTCTTTTTTGACAAGAAAAAGCAATTTTCACAGTTCTTTTTTACGAATCTTTCCGCTTTCAGTCTTTGGAAACTCCTTTAGAAAGACAAATTCGCGTGGAATCTCATAATCTGCCAGTCTTTCTGCCAAAAATTCCCGAATTGCCATATTGGTATAACCACTTTTTTCGCTGTCACTTCCGGCAATTTCTTCCCTTTCAGCTTCTTTCTCCCACACAATCCACACTTTCAGATAATCGCGCCCATGCTCATGGACTGCCTTCACTGCCGTCTCTGCCACTCCCGGAAATGTCCGCACCGCCTCTTCGATCCGGAGGGATGACACTTTTCTCCCATTTATGTTGCAGATATCATCATCCCTCCCATCAAAATAGAAGAGTCCCTCTGCATCTGTGTGACCGCAGTCCCCAATCACCGCGTCATTTCCAATTCCAAGAATTCCATACCGCGTTTTTACATGGAAATGGTCATTTTCAATCCAGACATCCACCTCTGGAAATGCACGGCCAACCAGCGTCGTATCTTCTTTCATCTCACTTCCACGGATATAGGTAATATAGTTCAGCTCGCTGGCGCCATAATACAATGTAATCTCCGCTTCGGGAAATGCCTTTTTAAACTGCACTGCCTCCGCACCGCCCATACTCTGGGAGCCGCTGACAAAAGAAATAATCCGGTAATTGACCGCCTGTTCCCGCTCATAGATACGCCGCAGCGCCCGCAGCTTGACAGGAATCAGATAGACGCAGGTCGCCTGTTCTGCCTCGATCATCCGCTTCCAGAGGCGCGGATCAAAGGAATCCGCCGCAACGACGCTTCCGCCGGACGCAAGCTGCGCCATATAAAGGTTCAGGTTGCCCGTAAACGCCAGGCTCCCCTGCATAAACGTAATGCTTCCCTCTCCCATTTTGAAAATTTTATTCTGAAGCTTAAAAAAATCGTGCCAGCTTTCAAAGGAGCGGAACAATACTTTCTGACGACCGGAGGTTCCCGACGTCATCACACCCATATATGCCCCTTCCGGAGGTGTCACGTCACGCAATTCATCGGAAATTTTTACATCGGACGGTGCAATCACCGGAACCGTATTTCCGTCTCCATATGCCAGAAACTGAATGAGCTGATGCGCGATCGTCGGTTCCTGGATCCAGTGGATGTGACGTTTTCCCTGTTTTTCTTCTATCTCTTTCGGATGTTTCCTTACACGTTCTGCCGCCTCGATGAGCTCCCCGAACGTATAGCGCTCGTTCTCCGTGATCAGGGCTTCCCGCTCTGGCGGGTATGCCCGGAGCGCATCCAGATATGTATTTATACGTTGTGTCTGTATTTCTTTCATGATTAATTCCTGTCTTTTACTTATTTTTATATAGAACTTTTTGCCAATCTGAGCTTTTAAATTTACCACATTTACTTTTTATATCATTCAATCACTGTCTTCATCTACTTCATTACTTTCTCCACCAGAATACTGCTTCCGATCCCTCCGGCGGCTGCCACGCAGCACATTCCCAGATGCCCATTTTTATGTTCCAGTGCTTTCATCAGATGCAGCAGAATCATTGCTCCAGAGACTCCATATGGATGCCCATAGGCAAGTGCCCCGCCCCAGATATTATAACGGTCTTCAATCCCCGGAAATGCACGTTCAAATAGAACATCAATAACGGCAAACGCTTCATTGACCTCAAAAGCATCGATCTCCTGATAAGAATGCCCCGTTTTTGCAAGTATCGCCTTAGCAGCGCTGACGGCTGATTTTGGGCTCATCATCGGATCATCCCCGATCGCTGTACCAAACCGGAAACGGTATTCTGCTTTCCGTCCCTGTTCCCGCAAAAACCGTTCCGAACAAAGTACCACAAATGCCGCGCCATCGTGCATCAGGCACGCATTTGCCGCCGTGATTTTCGTGCCATTTGGAAGCAGATACGGCAGGCGGTCGATCAGACGCTGGCTCATTGTCGGACGGATTCCCTCATCCCGGCTGCTGCCGTCGATGGAAACCGTTATATCCTCCAATATTCCCTCTTTGCGCGCCTGCGCCGCCCTCTTATGGCTCCGGAGCACCCAGGTGTCCATCTCTTCCTTAGAGACATTTTCCCGGATCGCAGTCTCCTCCGCGCCCTCTAACATAACCTGCTCGCCGCGCTTTCCCGGCACAAACTGTGCAACCGTATACACCTTTCCACCGTCATACTCCGGATGGTTCGGGGACATCATGCGGTACGGCTGTACCGAAGAACTCTCCATTCCCCCGGCAATGACCAGATCCGCCATCCCGCTCTCAATCTTGGCTGCTGCCGCGCTGATCGCCTCCAGCGCCGACCCGCACTGCAGATCCAAAGTAACCGCCGGAATCCGCTCTGGAAACCCTGCCGAAAGTGCCGCCAGACGCGTGATATTGCCGCCTCCCCCGACCGCATTTCCTCCTATTATATAGTCGATCGCATCGGTTGGAAGCTCAAATCGCGAAACCACCTCCCGCAGCACCTCCGCCCCCAGCTTTTCCGCCGGGATATGACGGTACATTCCATCTTTCACCCCGATGTAACTGCGCAAACCGCCCAGAATATATACGTGATTCATACTTTTCTCCTGTTTTTCTTCTATTCCTAATTAAAATTAAAGGGATGCGGCAACGGACTCCTCATGCCTCCTGGCTGCATTTCTGCACTAAAAGGCTGATTCTGTTCACTACCACATCCCATCTTTATTTTCTATCTAATTTCCAAATAAGCCCGTCCGCTTCAGCGCCTTTCCAAGTGCTACCGCTGCCACACACTTAACGATGTCCAGCGGAATAAACGGAATTATCGACTGCACGATAACTGCACCCCACGGCTGTCCGGTCACATGTTTCATCCAGCCTGCACCGAATGCGTAAATCACCGGAATACCAACTACAATCAGGAACGCTGTCTGGAATGCAACATTTTTCCATTTCCGGCAAAACAGGGAAATCAGGAACGCTACAACCAGAAATCCGATATAGTAACCGCCGCTCGGTCCAAGCAGTTTTCCCGGTCCTGCGCTTCCGCCGCTGAATACCGGCACGCCGCATAAGCCTAACAGCAGCCAGCTCGCCATAACTAAAATGGTATCCTGTGGTGCAATCAGCAGACCGATCAGGTTGACAATCATCGTCTGCGCTGTGATCTTTGCATCCGAAAACGGAAGCGGAATCGCAATATACGAAGACACACTGATAAGAGCCAGCATCATCGCCAAAAGTGTAAGCCGCTTCGCGCTCCATGCGCCGTGTACGTTCACTGCACTTGTCTCTGAACTCATTATATATACCTCCTCAGTGATAAAATTCTAAGCCGTGTAATGCATTTTCCTATGAATCACACACACAGAATCTTTGCTAGAAAAGAGTATATCGGAATTTCAGTGGATTGTCAACCTTGTTTTTATAAATGGTTTACATATGCATCCATAGCTCCTCTGCACCCACTTTATCATCGGCATCCCTATTTTTCTGTAATCGAAAGAATTTTCTTTCCCTCTTGCTTCGTTCTCAGATACACCGCGTTTCTTCCCTCCTGCCCCGAATCCGACAGATATACCTCCTCATCAGGACGAAGTGGAGCAAGAAAACGTACTTCCAGAGCGGTCTGTCCCTTCATCCAGCCCTTCTTCCACAGACGAAGCAGGCAGGCATTCATAACAAGAAACCCCGGCAGAACTGCCGCTTCTCCCTGATGGATCGGATTGGTATCTGCCGCCTCCCGGAGATATTCTTCCATCTGGCTGCGGCTAAATGCCAGCGTATCATCATCCTCACTTCCCAGTTCCGTAATTGCTTTCATGAGCGGCATTTTCTCTTTTTCCGGGACAAGGACGCTCTGGCGCGGTTTTACCAGCAGCACTTCCATCTCCTCATTTTCCCGTTCCTTTTCCTCCTCCGCTGCCGCTATGCGGACCCGGATTGCCGAGCGGCCTTTTTTGATGATTTCTGGAGTTAATTTGGTATGGCAAAACTCATTCTCCCCCTGTTTGGGCTGCCAGTCCAGATGAAGTGTAGTTGTGCCTATCATCCAGCCCTCGTATCCTTCCAATGTGGAGAGAGCGCGCTCAAAGCAAAGAAGCTTCTTTTTCAATCTATCATTCACGGTATTTTTGACCTCTTCGTTATAAATTATAAATCTGACTCGTATGCACTTTTCGCTGCTCATTATACTAGATCTGTTCCAGAATCACAATATCCGAATCTCCCGCGTCTCCCCCTGATCCACCGGAATAAACCGGTCTTTTAAGCCCGGCGTCAGCCAGATCGTGCCGCCCTCGTCAACCAGGACTGCCTCATAGTCCTGATGCGCCGCCCAATGTGCCGCTGCCTTTTCCCGTCCCATGACAAACAGGGCGGTCGAAAGCCCATCGCAGCGCAGCCCGCACGGTCCGATGATTGTCACAGAAATCAGCCCGCTATGCGCCGGCGTCCCGGTGGACGGATCCATGATATGCCAGTAAATCGTTCCGTCATTGTCCGTAAAATAGCGTTCATAGCCGCCGGAGGTAATGACCGCCTCATCCTGCACCCCGACTCCGCCCAGATAACCGTCGCTCTCCGGATCCTTGATACCGACATACCATTTCTCGCCATCCGGTTTCGTTCCGATCGTCTGGATATTACCTCCAAGACTGAACAACGCGCTTGTCACGCCGTCCTCCTTCATAGCCTTTACCACCTCATCCCCGGTAAATCCCTTTCCGACGCCGCCTAGATCCACCATCATTCCCGGCTCGATCGACGCCGTATCTGCTCCTAAACCAACCAGACGATAATTGACCGATTTAAGCAGGCTTTCCCGCTCGTTCTCACTGGGGACCCGGTAATTTCCCGTTGTAAATCCCCAACTCCGCACAATCGGGTAAATTGATATATCAAGTGCACCATCTGTTTCCGCTCCCAGCGCCAGCGCCTCCTGCATCAGATAACGCGTATCCGCTGAAAGTTCCGCTGTTTTCTCCTGGTTCAGATGAAAAATATCGCTGTTTTCCTGCGTTGTCGAAAGCTCCCCTTCCAGCTCCTCCACCCGCCGTTTCACTTTTTCCTGCAAATCCGTGCTTCCGCCGTAGGCGTCAAACTGCATCACAGTATCCATCGCAAACACTGTCCAATTCTGCCCTTCTCCCGGATTCTGGTTCGAATTTGAGGGATTTTTCTCTAAATTTTCGTTTTTTTCTACTGCTGCCACATTTTCTGCCGTTTCTTCCGTAGACACAGATAAACGAGGACGGTCATTCTGGACCGCCCCCGTTTGATCCGGCTGCGATGAAGCACCGCAGCCACACAGCAGCAGGGTTAATAAAATCCACCACTTCTGTTTCAATTTTTACTCCTTTAAATACAACTACTCTTCTTCAGAAACAGACTCTTCTTTCTCAGAAGTATCGCCTTTACCTCCGTCGGATTCTTCCTTATCAGAAGTATCATCTTTTACGTCACCGGTCTCATCCTTCTTGGAATCATTGTCCTTAGATTCATCCGTTTCATTCTTCTTGGAATCGTCACCAGTTTCGCCGGATTCATCTTTCGAATCATCCTTGTCAGTATCGCCTTTATCTGAAGTTTCGTCTTTCTTCTCATCCGAAGTATCCTTGGACTCGTCCGAATCCTCTTTCTTGTCCTCGTCTACTTCCGGTGCCTTGTTCACATCATCTGTCTCGTTCTTCTTATCGCCATCCGGTACGTCTGCCTTGTTTTCGTCATTCGTCTTCGGCTCTTCCGGTGTCGCGTCCTCTGCCGGTGTTTGCTCCGGTGTGGTGACGATCTCGCTTGGGAGGACTTCGTCGGCAAGAAGCGTTTTGGATTCCTTGATTAATTTCCAGTTTTTATCAAGTTTGCACTCAATCGTTCCGTTATTCGTAGTGTAGATAAGAATTTCATTATCCTCTTCTTCACTCAGTCCGGACGCTGAAACCTTTAAACAATCATAATTCTCATTGCTATGAGATGTATCCGTTGCATGCGGTGCAAACTCACCACTTCCAAGGAACGAGGAAGCGGATGCCTTGCTATACCCTGTTCCATTCACCTCAACCGAATTAATCTCCTTTAAGAAGGTTTTTAACTTTTCCTCCTCAACTCCATTGAAACGAATCAGTAAATATTTTCCCGTCCAATTACTCTCTTTTACAACACTAGAAACCTTAATTTCTGTATCCGCTTTCTGGCTCTCAACTGTAACCGTGATCGACTGATTCTTGTAACCTTTTGCTTCGATCACAACCTCATTCAGACCACTATCCAGTGCGCTTGTCTGAATTGTCAATGTTGTACCATTTACTGCAAATTCAAGTGCAACATCTTCCTCCTCATCATTGCCAGTTACTTTTACAGACTTAATTGCTTTCAGATACTCTTCATCACCAGTCAGAACCAGCGGTTCTCCCTCATCAACCGTAGTGTTGCCTGTCAGCTTCGGTGCTGGAAGCAGTTTCTCTTCGTCACCCGCTAACTTCATATCCTTTGTAACTGTAAAGGTAAGCTCTTCGTATCCTTCTGCCTGGATCGTTACGTCGGTGCTTTCTTCGGTGCTGAAACCGTCTAAAGTGAAATCGATGCAATCAAACTCCTGTACATTGTTATATGGATCATCTGCATCTGTCATCTTCCATGTAGGGTTATACGAACTAAGGCTGTAAGTTGCTTTCGTATACTCTTTATTTCCAACTTTCACGGATGTAATCTTAGCCAAGTAATCTTTTACACTCGTTCCCTTTGAAGCCTTAAAAGAAGCACGGCCAAAATCTGGTTCAAATGACCAGCTGGCTTTATGTTTGCTAAACTCCACTACTTCTGGAGCTGCCATCTCTTCCTTAATTTCTTCCTCTTCCTTCTCAACCACAAATTCACATCTCAGCGCCTCCGTGTAATAATTCGAACGAAGAGTCAGCTTATAGCTTCCCGGCTGAACCTGATGGAGAATCAGCTTCTTGCCATCCCCGGATACTTCATAGTAAACATCGTTGCTGCTGGACACGCCCTTCGTGTAGATATTTCTCTCAACCGCATCTTCTTCGTCAGAAAGCAGGGTAACAGATTTCAGGTTCTTCAGGAAATCTCCCTTGCTGCCATTAACGGTAAATTCAGCATCTGCAAAATAATAAGTCTTATTAGAATCTTCTTTTTTCTCAGCTGCAAACGCCTCTTTATCATCCACATAATCAACGATCAGCGATAAATCGTTTTCCAGCACCTTATCGTATGTAAATGCGATACTCTGGCTCTTATATCCCGTTGCATCGACAGTCAGCTTATACTCCTCACCAGCCTTGAATACATCCGCCTCTATGGTAATGGTGCCAGCTTCTTTATCGATGGAATATTTGTCCTTGCTGAGTGCCTGCCAGTTTCCGTTGACAACGATACTCTGAACCGCCTCGATATACTCTGTATCCTCTGTCTGCAGGACTACCGGCTCGCCCTCTTTGTTCTGTACAACTGTAATCGCCGGTGCATCCTGACGGGAGAAGTTTCCATTGTACTGGATATCGCCGAGCAGACCATCTTCAAGAACCTCTTTTGCCGTTGCCGGATGGTTCGGATCCAGTGCTCCATTTTCACGGTAATCTGCAAATGGGAGCATTCTGTTCTCTTCGTATTTCTGATTCTCGCTCTTATTTACGTAGTCTGTCCATCTGAAGAAATCATCATCTCCAGTATCAAAGACTGCATCCGGAATCGCATTGTACCACCACTCCATCACTGCCTTGGACGCATCATTTTCCATCTTGGTCTGTTCAAGGAGATGTGCATTTACAAGCAGATCTGAATCAAAAATCAGGTTTGCAGAGATTGCAGAGCTTCCTGAGCTGCTGCCGCTGGAGCTTCCACTTCCGCTGGAACCAGTCGATGCGGTGCTGATACCGTCGAATCCGTATGCCGCCATTTTCTGGCCATTGGTCTGTTCCTTCTCTTTTACCGGCTCTGCGCCCGTTGTCACCTTGAAGCTCTTGGAGAATGACCGGAAACCATTTGCATATACAGTGATCTTGTAATTGCCCTTGTATGGCAGATGGTCTGTATTATCATTGTACAGAACAAATAAATTCTGGCTGTAGAGATACCAGTCATCGATCATCTTAAGGTCGCTTACTGTTCCGTTCGGATCTTCCAGTGTCACACGCTCGATCGGTGTCTCAATTGCATATACCAGATCGCTGACTGCAAAATGGAGATTCTTACCGGACTGCGGTGTTTCCTTAAGCTCCAGTGTCGGTACTGTCTCATTGACGACATGAATCGGGACGAGCGCGGAAGCGCCTGCCGACGATACAACCCGCACATAATAACGTCCATTATTGTAGAAATTGCTCTGTCCTGTCTGGATAGTCAGCTGTCCAACGCGTCCCTGTCCGTGCGCCACATTCTTTTCACTGTCAAATACGAGACTCGAATTGATTGTGTTCTTCTGCTCATTGTATTCAACCAGCTCCAGTTTGCGGATGCCGTCAAACCACTCTTTTTCCTCGTCTGTATTATAGTTAAACAAAATGGTAACGGCTGCTTTTCCATTTTTTGGAAGAACCGCATCCGGCGAATAGCTCGGATGAGTCTGTTTCTCTTCATTCAAGTTATAAGTAGTCTTTTTCGGAGAAATGCGGGCATTTCCGTTTTCATCGTAATTGGTCAGATAATAGTCCCAGTAAGCAACTGACTCATGCGTCAGAATCTTCTCAGGCAGATAGCCGTCGTTTTCCTCATATACAGCATCTTCCTGGCTCTCATTGCTCAGAACCACCGTCTCTTCCTTTGCCGCATCTTCTTTGCTGCTGACGGTTACTTTGCCCGGTGTGCCAAGAAGCGCCAGTTTTGCCATACGTCCGTCATCTGTGATCGGAGTTAAAAGATTGGTTACATCTTTTCCATCGACCTTAACGACCGTATTGCCTGCATTGTATCCCTCATCAAATGCGATCGGAAGCCACCAGCCCAGGGAATTTACTTCGGTAAGCTTTGTCTTCGTCTCATCTACCAGCGAAACCATCTGCGGCTTGTCTGGATTTTCAGCGTTTCCGTTATCTCCGGCATTTCCGCCATTCTGATTTCCGTCATTCCCGGAATTACCGTTATTTCCAGAATTACTGTTATTTCCGGAATTACTGTTATTTCCAGAATTACTGTTGCTTCCAGAGCCCCCCGAATGGCTGCCGCCGGAACTGCCGGAATTCCCTGAACCGCCTCCTGATACGCTGCTTCCGGTGCCGGCTGCTGCCGGGCTGCTCGCATAACCTCTATCCGCACGGGTCTGGACCTCTCCATTTTCATTGACCCACTGTCCATCCGCATTGACGCTGTAGCCGTCCGGCGTCCGACCTTCGGTGTGCATCTGACCATAGTTTTCTGCACTCAAGTTATCAAAATAATAGCATTTTCCATCAATCCACTGCCATCCGGTCACGGTCATACCTTCCGTTCCATCGGATGCAGTGCTGAAGAAATACCATTTTCCTGCATTGTCCTTCCACCAGCCGCGGCGCATCTGTCCTTCCACGCCATCGGCAGTTGTGTTCATATAGTACCGGCGTCCATCGACGGTGATCCATCCAGTCATCATCCGTCCGGTCTGCGGATCCAGATAATACCAGCCATTCTCGGTCTTAACCCATCCAGTCTTGAGCGTTCCGTCCGTTCCCTGATATTTCCAGTCCTGTCCTTCCTGAATCCAGGCGCCGGTCTGTACTCCGGGCTCCGATGCCGGTCCGGTTGAAGCATAAGCAGTACCTGCCTGCGCCGCCGCTAACACGGTCACCGCTGCCAGAATTGCCTGCCGGGATCTTCCCTTACCTTTCATACATATTCCTCCATATAATCTTTTGTAATATCTTACTCTCCGCACCGGATTAGGCATCCCTAACTCAGGTGGCCGAGGAGGTTAGTATAAACTAATCTAATAAAATCTGTCAATTATTTAAATCTGTTTGAAAATGAGAATTTTTATCTATTTTTTTATTGAATTTTATTCTCAATAAAGCATTGGTTTTTTAGTTGCTAAAACTAACATGCAAATTTCTTTTTCCATTCAGCACATGTTAAGTCTCATTTTGCAGCGATTTTTCCGCCTTTTTCCCTGATATTGCCTCGCTTGCCATGAATTTTAAAAAAACATATTTTGAGAATTTTTTTCTGTTTGCTTCATTTCGTATATTTTTATCCTTTTCGCACATACTCCATCTGTAAACATTTTGTCCCATTCCAGTCCCTTCGCGGTCACTGATATTGGCTTCTCTGATAGGAGATTTACACGATGCAGATTTCTTCATCCATTGAAAATAACCGGACTTTTTTTCAAAAAAAGCTCCGACCGGACATCAATTTTGATGTCGTAGATCGGAACCTGATGATCGGCGGGCGCGATGCCTGCCTCTACTGTATTGATGGTTTTACCAAGGACGATACGCTTTTAAAAGTGCTGCAGGCGATGAGCAGCATTGAAACCGCCCAGATGCCTGACAATGCAAACGATTTTGCCGCCCTCTACCTCGCCTACGGCGAAATCGGGCTGGAAACGGATTCGGACGCGCTGATTATCCAGCTTCTCTCCGGTGTTCCTTTTCTTCTGATCGACGGGTATGCACAGGCACTCACGATAGACTGCCGCACCTATCCCGCCCGCGGAGTCAGCGAACCTGAAAAGGATAAGG
The DNA here is from genome assembly GCF_003461685.1 of Clostridium sp. AF12-41. Taxonomy (NCBI): domain Bacteria; kingdom Bacillati; phylum Bacillota; class Clostridia; order Eubacteriales; family Clostridiaceae; genus Clostridium; species Clostridium sp. AF12-41. The sequence goes on along the minus strand of NZ_QTXO01000001.1, from coordinate 25,106 downwards.
TATTGCGCGGCTCGCGCGATGGTTTTGTCGAAACGCTTGTGTTCAATACGGCTCTGATCCGGCGGCGCATCCGCGATCCGAAGCTGCGGATGGAAATCATGAATATTGGGGAAAGTTCGCACACCGATATCGCCATCTGCTACATGGAAAACCGAGTGGACACCGAACTTTTAAACCGCATCCGCACCCGGATTCAAAAAGTGCATGTCGATGCCCTCTCGATGAACCAGGAAAGCCTTGCCGAATGTATTTATCCGCACAAATGGTTCAATCCGTTCCCAAAATTTCGTTTTTCAGAGCGTCCGGATACCTCCGCTGCCTCGATTCTGGAAGGAAATATCATCATTCTGGTGGACAATTCGCCATCCGCAATGATTCTGCCATCCTCTGTTTTCGATATCATCGAGGAAGCCGACGACTACTATTTTCCACCGCTGACCGGCACCTATCTGCGCCTGTCGCGCACGGTCATCTTTTTCCTGACCTTATTTCTGACACCGCTGTGGCTGCTTTTTATGCAGAATCCCGGCTGGATCCCGGAATGGCTCGCTTTTATCCGTGTCACCGACGAGATCCATGTGGCGCTGATCTATCAGCTCCTGATCCTGGAATTTGCCATCGATGGTCTGCGGCTCGCGGCAGTCAACACCCCCAGCATGCTGACGACACCGCTCAGTGTCATCGCCGGTATCGTGCTTGGAGAATACTCGGTCAAATCCGGCTGGTTCAACAGCGAGACGATGCTCTATATGGCGTTCGTCACGATCGCCAACTACTCGATGACGAGCTTCGAACTCGGCTACGCACTCAAATTCATGCGCGTTCTGCTCCTGATTCTGACCTTTTTCCTCAATCTCTGGGGCTTCATCGCAGGAACACTCATTGCCGTCGGCTGCCTTGTCTTTAACCGGACAATCGCCGGAAAAAGTTATATTTACCCGCTAATTCCATTTCACTGGAGTGAATTAAAAAAGCGGCTGCTCCGGAACCGGCTGCCGCATGAGGAGAAAAACGGGTAAGAATGTCGCATAAAATGTCCGCATACCCACAACTGCCCGGATGGTTCCGGGTACTGGCTGTGGTTTATGCGGACATTTTGACTTCTATATCTATCTTCTATTTTTCTTTCTTATACACTACCTCTTTCAGCACCTCCAGCGCCTCCTCATACCGCTCTGCTCCCATCGAGGCACAGGACAACAGGAGCTTCGGATATCCCTCTTGAAAATGATGCTCCTGTTTTTCCAAAAGACTCCCGACCGACTCCACCGGGCGGACGGCAACGCCTGCCTGTGCCGCACGCCCGGCAATTTCCGCCGATGTAAGCGGGCTGTCAAGCTCCATGAGAACCAGAAAACCGGCATCGCCCAGATGCGTTCGCGCTTTTTCTCCAAAAATGCGCCGCACCGCATCACACAGACACTTTGCCTTTGCCGCGTACAATTTCTTGGACTTTCGGATCTGGCTTTCCAGATGTCCGTCCCGGATAAACTGGCATAGGGCAATCTGCTCTGCCTTGGACGCCGTCTGGTTATAAAAACGCCCCCGCTCCTGATACCGTTTCAGCAGATCCGGCGGCAGGACCATGTAGCTCATGCGGATCGATGGCAGAAGCAGCCTTGAAAATGTCCCCAGATACACGACGCCCCGCCCGCCGGAAAGCCCCTGCAGGGACGGTGTCGGGCGGTTATAATAGCGGAACTCACTGTTGTAATCGTCCTCAATAATCAGCATATCCTCGCGCGCCGCATCCTTTAAAAGCTTCATCCGGTCGCCCACCGGCATGACCTCGCCCCAGACTGTCATCTGCGATGGGGTCAGATAGCAAACACTTCTCCCTGTATGTCTCATCGCCTCTGACATCTGTTCGGATAACCCTGTTTTCATCTCTCTTGCACATACATCTGGCTTTTCCATTCCGCACAAATCCTTTTTTGAGGACTCAATCCTCCTATCATTACTTTCCCAATATTCTCTTATATCTCCGGTCCGAAACCCATAATCCTCAAAAATCTGGCGTCCCTGCCGGAACGACGGATTAAAAAACCATGCGCTGTCCCGCTCTCGCAGCATCGGGCACAAAATATGCAAGAGACTCTGCACACCCGCCCCTACTACGATACTGTCCGGCGTACAGATCACATTGCGGTGGCGCCCCAGATACGCGCAGAGCGCCTCCCGGAATTCCCGCTCTCCCTGCGGTTCGCCATAAGAAAGCAGCCGCTCATCCTGGCGCAGGGCGCTCTTGACATAGCGCCGCCATAAATCAAACTGGAAGCTCTCCCGATCCACATTTGAAGACGCAAAATCATACCGGATTTCCGGGCGTTCCTCCTGATGCGGCACACCGTGCTCTATTTCCTCCCGGTTTGCAGCCGCCAGCACCGCATCCGTTACATAAAAGCCGCTCTGCGGACGCGAAATGATATAGCCATCCGCCGCCAGCAGCATATACGCCGTCTCCACCGTCGTCCGCGAAAGCTGCAGCTGCAGGGAACATTTGCGGATCGACGGCAGCTTCGCTCCCGGCTTCATCTGCCCGGACACGATCAATTCTTTGTAATATTCATATACTCTCAGATACCGGCTCTGTCCCGGTTCGCTTAAATTCAGTTCCATCGTATTTCCTCTATCTATTTATGTAAACGGCGATGCACCGCATCGATCATCCGCATCATCCCATATCCCAGACAACCGCCCATCTTTCCGTCTGCACAATATTTTTCATCTCCACCACTTGTCCCCCTTATATCCAACTGCCTTCCTCAATTATACCGTTTTCTCCTGCTTATAGGCAATCCCCAAAATTGAGTACTGTTACTGTTCACGCATACGTGCCCAGTAACGGAAATTCCGAGGAAGAAATCAAAGATCCGCTTCTTCCTAAGAAAGAAGAAATCCCCCGCATATCCTCTCCACACGGCTGTTCTATTAAATCCTCTATACAGATTTTTATTTTTCATTTGCGTTGATTTTTCACAAAAATGTGGATATAATATATTATAACAAGGATTTAGGAGGTTGTTTTATGCTGATTCAATTTAGTGTAGAGAACTTTCTCTCTATCAAAGATAATGTCGTGTTATCCCTGCTTGCCAGTAAGGATAACGAACATCCAGAGCACCTGATTGTGGACGGAAACAAAAAGCATTTGAAGTCTGCTGTGATTTACGGCGCCAATGCTTCTGGAAAGTCCAATGTCTTGAATGCGTTTTGGTTCATGGTAAATTATGTGCTGACTTCGCATAACCAGCAGCTCCACAAAACCATTGATCGTTCGCCTTTCAAGTTTGACCGGGAAACACCCTCTCGCCCCAGCAGCTTCGAGGTCATCTTCACCACAAATGGCATCCGCTATGCGTATGGCTTTTCTGTAACAGACAAAGCTGTTATCGAAGAATATCTGTATTACTATCCCAATGGCAGGCAGGCACTCATTTTTGAGCGAAAAGACACAAAAGATTTTCGCTTTACCGTTGATGTCGATGAACAAAACACTCTCAAGGATCGCACTTCGGCCAACAAGCTCTATCTGTCTGTCGCATCAAACTGGAGCTATTCCAAAGTGATTCCAGTTCTGGAATGGTTTGCTTCCTGCCAGATCATCACGAAACATTCTGTTGCAGACGCCTACGGCCTTGAAGCAGAACAACTCAAAGAGGATGACTACCGGCATGTGATCGCCTCTATGCTGCGTGTTGCAGATTTTGGCATACAATCCCTTCAGATGCGTGATGCAGAATCCGCTCCTTCTCAGCGTAATGATATCTTTACCAATATTGAGGCCATTCACACGGTACAGGATACAGAGGGAAATACTTCTTCCTACCCGCTGAACATGGCAGAGGAATCTGATGGCACCAACAGTTATTTCAAACTGATCGGTGTTGTAAAAAAGGTGCTGGATGAAGGAACCCTTCTTGTCGCTGACGAGATGGACGCTCATCTGCATCCTCTTCTGACAAAGCATCTGGTCTCGCTTTTTAACAGTGTGGAGTTCAATCCAAATGGAGCCCAGTTGATTTTCACATCACACAACACCAATCTTCTTGACCTGGATGTACTGAGGAGAGATCAGATTTGGTTTACCGAAAAAGACGAGCAAACAGCGGCTACCGATCTGTTCTCCCTTTACGATTTTTCCATCCGCAAGGATGCTAAGGTGGAGAAGGGCTATCTGATTGGCCGTTATGGTGCGATCCCCTTTATCAAGGGAGGGCTGTAAAATGGCACGTGGAAAAATTGAAAAGCGTGGACAGCGACGCAGAAAAATAAAGCCTGTCACTCTGATTGTAACGGAGGGTTCTCAAACTGAGCCTAAGTATTTTGAACACTACCGCAACCGTCAGACAAACATTGATATTCGTGTGGTAGGAAGCCGCACCAGCGGAGGTGAAACAGATTATCTCAGCCTGATCCGGAAAGCCGTGGAATACCATCTTCAAAATGACAGCAGCAAACCGTTTGGAATTGCTGTCAATCCATTTACCGACATCCATCAGCTGGTGGAATCACTGCTATAATGTTTCAAAGAAACATGGTTGGCACAAAATTGTCTCTACATTGGCACAGTCCTGCCCTTTCGCCGTAAATCCATATCTGTTATACTTGGTACAGTCAAAACTTTGCATAGCAGTCGCTCCGGTTTGGAGCGGCTGTTGTCAATTTCAGTAAAGGTGGTGGTTTCTATTCTATTTCAAAAAGCCCGGAAAGTGCTGAACAACGAGCGGGGCGAGATCAACTATTTCAGTACGATACTGCTGCGTTTATAAAGCTGGAGCAAATAATCTTTTCTGCGACGCTTGACCGCCGACACCAAATATGCTGTAAATGTGAACCATCCCACATTCAATCAAATTAAAAAGAGACACGGCATAAATTATTCTGATAGATTTTACATCAGATTGCTTTATGCCGTGCCTTTTATGTTATCATAATGATTGCTACCTACATATAGCAGGCTTCACCCTCCGTTATACACCGGATTCGCATTGATTTTCGGTACGAAGGCAACAGCCGTTCCGCAATTTTCACCATCCTCCACATACTTCTTCATAGATCTGTCCGGCAAAAAATACCCAGGATGGATGTTTTGCCAAGTATACCAATGTTGCAAATTCCCGACGAGTCATAGAAATCAACTCACCGTTCCGGTATGCTGTTCTCTCCTTCAGCCGAAGCTCCAAGCCCGGAAAAACAAGAGTGTTACAAGGGTGGGATGTCACAATATGGTCAAATCCTGGCTCGACCGCAATAATCTCCATAATTCTACTGAGTATATATTCTTCATGGTCGGTATGCGACAGTACCAGAAACTTGCCTATATTGTTCACATCCCTCTTTATTGATATTATTTTTGCATTACATTACGGGTTCATTTTTCATCTGTCGGATGCGGTATTCACCGCCATCGTCCCGTCTGCATAGAAGTAGTACCACTTACCATCAATCTGCTTCCAGTCTCCGGCAAACATTATTCCGGTGACCTTGTCCAGCCAGTACCACTTCTGATCCTCGGAGAGCCAGCCCTTCACTGACTCCCCGTTTCTGTAATAGTTCCACTGGCCGCTGTCATTCTGCTGCCAGCCGTTTGCGGCCTGCGGGTCAATGACGATTTCCACAAACCGCCGCAGAACCGTGGCGACCTCGGCGCGGGTGGCGGTTCCCTTGGGATCAAAGCGGTTGTTTACCTTCCCGGCCAGGATGCCCGCCTGCTGCATGGACTTGACCGCATCCTTCGCCCAGCTGCTGATCTGTGTGTTGTCCGCAAAGGTCACAGCCTTCAAGGTCTGGGGCAGGTCATAGCCCAGCTTTGCAGCATAATTTTTCATAATCACCGCCATCTGTTCCCGGTTGATGTTGGTGTCCGGTGCAAAGGTGGTGTCAGTAACGCCTTCCACAATACCGGTCTGCGCCGCCCAGTTCACATAGGGGGCATAGTAAGCGTCGGCTTTCACATCGGTGAATTTCCCGGTCTGGTAACTGTCCGGGTTGATGCCCGCCAACCGCCCCAGAGCTGTCACAAACATTCCTCTGGTCATGCCGGTGTCCGGGCTAAAGGTGGTGTCGCTGGTGCCGGAGAGCAGTCCCCGGCTGGCTGCAAAGAGGATGTTATCTGCTGCCCAGTGGCCGGTAATATCGGTAAAGGCCGGGGCAGGGTTCTTGTAGCCCACGCCGTAAACGCTGAAATGACCGGTTTCAAAAACCACCGCTTTCAGGCTGGCATTGTAGCTGGATTTGGTGATCCATTCCACCTTGCCAGCGTCATCTACATAGACTGCATAGAGATTACCTGTCTGCTCACCCTTTGCCGGTGTGTAGGGCAAACGCACCGATATAGTGTGACCATTTAAGTTGGCAATCGGTGTTTCTTTGCCGCCGGAGAGGTAGACCAGTGACAGGTCATAGACCGGTCTTGTGCCGATGGTGGCTTTGGCCTCGGTGGAACGCAGTGCATCCACCTTATCTGCCCGGAGAATGATGTCCCCGCCAGCGGAGGCGGTATCCAGCTGCTTCAGAGTATCCAGGCCGATATTAACCGAAACCAGATGGTCTGTTGCTACGGTAAACTGCCGGACGTTTTCTTTAACCAGCAGATCCAGTGTCTGCGCCTTGATGGTCACGTTAAAAGAGGTCTGGCCTGCCGCCGGGGTGATGGGAACCGTAACGCCAATCCCGTTCTCTGTGGTGCCGTTCTTTTTCGCATCCTGTTTGGCCTTATCGATGGCAGACTGGACAGAGCTGTTATCCACTGCCGCATTGCCGTTTTTATCCGGCTGTATGGGTTTGGTTTCACCGGTGACAGGGGCTTGAGGCTTGTTTTCCGGCTGGTTGGTGTTATCATTGTTGCCGGAACCGTTAGAACCGCCGGAGGAGGAGCCTCCACCGCTGCCCGAACCACCAGAGGAGGAACCGCCGTCGCTGGAAGATTGCTTGGAAACGGTCAACGTTCCAGAAACATAGGTGATCGCATAGTTGTCATTTGACAGCGTACCAGTGATGTTGATTGCGGTTTTTCCGGTTTTGCTCATATCCAGTGTCTGTGCGTAGTCCAGTGTTACCGTGCCGCTCAGGGTATCTGCACCAACCAGACCTTCCACCTTGTAATCCTTATCTGCTTCCGGGCTGCTCAGATCGGGCGCGGTGCTGCCGGTGTAGGCGCTCTTATCAAGCGCCGTAACGGTGATCACTTTCTTCGCTACGGTCACAGTCACGTTCTGTTCTGCCACATCTGCGTACTCTGCGTTTCCCTGAACCTTATACCAAACAGTGTATTCCCCCGCGTTTTTCGCTGTGGGGATCTGCTCACTCCACTCAGAATCGCCAAGCCGGTAGAGCATTGTGCCGCCAGTGGTCTTGCCCGCTGTAACCAGAGCCTGTTCTGCACCATTGTAGGTCAGTGTATTGACCGTAGGTGCCGTAACAGTGGGGACAAGCTTGTTGGTCGCATTGACATTGACGGTCAGCGTGATGTCCTCATAGTTTGTGCTCTTGATTACTACGGTCACTGTACCCACAGAGCCGGTGGTTTCCACGTCATTTTTCTGAATGGGCAGGGTCAGCTTGCCGTTTTCCACCTCTGCGCCACCGGTGTAGTAGCTGCCATCCAGTTTGATTCCGCCGATTTCATAGGTGAGCGCACCGTACTCTTTGGGCGTTTCCAGCGTAGGCAGGGCGGGGAGCGTCACAGTGTAGGTCTTTTCGTGGCCGTTTACAATGACGAGCGTAGTTTCCTTGGTGAAGTCAGGCGCGGCGGCCTTGGTGATGCTGCCAGTCGTAGGGAAGCTGCTCTGCTCCAGGGAGTAATTCTTCGCGGCCTGCCCCATCAGGGTCACTGTGGCAGTGACGTTCTTGCCGTTGCCCACGCCGGCATCGTCAAAGCTGGCGGTGACGGTGTAGTCTGTGCCTCGGGTCAAGGTCACGTTGTCGAAGGTTACGCTGGTAATGCCTGCGTCTGTCATGCCATCATAGGGCTTGGACACAGCCGTTACCCCGCTGATCGTCAGCGGTTTCTTTCCAATGCTGACCTCCACGCTGGCGGGTGCGGTATCATTGTGGTTTGCATCGCCAATCACCCGATACCACACGGTATACGTTCCGGCATCGGTGCCGGCAGGGATGTCCTGGCTGTATGTACCGTTCTCGGTCAGGCTGTACTGCATGGTGCCACCGCTGGTCACGCTGCCCGCGGTAATGAGCGCCTGCTCCTGGCCGGTATAGGTCAGGTTTTCCAGCGCTGTGGGAGGCGTGATGAGGCCTGACCTGATGTCGGCCTTTTGTACCGTCACAGCAATATCCTTGCTCATCTTCTCGTAGCCGTCGCAAGTGGCCAAAAAGCGGAAGGTGTGCTGGCCTGCGGACAGCTTTAGTGCAGAAAGATCAAATTGATTCTTTTTTGTCGCACTGCCAACTGCTGTCTCTTTGCCGTCCTCCACCTTGTACCACTGGAAGCTTACAGCGCCTGCGCCGCTTTCCTTCTTTACATTGACAAGAAGCGTCCCCGTACCGCCATAAGTCATGCCCATCTCGGTGGGATAGTCCATGCTCTTGATGGGGATCTTGGCCATAGAAACGTTGGTCAGCTCCGTACCGCTAGGGTCGCTGATCCAGGTACTGCCGCTCTTAAACACGTAACCCTCCGGCAGCAGGGATGCCAGCGTGACATCTCCGGTGACGGTCAGCTTTGCCGCCGTCTTACCGTTCAGATTCAGCTTGAGCGGGCTGTTGATGGTAATCTCGTCTGCATTTGCCAGCAGCTTCACCGTACCGCCGTCGGCTGCGGCGATAGCCGCGTCTGCCGTCGGATGGTAGGAAATGCTGCCGTCCGGCTTGGTCACCTCAGCGGCATAGCCGCAGTAGGGGCAAACAGTCCCGCCGGAAGGGTCATCCGGGTGACTGCACTTCACAACGGTTACGGCAGTATTCTCATTCATCTCCGACAGCCTGACCCATGCGCCGCCTTGCTTCTGATAGGCATAGCCCTTTTCCAGCAGGGATTGATACTTTGCGCCATTCCCGATTTTGATGCTGCCAAAGGAGCCGCCGGACAGGGTCACTTGAATATTGTTAAGAAGTCCCAATTTCAGCAGATCCGCGCTACCGCCGGACATGGTCAGCGTTCCCTCCGTGTAGATGCCGCCGGTGAACGTGCCGCTCGTTACCACGGCTTCGTTCCCGGTAAGGAAGAAAAGCCCAAATCCACGGACGCCAATTCCGCCGCCTACGCTTCCCTCCAGGGTGACATTGTCCAGCGTCAGCTTTGCGCCTGTGTGGTCAAATTTTCCAACTTCCACCGCATTAGCGGACTTGGAGACACAGGTGCTTTGCACCTTGCCGTTTGTTATGGCTACATTGGAGCCGAGGATACGTAGAGGCGCCTCCTCACGGGATTTACTCAGGGTGAATCCATTCAGGTCCAGTATAATATTTTTGCTGATCTCGATAGGCTCTGCGTTCTCGATCGCCAAAGGCCCCCGCAGAGTGATCGTGTCACCGTCCTTCGCGGCAGTCAGCGCGTTTTCCAGACTGGTGTATCGTGTGCCGCCGATTTCAAATGCCTCCACCAGCGCATGGCAGAAGGTGCAGTAACCGGCGCTGTTCACCTTGCCCACATGGTCGCAGATTCTGCCGCAGGCGCATTTGCCGTTCTGATATTGGCAGGTATGCTCGACCACCTTGACCGCTCTATCCGGAATATCTACATTGGAAACGTTCAAAATTTCGTCGCTATCAGCGTCTGCAAAGGCATATCCGTCCGCCAGCAGAGCCAGGGCCGGCTCACCAAGTTCTACATTGATTCCACGTTGGAACGTGCCGCCCTGGAGCTGGGTTTTCCCGAGGAAATTCACCTGACGCTGAAACACGCAGTTGCCCTTTACCGTCAGGGTAAACAGTTTATCAAGGGTGCCCGCGCTTGTTGTAACGCTGTCTAATATCAACACCGCGGGGGCGCTGGTGGCAATGTCATTTATCGTGCCGTTTTTGATGGTAACGCTCTTGTACGGGAAATTTTGCAGATCCAGCGTCTTGACCTTGTGGCCCTGCAGATCCAGCGTAATGTCCATTTTGTTCGCCGGCTCGCCGTTCCCCGCTTTCAAGGTTGCGTTAGTATCCCGCACAAAATAAGCGGTTCCGCCGGAGAACAGAATGAACCCAACATCAGGGTTATCGCCTTCAAACGTATAGGGGATACCGTTGCGAATAAAGAGCACATCCTTGCTGCACGGTTCGCCGCACTGTTGGCATTTGCCCTCGTTGGTGTATTTTTCATGGGGGCAGGTGTTAAAGGTAACAGGGACAGTGTTTGTATCTAGGGTATAGCTCTGATAGGACAGCTTGCAGTAGACCTGGCCGCTGTACTCCCAGTTCTTGCCCGCCGTTGTGGTCAGGTCGGATGGGGTCAGGGTGATTTTATAGCTGCCGCTGCCTGTGCCTGTAAATTCCTTTCCGTTCACATACCACTGATAGGTGATATTACCACTCGTACCGCCTTCCAGCTGGGCCCTTACCCAGACATCCGCCTTAAATTGCCCATCGCCTTTCTTATCGCTGACCTGCGGCTGCGTTCTTATGGTAATGGGGTTTCTGGGCGCGGCGGCGACGGTGACCGTTGCGGTGGCGGTCGCCTGAGCGGGAGAGAAACCATTTTCGCTGTCTGCGGTCAGCTTCAGCTTATAGCTGCCCTCCTTGACGGTGCTGTCGGCGGTAACGGTGATGGTCTGGTTGTCAGCGGATTTTTCCGCCGTCAGACCGGTGTGCGCGCCATCCCAGTCCACGTTCAGGGTGTCCATCTTGACCTTGCTGCCGATAACGTCGAAGGTCGCCGTCTGACTGCCTAAGCTTTCCTGTATGGTTCCCTGCTGCGGACCGACAATCAGGCTTGCGCGGGGCGCCATCTGGGCGATGTAGATGGTCATGACGTCCCCTTCTCTTGTCGTATCGGCCGCTGTGCCGACCGACATATCGTCTGTGTTTGCATTCTGTTTGTCCGAATACAGAACGGTCAGGTTGCTGTCAATGTTTCGGGTCTTTCCATGTGGACTATTCGAAATCGCACCATAGTTTCCGGTGGCGTAAAGGGTTCCTCCGCTCATGGTCAGGGATGCAGTGTCAATACCGTAACCGGAATTTTTTAGATTCAGCGTTCCATTCTCAATCACGATGGTTTTAGCGCTCAAGCCGAACGAACCGCCGTTGGTGGTTATCTTTGCCCCGCCTTTTATGGTAAGCGTCCCGCCGGCGGTGTCGCCGTAATTGCTATCCGCAATACCATATTTCCTGTCAGGAACAGTGACCGTCAGACTGCCGCTTCCCTGAATGGTCAGACTACGATAATCCATTTCCAGAGCGGAGAGCTCAGCAGTATCGGAAATCGTAATGGTATTCTCGCCTTTCAGCGTGATTGTTGTGTCGCCGGTCAGTCTCACCGGGGTAGTTATGGTCTGGTTGTCCCAGGTAACATTGCCGGAGATGGTTTCTTCAGTGCTTGCCGCAGCTGCCATCAGGGGCATTGCCTGCTCTGTTCCCTTGCAGGCAGAGAGGTCTGCATCTTCCGCAGAGCAGACCGGACAGTCGGAATTGACCGCCTCCTGCTCACAGCGAGTTTCGCAGATGCACTCTGCTGGAGCATTCCCGGACACGCCGGGAACAAGCCCGCTGTCCTGAGAATTGCACTGCTCGCAGGTATACCCGCAGGGCGTCCCCTCTGTGGCCGGAATGTAGCCGCAGGTATCGTCATGTTCATGAGGGCAGCTTAATTCTTTTTTGATACAGCCGCTTTCCTTACTGCATTCATGGGTACACGCGGTCGGATGGGCCTTCTCTGCTTCAGATGGGGTCGCCGTATTTTCCGATATGCTGCCTTCCAAAACAGGATAACAGCTTTCGTCATGCTCATGGACACACTTCTTCACAAAGGTGTAGCAACCCTCAGTATGCTCATGTTCACAGACTGCCCCTTCGGTTCCTTCCGTATATCCGCAGTCCGCTGTATGTTCCGGGTGATGCTTGCACAACCCCGTATGGACGGCGGATACACCCGCTTCCACCGCAGATGCCGGAACTCCCGGCATCGTAAAAATCATTGCCGCCGCCAGTAAAAATGCGGCCGGCCGTTTCCATTTCCATATCATTTATTCATCCTCCTCACGCGGTTCGTTCCTTCTCGTTGTTTTCTGAAGCAGCTGGGATACCGCCTCCCGCAGCTGATATTCTGTCACAGGCTTTACCAAAAAGGTGTCCGCCTGCATCCTGCGGCTTTGGGGTTCAAACTCTGCCTGGTCGCTAATCCACAGGAGAGGGACATCCCTGCTGTACCCTCGTATGCTCATGCAGAAATTCATCCCCCTGGCTCCGTCCTCCATGACCACCACAGCATCATAAGGCCCATCCCGCTGCATGGCATAGGTACAAAACACGCCGTTATCAAAGCGGTCTACTTTGCCCAGCTTCATCAGCAAAGCGGTTTCTTTTTCTTTCTGGCTATAACTGCATAGCGCAATTCGCATTTTCGCACCTCCATTTCATGATGGGTTTTATCGCCTCATATAGCTCCTGATCGGAGCAGTCTGCCGGAAGAAACACAGGGATACGCAGGTGATACGCGATCAGGGCGAAGTTTTTATCATCGCTCCACCAGACAAGCGGTGTTTCCGGTGCCAGCTGCTTTGCCTGAATGGCAGCCTCCAATCCCCTTGCCCCGGTCATGGCGATGACAACCGCATGATATCGGCTCCGCCGCAGTGCCTGAGATAGCTGCTTCTCATTCCATAGCTCGTCGATGACAAGCTGTCCGTCCCCAGCAAAAAGGGAGCGCAGCCTGCTCTCAAACCATTCTGCATTCCTTAATTCCGTACAAAGTGCGATTTTCATGCTGAGCCTCCTTTCCTGAAAAGAAAAACAAGAAAGAATGTGCCTTGGCACATTCTTGCGCCTTGCGCGGTCGCTTGCGACAATCTACATCTTCGCGCAAGTGCGCATCTTTGGCACGTTAGTGCCTTTTTTATGTGACAGGGAATTCTTCGGAATTTCCTGTCACATAAAAAAACCAGACCTTCTCATCGGAAAGTCTGGTAGTATAATTAGAGTAGCATCTTGTCAAGAGAAATGCAACCGACTTTGTTTAAGACGCAGGTTTCCTGTTTAAGACGCAAGTTTTTTCCTGCGGTTTTATGTTATACTAATATTGGATTATTGTGCAAAGGAGATGGCACGATGCAGATTGCGATTGTGGATGACAGAGCAGAGGACAGAGCCGAACTGTCTGCCTGCCTGGAAAATTATATGAAAAAGCATCAGCTGGACTATACGCTGACAGAATTTGAGGACGGAGAGAATTTTCTGAAAGCTGCCGCCCAGGTCAATTTTCAACTTGTCTTTATGGACATCTATATGGAGAACATGGATGGAATAGAGGCCGCCAGAAGGCTGCGCCAGAAAAACAGGCTTTGTAAGATTGTTTTTCTGACCATTACAGAAGATTATGCCCGGATGGGGTACAGCCTGTCCGCCAGCTATTATCTGCTGAAGCCGCTTTCGCTCCATCAGGCAGATTTTGAAGAAGCGATGGAGCTGTGCCAGCTAAAACCGCCCTATGAAGTGATGACACTTTCGGTTATGGCTGACCGTCAAAAGCTGGAACTTCCCACAGAGAAGATTCTATACATAGATTATCAAAACCGTATGACACGGATTCATACGGCAGAACGCGTGATACCGGTAAGCGGAGGCTTTCAGGAGGTTACTGCCGCATTGCAGAAGGACAAGCGTTTTTTGCCCTGCTACCGGGGCATTTTAATCAACATGGATTACATCAGCCAGGTTGACAGTCAGACCTTCCGTTTGATAAACGGGGAGGAACTTCCGATTGCCCTCCGCAATGGAAAACAGCTGCGGGAAACCTACCGTCAATATGTTTTCTCTGGAATGGGGGGTATCGTATGAGAATGAAGCAAATGCACAGGCGTATTCTGGAGGGCTGTCTGGCCTGTCTCCTCTGCTTCACCTGCAGTATCCCAGCATTTGCCGCCGAAACTGCAACCCCATCCAATGCCGATGAAAGAAGGGAGATTTTGCCGGATTTAGAAAGCGAGGCTCCGGAGACACTGGAGAGCAAAACCCCGGAAGCATCGGAAGAAGTATCCCTCGTCCTTGTCACAGAAATACAAAATGAAGACGAACTGCTCTCCCTGCCAGATTTCACCCTGCCCCTTAGAACCACACCGTCTGATGATGACCTGGAGGAAATTTATCAGCTGGCCCTTCGGTATCAAACCGTCTGCGCCACTGTAACAGCAGGTAAAGAAATCCGGCAGGAAACATTTTCTGTCGCATGGGATTTTTCGGCCATTGACCAGACCACTCCAGGCGAATATACCGCAGCAGGCCGGATTGAACTGCCGGAGGGGTATGCCTTTGGTGAAGCTGTCTTGCAGGAGCTTCAGATTTCCGTCCGGGTAAAAGAAATGCCGCCTGCTGTCATTACCTCCATAGAGAAGTGGTATCCTTATACGGACGCGTTTGCGGTTCAACAGGGCAGCGAAACCGAAACGCTGGAAAATTTGTTTGCCTTTTCCCCTTACTATCTGGAATGCTATGCGGAAAATGGAACCAGCTACACCGCTGTGGTGGAATGGGATTTTTCTGGTATTGATTTGAATACTGTGGGACTGTACCATGCAGCAGGAAGGCTGACTGCACCGGAAAATACCATATTTGCAGATCGTGTCGATTTCCCTGAAATTTCAATTCCTGTTTCTGTTCAGGCTCCGGGCAGCCCAGACATCAACTGCTTCCTGGTTCGCAGAGGAAGCCTTTATTTTCCCTGGGTCACACCGCCGGGGAATCTGGACAAGGTCAGTATATGGCTGTCCAAAAACAACGGTTCATGGAACCGTCTGGAAAGTGGCGTTTATGTGGGTCAGGAAATGCTCTCGATTGCTACCCGTCTGCTGATGCCGGGCAGCAGTTACCGCCTTCAGGTGGATTATGACGGCGGACAGACCGGCATCCTGTCCTTTACCTACGCAGATGAAATTGTCCTTGAGGGGTATCATGAAGGCGACCGGGATGGAGGGGATGCAGGCGGGAATCCACCCGATACCATCATTCAACCGCCTCCTGAAGATACCGACGATCAGGAAGATGGTTTTACAGACAGGCCCTCCACAAAGCCTCCAAAACCGCCTGCAACAAATGGCGGTGGAACGAATTCCGATGATTCTGAAAAAGCACCACCGGTCAGCGGAGAAAATAAGCCTACGGATCACAAGCCTTCCGAGCCATCCTGGGTTGGAAAGGATGATTCCATAGATAAAGAAGAATTCCCATCGAAACAGACAAACGGTGATGCAGAGGAAGCATTAGAACCAGACGCTGGTTCCGATGAACCGACTATACCGGAATCGAAAAACAGGAAAGATTCAGTGCAAAGCGCTATGACCGTTCCCCAGGAAGGCGCAGATTCCCAAAACTCCGCGTTTTCAGAGTTCTTCGATGAAACCACCGACCGGATTTCCGGCACGCGCTTTTTGATGATGCTGCAAACAGGGGAGCAAAGAGCCGTCTTTTCCAAACAGGGAATCACCATCAGCATACCAAAAGACGCCTTGCCGGAGGGCATCCAAAACGAAGATCAGATTGAAGTCATCATCCAAACGGATACGGACGGCGGTTTTTCTTTTTCGTTTTCCATCAATGGAACTGCGCTCAGCTCCCTGCCGGATGTTTCTGTCATGCTGCCCTGTCCAAATGACCCGGCAGCCGGCACATGGTTCCTCTGTGATGAAAGCGGCGTGGAAATTCCCATGACCGGTTATGACGATGCGGCAAAAGCCGTCTCCTTTCAGATCAGCCATACAGGGGCATACACCATTGTGGGAAAGGAAGATGCCGTTTCCCTGGCACAGGCCGCCGACACAGAGCATAGCCGGTCGCCCATACTCCTTTTGATTCCGGCCTGTCTGCTTCTTCTGTCTGCCGGTGTGTTTTTCCTAAGGAGGAGGCGAAAATAAGATGGTATCTTCTGCGGTAAAAAAATATGCTGCCTTATGTATGGTCTGCCTGTGCTCATCCCTGTTTTTTCTTGGCCTGTATCAGTTCAATAATAAATATAGCCAGAACACAATCCAGGCGGCAAATGGGATTCTGGCGCTTTCTGAGGAAGAACTTCAAAAGTCACCGGTGCGCTTTCTGGTATCCGGCTGGACATTTTATCCTGACGCGCTTTTGACCCCGGAAGAAATACGGGATGAAAGCCATTATATGCGCTACCTTTCCATCGGAGAGCAGACCAATTTCTCCAGCCCTGCAAACCCTTCTCCCTATGGCTGCGGGACTTATCAGATGACATTCTTTCTGCCGGAACGGAAGGAAACATATGCGCTGGAAATCCCAGAAGTGTTTTCTGCTTACAACCTTTATCTGGATCATGACCTGATCCTGCAAATGGGGGAACCGGCACAGGGGACACCATTGGTTCAAAACCGCATGGTCACTTTTCATGGCGGAAAACCGGTCACACTCACCATAGCGGTCAGCAACTATGACCACTTTTACGGAGGAATTGTCTATCCGCCTGCTTTCGGAACGATGCTGGCGGTCAATACAACCAGAGGAATCCGGTTTGCATTCTGCCTGTTCAGCTGTACAGTTACCTTTGTCTGTGCGCTGCTGTCCTTTTATTTCAGCCGCCGGATGAAACAGAAAAATACATTCCTGTTCGGACTGATCTGCCTTGCCATGTGCGGCCTGTCATCCTATCCGGTGCTTCATATGCTGGCTGCGGTTCCCGTATTCCCCTGGTACACGATTGAACTGTTCTGTATCTATCTGGTTACCTGGCTGATCGTAGTTCTGCAAAACCGGATATGCAGGCCGGGCTTCCTGCCTGCGGCCATCAGTAATGGAGTGGGCGCTGCCTTCCTGGTATATGCGTTTGTGTATGGCATGATGGCTTCCCATCTCTCCCTTGGAGCGATTCGTTTCTTCTCTGCATCGGTCTTTTGTTATAAGGCGGCATCTGCGCTCTATCTGCTTATCATCGCTGTGCTTGCCATTCACAGAGGAGAAAAACGGAGCAGGCCGATCTTCTATGCTGCGGCAGCCGCAACCTGCGCCTTTATATGGGATCGCCTTCTGCCGGTTTATGAGCCGGTTATCGGCGGTTGGTTTTTGGAATGGGGCAGCTTTTTCATAGCAGCAGCCATCGGTTATTCCCTCTGGCGCGATGTGATAGAAGGATATGGAAACAGCCTGATTTTCCAGGAAGAACGCAAGCAGGTCATCCGTCAGCTTTCTATGCAGACCGAATACAGCCGTCAGGTTTCTGAGGCAGCGGCAGAAAATAGAAGGCTGATCCACGACATCAAACACCATCTGCGCACCATAGACCGCATGGCCTCTGAACGTGGGCAGACGGAGATCTGCTCCTTCCTGTTACAGGTAGAGGAACAGTTTGCGGCATCATCGGGTCACTCCCCTGCCCAGTTCTGCAAAAATCCCGTCGTAAATGCACTGATTGAATACTACTACGGCATGGCGCAGACACAAGGGACAGAATTTCAGGTGCGGCTCGATCTTCCCGATCAGATGCCGCTTACCGATGTGGAACTGTGTACGGTGCTGGGCAATCTTTTGGACAATGCCGTTGAGGCGTGCAGCCGCCAAAAGCAAGGGGTGCGCCGCGTTTTCATTGCAGGCGAAACCAGAGGCAATATGTACTTTTTGAAGATTGAAAACACTTACGACGGTCTGGCCTTGCAAGAGGGAAAAACATTCCTCTCCCGAAAGGGTACATCTGCTGATCATGGAATCGGGCTTTCCTCTGTCCGAAAAATCATTGAAAGCCATGGCGGTGATCTCGATCTTGTTCCCGGTGAGGAATCCTTTCTTGTTGGAATTACAATACAGATGTAAAAACTGTTTTTTGAGGCGCATTCAGATAACATAGGCAAGACCTGATGGATGGACTTTGCCCGGAGGGTGTGGGGTATCCCAGATTCAGGATACCGTAGGCGAGCAATGTTTCGGAATATCCTTTTGGACATTCCGATACGCTCGTTGGGGGTCTCGGCTGCCGCCGCCAGAGGATTGACACATTTTCGTTTGCCGCGTATAATAATAGTAACAGGCAGGGATCGTTCCTGCCACGAAAATATTGTCCGCCCACCGTTCTCCCCGAGGGGGGTTGTTCATATACGTTCATTATTTCTGCATAAATTCAAACACCGCCTCTTTCGTCGGAATCGCAGGGATTCCACCTCTCTTTTGCACACACAATCCTGCAACTGCATTTCCCAAAACAGCACACTTTCTGATTTCTTCCCATTCCATTTTTTCAACATTCTTATTCACGGAAAGGATACTGCATAATACGCCTCCCCAGAATGAATCACCTGCCCCAGTCGTGTCGACCGCATGTATCTGAAATGCTTTGATGATTTCTTTTCTGCTTTTTGTTGCCATAAGAACGCCCTGTTCTCCCAATGTAATGGCAACCAGCTTTGGTCCCATGGCAAGGAGTTGATCGGCAGCCTGCTCATAACTTTTCGCCTCTGTCAACAGAGTACTCTCTTCATCCGATACCTTCATGACATCTACCAATTCTATGACAGATCTCATTTTTTTCACTGCATCCTCTTTGCTCTTCCAAAGAGACGGTCGATAATTCGGATCATAGGAAATAAGTGCACCCGCTGCTTTTGCCATTTTTACCGCTTCAATCGTTGTACTTTCTGCCGGTTCATCTGTCAGCGATAATGATCCAAAATGAAAAATTTTACATCCGGAAATTAACGTCTGATCCAGTTCTTCTTTTTTTAACTGTGTATCTGCACCTGGTTTTCTTGCAAAAGAAAAATTCCGTTCTCCATTTTCACCGATTTCCACAAATGCCAGTGTTGTAAAATAATCTGCATCTTCGACGATAGCATCTGTATTGATTCCTTCCGTTTGCAGTGTCTTCTTTAAAAATTTACCATGCATATCGTTTCCAACTTTTCCAATAAAAGAGGTGCGATACCCAAAGTGGCTTGCAACGGTCAGAAGATTTGCCGGAGCACCGCCGGGATTCTGTTCGAACAATTTTCTCCCACCCTGACTGTGTCCTGCTTCCGTAAAATCAATCAGCAATTCTCCCAATGCCACGATATCAACTTTTTCTTCCATTTTTCAGTTCCTCCACAATCTCGTTATAACGTTTTTTATTTAACCGGTAGAAAAATAATACAACCGCAGTCACAATCCACAGTGCACCTGGAATCGTCGTAAATGCATGTTTCATAATTGAAAGTACAATTGCATTTTGTGTCTGATTTGCAATATAACCATATTTTCCAAGTATTCCTGCTAAAAGTGCTGTTCCAACTGCCATTCCGATTTTATTTCCGAGTGAAATAAACGCATACTGAAAACCGTCATTTCTAAGTCCGGTTTTCCACTCCCCATATTCCACACAGTCTGGAATAATTGCATAGATTGCGGTATTAAATCCAGAGAAAAAAAACTGTGTGAGACCAGATAATGCATAAAAAATAGCTGGTGATTCTTTGGCATTGAAGAAAAACATAGGCAACATGGAAATTCCTGTAAATAAAGCAAAGAGAGATGCTGTTCTTCCTTTGTTATTCAACTTGTGGAATAATGGTTGAAAACAAGCCGCCCCGATGATAGAAGGAATAATAATGCACATCGAATAAGTTGTGTAGTAAGAGGCATTCCCTTCCACATATGTAAAATAATACAGAATATCTGCGTTTCTACCATACAATGTAAATCCAAATAATATCTGTCCTGCCAATGCAAGAAGATATGGTCTGTTCTGCATGACTGCTTTCAACTGTACCTTTACAGAAATTTTTTCTTTTTCCGGAGTAATCAACGCCTCTTTCGTCTTCGCAAAGCAGAAGAAATGACAGGCTGTAAAAATACATCCATATATGACCGCAACCGTCAGATATCCTGTCTTTGCACTGTGACTGCCGAATTTGCTGAGCAGTGGAACTGTGATAATATTTAACACACCAATTGCAATCATCGCTGCAACCGAACGGGATGTATTTATTTTTGCACGTTCATCAATATCCTGTGTCATAGCACCACACAAGGTTCCATATGGAATATTCACACAGGTATACCCCAAAACCAGCAGACAATATGTAATTACCATATAAATGATCTTTCCATTCTGCGACCAGTCAGGTCTTGCCCAGAATGTCATGACAAGAAGAATCGCTGTAATTGGTGCCGCTACTAACAGCCATGGACGGTACCGTCCCCATCTCGATTTTGTTTTATCCGTAAGGCCCCCGACGATTGGATCATTGATTGCATCCCAGAATCTTGAAAAAAGCATAAGTGCTGACACAGCCGCCATACTGATTCCGAACACGTCTGTATAAAATATCATCAGAAAATTACTGACGAACATCCAGCTGAAATTACATCCAACATCACCAAACCCATATGCAATCTTACTGATCAGCGGTACTTTTCCATTTTTGTTTTCGCTTCCCATATGTCTCTCCTATTTTTATTAAAGTTTCTGACAGAACTCTATTCTTTCTTCATTTGGTCCCTTAATCATAAAAAACTTCACACCATTTTCCCAAAATGGCAGTTCTTCGATTCCGTCTGTAATAACTGTGTATTTTTCATTGCAGATTTTCTGATACATACTATCAATGTCTTCCACATCAAGTGCAATATGTTGGTATGCACCATCTGACATTACCGCCTTCCCATTTTCAAAAGTCTCTATACAGTATTTTTTATCTGTAAAAATGCCACTTTTTCCCCTGCTTTTTCATTATAAGACTGCATAATTACTTCAAATCCAAGACTCTTATAAAACTCAACTGTTTTCTGTAAATCGTTTGTCGGAAGCCCGACATGGGCAACTCCGACAATTCCATATTTATTTTCCATATGTACTCCTTACTTTTCATTGACGTTGATAATTACTTTCATCGTTGTCTCGCGGTTATCATCAATATACTGGTATGCCTTCAGATAATCCTTAAAAGCAAATGTCTTTGAGATGAGCGGCTTCAAATGAACTTTGCCCTCATTTACCAGTCTGATTCCATCTATATAATCATCATGGCGGTACATCATCGTACTCTTAATGTCAAGTTCGTGGTCATTTGCCACTGCAAGATCTACTTCTGCCATTCCTGCAAAAACAGCCACCAGTACGATCGTGCTTCCTTTTCTTGCATATTTAATTGCCTGTCCCATTGTGATATTGTTTCCGGCACAGTCGTAGATCACATCCGCCTTATCCGGTCCAAATGCTTCGATCATTGCCTCGCCGAAATCTTTGTTTCTAGTATTCACACATACATCAATCCCACATTCTTCTGCCTTTGCCAGTCTAAGATCACTGATATCTGTGATCATCACTTTCGCTGCCCCCATTCCTTTTGCTGCCTGTGCTACAAGATTTCCGATCGGTCCTGCACCAAGGACTGCAATATTCATGCCAGCCACATCGCCCATCTGTTTTACACCATGAACTGCCACCGCAAGCGGTTCGATCATAGCTCCTTCTTCATAGGATATGCCTTCTGGAATCGGTGTTACTTTCGATGCATCCACTGCAAAATACTCAGATGCTGTTCCTGTCGTCTGAAATCCCATTACTTTTAATTCCTCACAGAGATTATACTTTCCATGACGGCATGGATAGCAGTGTCCACAATATACCTGCGGCTCTATCGTCACCTTCTGTCCCACATGAAACTCTGTAACATTTTTTCCAAGTTCTGTGATCTCACCGGAAACCTCATGTCCCTGTGTTACCGGATATTTTGTAAACGGATGTTTTCCATGATAAACATGAATATCTGATCCACAAACACCAATATTCATAATCTTTACCAACACCTGATTTTCCTTTACCTCCGGAACCGGAACCTCTCTGAAAATAATTTCTCCTGGATTTGTCATTACCTGCTGCAACATAATTGTTTCCTCCTTTTTTGTTTTATCTTATGTTTTATAAAATGTTTTATCAAAGTAATTATATTATTACCATGTTAACAAACTTTGTCAATATATTTTTTCATATTTTATATATTTCATAATTTCAAAATATATTTTTTGTGTATTTTTCACAATTAACACACAAAAAAAACGGAAAGGAAACCGCAGTTACTGTTTTCTTTCCGTTTTTTACTATAATTTCTTTTTCTAATCTTACACAACTTCTCGTTTTTCACACATATAAAGCGGACATCCGCATTCGCTTTGCAACCTGTCAGTGGGAGCTGTACCGTACGGAATTTTCAATTCAGAAAATTCCTACTTGTGGACAGTTACTACAATTCTACCATATGTTTTGTGAAAAAGTATTTCGCGGCTCCAACAGCCGACGCTTCTTTCTTATACGAACAATTTTTCAAGTATGAAACATCATGCTCAAAGCCATTATATGCCATCACTTTTTCTCCCAGTGGTATCATATAATCTGACAATACACCTCCCACATCACCTCCTAGTATGATATCCATATCATATGCCATCCGCAGATTTGATATCAAAACCGCAAGATGATCCAGATACTCATCCCATATCTGCAAAATTTTTTCATCACCACTTTCAATTTTTTCCATAAACGCATCCAATGACTGCCTATTATCTTGTGTCAACACACTTGCAGCACAATATGCATCTGCACATCCTAATTTACCACAATAGCACTTTCTTCCACTGGGAACGAGTATCATATGACCAAACTCTCCTGCTTTCTGGTTCTGCCCTCGAAACAGCTTTCCATCTATGCAGAATGCACCTCCTAAGGTGTGGTTCAAAGACAGATATATCGCATTTGGATACTTTTGCTTTTTTTCTGCAAGCATTGCAGCATTAGCATCGTTTTCAAAATATACTGGAATTTCCAGAGCCTGCTCTAAAAAGCGCAGACTATAATTTTCTATACCTAAAGCATGGGATTTTAAAACGATCCGTTCTTTCTGATTAATAATTCCTGGAATCGCCACTCCAATCCCAAGTAGCGTGTCCTTCGCTACTTCGCCTTCAAGAAAAGTTTTGACCTTTTGTGCCGCCTCTGTACAATAAGATAATTCAGCCGTAAATTTTAAACGGATGCGACCTTTTTTTATAATCTCATCTCCAAGATTTACTAATACCATTTCTATATGATTCGCTGTAATCAAAATTCCCATTGCATGACAGTATGACTTATTAATCCCTATACTTTTTGCCTTTCTTCCACCGGTTGAAGCATATTCCCCAGTTTCTTCCAACACCCTTTTTTCTAACAAGTCATTCACATTTGCTAACACAGTCGGCATACTCAAGTTTAACTCTTTTGCAATTTCCGCCTTGGATGTAACATGATTGTTCAGCACATAATTAATTATTTTTTTTCTTGTCATATTTTTTTTATCTTTATTTTCCGTTTTCTTACCCTCTTTTATTAAATATTTTACAAAAGAATTATATGCTTTTTTATGCTTCTTGTAAAGTAATGTTCTATAATAAAAATTTGCTGCATTCAAAAATACTGGCATTTAAGAATCAAATTTACCAAATACCCACTCACTATATTTTTCATTCACGTTATCTCATCATTCAGATTTTCAACAAGTAGCTTATCCAGCTTTTTATGTATTGTTACTGGCTGTTCCTGAATCGTATGTATATGGTCAAAATATTTTTCAATAACAGGAAACGCATTCTGTATCAGAAAAGCATTTTCTTTTCCTGCAAATAAGCCAATTACAATTGTATTGCATTTACCATATCTTTTCTTTTTCTTCTCAATGATTCCCTTATACTTATCTGCTTGTGAACTAATCGGTATCATCCAATATATTTTTGGATTCTTTTTATCCTAAATCGCATAGTAATGTGGTCGATAATTTCCTTGTTCCTTATTGCTCATCAAATATTTATCCTGAACCAAGTCAAAAAATTCATCCTTGATATGGTAAGAATATCCCTGTCGTATCTCCATAAACAATCTTTCCTCTGTGATAAAATTCCCCATCAGCATTCACTGATGGGGAACATTTACGAACTATACTATTTTTATCCCACCTGTATAGCAAGTGGCTTCATTTACGAACTGAATTATTTATACCCCGCACCATCAGCAAGCGGCAAACATTTACTTCTATCCTTAGTATATACAGTTTCTCTGAATTTAGCAACCTGTTTTTTAAGTTTAGGACAATAAGCGGGAATCCTCGGCAATTCAATTACCGAGATGAAAGCGCAGGAGTGTGCATATCTGCACAATGCAAATAGTATAATAATTCTCATCCTTTGATGGTAATGCCGTAACCGGCATACAATAAAAGCGAAAATATGTTCGAATAATAATTGCGTATTACACTTCAATATGATATACTATATGTATGAAAGGAAATCTGATACATTATAGAACTTGCGTGTGTAATATTAACTACCATATGGTTTGGCCGGTGAAATACAGACGGAAGATATTAACCCCAGAAGTTGAGAAATACCTGCAGGAACTCGTGCAGCAGATAGCTGACGATAAAGGTTTTACCGTTCATTTATTTGAATGTGGTGAAGGTGATCATGTTCACTGTTTTGTATCAGCTCCACCAAAGCTGTCAATAACAGCCATTATCAAGTATCTGAAGGGGATTACAGGCAGGAAATTATTAGAACGTTTTCCGGAAATAAGAAACCAGTTGTGGAAGGGAGAACTGTGGAACCATTCCTATTATGTGGAAACGATCGGATCCGTATCTGAGGAAAATATTCGCCGTTATATTGAACATCAGAGCAAGTCGTATTAATTCAATGTGAATTGTAAATATTCATATGCATGGCTGTCTGAAGGGGGAGGAGAATGCTGTTGTCGCACAGAACATCGGTCAATATCCGGCCGGAATATTCTAATATTATAGGGCATATGTGTTACGCTGCTTCCAAGCTCTGGAATGTCTGCAACTATGAACGCCGTCGATATAAAGAATTGGGGCTGGAGAAGTATCCTGACTGGTATTATCAGAAGAAAGCGCATAAAGGAGATCTGTGGTATAGACAGCTTCCGTCCCAGACAGCGCAGGAGACCTGCAAGCAGCTGGATAAAGCCTGGAAATCATTTTATG